>CAWFYE010000003.1:0-173125 GCA_963819975.1 uncultured Verrucomicrobiae bacterium | reverse complement strand
GCGGCCGATGTGGCTCAACCTGGCAGAGGGCGTGATCCGGTAATAGACTTTGGCCCCCGGCACGAAACGGATCTGTGTGCTTTCGCGGATGACGCGGAAAAAATACTCGCCGTCATCATCAGCCAGGAGCCGCGTGTCCCACGGTCCCGCCGCTTCCGTCATTTCGCGGCTGACGAGCCAGGTGGCGGTCTGCATGTGAACGTTGCATTCCCACTTTCGCAGTAACCATTCCACCGGCGACAGGTCACTCCATACACTCGTGGGGTTGAATCTTACCTTGGCGGGGCGAGACATGAACGACCCCCAACCCGAAGAGAACAGAGTGCGCTTATCTTTACATTCTTCCGCTGCCTGCATTTGCAACGAGACCTTGTCAAGTGACAAGAGATCGTCGGCGTCCAGCCATTGGATGTAATCTCCCTGGCAGAGTGAGAAAGCTTTGTTCCTCGTCGCGGCGGCGCCCTGATTTTCCTGCGTGACAACCGATACTGTGTCGCAAGCAAACTTGTATGCAATCGCCAGTGTTTTATCCCGAGAACCGTCATCGACGATGATGATTTCCTTTCTGCGCCATGTTTGTCCGATCGCGGATTCGATCGTTTCCGCGATCCAATCCTCGGCGTTGAAGGCCGGAATCAGAATTGAAACCAACGGTTCCATAACAGGGAAGCGGTAGAGGACACAGGACAGAGGACAGAATCCAGCCCGAGGGTAACGCAGGATAGACGGTGTCGCCGGGAGAGTAACGGTGCCAAGCGTGGAAAGCGGAACATCAATCAGAGGTCAGAGAAAAGTCTCCCCGCACCAAAAGCCAGCAAGGCTCCGAAAGAAACTCTAGGCTTTCAACGAGCCCAAGTTCGCACAATACCGACCGTTAGGGTACTATCTTCAGGTCCTCCGGCGCCGAGGGTGGAGTGTCGCCACCACCATCACCACCTCGCAACGGGTGCGGATAGGTATATTTGGTGTAACCCGGTTTGGCCTGAAGTTTGTAGTCACGATCGCTCTTAATATAGTCCGCGACGAGATCCGCCCCACTTCCACATTCATTGGGCGCATATTCTTGGAGTCCTATGGGCGTCGAGCCCCCTGTGCCGGTGTTGTTCCAGATGTAGAGCGGATCAAGCACTGTGCTTGTCCCATTACTGCCTTGGCCAATTTGGTGTGGCGCGGGATACTGAACGCCCGACGTATTTGCGCCCCAGCAGGCATAAGGCCCCGCGTTGCGTCGCAAATTTTGCACCATCAAAACGATCTCGGATTTTCCATACGGAATGTCCGGCATAGCATTATCGGTCACAACATAGGTGCCTCCGCGCAAATAGAACCAGTTTGCGATGCTGCTGCCGTTCTTGTAATCGTCCGGCTCGTAATAAGTAAAAAAGTTATCGTAAAACTCTCCCTGTCGGGCCCCGGTAACACCGGTATCCGGTCCGTGCGTGGCGATCGTTGCCATGTAAAAGGTGCAGTGACGTACGACAACCCGGGCATTGTCGGTCACGTCCGTTACTCCGTTATACCCAAACTGAAAATGGCAGTCCTCGACATACACATTTTGATCACCATTCGGATCGCCGGCCAACCCCTCGGAACTGGCCCGCGACCAACTTGCAGCGTCACCGACCGGGTCAAAAGTAATGCCGTTGTAGAGATAATTAGTGCTCGTGAAGGTACATGACCAGACAACGCCGCGATTCGAATACCAGCGGCACTGGTAAAGGTTGAAATTGAATCCATTGTTCGTGAACTGGCAATCGTGCAGAAGAACCGGCTTCCCGTTTGTCACAGAGTTGACGATAATGAAATATGTCGTGCTCGGATCTGAAGTCGTGTTGGTCGACATGAACGTCAACCCGCTAATTTCCACGCTTTGCCCCGCGCTCTCCGAGACTTGAAGGACTCCATCCTTCGCGACAGCTCCATTGATGATAGATGCGCCTATACCCTGCAAGTGAATGCCCTTGCCGGTTATCGTAACCGCGGTTGACCAGCTGAACGTTCCGGCCGGGATGGTCACGGTATCTCCCGAACTGGCACTATTGATCTTCGCCTGAACGTCGGCACTCGAGCCGTTACTGTTGTAGGTTGTGGCCAAGGCCAGCGAAGGAAGCAGCAGCAGAACCGCGAAGCAGGCCTTCGAAACCGTTGAACTGAAAAATGACAAACAAATTACACGCATCTACAGAAATCCCTCCTTACTGACAAGCAGTTGTTGTGCCGGGTACAGCCCCCAAGCCAGACTCCGCGCGAGCGAAACAAATCTGGCGCGTCCGTTCAATCCAGCGTCGGCCGTCAGCCCGCCCTTTCTGTATCTGATTTTGGAACGAACGCAACCAGTTCTCCCCCCAACCCGCTGAGACGGCTGACATTCTCACATAGATTTGAGCTCAACCGGCAGAAGGACAAGCCACCCAGAACGATCGTTTCCAATCTTGTCGAAAAATATATCTGTGCACCCAGAAAGCGGGAAAAGTGCTTATGGACCCGCTCGACAGAGTGCAGAACCCACGCGGGCGAATGAAGCCCTGGTTTCAGTTTCGTATAATAGTCGAAAATCAGAACACCACCGGTTTTAAGGTAGCTGTAGAGCGCCTCGGTCGGTCGAAGGTCGTTTTCGAACAAGTCCGAATTATACAGTGAGCAGGAACGTGTGAAAACGCAGTCAAACGTGTCAAGCTTGTTAAGCCGCAAAATGTCGCCCACTTCAAACTCAGCGCCTGAGGAACCGTACACACGCTTTGCGGAAGATATACCAACTTCGCTAAGATCCACGCCCACGGCACTGAGTCCATTTTCCGCGAATAAATTGGTAAAAAAACCCTGCCCGCAACCGGCATCAAGAACGCGGGCGCCATTCTTCAATTTGGCTTTTGCGATAAGGGCCTTTACAAACGGCCGATACAACCATAGCTGATCCTCAAAGTAATTCGGGGTCGAATACTTCGCGTCGTATGTTTCCTTAACGAGTTTTGGCGGAGTCCGCATTATCTCTGCTAAGCCAGAACACTGGAATGATCACGCCGATGATAGCCCTTACTTCGTGAGCACGTCTCGGTAAACGAGATCGATAATCTCGCCGACGGTTGACCATGAGTTTCGATCGTTAGCGAAAGCGCGGATACGAGAGCTGCGGAACTCTCGCTCTTTATACAACTCGCTGGCGAAATAGCCCTTAATTACTCTCGCCAAATCAATCGCATCTCTCGACCGACAAAGAAATCCGGTCTCTCCTTCGATGATGTCATCTCTCAGAGAACCCACATCGGTCGCGATTACGGGCAACCCGAAACTGTAACTCAGGAAAGGCACCCCGCTCTGAAAAATCGCCACATATGGAATAATCAAGACGTCTGCAGCTTTGAAGTAAACCTCGACCTCCTCATCCGGGATAAATCGCACGCACTCTGTAATCCGGTGTTCCAATTTTTTGTGCGCAATTTCGGCGTCGATCCTCTTCCAGTAATCCTCATGCCCTGGCTTGATCCGGCCGGCGATAACAAGCCGAATCGTTGCGTCGTCCTTGACGAGTTCCGCGAAGGCGGCAACCAGATATTCAAGACCCTTGTAAGGCGCTATCTGACCGAAAAACAGCAGGGTCTTCGAAGCCACCGAAAGGCCGATTCGCTTTCTCGCCTCCTGCTTTCCAATCTCGGTAGTGGGGATCGTATTATTAATTCCGAACGGGATAACGCTGACCCGCTCTGGCCGCGTAGCAAAAGTGGCGACAAGTTCTTTTTTCATCGCATCGGTGTGGACTAGGATGTGACTGCACAGCTTGTATTGAAACCCGAGCGTTAAACGATTGAACCAACTATCGCGATTATCCCGTTGGCGAGCGTTGACGTTGTGCGCCGTCAGAATGACACGTTTCCCGAACAGACGGTAATACAACATGAGGCCAGTTCGATCGAAGTGCTCAAACTTGTTATTCCAAAGAATATGAAAAATTCGCGCTTGCGAACTTATAACGTACTTCGTTAGGCGCGCATAGTAGCGGAGGATTCGGACGACCTTGCGGCGCAAGGGTGCGTTTTCGCTCTGGTCTCCACGCAAATTATAAAAACTTACCAGCGGAGTGCGGTGCAGTTGGATCGCATCCAATTTGTCACTTGCGATAAAATCGACGCATATCTTCCTAGCGGTTAGCGCAGCTACCATTCCAAGAGCATAGGGTCTGTCGTCCCCACCCGTCAGGAGACAGACCCGCATGCCGCTCCCGTGCGTATTCCCAGTGGTCTTGTTTTTGTCGTCATTCGACAGGTATTGAGCAACAGGATCCGGTCCGGTGCCTCTGACATGCCTAGGTGAGATTAGCGCGTGGCCCATTGCGGCAATGTAAAAATCTCCCTTACGGTAGGGTAGAACTGCGCGGAGCGGTGGAATGATTCCTGGTCGAATTGACGTTGGATAAGGGAACTGGCACCCAAACGGGTGACTCTATCTGGAGAAGGAGGCGCTCGATCGCTTCAAGGCTGAGAACAGCGCTTAGTTCCCGAACGTAATTTCCCCGCCCTGCGATGTGCGCCCGAGCAAACAATTCGGGCGATCCTTTCGACCACCAGGGCGCTTCCCGGACTCGCCTACTGGAGGCTCTCTCCATCACGGTCGAGGCAACTTCCTTCCGAAACCATCGACGGTAAGGCAGAAATTTGTGTAATCCGAAGATGCCGAGCGGCGCAAGTAACTCTAAAAGCGGATTAAAAGTGTTGAGGAACGGCGGTAAACCGTCGTTATGAAAATAATCGAGCTTGAAGGTCACGGCACCAAAGGCTCTCCGAAATGCACCTTGGAATCCGGAACCCCCCAACCTTTCGCCGCGATCCGTGGGAATGCGCGCCAAACCAGGATTGGCCTGTTCAATCAAGCGAAGCGCCGGCAATGGAGAAATCCGCAGGGCCACGGGAGCGCGGTAAGCCAGGGCAACCAGATCGTTATCTAGGTACGGCGTGCGAAAGGTCACCTGCGAGCGGCCAGCCGCGAGCAAACCAAAGAGATTCCACGGAATTTCGCGAAAAGCGGCAAACGTCACCGGGTGAGCGCCCTCCTCGAATGAATTCCGCGCCTCCGCAGCGATAGATTGCGCATACTTATTGTCTATTAAGCCCCTGTGCAGCCCGAAGGGTTTGAATGTCGAGACAGATCGCAAGACCTCGCTTCCAAAGTTGCCGGTCAGCCGCACCGGGGAAATTTCTCTTGCCTGCCTGTTAAAATAGATTTCATGGGACGAGGTTGCGCCAGCGCAGCCATCCGTCACGTAAATAGTTCGATCGAGCTCTGTTTCGAAGTGTTGCAAAAAATCGGGTTTTATGCGGAGAGCGTGATGCTCCAAGTCTGCCATGGCAGCGATTTTGGCGGCCAGACGTGCGTCAGTTGTTAGCCCGTTTTCACCGACGAATGTATAACAGGGGTGCCTCGTGCGAGTCGTCGGAAGGCAAGCCATTACCATCCGGGTATCGATCCCCCCGGTGAGAGAGATTCCCACGGTTTCACTGTGCTCAGTATAACGTGCCAGGCTTCGCTGGAACAGCTCCGCAAATTCCGTTTGAAATTGATTTTCGGTAAGAAGATCCTGCATCTCCCATGCGTTGGGTTTAAAATAGCGCGCCCTGCTTTGGACCTTCCCATTAGTCAGAGTCCACTTGGAGCCTCCCGGTAAAAGAGAGACGCCCCGAAAAAGTGTCTGCTCGCCAGTAGTACAGCCAAAAGCCAGATACTGCACGACGCCGTTGTCGTCGAAAGCCCGCAGTTCCGGTCGAGCCGCCAGGAGGGCTTTCGCCTCGCTTGCAAAATAGATCCCATCCTTCGCCTCGTGACAATAAATTCGCTCGACGCCGTAACGATCGTTGAAAAGAAACGCGCGACGGCGCCGACAGTCGATGAGTAAACCGCTGAAAAGACCGTTCAATGCGTCAAGACAACGCTCGCCCAGTTTTTCGTATTTTTGGATGATCCAGCTCCTGCCAGCCGCGTCGAGTCCATGATCGTCTTCGAAGCATTCGCCGGAAAAGATGAGGGCGACATCTGAGGCTTTGTCGTAACCCGACTGTCGCGCAGCAAAAGAGCACGGGTGTGCCAACCATCCAGCATAGATCCCCAAATCAGGAAAAAGTCCCGAGCCAGAAACGTAAAATGATTCGTGGCACATGCTCGCAATCATCCGATGCAACAACAATTCACACTCAACCGGAGGGTTTCTGGTGATTAATCCGGCAATTCCAGGCATGGCAAGAAAGACATTCCGAAAATGAATTTAACTGACCGTCTGCGGCAAACGAAAGCAGTGCTGCTCTTTGAACTGATCTCGTCGTTGAGCGATGAACTACCGAACGCGCAGTTCGTACCAAGACTTTCGCAGCTTCTTAAGCGAATCCGAAATCGAAGCCGGGACAAGAGTCTTCCAGCCGTGATGAACTCCAAGCTGAAGTGCGAAGACCCCTTTTTGCGTCAACGGGATCCAATAGCGCGGCAGTCGCATCTCTTGAAATCCGGAATAGCGTTTGAAATCGACCAAGGAGGTATCTCTCCAGTCCGTGTAAAGAAGGTAAGGCAACTCGCGCTGTACACAGACTTCTACCGTTTTGGCGATCAGAGCGTTGTTCGTCGCCTTGTCACGGTGCTGCATCTTGGAGATGAATTGCCCAAGGATTCCAAACCGGCCTGCGTTCGCCAGCATTACGAAGCCGATTAATTCCTCGCCCAGATAAGCGCCAATCAAATACTCCCGGAAGATGAAGGTAGAAAAATCGCGCTTTACGGTTTCAAAGCTCTTCCCGTAATGCCAAAAGGGGCGACCCTGACGAACCGGCGTCTCATTAAAAATGCCGACCATCCCACGGACAAATTCGTCGTCGAAAGCGGCTTCCCGGACTTCCACGCCGGCTTTTTGGCTCTTTCGCACCATGTTACGAGTGGTTCCCTTGACCTGCTTGCTCCACCAATGTTCGTAGGTTGAAATGGGGAGCACGGCCAGCGACTCGCTAATAGATTGATAATCGTACTTCCGATCGACCTCCGGCACACGTTGAGAAAAAGTGAAGACGTCCGGGCGAGGCCTACAGCGCGCGAGACCGGCAATAGCTGCTTTCGGATCCTTCAAATCGTGAAACAAATCGTCGTCCAAGGCTGCATAATTGACCAGTCCTTTGCGAATGACGAAAGTCTGCCCATTAACGTCCACATAATTCCTGCGGACTGTCTTGCCGTTGATAACGGTCTTTTTCTGCAGTGCTTCCAAGACCTGTGGGATCGCGGTTACTCTATGCATCATTTCAATTGTCTCAATATTGGCGAAAGACTAACGAGCGAGAGCGGCCTCTCCCGCGCGTTCGCGCTTGGACGTTATATCTTGCAACCACTGCTCGAGCATGACCAGGCTGAACAGGAGCTTGTGGTTATCTTGCCGCCGTGATCGGTGGTTGTTCAAGAGCTCTCGCACCGAGTCGGGCTTGAGCAAATCGAACATCAGGGATCCTTCGTCCAGCAACACGTCTGTCATTTTGCCCGTTGCGCCCGCATTGAACCATTCGTCTACCACGTTTACCGCGAAGCCGCGCTTTTTCCTTCGCAGGATCTGCGGCGGAAGAAAGCTTTTGCAAACCTGGCGATGGAGCCACTTCCGCTCGCGGCCGCGGATCATGAAGCTGGCTCCGAGCCGCTGGGCATACTCGACCACGGTGCGATCAAGGTAGGGCACGCGTGCTTCAAGGCTGTGAGCCATGGAAAGCTTGTCCGCATACATGAGCAGCTCGTCCGGAAGCGAGGAGCGGATTTCAAGAAGCTGAAACCCGCCGAGTTCGTCCATCTGTTTCATCTGCGGCCGAAGCGCATCCCAATACTCGACCATTTCATGACCCCGTCCCTCGGGAAGGACGTCGTCACGAAAAAGCCCACTGATGGTTTCTTCTGGCACCAGGGAAAACACATCCTGATAGCGTGACAGTCGATCTTCGCTCGTGAGTGAACGAACGCCTCGTTTCAATGTCTCGTTGCGGGGTAGCCGATCGACCCCGAAGCGGACCGCGGAGCGAAGGCCCGTAGGCAGTCCGCGCCACCAATCGCCATAATGAACGCCAAGGTGCCGTTTGTAGCCCCCAAATAATTCGTCCGGGCCCTGGCCGATAAGAACAACTTTCACATCCTGCCGCGCCCGCTGAGAGACGAAATACATCGGGACGATTGAAGAAGCAGCAACGGGTTCCTCCAAACATTGCACGATTTTCGGAAGCGAGCGTTCGAACTCAGCCTGGTCGAGCGTCACAGGTATATGGCGAGCGCCCAGGAGAGCCGCGGTCTCTTTCGCGTCTGCCAGTTCGTCATCTTCGTAGGATGCGCCATAACCGATGGTGTAAGCGGGCCATGGACCACCCTGCTCATTCATCAACGCGAGGAGCAATCCCGAATCGAGCCCGCCACTGAGAAGAATCCCGACCGGCACATCACTGAGGAGATGCCGCCGCACCGCCCCCCGATACAGCTCGAGCAGCTCATGGGTGGCTTCCCTGTCCTCTTTCGGGCTGGAAAAGGGAACCGGCGTGTAGTTATACCAGCGTTCTTCGCGGCATTCTCCCCGCTCGACAACCAGCATCGTCCCCGCCGCCAATTTGCGGACACCCTGAAAGATCGTCAGGGGCGACGGCGTGTAGCGGAAACGCAGAAATAGGTTGAGCGCGACCGGATCGACTTCCGGCCTCGAATCTTGAGAGACCAGGAGCGGGCGGATTTCCGAGCCAAATGTCAACTGACCCTTAGCGACCCGGTAGTAGATGAGTTTGATGCCCATGGCATCGCGAGCCACGACAAGGCGCTCCTTCATTACGTCCCAAATGGCCAGACCAAACATCCCATTGAGGTGATTGAGAACGTCAGTGCCCCATTCCTTGTAGCCGTGAATGATCACCTCGGTGTCGGAATTAGTGCGGAAACGATGGCCCCGCGTTTCGAGCTCAGCGCGCAGCTCTTTGAAGTTGTAGATCTCCCCGTTAAAAACGATCCAGACGGTTTCCTCGACGTCGGACATCGGCTGATGACCCCCAGCCAGGTCGATGATGGAAAGCCGGCGAAACCCGAGGCCGACCGGGCCGGCGACGAAATAACCTTCGTCGTCGGGACCGCGGTGCGCGATCGAGTCCGCCATGCGCACAATCGTTTCGCGCGCCACTGGCTCGCGCCGCAGGAAGTTAAATTGCCCGGTTATGCCGCACATTTTTCAGAGGTCGGAGGTCAGAAGTCAGAGTTCAGAGGTCGGCCTCAAAATGAAAGAAGATGGGTCGTTAATCATACTCCCGAGCATCGCGCCGACTTCGCGGCACCTGTCGGCAAATAAGGCATGGTCCTGTTGCGACAGGTATTTGCAATCATGGGCGAAATCAATCCACGTCTCCGTTTCAGCGTTTTCACCATCTGCATCCGTCAGCTTGCTCACAAAATGGGCCTCATATCTGCGTTTTGCCCACGCCTCTCTAAGGTTCGCGCAGACGGATCTCGAAGAGCGCCGAATTTGATCAGTGAGTGAATACTTTTCCTGCGCAGGGAAACTCTTGCTTGCGATGAAAATCTGCGTCGCCAGATCATAAGCTTTTTGATAGACGATCAAGTCTTTGGCGGATCGTAGCTGCATCTTACTCCCTGGCTATCAAAGCGTCTCCTCTGACATCCGACCTCTGACCTCAGTCATCTGACCTCCGATTTCTGACCGCTGACCGCTGTGATGTTCCGAAGTCTCGCGCAGGTAGAACGCAAGACTTCGGAACATCTGCGACTGTGCCCAGCGGTGCATCGGGACGTTATCCCATCCGAAACGAAGCTGGCGGGAACGGAAGGAACCGTCGGGCTTAACCCAATCGCTCAGGATTCCGTCGACCACCTTTTCCAGGGTCGTTTCCAATTCGGGAAAACGACCCTGCAAAAGAAGGCAGAGATTGATGCATTCCGCGCAATCGTAGAGTTCCCGCTTGTAAACAGTCAGGCGCGGGGCTTTGGAAAACGGCTTGGGCAAACCGTCGGCCTCGAAAAGATTGCCCAGGTAATAGGCAACGCCGCGAGAAAGGGCTTCGAGGATAGCCGGATTTCCGGTCAGCGTATGAATCTTGGCCAACGCCTTCATGACAAAACAGGTATGGAAATGATCGACAAAATCCCGCACTCCATCGACCGCGTAAAACCACGAGCCATCGGCGTTTTGATTTTCCAGGACGAAGTTCAAGTTCCGATCGGCCACCCGCCTGTAGTCCTCATTCTCGAGAACTTGCGAGGCACTTGTCAGGAGGAAGGCGCGATAAGCGGCGGCGTTGATTACTCCGCTTTCTCCCAGTGGGCTGTAGGCACAACTGCTCGCCGTCTCCGAGGTCGGGAAGTCCTTGATGTCGTTGGCCGCGTGCCGTGCTATCGACGCCAGGACCTGCAGATAATCAGAGGTCGAACGTCGGAGGTCAGAGGTCAGTTCGTAGACTTGAAGAAAAGCTTCCCAAACGTAGGGAGTGCTGGTGATAAACGGCGTCTCCGCCTTGATGACGCCATTTCGCGTGACCCAGTCGAAAGGGTAGCCCCAGCAGTATTCCTTGTAGGCGGCGCTGCGACTCAGCTTGAGCTGGTCAAGAAAGTGGATGGCCCTTTCCAGATGAGCGGGATCTGAGGAGCTTTCGTAGAGGAAAGCAAATCCCATCGCGTAATGCGCATCCGCGATCGGAAATCTTGTAGGATGATGGAAGAAGCGACGCGTGCCGGGAAGAAACGCTTCGAAAAAAATCATCGGCGCGACGGCTGCCGTGCCGAGAAATTTGTGCCGGTAATAAAGAGCCTTCGCTCTGCCACCTATCGGACCCGCGAAAAATGTCTGATGATCGCGTGACAGTTCACCATAGGCTTCGAGCCAGGTAATGAAGTTCGCAAGCGCGACGGAAACCTTTTCGACACGGGGCGAAATGTCCTTTACAGCAATCATTCAGCTCTAATTTTGCGTTTCCGCTGCGGCACGAAAGCTATCCACTTTCTTCAACTGCAAAACCGAGCGCAGGATACCCTTTAATTTTTTCATCTGGTCTGCGCGATGAAAGCGCATGAGTTCCTCGGACACGGGGCGCCTGACGCGTTTGATCGCCGCCCATGCGTAACCCAGACCCAGCGCCAGCCCTCCGGTAACATAGGGCTTTTTGGCCAGACGATACGTTACGCGGAACAACTGCCAGATCGGCGAGTTGCCGAGATAATAGTCCTTCTCGCCGTAGGAAAATTGGGCGGAGAATTCGCTGCGTCCCGCCGTGCCCATCGAGCGATGGTGATAATAGCGCTTGTCCGCGAAGGAATGGACGCTCCAGCCTTTGAGTCGTGCGGCCATGACCGCAATCCAATCTACACCGCCGGCAGGATTGGCGACATAACCGCCGATCTCGCGAAAACATTCGCGACGGAAAAGCTGGCATGGCCCGGCTACATAATTTTCCCCTTCGAAGCTGTCCCGGCTTGAATCATAGTCTCCATCCTGGATGAAGGGGGTTCCAGCCACCCCGAGTTCCGGGTCTTCAGCAAACTTCCGGAGCAGAAACTCCATGTAATCGCGTTCGAAGGACGTGTCAGCGTCGAGGTTGCCCAGTACGTCGAAATCCAGATTCTGCATCTGCGTCAGCGCGAAATTCACGGCATCCGCCTTGGCCGCAAAATTACGACCTTCGCGGCGTGGGTTGCGGATGAGCGCAATCCACGGAAATCTTTCAGCGTAGGCGGCAGCTATCTCAGGGGTCCTATCGACCGAGCCGTCATCCACAATAATCCAGCGCTCCGGCAATCGAGTCTGGGCGACGACGGAATCGAGCGTTCCGCCAATGAATGCCTCTTCGTTGCGCGCCGAGGTAATAAGCACGTATTTCACAGGACAGACGTCAGCCGATCAAAGGACTGAGGACACTGTACGATACAATAGACATCAGGACCTCTCCATCAATCTCGCCATGGAAGCAACACTACTTCTCCGCCTGCGCAGTCGTTCGCTCTGATGCGCGTGTGCGCTAATCTCGACGTCGTCATCCAAAAACTCGGCGAGCCTGGCGATTCCATGGCTGATGAGATTGTGAAAAAGCTGGCCGGGCAACTGGCGCACCCAATGCTTGTTGCTACCGAGAATCGGTCCGACGTAGCTTGCATCGCTTAAGTCGTATGACCAATAACTCTCCAGATGAACGGGCCTTTCTCCAATAAAGCCCGCGGTTACAAGCCGGCGCATTTCCATCATTTCCAAAGTAAACTGATAATTATGGCCGGCGGTGACCTTCAGCTCTTTGCTTTCCGCGAGCATGATCAATTCCTCCGCTTCCGCAGCCGTAACGGTGAATGGTTTTTCCAGGTAAATGTGACACCCGGCTTCGAGGCACAACTTTGCCAGCGGAAAATGCCCCTGCGGTGGGGTTGTGATGTGAACGACATCGGGCGAGACGGCCTGCAACATCTCCAGTGTGTCGGAAAAAATGCCGGCAATCTTGAAACGCTCGGCAAGCTGTTCTGCCATAAGTCTCTCACGATCACATGCCGCGACGATTTCGCAGTCACGAATGCGCGTGATGGCTTGGACGTGCTGATCGGCAATCTTTCCGCAGCCAATAATGGCAACACGTAGCATCGGTTCCATAGGTCAGAGGTCAGAGGTCAGAAGTCAGATGACGGAGGACAGAGGAATGGAGTCAGCGCCTCAACGCTTCCTCTGACTTCGCCGACTCGAACTGTTCCAGGAACGCGGCCATCGCGTCTTTCATCGTCACCCTGGGCTCCCAGCCGAGGCGTTCGTGAAGGCGTCGATTCGAAAACCGGTTGCCTTTCCACTCGGCGGCGGCACGGCGGCGATTGAAAACCGCCGGCAATTGCCCACCAGATCTCTTGGAATAGCTTTCCCATAAGAGGGAACCAAGGTAGGCCAGCGGATAAGGGACACTGATAGAGAAGAAGTTCTTCGCCTTCTTCACAGCGGAGAGAAACTCGCGACTGGTGAGTCGCTCGTCATCGACGATATTGAAAATCTCCTGGTCTACGCCAGGCTTGAGCGCGGCGAGGACGATGGCGTCAGCACAGTTATCGACAAAGGTAAGAGGCAGCTCGTTGGAGCCGCCGAGGTGGATAAAAAAGCCAAACGTGTCGATGCCGACGCGCCCGCTTAGATCGGGCTTGCCGGGACCGAAAACCGCGCCCGGCCGCACGATGACGTAGGGGAGTCCGCTGGTCCGCCCGTATTCGCGAACGAGTTCCTCCTGTTTGAGCTTGCCGTATGCGTAGGCGTCCTGGCGTTCCTGCGGGGCGTCTTCGAGCGGACAATCCTCATCGAGGAGAGAGCCACGGTCCATCTCCAGGTTGGAATAAACGGCAAACGAACTGACGTTCAGGAACCGCTTCGGCTGCCCAAGCTCAAGAAAGGCTTCAATAAGATTCCGCGTGGCCAGCGCGGAGTTCATAAATGCGCCGGCAAAGGATTTGTCGAATCCAGCCGCCAAATGAATAATGACCGAGGCACCTTGCGCGGCTTTTCGGCAATCATCGCGTGAAAGCAAATCGCCGGAGATAATATCAACCCCTCTGGCTCCGTCGCATCCGTCGATAATCCTTTGGAGTTTTTCGATTTTGCTCGAGGGCCTTACGAAACAACGCAAATTCGAAAAGCCGCGTTCGAGCAAAGTCCGGACCACCTGCGCGCCAATGAAACCATTTGCACCAGTGACGAGAACACGATCGCCCGGTTGGATAAAGTGTTCGCTGTCCATTGTATTTTTCGCGTAGATGCGAGGACTGCCCTTTACGCGGCTCTACCACCGGCCTCCCGGCGAAATGATTCCCTCAGCGAGACTCGACCATCCCTGCGAGCAATCTTTCTTCTTCCTGGCCATCGGGCTCCGTCGTTTCCGTCACGGGAGAATGCAGCTGCCACGGATAATCCAGCGCAATGAGGTAAAAAACTAACCAGACCGGGCTCAACGACTTAAAAGTCGCCTCGGTCCAATTGTATAGCTATCACTACGGCCAGAAAACCGAGACGGAACCGCCCCAATTCGAAGTTCTGCAAGAGTTCCCGACGTCCCTTCCAAAAGGTCGCGATGAGCAATGCGATCAACAAGAAAAGCCCAACCAGCCCCAAATTTATGTAGGTTTCAAGATAACCGTTGTGAGCCTCGGTCGGGTGCCACCAGCGTGTTGCCCAGAGTATGTCCAAACGCTTTCCCAGCCAAAAGCTTTCAAACCCGGTTCCAAAAAGCGGACTGAAGTCGATTTTCAGGATATCACTCCAAAGCAAGGTTCTGTCGGTCAAAGTGGGATCCTTTCCCAGCAACCTGATGGCGCTCGCATAAATCCCAAACGTCATCTCGGCGACCGTCAATACAAGCACTCCGCCAATCAAATATGTGCCGATAAAGCGCTTGTTTACGAAGCGCAGCCCAAGCAACACGACCATTAACACACCGACAAACAGCGAGACGAGCGAGGTGGAGCTGTGAGCCATCGAAAGAAGCCACCAAACCATGACCAATAACCCTGCAGTCAGAATAAGCTCGCTTCTCCTGCGTTGGCTTCTCTCAGCATGCCAGGTTCTGGAGGAGATACCAGAAGAGGAAGAAACCCAGGATCATGCAAATGCAGCCCAACAAATTCTTATTTGTCGTGATGCCTGTATTCACAGCCGCCCCACTCCAGGGATCGAATCCGCGGCCCCACTGGGGAAAATATTTGAGGAACAGAATCGAAACCGGAAGGATGACGTAGGCACACCTTTTCATCAGTCGGATCAAGGCTTCCTCCGGATCCGGCTCTGTAAAAACGATTAGCGCCATGATCGGGTGCCCGAGCACCTTGATCCATCGCTTTAGAGCCACGACGGGAAAGTCGGACCAGATAATGGAGATGAGACAATAGAGAAGAAATATGGTGAGCCATTGATTGTTCCGCATAACGACCGCAAGGCTGACTCGCCTCTGATGCAGAACGTATAGACCGGCCGCCATCAAGACGAAATAAACGGACGCGTCGAGCGGACTCCCTTCCTCCAACGAAGCCCCGCCGACGTTCAAACCGAAAAGCGCAAGCCATTCGGAAGGGAATCGGGAAGAAATGATCAGCAACCACAGGAGCGGAATCCAAAGCGCCCCGGTGATGTTGGGCCTTTCTCGACTGTCGCGCCTGAAAAGAAAGGCAATGAATCCGCAGGTAAGGAGGGCTGCGAGAAAAGGAGGCATGTCTAGTCAGAGGGCGGAGGGCAGAGGTCAGAGGTCAGAGGGCAGAGGTCAGAGGTCAGAGGGCAGAATTTCAGCTTTCAGCTTTCTGCTTTCAGCTTTCTGCTTTCCGCTTTCTGCTTTCTGCTTTCTCATTTCCCAAAGCCTGCGATCTGATCGGCGACGTATCCGGTCATCTCCTCGGTCATCTCGGGGTAAATCGGGATCGACAGGATCCGGGACTGGTTAGCGTAGGCGATTGGGAAGTCCTCCGGAACGTGACCCAGGTAACTGTAGGCGGGATAAAAAGGGAGGGCTTTCGGATAGTTCAGGACCGTCGCGATGCCGGCATTGGTAAGATGATTCCGCAAAGCGTCGCGCGCTTCGCTTCGAATGACGTAGAGATGATAAACATGGTCGCGATCCGGCCCGACCTTGGGCGTTACGAGGTCGCTCAGGCCGCCCAAGAGTTTGTCATAGCGGGCCGCAACCCTGCGGCGCGCCTCTGTCCATGCCTGCAAATGGGGCAGTTTTACGTTCAAAACAGCGCCCTGGAAACCGTCCATCCGGCTGTTAATGCCCTCCATCACATGTTCGCCCTTGCCCCCGTGGCGGGCGAAGGTCGCCATCCAATCCGCGAGCCGCTCATCATTGGTCACGGCGCAGCCGGCATCGCCGTAGGCTCCCAGGTTTTTGCCTGGATAAAATGAAAAAGTCGCGGCACTACCGAACGTTCCCACCATCTGTCCTTTGTAGCGCGCCAGATGGGCCTGGGCGCAATCTTCAATCACCCAAAGGTTGTGCCGCTCGGCAATTGCCATGATCGCGTCCATCTCCGCCGCCTGGCCATAAAGATGCACCGGGATGATTCCGACAGTGGCGGAAGTAATTCTCGCTTCAATCTGCGCGGGATCGATCGTGAACGTCTCCGGATCAGTGTCGCAGAACACAACACGACCGCCAGCCTGGGTGATCGTTTCCGTGGTAGAAATCCACGAATGCGCGCTCGTAATGACTTCGTCGCCGGCCTTAATCCCTAGACCGCGCATCGCAACGTAAAGAGCGTCCGTGCCGTTCGCGCACGAGACACAGTGCTTGACGCCGACGGTTTGGGCCCAGGCTTTTTCAAAAGCATCGACATGCGGTCCGCGGATGAAAGCAGACTCGGCGATGACTTGAGCAAGGGCCGAGTCGATTTCCGACTTGATGCTCAGATATTGAGCGTGAAGGTCAACGAAAGGGATATTCATTGGAAAGGCGGAAGAGATCAGAAGTCAACGGTCAGACGGCAGAGCAAGGATGAACGATGAAGGGTTATTAATCATGCTTCCGAGCATTGCTCCAACTTCGTGGCACGCTGCGGCAAACAATGCGTGATTCTGCTGAGACAGATATTTGCAATCATGAGCGAAATCGAGCCACGTTTCAGTTTCACTGTTTTCGCCATCGGCGTCCGTCAGCTTACTTACGAAGTGGGCCACATACCTGCGCTTAGCCCATGCTTCTCGCAGATTCGTGCATACAGAGCGAGAGGAACGCCGGATTTGATCGGTAAGCGAGTACTTTTCTTCGGCGGGAAACCCCCTGCTCATCGCGAAAATGTCCATCGCAAGGGCGTACGCCTTTTGATAGACGATCAAGTCCTTTGCGGATCGTATCTGCATTCCATCCCCTGCGTTTCACCCTGACTTCTGATCTCTGACATTTGGGAAAGGCTGAATTCTGATCTCTGACCTCTGATCTCTGATCTCTCTCGTCAAAGTCCCCGCAGCAGGCGGGCCGGGTTTCCAGCATAGATCCCCGGTTCCGTGATATCCTTCGTAACCACACTGCCGGCCCCGACAACCACCCGATCGCAGATGGTGACGGGAAGGACGGTCACGTTAGTCCCGATGCTGACATGATTACCCAGCCTGGTGGATCGCCAGAGCTCGCGCTGCCCTTTGGCCGGTCCGCCGATCGCAAACAGGTCATTGATAAACATTGCTCCGTGGGAAATAAAGCAATCGTCACCCATCAATACCAACTCACAAATGAAGGCGTGCGATTGAATACGGCATCGTTTTCCAATGCGAACGTCCTTCTGAATCTCAACAAACGGACCAACAAACGATTCGTCGCCAATCGTGCAGCCATACATATTAACGGGCTGCACGACGGTGACATCCTTACCGAACTCAACGTTGAGGATGCCGGCTACGCGTAGATTCGGTTCGTTCATGAAGTGCTTTCCCTCGCGAAATTGCGTGACTGGGCCCGTTCAAGGATCGAGACCACGGCACGGGCGTGCGCGACCCCAGTAAGCGGCTGGCTGTCGCCCAAGATGCAATCCCGGAAGTGCTCCGCCTCGACACGAAGCGGTTCGGCAAATTGAATCTGCGGAAGCAGAATATCGCCGCTTCGGTAGTTAAATTGAAGCGGGCGCGGGTGATCGAAGTCCATGTTTTGCCCAAGAATGGCCTTGCGATCGATGCCCTTGTCGTAGATCGCGATTTTGTTTTCGGCGATGTCGTCGTAAATCACCATTTTCTTCGAGCCGACGACGATTATTTTTCGAACCTTCTGAGGATCGAGCCAGCTGACATGGATGTTGGCGATAACACTGGAAGGGTATTCGAGACTTAGAAATACAACGTCATCAATCCCCTCCTGCATGTAGGCCATACCCTGCCGGTTCACCGAGACCGGCTCGATGTCTCCAAGCCAATATTGAATGATGCTAATGTCGTGCGGAGCGAAGTTCCAAAGGGCATCAATGTCAGCGCGAATCCGTCCAAGATTAAGCCGCTGACTGTAGATGTAGCGAATTTCACCCAATTCACCTGCAGCGATCAACTGCTTCACGTAACGCACTGCGGCGTTGTAGATAAAGGTGTGACCCGCCATCACGATCAGGCCCCTCTCCGCGCGCAGACCGGCCCAGTTCATCCACCTCGCTGGTCTTGGTGGCGAGCGGTTTCTCGACAAAAACATGCTTGCCTGCCGCGAGTGCTTTTTGCGCCAGGCAGAAGTGGCTCGCGGCCGGTGTCGCGATGACGATTCCGCTGACCTCTGGATCCGTCAGCGCGATCTCAATCGAGTCCACTGCGCGCGTGCGGGGAAAACTTGTCTCCACGAAAGCCCGGCGTTCCGGACTGGAATCAACCACGTAGCGGACCTCGCATCCCGAAATGGCGGAGAAGTTGCGCAGTAAATTAGGTCCCCAATATCCACAGCCGAATTGCGCCAGCACCAATGACTTTGAATCCATATTTCGCTTATGAGACTGTTGCAATACCCAACCGTGCCGCGCGACTCAAGACCAACTCGGCAACGGAAGTGTCAGATGCGCCCTTCCGGGAACGAGCCAGTTGCAGCGCGCTCGCCTTGTGCGGTTGAAGGCGCAGTCCGGGAAGGTTGTCATTGCTCTGATCCCCTCCAACCTCGGGCTCGTCGGAGTCTCTTTGCTCGATCGAAGCTGACCGGCGCTTCTTGAACCAGGCGACCGCCTGTGACGCGGTCGCAAACCACGCCCCCTGGCTCTTCAACTCATCCAGCAGGTCGATATAGGGCTGATCCCAGAGCCTGTCGGGAGCCAGGCTTCGGTCATGCCAATTAATGGTTAGCACTCCACCGAAACGAATCACGTTCGCGATCATTTCGTCCAGGACAACCTTGGCTCGTTTGGGCGGCAAATTCATGTAGGAGGGATAGAACAGAGCCGTATCCATGACATGCAAGGGCAGTTCGATCAGTCGCTCCACGTTAAGTGGTCGAAAGGCCTGCGTGGTGCCGGCACGATAACCGACAGTCTCATTGTAACCAACCGTCGAGTCGTAGGAGAATCCGGCCTTTTCAAGCCGGGCGGGCGCGTTCTCGTCGAAATAGAGCCAATGCATCCGGACTCCAATTTCCGATTCACCGGTAACCTGACGAACCATTTCAAGCTCGGCGCGGCCTTTCGCGGTATCGGACCAGGCGTCGATGCCATGGAGACCGATTTCACAACCTGCAGAAATGAGTTCCTGAGCCTGCTCTCCGATTTCCGCGACCTCGTAACGCGCGGCGCGCCATTTATGAGAAGAGCTACCGGCACCCTGCCCTGGGTCGCCCTTTTTGGGGATAACAAAAAATGTCGAGGGCGCTCCATTTTCAATTTTTCCGTACTGGTCGAGCGCTTTCCAAAAATCCTTCGCCAGGCCCAGATGGACGAATGGCAGGGAGAATACGGCTTTCCAATTCGTCACCACCTGCCGGACCGATTTTCGACCTGTGCAGAAACCAAGAAAAGTGCCGATCAACGCCCGATAGATAAATCCAACAATCGTATGGTCAAACCGATGATTTTTGATTCCAAAATTGTCCACGTCATGGGTCAGACAGACGATAAACCTGTAACCTGAGGGAACGGGTGGAATTTCAGAAAGTTGAAGCGAGCGACTGACAATCAATTCGCGCAGCAGCGCGATCTGCAGTTCGAGAGTTGGAATCTGCGCGAAGCTTGCCGGCTGGCCCTTGCGGAGCAGTCCCTCTATTTCGGCAAACAGATCGAATCCAACACGGACGAAGGCTCCGGCCTCGCAGGCAAGCTCCAGCGCGACAACTTCTTCATTTTCCGTGAGCCAAGTGGGAATCCCCGGACCTGTGAACGTTAGACAGTCGCCATAGATCGGAATTCGGTCTCCGCCGTTGACAAGTATTGTTCCCCGGTGTTGAACAGCAGCCTTAATCCCCTTTTCCGAATCGGATGGATGCTGTTTTGATCCATAAACGATGGTCAATTGCGCCGGGTTGTCCGGGAGATTTGATTCCGAACAAATTACGACATCGTAAGCCACGCCTGGGCGGCAGAATTCCCAAGCCGTCTTGAACAGCTGAAAAAATTCGCCAACAACAGACGCTTGTGAATCGCTCGCAGCAACGCCGATCATTTCCCAGCTTTCTCTTCCGCCTGAATTCCTAAGTCCACGATCCGACTATGCGAGAGACGGCCAATCCGCCTCAAAAAAGCCGGCTGATGGAATCGATAAGGCTCTTCTTCTGATGACTCCAGTTGTTGGCGAGATAAATCTGCTGGCCTCGCTCCACAATCCGGGTCAACTCGTTGCGATTAAAGTAGGCGAATTCAATCTGCCGGGCCAGGTCTGCGCTATCACCGGGTTCAAAGAAAAGGATGTCACCTTCCCCAAAGTAATCCTCAATCCCAAGGGTCCGTGGAGCGATGACAGGCTTTCCGAGGGAGAGATACTCAAAGATTCGCGTTGGGGTATTTATTTGCGTGAAAGTATTGCGATGATTAGGAATAATCCCGAGGTCACAACTATTAATCGCTTCCACGATTTGTGGAAGATCCTTCACCCCGAGGTAGTGCACGCTTTCCTGAAGGCCCCGGTCATGAACGGATTTCATGACTCCCTCAAAGTAGGCATTTCTCTCCCCGCAAACCATCAACCTCGCTCCGGCAATACGCTTTTGAGCGATTTCCAGGGCATCGACGGCAAGATCGAAGCCGTTGCGCGGGACGAGAGATCCATGATAAAGAATTGAGAAGGGCCCGGTCGGTTCGCTCCCGTTGGAACCGTGTAACTTAGGCGCTTGAAACTGAAAAACCTTGTCGTCCGGGGAGTTCATGACCACGGTAATCTTGTCAGTGTTGCAGCTCCGCGAAGAGAAGATTCGGCGGCAGGCCAGGTTGACTGTGACGACCAGGTCCGCGAACCAAATGCTTAGCTTCTCCAGGTATGTCAGGAGGCGAACACCAAAGCTCGACTCCTCCAGCCCAAAGATCGTTTGCATGAGTTCGGGCATCGGGTCGTGCAGATCCAAAATGACCCTGGCCCCGAGCGCTTTGGGCACGAGAGCGCTGAAGACCAGAACGTCCGGCATGTTATGAATGTGCACGAAGTCGTACTTCCGCGGGAAGGAGCGCCGGGCAAGATGAAGAAACGATCTCAGAATGAATCCTGCGTACTGAGTAAGGTATTTCACCTTATTGTCGCGGTGCCGCTTGATTGGAATTCGGAACACCTCGACTCCGTCGAGCGTCTCATGCCGTGCTTCTGATTCGTCTTTCTGGAGGCAGACGACCTCAACCGTTACTCCCTCCGAAACGAGAGCTTCAGTAGATCGGCGAGGTCTGGGGTCGGCGGGAAAATAGGAGAACAAGAGAACTGCCGCCCGCCTCCCCCGCAGATGCGACCCCCTATCCAAATCGCTCGAATCAGATGCGAGAGTCAATAACGTCGTCTTTCTGGCGGAGCAACGTGTCCAACCCGTGGTCGCCCGCTACAGAGCGCGATGGAACCGGATGAATCGTCGGAGGCGAGCAGTTCTTCTCGATTCCGCCCCCCATCGAACCAACCTGCAACGCATACCTCGCCATCTCACGCGGTAGAACATGCCAGTATTCGCCTTCATACCTGGAGCGAATGTATTCGAGTAACTCGGTATATAGTCTGACCGGATACTCTCCGCGTTGTCCGCTCGCCTGCTGGAAATTCATGTAATCGGGATGCGAATCGAGCAGGACCATTCCGCCGTTCGCGGCGATCCAATCTAACTTTCGCATCCAGAGATCCGTCGTCGGCTCCCGCAGCAGGAGAAAAACGGTGGAATCCTGCGGGAGCGTGTAAGGCAGCTCAACGTAGCCATCGCGACAGGTACGAGTGGGGGGTTGACTCGGAAAACGGCCTCCGCCCTCTGACCTTGGATCGCTCTTTGCCCGGCGGGAGAGGACCTCTGGCTGCCTGGCAGGGGACGAACGATGAGGGACCCAGAATGGAAAAATCGTATGGCGCCCTTCCGGCTGCGGTTCGAAAGGGTCGGTGTCGAAAGTTGAGAGGTCGTACTCGATTTCGAGCTGATGCAGCCAATCGAGGTTGTGCAACATGAAACCGGAGCGAAATCCGACCGCGTTCCAGTCCTGGAGGTAACGATTGATTCGGATGGCGCGCTCCTTGAACTTCGAAAGGGAGCGGAAGAGCCTGCCGTCATGTTCGAGATCATGAACCCCAACCTCGAAGCCAGCCTGTGCCATTTCGTGGCGCAAAGCGTCGGGCACGCGATAGCCGCCTTCAGGAACGAAGTTGAAGGAGGAACGAAAGCCCAGTTGCATTTCGAGTTCCATTAATTGGCGGCATTTTTTCAATCCGCCGTTTCTTTCGACGTCGTGGGTTAGAACGACGGCAAATTTTTTGCCGCCGGGCCATCCGGGCCAACCTTCCGGTGGCCGCTCCGATCCGGGCATGATCGGCCAGGTGTCCTTGAATCGATTGCGCTGTCGGACCGCAATCCAGCTACGGATTGCCGTTCTCCACCTTCGCGGAAGGAAAGGCTTCAAACTGTAGTAAATCGTGTTTCGTAACATCAAATCAAATATGAGGTTGCGCGAATGGCGTAACGCCTTGTCTTACGCCGTTCCCCCACCGGGTCGGGGACAATAGATTACCCTGGTTCGAAAGCCTGACGAAGAAGATCAGTTTTCGGTGTCGAGGACCTTGGGAATGTAGGACCGTGTCTTGTTCAAGACGACTGAGACGTTATTCCGTTCGGCCATGAGTTTGGCGTATCCGCGTTTGACGAGATCGCGGTTGCTCTTCTCCGCTTCGACCACGAGCAGGAGTTTGTCCATGAATGCCGCCATCCCCCAGGTTGGACTGGTGGAAGCCAGTGGCGGCATGTCGAAGATGATATAATCGAAGTCACTCGCCTTAAGATTAGGCATCAGGTCGAAGAACCTTTTTAAGCCCAGTTGGGCCAATCCTGTATTGGAACTTCCGACCGTGGCGAGGTAAAGATTTTCCGAGGCGGCATCGAGCGAGGTGCGCGGTTGCAGAGCAGTGGTGAGTGGATAAGCCGGTTTGCCCTTGAAAAAGGGATGCACGTGATCCGGGCCAAGGTTGACGTCGACCAGTAAAACCTTGCCTTCGTCCGTTTCGGAGAGCGCGGCGGCGAGACCGGCCGCGAGCGTCGATGTGCCGGCTCCCTGCGAGAAACTGGCCACGCCCACAAGCTTGGGTTTGTGGGTCAGTTGATGGAGATCAAAGTAGAGTCCAATGCGATCCCGGATCGCCTCGCAATATACCCGAATAAAATGACCGTGATCCCAGGGCGCGAGATTGCCGCGCCTGGATCGGACCATGGCGGCTGAACCGTCCGACGCGCCGCCAGTGGGCAATGCCAGTTGATCTTTGGAGGAAGCGTCCGGAATCGACAGCAGGAGCGAAGTATGAAGCTGCGCCTCGAGCTCGCTCGGCCTCTTTAAGGTCTGATTGAGAACCAGCTCACGCAAAAGGGCCAACGCAATCCCAAGGGCCAAACCTCCGGCGGCACAAAGCAGGGCGATCTTGTTGCGTTTAGGAGCGACGAAAATGGGTGGCGAAGGTCTTTGGACCGCACTGATATTCGGAATTTTGGACGGATCCAAAGCTTCGTCCACACGGGCCTTTTCCAATGTATTTGCAAAATATTTGTAATTGCTTTCTTCCAGGTCTTTTTTCCTCTCCAGATCTCCGATTGTCGGAGCGAGCTGAGCGAGTTGCTTCATCTCTCCATGGAGTTCCTGCAGGCGGCTTCGCAGCGCTTCTGTCTTCGCCTCCATTCCAGCCAGGCGAGCCGCTTCCGACACCGTGTCCCCAGACTGGCCGGAAGAGGCGGCGCCCAGAATGTGGGAAGGCAAATCGGGATACTTCTTTTCCAGTGACTTTTTCTGATCCTCAAGATCAGTAATTTGCGTGCGGGTCACCTGGACCATGACACTTCCCGGAGCGAACTTGGAGAGTAAATCGAGTTCCGACTTTCGAAGACCCGCCAATCGATTGACTAAGACCTGATACTGCTGAATCGCTTTATCGGGTGGCCCGGGTTTACCGGGAGTAGCCGTCACATTGGGCAGACTCGCGGAGGCAACCGATCCCGTCGGTATCGGAGAACTCTCTACAGCATTGTTTCTGTCTGCTCCTGGCAAGGAAAGGCCCATCGCCTGGACACGTGCCCGCTGCTCCGCCAAATCAGCTTCAGCAAGATGCAGCTGTTCCTCTGTCCGCGTGAGTTCGGCGTTGAGTGTCGCGGTCCCATCGGCCAATGAAACGATTCCGACCTTCGCCTTGGCCTCTTTCAAGGCGTCTTCTGTCTGGTTCAAACGTGTCCGCACCTGATCCGTTTGCTGACTGACGAAATCGAAGGCGCCAGCAGAACGGTGCACTTCAAGATGCTTGATGAAGTATCGGTTGAGGAGTTCGTTTAGGACCAGAGTTGCCAATTCCGGGTCGCGATTCTGATACTCGACATAGATGATGCTGCTTCCGGTTCTGGCGGTAACTGTCAATCCTTCGGATATGGTTCCGGCCGCCGCTTCTTTGCTCGGTGAGGCCTCTGAGCGCAAAAGACGCTTTGGGCCAATCGCTTCAGCCACCTGGACCGCGAGGTCCCAACTAGTTAGGATTTCGACCTCAGAATTGATGATTGAATCGGACGTGGCCCCAAGCTGGGTTGAGGTCGTTGAGCTATCGACCGGGTCGACCGCGCGGCGATCCAGAACGTAGCGAACGAGTAACTTCGCTTCCGACTTATAAAGCGGTGGATAAAAGAAATAGACGGCAGCGGCGGCAATGAAACCAAGCAGACCGAGCACGAGAATCAGCTTCTTGTGCCTAAAGAGCGCGAAGAGAATGTCGCTCCGGCCCAAACCCGGCTCTGCTTCCGGTGCCGGTTTCGGTCGCTGACCCGGTGGCGACTGCTGCCATCCCGGTATGCGCGTGATTGAGTTTTCCATGTCAGTCGAGGTGCGGATATAGAAGCGCACCTGCAAGCCGGTTTATGGCGAGAGGCATGTTGGCGAAAAGCGTATTGTGCAGTCCCTTGCTATGATCGCTGCGGCCGACCCACTTACAAGCCGCGGCGTCCCACTGAAAATATCTAATCAGCTTCTCGGTAGTTCCCCAGCCCAATTTAAACCTTCGCAGACCACCGTTGCCGAGCGAGGTTCGCCCGAAGTGCAATGATTCGCAACCACTGCGCGCGAGAAAGCGAATGGCTTCCCACATGACAAGGTTGTTGCCTCGGACTGCCTTTGACGCAGTTTCCGAGGCCCCGAACTTATAAATTGCCCCGCGACCGAATTGCAAAAAGATCGCCGCAGCCACGGACCGCGATTTGCGGCTTGCGCGAACCACGAAACCAGACCCGCTTTGAATGACCTCGTCGAAGATATTGTTGAAAAAGGAGAGCGGTTGCGGGGGTAAGCCATGCCGGCGCCGCGTTTGGACGTGGAGGCGATAGAACTCCGTCACGGATTCGCGGCTTCGGGATATCTCGACGCTCAATTTGCTTTCTTCCGCTTTTCGTATCGCCCGTCGGACCGAACCTGAGAAGCCCGCGAAGAGATTTTCCGCAGTATGCTGTAAGTCCAAAGTATGACCGAGATATTCGACTGAGGGATCGGCAGGCGGGACAAACCCATTCCCGTCCCGAATCTCGAAATGTTTCCAGTCACGTTCGCTGGCCAAATCTGAGAGTTTGGCTGTGACACGGCGGGACTCACAACCGTTGAACAGAAGCGGCGCACAGAAATCACTGAAAGGAAGGCATACTCCGCGACGACCGGTGAAGGAACTATTCACTTCCATGATCGGGACGAGGGCCTGCAGTTCCCCGTCACGAGACAAAGCAATATAGAACGGTTTGTGCCCATAGGTTTTTGACAAAACCTTAGCCCAGGCGGCGGAGTGAAAGAAGCTTGCATTGGGATGCGAAAGAACGAGCTGATCCCACTCCGGATCAGCAATCGGATCTACAAATCGAGTCTCCGGTCCTTCCAGGATACATAGCTTGCCTTCGCCAGTTCCGGCCTTCTGTATTACCGACAAATAATCCACCGATGCCGTCATCCCAGTCTCCCGTCACTGAAGCGGTTTCGATTCACGAAGTGGCACCGACCGCAAGGGCCTCCCTGACCGACTCTACGACCAACTGTACCTGCCTTTCCGTCAGCTCGGGAAACATGGGCAGAGAAATGAATTCCGCACAAGTCCGCTCCGAGACAGGAAAGGCGTCCTCACCGTAACCAAGACCTCGATAAGCTTCCTGAAGGTGGATTGGAACCGGGTAGTGCACACCGCATCCGATACCTTTCTCCTGGAGCAGCCGCATGATTTCGCTCCGCTCCGGCACTCGGATCGGATAGATGTGGAAGACGTGCCGGCCGTAGTCAGCCTCGAACGGCAGTCCGACTTCCTCCAATCCTTGGAAAAGCCGGCTGTAGTGGCTGGCGTGAGTTCGGCGCCGCTGATTTCCCTGATCAAGATAGCGCAACTTGATTCGCAAGATCGCTGCCTGGATACCGTCCATCCGGCAGTTCCACCCTACCATTGAGTGGTAGTATTTCCTAACCTGGCCGTGCTCTCGCAGGATGCGAATCTTTTCCTGGAGTTTATCATCGCTAGTCACAACCGCGCCTGCTTCACCAAAGGCGCCAAGATTCTTCCCCGGATAAAAGCTGAAACAACCAACATCGCCAATCGAGCCTGCCTTGTGTCCCTTGTATTCCGCTCCATGCGCCTGGGCCGCGTCTTCGATGACAAAGAGTCCGTGCTTGCGTCCAAAGGAGAGGATGGGATCCATGTCCGCAACCTGTCCGAAAAGATGGACGGGAATAATCGCTCTGGTTCGGGGAGTCCGGGCCCCTTCCAGCAAATTCGGATCCATCGTGTAAGTGCGTTCGTCGACATCGATGAAGACGGGCTTGGCTCCAGCATAGGTAATTGCCTCGGCTGTGGCCATGAACGTGTTCGGCACGGTGATGACCTCATCCCCGGGTCCAATGCCACATGCCAGCAAAGCCAGCCAAAGCGCATCTGTTCCGTTACCCACACCGCTGGCATGTCGAGTCCCGCAAAAGGCCGCGAACTCGCTTTCGAACTCCGCCACCACCGGTCCCCCAGCAAAAGCACCGCTGTCGATGACTTCGCCAATGGCTTGATCGAACTCAGCGCGGTGCGGCGCGTGGTGCGCTTTAAGATCGAGAAACGGTACCTTTTCGGGCATTGTATGAGCGGGTCTCCTGAGAAGTTTCGCCGGCTTTCGCAAAATGGTCGCTCGCGCAGGAACGTCCGCTATGTCGACGCCCTCGGTTTGACGCTTTCCATTAGCACTAGTCAGCGTGAAAGAAGCGATCGTTGGCAGTGATGCCGCCACTCCGACCAAGCGCAACGAGCTGCGGTAGAATCACCCTGATCATGCGGCAGCCGATCTCTGCTGCATTGCAAGAACTGATGGAACCCCCTCGAATCCAAAATCCGTCGGCTCGCCTTTGGGAAATTGCACAGGTGCTCCACTTTTCTTCAACGAAGCAGAAGCGGCTTCAAGAATCCGGATCATCTCGAGTCCAGCCAAGCCACTGCTGATAGGTGCCGTCCCATTCTGAATGCAGTCGAGGAAGTGTTCACACTCTGCTTTGAGGGGTTCTTCCTGCTTGAGATAGGGAATGTAGCTATCTCCATAATGATATGAGTAATGAAACTCAGCGAAGGTGTCGTAGTGCGGCGGCCGCTCCACTCGGACGTCATAAACACGAATCTTCTCGTGGGTCTGGAGGTCATCGTAAACGATCATTCGCTTTGTGCCAACGATGGTCATCTCTCTGACCTTCCTTGGTTCGAGCCAACTGCTTTGAATGGTGGCGAAACGTTGACGGCTGAAGGTAAGCGACATATTCGTAACATCCTCAATGCCCGGAGTGACGTGCGCATTGCCAGAGCAATTCACCGATGCTGGAAATTCTCCAAGAAGATGAAGAATAATGGAGATGTCATGCGGTGCGAGATCCCAAGCCACATTGATGTCTCGCTGGAAAAGCCCCAGGTTGAGGCGACGCGAATTAACGTAGCGAATTTCGCCCACGTCGCCGGAGCGAATGATCTGGGCGATTTTTCGCACCGGCGAAGAGTAAAGAAACGTATGACCGATCATCAGAACGAGACTTCGCTGCTTTGCGATCTCAATCAGTTCCTCACACTCCGCAGAGGACGAAGCCATCGGCTTTTCAATGAACGTATGCTTCCCGGCGAGAAGGCTTGCCTTTGCCAAAGTGAAGTGATGTTTAACTGGAGTGGCGATTGCCACTGCGTCGAGTCCACTCAGCCGGAGAAGTTGCTGGAAGTCAGTCAGCGTCTGGATCGAGGAATAGAGAGCGCCAAGATACTTTAGACGCTCCTGATTTACGTCGCACATCGCACTGACATTGCAGTTCGGCAGTTGGTGGAAGTTGCGAATGAGATTCGGCCCCCAGTAGCCGCATCCCACTACGCCCAGCGAGATTGGCGTACTCATACGTTTTGAGAAGACCTTTCGTAGTTCGACCTGGCAGCACCAATAGGCTCGAAGACGGCCTTGCAGGGCTCGTCCTGGGCAGGAGTGGACGATGCAAGCGTCTGGGTCAATATCGATGGAATGGTTTGCCAGATAATGGCAAGATCCAGCCAGAGAGACATGTTGTTGGCATAGAACAGGTCCATCGCGATCATTTCGTTAAATGTGGTCCTATTCTTTCCATTTACCTGCCAATAGCCGGTGATGCCAGGGAGCGCGTTAACCCGGCCACGCTGCTCGGGCCGATAACGCCGGAATTCAATCACCGTGCAGGGCCGCGGTCCCACCAAACTCATCTCGCCCCGAATGACATTAAATATTTGCGGCAACTCATCCAAACCAACTGCCCGCAGGAAACGTCCGCATGGGGCGAGGCGTTTATCCATGGCGTCGAGTTTTGTCATGGGAACGTCGTTTACCATGAGCTGATCCAAATACTCCTCATGTGTCCGCGTCTCGGCATTCACATACATGGTTCTAAACTTGAAGATCATGAATTGTTCGCCCCGATAACCGACCCGACGCTGACGGTAAATTGCCGGACCAGAGGAGGACAATTTTACCACGCACATGACAAGCAATGTCACCGGCAGCCAAATCCACACCGTGCAAGTCAGGATCGCCAGGTCGAGGATTCGCTTCCATCGAAGGTCGCGCGTTTCGGGGCGCAGCGAATTCCCATTTCTTTCGCCGCGGTTTGGACTGAACGCGGCGTCGCCTTCGAGCGGCTCACGGGAGTTTCTGGATTTTGCAACAGCCGGGTGCATCATCCGGCTGGCGACTGGTAAGTCCACACTGCTGATTCAACCCCCGCTCCGAGGAAAAAAGCTGGAGGACGATATTTCTGAGGAAAATTGACGCATTTGAATCAGAAAGTATTTCTTCGCGATTAGAGGGGTCGGCTTTGTTTTTAGAATCATTGGCCGATCCCGAACTGCGACGCAGAAAAATCCGTTGCCATGAAAATCGGACGCGACGCCACGGCAAGCTGCCGCCCTTGGTCGATTGCCTCGATTGGGAGGCAGGACTTTTTTCCTTCATTGGTTATTGGCTCGGAGTGATTTCCGAGAGGGGGTTATAATTTCCAGACTGACTATATAAAACAGTAAATGAACTGACTCTGTCAATTTCAATCCGATTATCCGAATCATGGATGCCGCAAAGAAATCGTGTTCTCAGGCAACTGCCGTCTATCGTGAGGTGTCCGTTGTTATTATTTCCGATATCGGGGTCACGTTGCTCTGGGCCATCATAGAGAAAAGAAGATTTGTTTTACTCCGGGACCCGGAGTCAGAAGCGCATTGATTGAGTTGGGGGGCATCGCCTTGAAATTACCGAACCGTGATATTGCATTATTTGGCATGTAGAAGTCGAGAACAAAAATAAGCCTCGCTTTGTCAATCGTAATTGTACGGTCATGCGATTGTCAGAAATGCTTGGGGAAACGCCGCCACGGTATGCCCCAGAAAGGCATAATTGTTTGAAAAGTATACACTTCCGGTGACTCACAGCAATATTGATGCCCCGACCTCGCCATCCAGCTTTCGGCACGGGCAATTGTTGCGACGGGTTCCAGTGGGAATCGGACCATTCCGTTAAAGGGCAACGCTCTTGGAATGAATAGCGCAATCAATTTGCGTGCTGATGATAATGAAATCTCCTCCACCCGCGGTTCCACACGTTCGGACACAATTTGCAATCGAGCCCGATACCAAGGTCTTCCGCCAATGATGGACGTCCGTATTAGAGAATTCGTTCAAAGGAGAAGACGCGAAAAGCAAACGGACGGAAGTTTTTGCCATCCCCGCCGGAAACTTCGAAGGGCCCGCATCAGAAGATTCCCGCGGGGAAGGTGGTGAGGGGGATCTACAGCTCGGTCGAGGGTGGCGAAACAAGCAAATCGCCAGGCGGCGTCCGACGAGCTCAAACTTGCCTCAGCTACGGCTCGGCAACGTTCCCGCTGGATCGCTTAGGAAACCACACCGCTGCGGCAGAGGTCCCGGCCTGCGACCCACACTTGTCGCGGCTGCGGCCAAAACAAGCTTAACGGACGGAGCCGACGAATTTCGCCCGCACTACGGCCAATAAACCTCTTCGGAAAAATCACTCTCCAGGCCGTTGGCATTGACGGCCGTGACTGCGAAATAGACCGTTCTCTTTCCTTTCACCCCAATGATTGCGGTCGGGTCGGCAACCGTTACCAAGCGACTATAGCTACCAGAACCAAGGCCATAATAAACGTTGTAGCCTACGACATCCCGCTCAGGATTACGACTCCATACCAGGGTTACAGAGGTGATTTTCGCATCTGTTGAGTCGTCGCCCGTGTCGACTACTGCGTCTTCAGCCACGTCCTCAGCCACGTCTTCAGCCACGTCTTCAGCTTTGGCCTTTGTCGGCGGCAGCGCGACAAGCAGAACGGGGATCAAGTACAAGGTACAGAAATATTTCTTCATTTATGATATTTGGTGCGGATTGGTGCTTGCGGACTTGTGCTATCGACACACCACCCGCCCCCTTGGGCACGCGGCGCATTCGTGTGAGCCCTGGGAAGCGCGCGTCTTAAATACTCGGCTCTGAGATTATTGCGAGAAAACTGGCACGAATGTCATGAAATCAACATATCACCGTAATGAATTCGCTCCGGCGTCGTGCAAATCTCACCGAACCACCCGAAATCGTATCGGATCGAAGTCGAGACAATTCGCCTGGCGGATGCCGTAGAACTATTCCGTCCGAGACATTAAACGTGTTCATTGGGGCGACGTCCGAATTTGCTGATGACCTCCATTGTCCTCGCAAGGAAAATCGGTCGGTGGCTCTGGTTTTGGTGAAACGTGGCGAGGCCCCGGACCGGGAATACCTTCAATGCTCTCGCCGTGGTGGGCACATCCCCCGCTCCTTGCGATCGAGATGCGTTATCTGGCGCTGGAAGATGGCGATCTGATCGCGCACCGCAGGCCGGGCCCGGCGGAAAGTGAAGTTTTGATTCTGCTTTGCCTCGGAGACAAAAGAGCTGCTCTGGCGGCGTCTCACCGCCCAACAAGCGAAACCTTCGAACGCTCGGCCAAAGCAATAAGCGCGGCTTTTTCCAACAGCAACGTGCGGCCGGCCTCGACCGCGATCGCGCGAACCTTCGCCTCCACCGCGACTCGCAGCGTCTCGGTCCCGATGACTGGAACATCGAAGCGCATATCCTGATCGGGCTTCGTTACCTTGACCACGATGGCGTTTTTTTTGCCTAACGAACCGCCGCGTTTGATCGCTTCGTTTGTTCCCTCAAACGCTTCGACCGCGAGGACAGTGCCGTTTTTGACCACGATTGTCTGCCCGACGTCGAGTGCGCTGAGTTGTTTCGCGATCTCGAACCCGAAGGTGACGTCTTCTTCTTCGCGGTCTCTCAGTTTCGGTCCGGCAATGTGTCCGGCGGGCGCGAGAAGATGATCGAGGAAACTCGTGGCGGGCAAAAGCTCGACGTTGATTTCCGCGAGCTGGTCGGCGATCGCGCCGAAGATCGACTCGGCGTTGCGTTGCTTCAGGCGGGCGAGGAGGAACATGGCTTTGAAGTCGGGCCGCAGGCTGAAGAGGTTGCCGGGCGCGATCTGGCCCGCCATGATCGCGTGCCTCAGATTGGCCTCGCGAAAGAAGGTTAAGAGCTTTCCGAGCTGGCCAACGCGCAGCCATTCGATCTCGTCGGCGCGGTTGGTGATCTCGCGGGAGGTCTCGTCGGTGAAGGCGGCAACGATAATCTTTTTTACTCCGGCGACGCGGGCGGCATCAGCGAGGAGGAGCGGGTAAACACCGCTCCCGGCGATAATCCCGAGCGCTTCTGGCGTTTGCTTCACGGCGAAGATCTAGCGCAGGATCAGCCCGCCGGGAAGTGCCGAGCGCGAGGGTGATTTTGGAGAGGCACCGAAATCGGCACGCGCGGCATGTGCGCTGCCCGGAGAATTCAGCGGCGCTGCCGGCGTTTGACGTGCAACTGGGCGAGCGCCTTTTGCAACGAGGCCTGGACAGCGGCGACTTCTTCACCGCCGAGATCATCTTTCATGGCCGCCTGCGCGCGCGCGACGGCCGCCTCAGCGGCCGCTTCGTCGATCGCGGTGGATTCGAGCGCCATATCGGTCAGGACGGAAATGGCGTCGCCCGTAATCTCGGCAAATCCTTCACCGACCGCGAGCGATGTTTCGCGGCCGCCCTTGAAAACCCGCAACTCGCCGGGCTTGAGGGTGGTCAGCACCGGAACGTGCTGCGGGTAAACGCCGAGTTCGCCGTCGGTGCCGGGGAGCACGACCATCTCGACGTCTTCCGAATAGGCTTTCGCCTCCGGAGTTACGATTTCCAATCGGAGCGTGCGCGCCGCCATGCTACTCCTTGATCATGTCGATGCCGCCCTTCATGTAGAAATTCTGCTCGGCCACATCGTCATGTTTGCCGTCGAGGATTTCTTTGAAGCCGCGAACGGTTTCGGCGATCGAAACATACTGGCCGGCGGTACCGGTGAAGACTTCCGCGACGTGGAACGGCTGGCTCAAGAAACGCTGGATCTTGCGGGCGCGGAAAACGGTCAATTTGTCTTCCGGGCTGAGCTCGTCCATTCCGAGAATCGCGATGATGTCCTGTAAATCCTTGTAACGCTGGAGCACCTTCTGCACGCCGCGCGCAACGTTATAATGCTCTTCGCCGACGATCTCGGGCGCGAGCGCCTTCGAGGTCGATGCGAGCGGATCGACCGCCGGATAGATGCCCAGTTCCGCGATCGAGCGCTCAAGCACGATCGTCGAATCGAGATGCGCGAAAGTGTTCGCCGGGGCCGGATCGGTCAAATCGTCCGCCGGGACGTAAACCGCCTGCACCGAAGTGATCGAGCCTTTGTTCGTCGAGGTGATGCGTTCCTGGAGATCGCCCATCTCGGCCGCGAGAGTCGGCTGATAACCGACCGCGCTCGGAGTTCGGCCTAACAACGCCGACACTTCCGCGCCGGCCTGCGAGAAACGAAAGATATTGTCGATGAAGAGAAGCACGTCCTGGTTGCGTTCGTCTCGGAAATATTCCGTCATTGCGAGCGCGCTTAGCGCGACGCGGAGACGCGCGCCGGGTGGTTCGTTCATCTGTCCGTAAACGAGCGCGACCTTCGATTTGCTCAGGTCCTTCTGATCGATAACGCCGGCCTCGCTCATCTCGGTGTAGAGATCGTTGCCCTCACGCGAACGCTCGCCCACACCCGCGAAAACGGAGAAACCGCCATGGTTCTTCGCGATGTTGTTGATCAGCTCGAGAATGACGACTGTCTTGCCAACGCCGGCGCCGCCGAACGCGCCGACCTTGCCGCCCTTGGTGAAGGGACAAATCAAATCGATGACCTTGATGCCGGTCTCGAGGATCGAGGCCTGCACGTCCTGCTCAGTCAGCTCCGGCGCCTTGCGATGAATTGGGTAACGCTTGGTGAATGAAACCGGACCGCGATTATCGACCGGGTCGCCGGTTACGTTAAAAATCCGGCCGAGAGTCCCCTCACCCACCGGCACGGAGATCGGAGCGCCGGTGTCGTTCACTTTCATCCCGCGCTTCAGGCCTTCGGTCGAAGACATCGCGATCGAGCGGACCCATTTTTCACCGAGATGCTGCTGCACTTCAAGGGTGAGCTTCGTTGGGTTGCCGTTTACTTCGTATTCGATCTCGAGCGCGTTGTAGATGCCGGGCAGTTTGCCGGCTTCGGCGAAGTCCACGTCGACGACGGGACCGATCACTTGAACAATATTTCCAGTATTCATAAAAAGGGCGACCCGCGGGGCGATTGCCCGGCGCGCGGGAGCCCCAAGGTAACGAAGTTGCGTCTTCCGACAAGTCGCGAAGCGAATAATTTGGCTTTGCCATACCCCGCCCGCCGCGACGACCTCAAACGGACCAGTTGCGAGTCCGAGAAATACCAGAACCGGCACTGGGTAGGAGGCGAATAGCAATGTCCGTGCCGGCTTTGGCGTACTGATCGAATACAAAACGGGTTCCAACCCCAAAACCACCCGGGAGGCGAGCCTCAAAAAAAGAAATGAATTAATATGAAAATTCTAGTTGGCATCAAAATAATTATAGACGTTGCGATTCATTTATGAGAATTCTGGTTTTTGTGAAGACCGACCGATTCCTTAATCGCCGCAGCCCCGACCCGGTCCCGGCAGTTTCTGCCTCAAATCTGCGTCCTGCCGGTTTCCTCCAGCGCGTTTTCCGTTGCGGCCTTTGCGTTCTCGCCGCCGCCTCTCTCGGAACTTCAGCCCAGGCCACTGTGACTTCGCTTTCCTTCCAGCCGAAGCCGGCAGACATGAATGATCTCGACCACCACCTCGTTTACACCTGGCGGCTCGACGACATCAGTCTGAACAGCATGGCGATCACTAGCGCCACGCTCTCTTTCACCAACATCTCCAACTGGGATTCCAACCCGAACGTCCTCCATCTGCATCTCCTCGATACGGCGATCAATCCCGGAGTCGGCTCCTTCATCGACGATCCCACGGGCGGCGTCCCAGTGACCGATCTGACCGACGATTTCATCAGCGCCCGTTACCACAACGATTCAAGATGGCTCGTCAAAGCAGGCACCGCCGACACCTTCCTGGCCGATAAGAGCTTCACGACCACGGGCGTGAATTACACCTACAATTTCACCGCCTCTCAGCTCCAGACCCTCGCCTTGTACATCGCGAACAACGGCGATCTTTCCTTTGGGCTTGATCCTGATTGCCACTTCTTCAACGACGGCATCAACTTCACAATGACGCTGGCTCCAGTGCCGGAGGTGGCTGCGCTTTATCCGATTTTGAGCCTGTGCGCGGCGATCGGGTTTACACGCATCCTGCGGCGACGCCGCAGCGCACAGTTGGAAGCAAACAACTCTGCCGAGCGCTAGCACTTTTCTTCCTTGGTCGGGTTAGGGTGAATGCGACCGTTCTCCATTGCGGGGGACGGTCGCCTCCTTTCTGGCTGCGATATGGCAGGCTCCAAATTGGACCAAGGGGGAGATTAAGACGGGACATCCGCCAAAAGCTCAATTTCCTGGAGCATTCACAAGGGGCTCCATCTACTCGGCGGTAACTCGCTCGGAAAAATTCTGGTCGCGGCTGGCATTCCCCCGCGAATACCGTGCCAGCGAGCATTTTTCGTGATGATTTGCGCGAGTCCAAGCCGGGATTTCCCCGGTCCCAGGCGATTCTATTCAGCAATAATAAAGCGAGTAAAAGCAGAAACATCAAGACAGCCACTGATCCTGAGTCTCATTTCTGACAGGAAATTGACTCTCGGTTCAAAAAACTCTTGCTATCAAACGCAGGATCGAAGTAAGAACCGACTAGCAAAATCCCATGAAACCACCGACGATTCGCCTCGGCAGTAAAGCGCTTGCCGCATTTGCTTTTTTTTGCCTCTTCGCCCTCTCCTCCGCCTGGGCGACGGTCGTTACCTGGAATTCTAGTCCTTACGGAACCGCGGCTGGCTTCACCAGTCAGACGTTGGTTTCCTCAGACTCGGTCGGATGGCAGGCGCGGACACCCCTCGGCCCTTACTACAAGAACCGGGAGCGAGCCGAAAGTGACCATGGCATCGTCACGCCGGCGGACCGCGAATTTCAAAAAAATGCCCTTTTTCCGACTCAATCCATCCCGTTCGATGTCAGTTCGATCAACGACCAAGATTTCGCGGATGGAGAATTGCATATGGGAATCGCCCAAGGATCGCCCGAGGACACCTTCGCCACCTCGGCTTACTCCAGCCTGGCCGATCCGGGGGCAATGATCGGCGCGGTGGATGCCAGCTCGTCGGACACGCTGTCCGTGAGCGTCGCGAACTTCGCCGACTTCGATTTCATCTCGATGGGCGCCCTTTCAGGTGACGGTCTACCGGTCGCTTTTCAAGCGACGTTGGCAGCCGTTCCGGAGATGAGTGCGCTTTTCCCGATCGTCGGCCTGGTAGTAGCGATCATCATTACCCAGATTTTACGGCGGCGGCGCATCGCCCAGCTGCGCGCCGGTTCCGCGAGCGTCCAATAAAGTCCTGACTTTGGCTTGGCGGCCGTCCTCGCGAGAGGGCGGCCGTTATTTTTTGGCCGGAACGAGTGCTACCCGCCAACCGCCATCTGGGCGGTCGCAATCTCGAGCAATTCTGTCGTGATGCTGGCTTGCCGCATCTTGTTGTACTCGAGGGTAAGATCCTTGATGAATTGGTTCGCGTTGTCGGTCGCGTTCTTCATCGCCACCATCCGCGCACTGTGCTCCGAGGCGCGCGCGTCGAGGATCATCTGGAAAACCTGGTACTGCACGTAGTACGGCAGCATAAAATCCAAGACCGCCTGCGGGGTTGGCTCGAAAGTATATTCCAACATCGGATCGGTCGCGGCGTCGCCCGGCTTGTCGCCTCCGGACGTGGCGTCGAAGGTAAACCGATCAATCGGGAGGAGAGTCTGTGCGACTGGCTTCTGGTTGATCGTGTTGACGAAGTGAGTGTAAAGCACCGTCACCTTGTCGACTTCTCTGTCGAGAAATTTTTCTACGCAAAATTTCGAAACCGCTTTCGTCTCCAGAACAGTAGGCGAATCCTTCAGCTCAAAATCCGCCAGCAGTTCACGCTTGGCCCGGGCAATGAACTGGCGCGCCTTCCGGCCGGCCGACACATAAACGGTCTTCGCGGCGTCGAAGGTGGCGGCTTCCCGCATGATGTTTGTGTTCAGAGCCCCTGCTAAACCTTTGTCAGTGCTGATGATGAGGACCAATTCCTTGTTCGTCGGACGAATCTGCAAAAGCGGGTGTAGGAGCGGATCGGTCCGGCTTTTGAGGGAAACGAGGACGCGGTTCATCAACTCCGAATACGGACGTCCCGCGAGCGCATGCTGCTGCGCCTTGCGCATCTTCGAGGCGGCCACCATCTGCATCGCCTTCGTGATCTGCGCGGTGTTGCGGATCGATTTGATCCGGCGCCGGATATCTTGCGTGTTCGCCATATCGTTAGGCGGCTATTGCCAGGTCGCTTTGAAATCGTTCAGGGCCGATGCCAATTCGACTTCCAGATCCTTGTCGATCGCTTTTTTCGCCCGGATGGAGGCGAGGACGCTCTCTTTGCGGGTCTGCAGATAATCCTGCAACTTCGTCTGAAATTCCTTTACCCGGTCGACCGGAATCGGATCGAGATAGCCATTCTGCATCGCCCAGAGAACCGCGACCTGTTCTTCGACCGGGATCGGGTTGTATTGAATTTGCTTGAAGAGTTCGACGATCCGCTGACCGCGATCGAGGCGCGCCTTGGTCGCGGCGTCGAGGTCGGAACCGAACTGCGCGAAAGCCGCCAGTTCGCGGAACTGGGCGAGGTCGAGTTTGATCTTGCCGGCGACCTGCTTGATCGCCTTGATCTGCGCGGCCGAACCGACTCGGCTAACCGAAAGACCCACCGAAATCGCAGGTCGAATGCCTTGGAAGAAAAGATCGGTCTCGAGATAAATCTGGCCGTCCGTAATCGAGATGACGTTCGTCGGGATGTAGGCCGAGACGTCGCCCGCCTGTGTCTCGATGATGGGCAGCGCGGTCAGCGAACCGCCGCCGGCTTCTTCCGTCACGCGCGCGCTGCGTTCGAGCAAGCGGGAGTGGAGATAAAAAACGTCGCCCGGGTATGCTTCGCGACCGGACGGCCGTTTCAAAACGAGCGAGACCTGGCGATAAGCCACGGCGTGCTTGGAAAGATCATCGTAAATGATGAGCGCATCCATCCCGTTATCCATGAACCACTCACCCATTGCGGCCCCGGCAAACGGTGCGAGATACTGGTTCGTCGCGCTCTCCGAGGCAGGCGCCGAAATAATCGTGGTGTAGGGCATCGCGCCGTTTTTCTCCAAGACCGCAAGTGTGCGCGCGACGTTTGAGTTCTTTTGGCCAATCGCGACGTAGATGGAATAGAGCGGACGATAGTCCTTTAGCTGGCCCTTCTCGGCCGCCTGGTTCAAGCGGGCCTGGGCGATGATGGTGTCGACCGCGATCGTCGATTTACCGGTCGCACGATCGCCGATGATCAACTCACGCTGACCGCGGCCGATCGGAACCATCGCGTCAATCGCCATGATGCCGGTCTGGACCGGCTGGTTAACGCTCCGGCGCTTGATGATGCCGGGCGCGATTTTTTCGACCGGATAAAAAGTGTCGGTGTTGATCGGCCCCTTGTTGTCGACCGGCTGACCGAGTGTGTTCACGACTCGGCCTAACAATGCCTTACCAACCGGCACCTGGAGCAGTCGTCCGGTGGTTTTGACTTCGTCGCCTTCCGAAACCTTTGTCGGGTCGCCGAGGAGAATGACGCCGACCTCCGTTTCCTCGAGGTTGAGCGCGAGACCGAAATCCCCGCTCGGGAATTCAATCATTTCATTCAACATTACCTCGCTCAGGCCCTCAACGCGGGCGACACCATCGCCCGCTTCGCGCACGACGCCGACGTTGCTCTTGGTAGTCGAGGTTTTTAGCCCCGCGATTTGTGATTCGATTTCTTCCAGAATGCTGCTCATGATTTTTCGTTAGGTTAAAGTTTCTGCCGGAGGCGATCGAGCCGGTTGCGCACACTGCTGTCCCAGACGTCGCTCCCGACGCGCACACGCACGCCGCCGAGAAGCGCGGGGTTGACGACAAAATTGGTCGTTAGGCCGCCGCCGTGGGTTTTTTCCAGGCCCTCCACAATCTGCCGGCCCGCTTCCGGGTTCAGCTCCGTGGCCGACTCGATCGTGACCCGCTTCTTGTCCAATTCCAGCCGCAAAAGGCGGTAATAATTTTTCAAAATCTGCGCATAATTGCGCGGCTTCTTTTCCACAATGGCGCGGCCAATCGCGCCGATTCTCTCGCGATCGAGCACCCCGTTGACGTAGCTGTCGCGCACGAGGTTGCGTGAGAGTTGGCGAATGTCTTTACTGATCTTCACGCGTTTGCCCGCTTTGTTAGGATGCGACTTGGCGGCCGGCTTCCTCTTGCAAACGCCGCTGATCTTCCGGGGTCAGGACTTTGCCGGTCACTTTGGCGGTCGTATCGACGACAAGCCGGCCCAGTTCGCGCTTGAGCTGGCTCATTGTGCGCTCGTGTTCGAGCGCGCTCGCTTCCCGTGCCTTGGCCATGATTTGTTCCGCGGCCGTGATCGCTTCCTGCTGTTTGCGCTCGGCAATCACACCGGCGCTCGCTCGTGCTTCGTCGATCATTTTCTGCGCTTCGCTGTTGCCCTTGGCCAGGATTTCCTGGTAGCGCTGCTCGGCTTCTGCGAGTTGCTGTTTGATCTTCTCGGCATTGAGGAGTCCTTCGGCAATCCGTTGCCGGCGCTCTTCGAGCACCTTGAGGATCGGCTTGTAGGCGAATTGCCTCAGGAGCAACGCGACGATGATAAAGCTGACCACCTGCGAAAGAAAGATCCTGAGATCGAAACCAAAAGCCTCTCCCGTTTCGCTCACGAGGTCGCCTAATCCGCCGGCGGCGGCGAGGAGTGTAATGTTCATGCTTTCAAATGGCGGCCCGGGCCGAAGCCACAGGCGCGCCGCAACTTATTTGACGAGGAAAAGAGCGTAAAACACGATCGCTTCCGCGAAAGCGATCGCGAGAATCGCCTGCACCAGGATCGGGGTTGCTGCGCCGGGATTCCGACCGACCGCGGAGGCCGCGCCCATGCCGATCAATCCCACGCCGATCGCCGCGCCGAGGGCCGCGAGGCCGACGTGAATGCTTCCGCTCATCTCTGCCAGTAATGGTAATATCATATTTTTCTGTTTGGTTGGTTTGCTTCAGCTCCGCCGTGGTCCAGCCGCAACGGTCGCCGAAAATTCTTAATGGTGAGCGCCCTGCGCCGGTTCGTGGTGGGCGATCAAGAGGGTAAAAACCGCGGTCAACAACATGAAGACCAGCGCCTGCACCACGCCCACCAGCAGTTCCATAAAGTAAAACGGGATCGGGATCAGCCAGGAGAGTGCGGGCACGATGTGCGCCATCGCCTCGAGCATGTTCTCACCGGCATAAACGTTCCCATAAAGTCGAAAACTGAGTGAAATCGGACGGAACAAAATCGAGACGATCTCCAGCCAACCGACCATAAAGAAGACGACGATCATGAGAATCTTCAGGATTCCCTTGGAATCGCCCTTCGGTCCGAAAAGATGGAGAATGAATCCGCCGGCGCCATTTTCCTGCAGTGCCCAAAAGATCCAGAGCGCGAAAAACACGATCGCCATCGCGAAGGTGAGATTGAGATCAGCATTCGCGCCGCGGAGGAGCGGGCGATCAACAAGGAATGCGTTCGTAACCGGATCGTAATGTCCCCAGCCGATCGTGCCAACGCCGGGGATTAACCCGAACCAGTTCAGACATAGAATAAAGATAAAAATCGTGGCGAAAAACCAGAACGTCTTCTTGACCAAATGCGAGCCGATCACGCTTTCGAGGAAATTGTAGAGCCCTTCCACCATCCATTCCCAGAAATTCTGGATACCGGTCGGGACCTGCTTGATCTTGCGGGTCGCGAGCTGGGCGAAGACGATAATTCCGGCTGCCACTACCCAGGTCACGATCATCGAGTTTGTGACTGTGAATTTCCCAAAGGTGAAAAGCGGGGTCGCCTTTAAAGAAAGCGCCTCGTGTTGTTCGGCGGCTGCGGTCTCCGGCGTCGACGCCAGTTCGGCGGCACTTGCGAGCGGCGCAAGACAGCCAAAGGCGAGGAACACACCCAGTAGGAGCGGCAATAAACGAAGATAGCGATGGACCATGCGTGGGTTCGGAAAGCGGCTCTACCGGTGTCGGTTTGGCGCGACATGCTCCGACAAGGAACAAGCGTGCGCCGTCAGGCCGCTCACGTCGCGCATACAGAAGAGCATGTTGCCAGTGCTGACAAGCGACTTTCCGGAGTTTTTTTCCCCGCGACAATCGCGCTCAAAAAAGCGCCTCTGGACGCTTATTTTACGGGGACGCGTTCCTGCTGAAACGGCGGCGCGACCACGGGCGCTTCTGTTGGAACGCGCGCCTCGACCTCCGCCGCCACCTCTATCGCTTCGCGGTAGTGGGCTTCCAACTGCGCGATGTGCAAGCTTTGCTCGAAATGCGCGCTAACTGATTCGCTCGCCAGCACGCCCATCTCCGCAAATGAATAGGGCGCGCGAGTGATCTTCTTCATCTCGGCCGCGAGTGCCTGGTAATCGCGTTCCTCGACCAGCGCCCCGCAGCGTCCCTCCTCCACCGCCTCGGGAATGCCGCCGTGCCGCGTCGCCAAGACCGGCATGCCGGTCGCCATCGCTTCGAGGATGGAATTCGGAATTCCCTCCTGATTCTCATCCGCCGGCATCTCGCTCGGATGCAGGAAGACGTGGCAGCTGTGATACAACTCGAGGAGAGCTTTCTGTGAGAGGAAGCCGGTGAAATGGACGTGCTCGCTCACGCCCAACTGCTCCGCGAGCGCCTCAAGCACCGGCTGGAGCGGCCCCTTCCCTGCGATGAGCAGTTCCGCGCGCGGATTTTCCCGATGGAAAAGTGCGAAGGCGCGCAAACAAGTCGTAAGGCCTTTTTTGGGGATCAAGCGACAGGCCTGGAGGAATCTCCATTTCCCATTATTCGGCGCCTGCCGGCGGAGAACCGGGAACTGCGCCAGCGGAATTCCGGTCCGGTTGATCCGAATCTTTTCTGACGGGCAGCCCAGGTGGATGAGGCGCTGCTCCAGCGAGCGCGAGCGGGCCAGGACGAGCGGGACGGATTGAAACACTTTCTTCAATTTGGCCGCGTAATCAGGGCTTTCCGCCTTCAGCATAACATCGGCGCCGTGGAACGAGACGATGCATGGTTTCGCCCAGCACTGGATGAAAGGGAGCAGATGCACACCCGTGTGGCCAAAATAGATGTGCATCAAATCGGCTCCGCGGCGTTCAAGGAGATTGGCGAGGAGCTGATATTCGCCCCGATAAACGATCGGCGGCTGGCGCTCGACAAACTTCAACCAGCCGTGCCGGAACGGGTTTGGCCGCGGCGCCGGGATGACCTCGATATCGTCGAACGGAAACCGGTCGATGTTCTGCATCTTCTTCGTCATGACGAAGGTCTGCACGTCGGACAGAGCGGTCACCTGCCGGTAGATGTGTAGCATCTCCGATTTCAGGAATGTTGTGCAATAACTTGCGACGACCAATTTTGACATAGTTAAAGGGGAATCGGGTGGGTGCGCCAGAAAGTCGTGAACTGATAACGCATTCGCTTCGCTTGTCTAACTCCTAATCGCTTTTCCCGCCACTTACGGCCCCAGCACAAGAAAAAAGCCCGACATCATTCCGCTTCAGATCAGGCTCGCGCAGTCGCCGGTCGAGCGCATTCTTAAGCTCTTCGATTCCCTCTTTTTCCTTCGCCGAAACCGGCACGATCTCGCGCTCCGGAAAGCGTTGACGGATCGCTTTCAGGTTTTCAGCCGCCTCGGGCAGATCCATTTTGTTCGCCACAATCCACCATGGACGGAGAGAAAGGCGCGCGTCGTACAGATCGATCTCGCGCCGCAGATGCTGCAAATCTTCAATCGGGTTGCGGCCCTCGCTTCCGGCCATGTCGAGCACGAAGAGGAGTAGACGGCAGCGGGTGATATGCCGGAGAAACGCGTGTCCGAGCCCGAGATTCTGGTGTGCTCCATCGATCAACCCCGGAATGTCCGCGACCGTCGCGCGGCGATAGTCATCGAATTCCACCACTCCGATCATGGGGTGCAAAGTCGTGAACGGATAAGGCGCAACTTTCGGGTGGGCCGCCGAAATCTGGCGCAGGAGAGTGGACTTGCCCGCGTTTGGATAACCGACCAGCCCGGCATCTGCGATTGTGCGCAACTCGAGAATGAAATGTCCCTCCTCGCCTTCCTCACCTTCCGTGTATTCCCGGGGAGCGCGGTTGCGTGAGCTCTTAAAATGCACGTTTCCCTTCCCGCCCTTGCCCCCGTGACACAAAATGAACTCCTCGTTAGGCAGAGCAAGGTCCGCGATTTGTTCGAGCGTCCCGCCCGCCTCCGTCTCAGGAGCGGGCTCGATCGGTTCGGCTGAATCGGTAAAAGCAGCTGGATCGCCTAACGAATTCATCCGGTGCACCACCGTCCCTACCGGCACCTTCACGATCTTGTCCGGCGCCCCCCGGCCGTGCATCTGTTTGCCCATCCCGTGGCTACCCTTCTTCGCCTTGATCAGCGGCTCATAGAAGAGGCTCGCGAGGTTGTCGGTATGCTCGTCCGCGCGCAGGATAACGTCGCCGCCTTTTCCGCCATCGCCGCCGTCCGGACCGCCCCGCGGGACGAATTTCTCGCGGCGAAAACTGACGCATCCGCGACCCCCATCCCCCGCCTTGGCGAAGACTTTAATTCGGTCGACAAACATCGCGGCAACGATACACCGAGCGACGCAATAACGACAGGGCAACGATGAGCGATGCTCACTCCGGTCGTACGTCCCGGCCCGGGGAGGAGCCTGACGACAGTTACGCGCGCCTTACGGCAAGATGACCATTTGCCTGCGCTCCATCGCAGCAGCCTCAAGATGAGGCTATTTCGTGATCAAAGTTTGGTAAAGCGCTTCCGTTTCCCGCGCAATCGCGGCCCAGCCGAACTTCTGCTCGGCGCGTTTGCGACCGGCCCGTCCAAATTCTTTTTGCAGAGCCGGATTCGCCATCAACTCGTTGATCCGCGCCGCCAGGTCGCGCTCGAATTTCTCCGGATTCGTCGGTTCAAACGGGCTCTCCTTCATCTGCTCGACCGGCACAAGGAATCCCGTTTCACCGTCGACCACCACTTCCTTGATTCCTCCCACCGCGCTCGCGACCACGGCCGTCTCGCAGGCCATCGCCTCGAGATTGATGATCCCAAACGGCTCATAAATCGACGGGCAACAGAAGACCGCCGCTCCCGCGTAAAGTTGGTGCACGGTTTCCTTGTCGACCATCTCCTCGATCCAGATGACGTCGCTCCGTTTGCCCTGCGCGTCGCTCACCATTGCCTTCATTTCGGCCGCGATCTCCGGCGTGTCGGGCGCCCCCGCGCAGAGGATGATCTGAAAATCCGCATCCATGTAGGGGATCGCGCGCGCAAGATAGATGATCCCCTTCTGCCGCGTTATCCGTCCCACGAATAGCAGATATGGCCGCTTGGGATCGATTCCGTATCGAACCAGCGCATCGGTCTTTTTCGTGGGCCGGTATTCATCGAGATCGATCCCGTTGTAGATGACGTGCAGGCGCTCCGGCTTGATCTCGAAGAGCCGTTCCAGGTCGGCCTTTGTTCCATTCGAGACCGCGATCACGGCGTCCGCCATCTCAAGCGCCGTCTTCTCCAGCCAGACGGTGAAATCGTAACCACCACCAAGCTGCTCACGCTTCCAAGGCCGGAGTGGCTCGAGCGAATGAACCGTAACGACGAGCGGAATACCGTAGTTCAACTTCGCCAGGATCCCGCCAAAATGGCTGTACCAAGTATGGCAATGGACGAGGTCGGCCGCGATGTTCTCGGTGTTAAAATCGAGGCAACGCTGGACTGCGCCGAAGACCGAGCGCAACGGTTTCGGACAGGTGTAATCATCGGTCGAGAGCTCGAACCCGCGCACCTCGGGATTTGTCCCCAGCGATTCCTGATCGCCAAAACAGCGCACCTCCACCTCCATCAATTTCGCCAGTTCGCGCGACAGATAATCGACGTGCACTCCGGCGCCGCCGTAGATGTGCGGCGGGTATTCGTTGGTCAAAAAAAGCGCCTTCATGCAGTTTTCATCTGACAGGATTTGAGTCTTAGGGTTCCAGCACTCAGAGGCGGGCCGGTCCTCTCCACTTAAAACTTAAAACTAAAACCTCAAAGCTGATTCTTATGTCCGAACCCGTCGTTCTTGCCCTCGATCTCGGCACTTCTTCCGTCCGGACGGCCCTCTTCGATCAAAAGGCGCGGCGCATTCCCCGCTCCAACGCGGACCAGATGTATCCCGTGCGACATTCGGCAGAACACGGCGCGGAACTTGATCCGCAGGTTCTCCTGCGGGCGGCGCGGAAGTGCCTCCACCAAACCCGTCGCCTCACGAAGAGCCAAATCGCAACGGTCGCAGGCTCCGGTTTCTGGCACAGCCTGCTCGGGCTCGACCGTGCCGGGCAGCCGCTCACGCCCATCTACACCTGGGCCGACGCGCGCTGCGCCGACGAGGCCGCACGCTTACGGGAGCAATTTGACGAGCGCGCCATTCAGCAACGGACCGGCTGTATGCTGCGCGCTTCCTTCTGGCCAGCCAAACTCCTCTGGCTGCGCCGGACTCAGCCAAAGCTTTTCCGTCGCGTCGCTCGCTGGATCTCGCCCGCGGAATGGATCTTCGAACAGGTTTTTGATGTCCGCGCCTGCAGCCACTCCATGGCCAGCGGGACCGGTCTCTACAATTTTGGACACCGGAACTGGGACGAAGAATTGCTCGACGTTTGCGGCCTAGCGAACGCGCAACTCAATCCGCTGCGCGACCGAGTGGAGAGGGATGACCTGGCTGTTTATCCCGCGATTGGCGACGGCGCGGCCGGTAATCTTGGCTCCGGCGCTACCGGTCAGGGCGTCGTCGCGATCAATTTTGGAACGAGTGCCGCCGTGCGCTCGATTCCCACAAAGGACGCCCCGCTGCCCTTCGGCCTCTTCCGTTTTGTGGTCGACGAAAAACGCGCACTCCTCGGCGGAGCAGTCAGCAATGCCGGCAATCTGCGCGCCTGGTGTTTGCGCGAACTGCGTTTGCCTAACGACGAACGCGCGCTCGAAAAAATCCTGCGCCAGGCCAGCTCCGCTGCCGCTCGCCTGACGATTTTGCCTTTCTGGGTCAGTGAACGATCCCCGACCTGGCCGGAACATCTCGATGGCGTCATCCACGGCCTCACCCAGGCCACCACCGCCGCCGATCTCCTGCAGGCCGCAACCGCCGCCGTCTGTCACCGCCTGGCGGAGATCCTCCGCCAGCTGGAAAGCGCAATCGGCCGGGCAAAAAAGATTGTCGTCTCCGGTGGAATCCTGCAATCGCCCGCTTCGCTTCAGATTCTCGCCGATTCGTTGGGCCGCGTTTTAGATATTTGCGCAGACCAGGAAGCCTCCCTCCGCGGGGCCGCCGTCCATGCGCTGGAACAGGCTGGCCGGAAAGTGGCAGCGCCAAAATATGAAAAGCGGATCCGTCCGAAAGCGGCAGCTTCGGCCCAGGCGTCTGTTGCTCGGGCGCGCCAAAACGATCTTGAGCGGCGTCTTAACCGGCGGAACTGACCCGGAGCTACAGCTTCGGGCGATCGAGCGCTTTGAGCCAGCTCATGACGAGCGCATGCTTTTGCCGTTCGCCCGAGCGCTCGAAAATGAAAACCAGGTTGGCCAGCATCCGCATCAGCACCAGTCGCGGCGAGGCGGGCGCGAAGTAACTCGACTGCGTCTTGAGCCGTTGCCGGGTCAGGATCGCCTCGCAATCAGGTCGCGAAAGAATTCGCCCCTGGTGGAAAGGATCGAACAAAATCCTTTCGTAACGCGCGATGAAATGCCCCGGGAGATTGATCCCGTCGATGTGCATGTCGGCACGTCGCCCAATGATCACATACAGCATCGCGAGCGAAATCGGTATCCCGAGTCGGGTCTCAATCACATCGCTGAGAAGCGAATTTTTCGGATCGTAATATTCCTCGGCGTTCCCGCGAATTCCGAGATCTTCCGCCATGAAAGTAGTCAAAGTCTGGAGCCGCTCGCGGGCCGAACCGGCCTTGGCCACAAGTATCCGCAGCCTTCGCCCCCAAGCGTCCAGTTTGCGGCGCAGTTTGGCGACCGGCGCTTCCGGTTCAAAGCAAAGCGTCAGGAGCCACCAGACCGCCTCGATGTCGCCATGCTCCGGAAAGAGATGCGCGCAAAGCAGCATGTCATCCTGCGCTTCGTCGGCCCCGATTTTCTCGAGCACTTCGCGAACGTGGGAGGTGACCGCCTCGTCGTCGAGCGAGAGAAGGTCGCGCAAGGCGGCGATCCCGTCGCTCCCGGATTCGATCAGCTGCTCCTTAAGAAGCGCGACCGTGGCCGGATCATTATCGCGCAGGAGCCGCACGATCGCGTCCTTTTGGAACATGAACGTTTCTACGATTTTCGCCGCTGGGGCGCAAGTGTGGTGCGGCGCTTTCGCTCGTCTGGTCGACCGGTTTCGTTAGGCTGATGGCTATCTCTTCAGCGCGCCGTCCGCCGGAAGGAGGCGAGCCTGTTGCTGATTTTTCTTTGACCGGCGAATCCCCGCCTGGACCGTTATGGCAGTCGTAACAATTGAACTGGTGATTGGCGGGAAAGCTCTTCGATCCTTCCTCCACCCGATAAGTGCGCGCGATTTTCGACTCCGAAAGCGGCAGGCCTCGGTAGTCAGAGCCATGACAATAGGTGCAGCTCTGTGATCCGTGGTGCTCCACGTAATCCGGGTGTGCGTCGACCCATTTTTGACCAACGACGTGGAGGCCATGCGGCCCATCCAACCCGCCCGCCGCCATCCCCGCGGTGTGACAAACTGTGCATTCGGTAATCTTGGCAGCGTAGCCCTGCAACGCGATCGGAGCCACGTTGTCGTTCGCGTCCAGCGAAGGATACTCGGCGTGCGGCGAGCCGTGGCAGGCGGAGCAGAAGACGCCGCCATGGCCGGTGCTAAACCGAAAGAGGTTCGCCCCCGGCACCGGCACGTCGTCGTTCGTCGCGAACGTTTTGTCGGTGGTTTGCCGCCACTGGCCGGTGTTATCGAATGCGGTCGCGAAGCGCTGGCTGGTGTTGTGGCACATCTGGCAGGAGGGTTCGATGATCCACGGATTCCGCGACGCCATTCCGGTGTAAGTCAGATTTCCATGGCAACTGGAGCAGAGCGTCGCGTTCATCGCCCCGCGCTTGCACTTCGTCGTCAGGCCAGGGTGACAGAGGTAGCAGGAGTTGGCATCGCTGATCGCGCTGTTCTGGTCGAGCGTCAGACCGTTGGACTGCAAAATCTGAGGCCCGTGCAGGGTATGCATATCGCTCGCCTCTGCCCCGATTCCGGGGAGACCGGGCAAGGCCAAGGCGTTGTCGCTATGACAGGCGGCGCAGAGAACAGGGGTTCCCCGGGCGGCCGTCGCATAAAGGGTTTTCCTGTACCTGTAACCGTTGGCTTTCAGTTGCGCCAAGTAGGGCGAGATATCGACGCGATCGTCGTGCTTCAACAGGATGTTGAGCTTGGTATCCCGCCACGGATCCGGGTCGTTCACCCAGCCGCGAGCGGGCATGGCGGCCGGGTCGCTGTTCGAGGCGTGGCAGATGTTACAGCTAATCTCGTCGCTCACGGAAAGGACGACGGAGGTCTGCGCCAAATCGGTGCCGGCGGGGTCCTTGGCCACGATCTGCGCCATCGGCAAGGGCTGGAAACTCCCATTGTCATCGTAGTTCAGGGTCGGAATCCCAAGGGCTTCCCAGAAGCTTTCGCCGGTAATGAACGACATGTTATTGGGCGTGAGACTCTGCACCTTGTAACCCGCCAGGCCGACGTCGGGCCTGAGCTTGGCAAGAAAGAGCGCCCGCGCGTAACTCCAGAAGTTGGTCTTGGTCGAGCTGATGGTGTTGATCGAGCCGGTCGCATCGGCCATCGCCTGGTAGGTGACGCTGACGCCGCTGGTGATCGGCACCGGCGGTTCGCCAATCTTGATCAACTGCGCGTGGACCACGTTGTAGGGAGGCAGAATGGCAAAGATCGAATAATCCTTGCCGTCGTCGCAGTGCATTCCCAATTCCGACCAGGCCAGGAGACTGTAGGTGTCCGCGTTAGGCGTGTCGTTAGGCGCGTTGGACACCTTCATCACGGCGGAAGGGAGCGACGCGGGGCTTTTGGGAGGCGCGGCCTGTCCGCTAATACTGACGACCATCCAGAGGGGATATAGAGCGGCAAAGGCCGCCACCAGCACCAATCGTCTCATAGACTCTCCCCTTGGAATCCCGGTGGCACATTGCCGTCGGATTCGTAAAGACTAACAAACCCGTGCGCCCTGGCTCCGCATTTCTCCGGGTATTCTTCATCCAGGGCAAAAAAGATTTCCGCTAGGCTTCCAACCCGGACGCCGACGGACCGCGCTCACGCTCCTGTTTTTCGACGGACGCGCCGAGCGGGCGATCACGAGCACCCGATTCGTCGAGCCGCGTTAAGACCGTCCGGACGCGCGGCAGACTTTCCGGATAGCGGCTGCGCAGAAATTCGATCAGGCCTTCGCGCACCTGGCAGCGCAGGTCGAATCCCTGGCCCGCGTTCGCGCTGCTCACGAGCGCGCGCACTTCGATCGTGTTCGGCTTTGTTTCCGTGACCTGCAGTTTGCAGACTTCGCGATCCCAGTTTTCGTTCTTCTCCACCAGGCGCTTCAATTCTTCACGCAATTCGCCTAGCGGAACCTGGTAATCGAGATAGAGAAGAATCGTGCCGAGCAATTGTTCGGAATTGCGGCTCCAGTTCTGGAATGGTTTCTCGATGAAATAAGTGATCGGCACGATCAGCCGGCGCAGGTCCCAGGTGCGCACGCTCACGAAGGTGAGCGTGATGTCTTCGATCCGGCCGAACTCTCCTTCCACAATGACAACATCGTCGATCAGAATCGGCTGGCTCAGCGCGATCTGAATTCCGGCGAGGAGATTGCCTAACGTTTTTTGGGCCGCGAAACCAAGAATGATTCCAGCGATTCCGGCGGAGGCGAGGATGCTCGTCCCAAGTTGGCGGACAGCATCGAACATCATCAAAATCGAACCGAGCCCGATAACGATCACGACCGAGATGACGATTTTGCGAATGACCGAGACCTGGGTGTAGATGCGGCGCGCGGTGTAGTTGTCCGCGACGTCGAGCCGATGCTCGCGGAGGAGAGCGCTCTGGATCGCGCGCACCCCGCGAATGATGAGGAAGGCCAGGCTAACGATGAGCAGAATCCCGAAACCTTTTTCCGTGACCCAGGCCCACTCCCTGGGCAAATCGAGCAGAGGCAGGAGGAGGATGACCGCGAGCAACGGCACGGCGAGACGCAGCGTCTGGCCGACCACCGGGACGACGACATTATTCAGGACGCTCCCGCTCCGCTGGGCCCACTGCCGCATTCGTTTTTCCACGGCACGGATCGCCTGGAAAATGAGCCAAAGGATCGCGATGACCCGACCGGCGTAGAGGATCGCGGTCAGCGAGTTGGCAAAAAAGAGGCGATGAGGTCGCGACGAAATGCCCGAAACGATGGGCATGAAAGCCAGGAATCCGCCGATCACCCAGATGAGGAGAGCAAGCGGTTTGCGGATCGCGGCCGCGGCCAAAGCGAGCCAGGACTGATGCTCATTCGATTCGATTGCGCCGGCCCGTTGCCTAACGAACCGGAGAAAGAATCCGGTCAGAGCCGCGATCAGCGCCAGCGAAGCCGCGCAGGCGAGGAGACGCATCCAGGTGACCCGGTCGAAGACTGGTCGCTGGAGAAATTCGCTACCGTTTCGCTGCGCGAAGCCATCCAGCCACTCGCTGTAAACGAGACCGGCCCGATACATCTTGCTCCGCTCTCCCGCGGCCCGCTGGGCGGAAAGGCTTTCCGCCGATGTGGGAGCGGGCGTAGCCTGGGCGAAGACTTCGAGCGGGGCCAGGGCGCAGCAGAGCGCGATCGTTAGGCAAAGCCAGCGGAATGATCTTTCACCACCCCGCGTCATCAGTCGTGGACTTCAAGAATGATCGTGGCCATTCCGCTATTTTCCGTATGGCTGAGGCTGATCCAGATGTGGACGACTTCGCGTTCGTTCGCCATCTTTTCCGCACCGCCGCTCAGGACGACAAACGGCTCGCCGCTCTCTTTTTTCCGCACCTCGAGATCGCGCCAGCCCATCGATTTTCCAATCCCGGTCCCGAAGGCTTTCGAGAGCGCTTCCTTGGCCGCGAAACGCGCCGCGAAATGACGCGCCGGATATTTCATCGAATTCGAATAGGCGATCTCGCCCTCGGTGAAGACGCGATGCAGAAAGCGCTCGCCAAAACGCTCGATCGAATTTTCGATCCGCGCGCAATCAACCAGATCAATCCCAATGCCGATAATTCTCATCCCCGGTAATTTTGCATTAGGACGAGCATTTCGCTCACTGCGGTTTCGAGGCCGACCCAGACCGCCCGCGCCACGATCGAATGGCCGATGTTCAACTCCACGAGATGCGGGATGTGGTGGATGAGAGAAATATTCCGATAATTGATCCCGTGCCCGGCATTGACCTGGAGGCCGAAGTTGGAAGCGCGCACCGCCGCCGCCTGCAGCCGTTCGAGTTCCTGTTGCTCGATCTTTTCGGTGAAGGCATTGGCGAGCGCGCCTGTATGCAGCTCGACGATGTCGGTCGCCAATCGGAGAGCGACATCGATCTGTTGCGGTTCCGGATCAATAAAGAGGCTGACCCGGATTCCCGCCGCGTGCAGCCGTTTCATGGTTGGAGCCAGCTCATGTTCGTGCCTAACGAGATCGAGACCGCCCTCGGTCGTGATCTCGGCCCGGTTTTCCGGCACGAGGCAGACCTCATCGGGTTGGAGGCGGAGCGCAAAATCGATGATCTGGGGCGTGTTCCCCATCTCGAGGTTGAGCTTCGTCATGATATTGGCGCGAAGCCGTTCCAGATCGCGGTCCTGCATATGGCGGCGATCGGCCCGGAGATGAGCGGTGATCCCGCTCGCCCCCGCCCGCTCGCAGAGGCTCGCCGCCACGATCGGGTCGGGCTCGGCATTCTTCGAATCCGGGGTAGTGGCGTAGCGCGCCTGCCGAAGAGTAGCGATGTGGTCGAGGTTAACGCCGAGCTGCATTTTTCCCATCAGGTTTCAATAGGAGCGCAGAGCGGGGAAAGGCAACCGCGAAAGAGTGAGCGCTCGGGTAGTGCCCGGAGTTGCCGCAAGCCGCTACGGCAGCACCTCAAACTGGCTCATGAGCCGAAACATTTCGAAACGCTCGTCAATTTCCTCGCTCGTTAGGTGGCGCAGCCGTTCGAGACTGAAGGCTTCGACGTTAAAGCTCGCCAGCACGCTTCCGTAAATGACCGCCCGCCGCAGGAGCGCGAAATCCATTTCGCCGCCTCCCGTCCCCGCAAGATATCCGGCGAGGCCGCCGGCAAACGTGTCCCCCGCTCCGGTCGGATCGTGGATGTCCTCCAACGGATAAGCGCCACAACTGAAAAAATCGTCCGGACCGAAGAGCAGCGCGCCGTGCTCGCCTTTTTTGACCGCGACATATTTCGGCCCCATCCGCCGGATGGCGCGACCCGCCCGGATCAGGCTCGTGTCGCCCGTCATCTGCCGCGCTTCGCTGTCGTTCAGGATGAGGAGGTCGACGCGCGGAATGAGTTTATCGAGATCTTTTCGGGTCGTCTCGATCCAAAGATCCATCGTGTCGGCGACGACAAAACGCGGCCGGCGCATCTGATCGAGGACATGGGATTGCAGAGAAGGCGCGATGTTGGCCAGAAGAACAAATTCTGTTTCGCAAAAATTTTCCGGCAGCTCCGGCTCGAAGTTTTCGAAGACATTGAGTGCGACCGATTTTGTTTCGCGGGTGTTGAGATCCCAGGCGTATTCGCCCGACCAGCGGAACGTTTTGCCCGCGACCTGCTGCACGCCAGCCGGGTCGATGTTGCGCGATTTCCAAAATTCGAATTCCGATTTCGGAAAATCGTCGCCGACCACTCCGACGAGATTGACCGGGGCGAAAAAGCTCGCCCCGACCGCGGCGTAGGAAGCAGAACCGCCGAGCTGATCGGCATGTTCTTCGACTGGAGTCTTGACGGTATCAAGGGCAATGGATCCAACGACGAGAACGGACATGGTAGTTTAGAATTTAGATTTCAGATTGGGCGAGGAGCGCTTTCGCCGCGCGGGTCGCGGCCGCGATATCGTCGCTTTGCAGCAGCCCAGATACGATGACGACACGCTTTGCGCCAGCGGCCAAAACGTCCGCGAGATTCTGGAGCTTGATCCCGCCGATACAAAAAATCGGAAGCGCGACCAGCTCGTGCACGCGCCGGATTTCATCCGTGCCGATCGGTGTGTAATCAGGTTTGGTCGGAGTGGCGAAAAGCGGACCAAAACCAACATAATTTGCGCCTTCCGCGACGGCAGTCGTCGCCTGGGCAAGGCTGTGGGTCGATTTCCCAATCCAGCAATCGCGCCCGACGATTTCGCGCGCAGGCGCAATCGCGAGATCGTCCTGGCCGAGGTGCAACCCTTCGACCGGAACGTTGCGCGCGATCTCGGGATGATCGTTGATAATCAGCGGAATGCCCGCGTTGCTCGTTAGGCGATGCAGCTTTTCAGCGAGACCGGTGAGTTCGTCGACGCTCTGCTTTTTTCCCCGGAGCTGAATGAGATCGGCCCCGCCCCGGATCAAATCGGCCGTGACCGACTCCGTTTTTTCCGGAGCGACATAACCGAGATCGAGAATTGCGTAGAGCCGCCCGCGCGCGAGCGCATTCGTCGCACTCAATCGGTCAAGCGGCCATTCGAGGGCCGCAGCTCAAACGCGTCCGAGTTCATCATCCGGTCGACGAAACCGGTGTCGTACTTGCCATTCCGAAAATCGGCATTGCGCATGATCGCGTTGTGGAACGGAATCGTCGTCTTGATCCCGGTGATGAGATATTCTCCGAGTGCGCGCCGCATCCGGGCGATAGCCGACTCGCGGGTTGCGCCGATCGCGATCAATTTCGCGATCATCGAGTCATAGTTAGGCGGAACGGTGTAACCGGTGTAAGCGTGAGAATCGATCCGGATCCCACGGCCCCCGGGCGCGTAGTAGAAATTAATTCGCCCGGCTGAGGGCTGGAAGTTCCGCGACGGATCCTCGGCATTGATCCGGCATTGGATGGCGTGGGAACGCGCCATCGGCCTCGCCACGTGGGGCGAGAGTTTGTCGCCTGCGGCGATGTGAATCTGTTCCTTCACCAAATCGCAACCGTAAACTTCCTCGGTGATCGTGTGCTCGACCTGGATGCGGGTGTTCATCTCGATGAAGTAGTAGTTGCCTTCCTGATCGACCAGAAACTCCATCGTCCCGGCATTCGTGTAACCAACCGATTGCGCGAGCTTGACCGCGGCGCTTCCCATCCGCTTGCGCATCGCCGGCGTGAGGAGCGGCGATGGGCATTCCTCGATCACCTTCTGGTTGCGCCGTTGGATCGAGCAATCCCGCTCGCCGAGGTGGACAGTGTTGCCGTAATTGTCGGCCACGATCTGAAACTCGATGTGGTGCGGGTTAATGATCAGCTTCTCGATGTAAACCTCGGCGTTCCCAAAAGCCTTTTCCGCCTCCATCCGCGCGCCGTGAAATCCCTGCACGAGACTGGGTTCGTTGTGCGCCGCGCGCATCCCGCGACCGCCACCGCCGGAGACCGCTTTGATCATGAGCGGGTAGCCGATTTTCTTCGCTACCTTGATCGCCTCCGCCTCGGAATCGACGATGCCATCGCTCCCCGGAGTAACCGGGACGCCGGCTTTGCGGGCGGCGGCCCGGGCGGAATTTTTGTCCCCCATCGCGCGCATCGCGGCCGGCGTCGGTCCGATGAACTTGATTTTGCAGCTCTCGCTGACTTCGGCGAAATGGGCGTTCTCGGCCAGGAATCCGTAGCCGGGATGGATCGCGTCGACGTCGCCTACTTCGGCCGCGCTCATGATCCGATCGATCCGGAGATAACTGTCGGAGCTGGGGGCCGAGCCGATACAGATCGATTCGTCGGCCAACTGCACATGGAGCGAATCGACGTCGGCTTCGGAATAAACCGCGAGGGTGCGGATGCCGAGTTCCTTGCAGGCGCGGATAACGCGGAGGGCGATCTCTCCGCGGTTGGCGATCAGGATTTTTTCAAACATGAATCTAACGCGCAGGGAACGACTCGCAGGTCATCCCGATCCGGCCCGGCGCCGCAGCCTAACGAATCTTAAAAAGAGCCTGCCCAAACTGAACCGGCTTGCCGTTTTCCGCCACCACTTCGGCAATCACCCCTTTGGTCTCGGCCTTGATCTCATTCATCACTTTCATCGCCTCGATGATGCAGACGACGGTGTCTTCGTTCACTTCCCGGCCAATATCGGCGAAGGGCGGCGACTCCGGCGAAGCGGCCCGGTAAAAGGTGCCGACCATCGGGGAAACGATTTCTCTGCTCGCTTCGCTCGCCGGAGGCGCGCTGCCCGCGGCTGCTCCTCCGCCGTTCGCCGGCGGGGCGGTCACTTGCGGCATCGGCAGCGGAGCGAAAACCGTTTGCTCGCCCGCCCCTTTTTGCAGCTTCAAACGGAAGCCGTCCTTCTCCATCTCGAACACGGAGAGGTCGTTTTTCTTCATCAGGTCGATGATGGCTTTGATATCTTTAAGTTCCAAAGGCGCTTCCTTTCCGGAGTTGGTAAGACGTTAGGTAAAGCGGTTTTGACGATGGGGTCAAGCCATCGCTTGGCCGGAGCCGTCCGGCAGATGCTCCCGGCGGTAATCGAAAATCCGCTCGAGTTGCGGGCGAATGACAAGCCGGTTGAGGAGCGCGCCGAGCGGCCCGAACGGTGGCACATAAGTGACCAGGTCGTGCATTTCAGTCCCGCCCTCGGGAAGCGCGCGGAAAAAATGTTCGTGATGCCAGATGCGGTAAGGACCGACCCGCTGCTCGTCGACGAAGCGATGCGGCGGATCGACCTGGACGATCTCGGTCAGCCAGGTGAGCGGGATGCCTAACAATGGCGAAACGGTGTATTCGATCATCAGGCCCGGATAAACTTCCGGCGGGAGATCGCGCTTAATGACGAAATTCATCTCCGGCGGAGTGATCTTCTTCAGATTGCGCGGGTCGGAAAAGAAGCGCCAGCACTCCGCCAAAGACATCGGCACGTTCTGCCGTCGCTCAAGTTGGTAAATGGGCATGGGGACGATAACACCGTCAGGCCGCATCCGTCGCTGTGAGTTGGTCGGAGACGACCTTTCCATCCCGCAGCTCGATCAGGCGCGAGGCGGCAGCCGCGACTTCCGCGCTATGGGTAACGAGGATCAGAGTCGCGAGTTTTTCATTCGCGATCTGCCGAAGCAGGGCAAGAACACGCGCGGCCGAAGCGGTGTCGAGGTTGCCAGTCGGCTCGTCCGCGATCAGAAGCGAGGGCCGATGCACCAAGGCGCGCGCAATCGCGGTCCGCTGCTGTTCGCCGCCGCTCAATTGATGGACGAAATGCGTCGCCCGGTTCGCTAGGCCGACTAATTCCAGAAGTTCCCGCGCCCGCGCCTCGCTCTCGGCCAGCGGAACTCCCTGCAGAAGTAAGGGAAGGGCCACGTTCTCGAGCGCATTCATGGTCGGCAGAAGATTGAAAAACTGGAAAACAAGTCCGAGCTGGCGGCGCCGGAAATCGGTCAACTGCGCGTCGTCAGCGTCCGTCAGGCTAAGCCCGTCGACTACGATTTCTCCCGTTGTCGGGTGATCCAGCCCGGCGATGAGATGGAGCAAGGTGCTCTTCCCGCAGCCACTCGGACCGACCACGGCAACGAACTCATGCCGGCCGATGTTCAGCGACACTTCCTCGAGGGCGTGCACTGAACGCTCGCCGGCTTCGTAATAGCGACTAACTTTTTGCAGAGAAATCATGATGCCAGCGTTCGCTCATCTACCTACGGCCACCGGCCACGCAAGGACGCCGCCGAAATTTCGCATCGTGGCGGAGACCGAAGATTACCTTGTGGTCGAGAAGCCGCCCTTTCTCCTCATTCACCCGAGCAAGCCAGACGGCACTCCGACGCTCTGGGCCGCGCTGCGCGAAGTCCTCGCCTTTGAGTTGGTCAACGGCGGTCAGGTCTCGATTGTGAACCGGCTCGATCGCGAAACGAGCGGCCTGGTCCTGATCGCGAAGAATCGCGCCACCGCGCGCCGCTTCGGGCTCGCGATGGAACGCCGCCTGGTCGAGAAAGAGTATCTCGCGATCGTGCAGGGCTGGCCAGACTGGGATACGACGGCCGTGGACGCGCCCATTACCCGGCAAGGCGAACACGGCCCATCTGATATCTGGTTAAAACAAACGATTCACGAAAAAGGCGCACCAGCCGTGACCGAATTCCGGGTCGAAGATCGGTTCGTTAGGCAGGAGGAACCTTTCACGGTCGTGAGAGCCATCCCCCGGACCGGGCGGACGCACCAGATCCGCGTCCACCTGGCGCATCTCGGCCACGCCATTGTCGGAGACAAGATTTACGGGCCTAACGAAAAGCTTTATCTGCGTTTCATCGAGACCGGCTGGACAGAGGAACTGGCTAGCCAGCTTCTCCTGCCGCGTCATGCGCTCCATTCCGCTGGATTGCGCATCGCGGGAGAATTCGAGTGGCGGAGTTCGTTGCCGGAAGACCTGATGTCGTGGATGAGGGCAAGCGAGGAACGATAACTCCCCGGATGGATTGCCGCGACCGCTATTGCACGGTCGTGACTTTGAGATCCAAAAACCGGATCCGCACGCCTCCATCCATTTCGTGATCCGTCGCCAGCGTTAGCCCGCCGGATTTTTGATAATCAGTCCAAGTCGCGTGTTTCGATTGCCCGGGCTCAGGCATGTAATCCCACGAGCTGACCAGGTTCGTTTTCGGATCGACATAAAGCCGGTAATTATCGCCGGGCGTGAGGCCGACCTTGCCAAAGCTCAACCGCAGCACCTCCCGCTCCGCGCCGTCGATTTTCTTTTTTCCCTCAGCGCTCAGGTTTACTCCGCGATCCTTGAGTTTGAGCGGCGCGAGTAGCCAATAGGAATCGTTCACCCAGCGCGCGTAGGCGGCCTTCGAATCTTCGTCCGTCCCCGGGTCGGCCAGGTTGACTGTGACATCCTTGCCCTTCCACTTTACCCGGTCGGTTTGAGCGACGACATCCCAGTGATGCTCCGCAGAGAGCAGGTTTTTGCCGGCTTTTTCCACCGCAAAAGTGAAGTCGATGGCCTTCACGTGAGGCCAATTTTCGCCACCGCTCGCCTTCCAGACGGCGTCCCCGAGTTGCACCGCATCCTCCGCGGCGGCGACGAGGCCGGGCCGCGCAAAGCCAATGATCATAAAACAAAGCAGAGCGAACTTTTTCATGACGCCAGCATGACGAGATGGCGCCTCGATTGCAATTGCAGCAAGGCGAAATATGCTTCCGCCCCTTTGATGAAATTCGCTCGACTCATCCTCTCGATGCTGGTTCTCGCAGCCTGCTTGTTCGCGACCGAACTCCGCGCCGGCGAAGCGGAATCGCATCCCGAAACGAGGACGCCTGCGGCGCAACCGTTCGAGCCTCCGAAGTGGGAATTTGCAACCGAAACGGCCTATCTTCTGGGCATCGCGGGCAATCCCAATTCCTACGAAATAGGCGCCCAGTTCTTTACCGGCCGGCGGCTTTTGGGAGTCAACCACGACGATCACAGCTTTTTCCGCGGTTATAACCAGTTCTATTTTCTCGCCATGGCGGAACCGATTTTCCGCGGACCGGAAAACCGATATTTCGGAATCTCAGTGGGCCTTCGGCATGTTTTTGTTCAGCCAGGTTGGCGTTTGCAGCCCTACGCTTCGGGCGGCGTTGGCGCCGGGTTTATCGACAGCACAGACGCCTTTCGGCAGGGTCAGGGTCAGGATTTCACCTTCAATATTTTGACCCAGGTCGGGGTCGATTATCTTGTCAACGACCACTGGAAATTCAATATCGGTGGTATTTACCAGCATCTTTCCAACGGCGGCCAGACCGATCCCAATCCGAGCCTTAATCTGCTCGGCCCGCAGGTGGGCGTGACTTACTCATTCTAGCGCGACCCGATCGATGAGCGCGCCTAACGAAAACGTCCTCGTCGTCAAGCGCAGTCTCTTCGACGAGCTCGGCAGTTTTCACGGTCTTCACTTCGAACCGCAGCCTTACCTCGACGCCATGCTCGCCCGCGGGAACAACTATTTCCTCGCCCGAGCCACGGCTGAAAATGATCCCACCCACAAACAGATCATCCCCTACGCCCTGCTGGTTTGCGGCGACCGCGTTCTGCATTACGTCCGCGGAAAGAAAGCGGGCGAACAGCGCCTGGTCGCAAAGGGCTCGATCGGCATCGGCGGCCACATGAACGACGAGGACGAGTCGCTTTTCGCCTGGGACGAGCAGGCTTATCGAGCCGGGGTCGAACGTGAGGTCAACGAAGAAGTCGAAATTTCGACGCCGTTCGAAGACCGGATCGTGGCGCTCCTAAACGACGACACGACTGAAGTCGGCCGTGTCCACCTCGGCGTCGTGCACGTCTTCCGGCTCGAGGAAGCGAAGGTGCAAAAGCGCGAAGCGATGATCACCAACCTTGCCTTTTTGACGAAAGCTGAGCTACAGGACCGTCGCGAAAATCTCGAGACCTGGTCGCAGATTTGCGTCGACCACCTCGATCAATTGCTTGCCTAACGAGTCCTGACGACGGCGACCCAGAGCGCGGGATCAAGTTCGGCGCGCGCCCGGGCGGCGAGCGCGTCGCCCGCTGCCGCTTCGCGCAGAACCGCAAACATGGTCGAGCCAGAGCCGGAAAGAAGCGCGGCGTCGACCTCCGGTTGTTCGCGCAACCAGCCCTTTACTCGAGCGAGGAAGAGATACTTTTCGAAAACCGGGCGCTCGAGATCATTCTGGAAAGTCAGATCTCCGACCGCCTGCGGCGCGTGATCGACGCCCGGCAAATCGCGCGAATCGCGCCAGTGCTGGTAAGCCCACGGTGTCGGCACGCCAAACTCCGGTTTCAAAAGAAGGAGCGAAAACGGCGGCAACGGCTCGACCGGGTCTACAACCTCTCCGCGCCCACTGCAGCGCGCCGCGCTTTGCACGAGGAAAAACGGCACATCCGATCCGAGCGCTGCTGCCAGGTTCGTTAGGCGATCCGCCGTCAGCGGCTGCTCGTGGAGTTGGTTCAAGCCGAGTAAAGTGCTGGCGGCGTCACTGCTTCCGCCGCCCAGCCCGGCGCCGTGCGGGATTCTTTTCCGCAGCATGATCCGCACCCCCGGCTCCTCGCCGATGGTGGCGAAAAAACTGCGTGCCGCCCGCACGACAAGGTTGTCCTCCCCGGGCGGCAAGGTCGGATCGTCGGTTGAAAAACTGATCCCGCTTCCGGGTTCATCAGGCTCGATCGTCAGCTCATCGGCGAGCGAGATTGGCGCCATGAGGGTTTCGATCTCGTGAAAGCCGTCCTCGCGCCGGAGCAGAATCTTGAACGATAAATTGATCTTCGCGGGCGCGAAAAGCTGCATAGGTTCCTGCAACCCTGTGTGGAACCGGATGAACTGGCAAGCCGCTGAAATCAAACCGCGCGAACGGATCATCGTCGCGCTCGACCTGCCGACGGCCGACGAGGCGCTCGCTCTCGTCCGCCGTCTTTCGCCCCACCCCGGTCTTTTCAAGGTTGGGCTGCAGCTCTACATCGCTGCCGGGCCGGAGATCGTGCGGGCGGTTCACGATCTCGGCGGACGCGTCTTTCTCGATCTCAAACTGCACGACATTCCGAACACGGTGGGCCGCGCGGTCGAGAGTGCCGGTTCGTTAGGCGTGGAAATGCTCACCCTCCATCTCTGCGGCGGGCGCGCCATGATCGAAGCCGCGGTTGGCGCAGCCGGGCCGGAGCTGTTGCTCCTGGGGGTGACGGTTCTGACCAGTTCCAATGATGCGACACTCCGCGAGGTCGGGATCGAAGCCCCGATGAAGGAACAGGTTCTTCGGCTGGTCGGGTTGGGCGTGGAAGCGGGGCTTGGCGGGGTGGTCGCCAGTCCGCGTGAATTGCACCCACTCCGGTCTGCGCACGGAACGAAACTAAAGGTTGTGACGCCGGGAATCCGGCCGGCCGATTCGCCGGCGGGCGATCAAAAGCGCACCATGACTCCGGCCGAAGCGCTCCAGGCAGGCGCGGACTTTCTTGTCATCGGGCGCCCGATTACCGCTGCACCCGATCCGCGCGCGGCGCTCGACCAAATCGTGGCCGATGTTGTTTGAGCGGCTCCTTTTGCAAGACGATCAGGTGGCCGCCGAGGCCGCCTTGAACATGGCGATCGACGAAGCCTTGCTCGAGCGGGCCGTCGTTCCCACGCTCCGCTTCTATGGCTGGCGCCGGCCATCTCTTTCGTTTGGCTACTTCGGAAAATTTGCGGACGTCGTCGCGCAGGGAGCGGAGCGCGATCTCGTTAGGCGCTGGACCGGTGGCGGCAGCGTCCTGCACGGCGAAGATCTCACTTACGCGCTCGTAACCCCGGCGACGGAGCCCGCCGCTGCCCTTGGTCCGGCGACCATTTATGCCGCTCTCCATGGCGCGATCCGCGATGCGTTGCTAGTCGAAGGAAGGGAAGCAGAATTGGCTCCAAAGGCCGAGCCGCGAATTTCCGATGCCTGTTTCGCCAACCCGGTGCGCGACGACGTCATGCTGCTCGGGCGCAAAATCGCGGGCGCCGCGCAACGCCGGACGCGGGGCGGTTTCCTTCATCAAGGCAGCATTCAACTTCCCGACTTACGGGAATCGTTTCGCGAGCGCTTCGCTGCCGCGCTTTCGTTGACAATCGAGCGCGCGGAAATTTCGACGCCGTTGCTTGCGCGGGCTGCGACCCTGGTTGCGGAAAAATACGGGACCGACGCCTGGATGCGCCGCTGGTAATCTGGGGAAAGTAGCTGCATCACGAATCGAATCTTTAGCCTTTCGCTCTCGCCCCTAACCCCTCCTGTAGCTTTGACATTAAAAGCCGACCTTCTATCCTGCGCTTGTGAAATTTTCCGCGAACTCAGCCGCCACTGCCAACGGCGTGGCAGGACCGCTGAGTCGCGTCTTTGAGCCGGTTCAAGCGCAGCTCGATGAAGTGGACCGGCGGATCACCGCCCAAACGACCGCGTTCGACCCGGCAATTGAAGGCTACGTTGCCTATGCGATCGGTGGCGGCGGCAAACGCCTCCGCCCGCTCGTCGCACTCCTCAGCGGCGGTGCCACCGGGTCGTTAGTCTCGGGCCACCTCGATCTCGCCGTCATTGTGGAGTTGATTCACCTCGCCACTCTCGTGCACGACGACATCATGGATGAGGCGGAACGCCGCCGCGCCCAGCCGACAGTCAACGCGCGTTGGGGAAATTCGCTCAGCGTCCTGCTCGGCGATGTGCTTTTTGCCCATGCCCTCAATCTCGCGACCGATTTCGACGACACCAATATCAGTCGCACGATCGCGCGGACCGCGACCGAGGTTTGCTCGGGGGAAATGATCCAGACCCAGCGTCGGTTCGATCTCCAACTTTCACGCGAGGATTATTTCCGGATCATCGGCATGAAAACCGGATCGCTCTTCGCCTGCGCGGCGGAATTGGGCGCGGTCATCAGCGGGGCGCCAGAGGAACATGTCACTCGACTGAAAAGTTTTGGCGCCAAGATCGGGACTGCCTACCAGATTTACGACGACTGCCTCGACATCGCGGGAACAGAAGCCGAGACCGGAAAAACGCTCGGGACCGATCTGCGCAAAGGGAAGCTGACTCTCCCTGTCCTGACCCTCCTGGAATCGGCCACGGCTTTCGATCGCGAACGCTGCTGCGCGCTGGTCCTGGAAGGCCGGCTCGCGGAAGTCACTGCGCTCCTGCAAAATTCCCCGACGGATGGCGCGCTCGATAAATCGATCGAGACCGCCGCGGAATTAATCCGCGACGCGCAGGCCGAACTCGCTCCGCTCGGCACGAACCGCAACCTGGATGCACTTTTCGGCCTCGGCGAAGCGCTCCGCGAGCTGCTCGAACAACTGCGGAGCTGAGGTGCCGGACGGCGCCTTGCTTTCCCGACCCGCAAGATGACGGCGCAGCTGAAAATCAGCGAGATGCCGGAAGCGGATCGCCCTCGCGAAAAACTAGCCAGCCGCGGCGCGTCCGCACTGAGCGACGCCGAATTGATCGCGATCCTGCTCCGGACCGGACTGAAAGGCGCGAACGCAGTCGAGGTAGCGCGACAGTTGATCGAGAAATATGGATCGTTAGGCCGCCTGAGCCGTTGCTCGGTCAAGGAGCTGGCCGGAATCAAGGGCATCGGCTTTGCCAAGGCGACGCAACTGGCCGCCGCCTTTGGACTCGGGCAAAGGTTGGCGCGGGAGAATTTTTCCGGCAAAAGAATCGAGACTCCCGAACAGGTTTACGAACTTCTCGGCCCGGAGATGCGGGCCCTGCACAAGGAATCGCTCCGCATCATTCTTCTCGACACGCGCTATCATTTCATTCGGGTCGAGGAAGTGTCGTTAGGCAGCGTCAATGAAAGCATCGCCCACCCGCGCGACGTCTTTCGCCCCGCGCTCATTTATTCGGCCTTCGCCGTCATCGTGGTGCACAATCATCCCTCGGGCGATCCCTCCCCGAGCCAGGCCGATCACAGCCTGACGAGACGCCTGCGCGAAGCCGCCGAGCTTTTGCAGATCAAGCTGCTCGACCACGTCATCATCGGCGCCCCGGCCGAGGGACGGCTGCCTTATTTCAGCTTCAAAGAAATGGGGGTGCTGTGAAAATTCATCCGACCGCAATCGTCGATCCTGCAGCCCGGCTGGCTGACGATGTGGAAGTTGGACCCTTCGTCTGCATCGGCAGCGAGGTGGAAATCGGAGCGCGCACTGTCGTCCAATCGCATGCCGTGCTCGAGGGCGTGGTCCGGTTAGGCGCGGATAACCAGATCGGGCATGGAGCGATCATCGGTAGCTTGCCGCAGGATCTGAGCTTCAGATCAGGCACACCCAGCTCGGTGCAGATAGGCGACGGCAACGTGATCCGCGAACATGTCACCATTCATCGTGGAACGGCCGAAGGGTCCGTCACCCGCGTTGCGAACCATAATTTCCTCATGGCTGGGGCACACCTCGGGCACAACTGCGAAATCGGGAACAAGGTGATCATCGCAAATAATTGCCTGCTTGGCGGCTACGTTACGATCGAGGATGGAGCGTTTCTCGGCGGCGGCGGCACCTTTCACCAATTCGTTCGGGTCGGGCGGCTCGCCATCACGCAGGGCAACTCCGGTTTTGGGAAAGACATTCCACCATATTGCGCCGCGGCCGAAATCAATCGGGTGGTTGGTCTAAATGTGGTCGGGCTACGACGAGCGGGCTTCGACTCCGCCGACCGGGCAGAAATCAAGGCGGCCTTTCGCCTGCTCTACGAGAGTGGGTTGAATGTCAGCCAGGCGCTGGCGGAAGCGCGCGGCAGAACCTGGCGCGAGGCCGCACAAATGTTTTTCGATTTCGTCGCGGCCGCCAAACGGCGCGGGATTTGCGGGCTCCGGCGCGGACACGGCGCGCACTAGTCGTTAGGGCGCCGGCGTGCTCGTCGGCATCGTCGGGTTGTTCAATTTGATCCCGAATTTGGTAACCAGCTTTTGCGCTTCTTCGTCGGTCTTCGCCAACTCGACCAACCCGCGAACAAGTTTCTCCAGTCCGGCCTGGACCTTGGTCGCCTGATCGACAACGCTCACTTGTTGCTGCTGAAGCTGCCGGGCGCTTTCCCGGGTCAGCATATTTATCCGGAGCTCCCAGGCGAAGATGAGGAGGATGCTCAAACCGATGAGCAGCACCGGCCAGAAACCGTGGTAGCGCGGCGCAATCGGATGCGAGATTTCCGTTTCCTGTTCCATCGTTAGGGAACCGGCGAGGCGGCGGGATTAGCGGAAAGACTAAAGCCGTTTTCCTGGAGGAGGGCGCGCATCTTTTCATCCGTCTGCGCAACCGCGGCCATCTCGCGCAGCAGATTGGTTCCGATCTGCTGGCTGAGGTTGCCCTTGTTGATGATCGCCTGCTGCGCCTGAACGATCTCCTGCAGCTTGCGATTCTCGCGCGCAAAAACAATCGTCACCAGGCTCAGGCAAAGGCAGGCGATTCCGAGCGTGAGCAGAATGGAAAATTGCCAGCGCTTCATTTGCCTAACGAATTACAGAGGAAGGGACGAACGGTCAACCGCAAAAAACTACTGGAGGGCGAGCAAGGCGAGCATGCGACCGGTGCGGGCTTTCTCCGCCCGGTAGCTATAATAGCGGACAAGATCGCAGGCTGTGCAGAGGCCGCTGTCGTGCACCTGCTCAACCCCGGCGCGCCGGGCCTGGCGAACGATCTCAGAAGCGAAATCGATCTCGTAATGGGGCGGCCGAATGCAGGGGCTGAGCTGCAGGACGAGATTGGCGGGCGCCGTTCCAAAATGTCTTCCCATTTCCCGAATCGCCTTTTCCACGATCGCCAGCTCCGTCCCTTTTTTCCCGGAATGGACGAGCCCGAGAGCGCGCCGGACCGGATCGACCAGGTAAACCGCGCAACAATCGGCGACGTAAACGCCTAACGAAACTCCGGACTGGTTGGTGACGAGGCCGTCCGCACCGGAAAAACATTGATCGGCGGAGAGGCCCGCGTCGATTACCACGATTTCGTTGCCATGGACCTGCTCGGCGGTGGCGAGAATCGTCTCCGCCAGCCTCAGCTCGGCGCGGAGAGCGCGATGTGCCGCCTCGAGACGGGCGAGAGCTTCCTCCCGATTTGTGGCGACATCGATTCCTGGAACGCGCCCGAAAAAAGCGTGCCTAACTGACGCGATTTCCTGCAGCGCTGGGAAAAATTCCATTGCCGATTGCAGCGCGCCCGCGTCAGCCGACATGGCGCCGATTATTTCTCGGACGACTTGATCGTGGTCGTCTTAATCATCCGCGTTTTGCGATTTTTGCGCGCTAACGGATCGTCAAAGGCGTCGGGATAATTGGTATCCGTGGCGGTGGCTCGATCGAATTCCGCGAGATCAGCATTGTAGCTGTAGAGCGCGGAAAGCCGCGTCGATTGCGCCGTCGTAAGCTGAACCTGTGCATTCAACACATCCAGTTGCACGCCGGCACCGACGGCCAGACGGGCGCTAGCCAGACGGAGCGCTTCGCGCGCTTGATCGACGTTTTTCTCCTGGCTGAAATAAAGCTGGCGATCCTGTTCCAGATTCGAGTAGGCCTGCTGAATCTCGAGTTCCACCTGCCGGACGCCATCGTCGTAGGCGATTTTCGACTGGCTAAGGGTGGCTCGCGCCTGCTTCACCAACCCGACAGTTTCCAATCCATCAAAGATCGCCCAGCTCCCGGTTATTCCGACGAACCAGCCTTGGGCAAGATCACTTATCTGACTGGAAAGCTGCGAGCTTTGAAACGAGCGACCGCCCTGAAAGTTTAACGTCGGCTGGAGATTGGCAAAGGCGCCGCGCAATTGCTGGACCTGGACCAGGATGTTGGCGCGCAGTTGTTTTAGCAAAGGCCGGCGTTCCTTCCCCAGCTCGACCGCGGTTGTGAGCGGCATGTTGCGTGGCACGTAAGCCAGTTCTCCAACGCACTCGATGGGTGGCCGATCGCCCCGCCTCGGGTCGAAGTCGAGCCCGATCGTTTTCGCGAGCTGGAGTTGTGCGATTCGCAAATTATTACGCGCGGTAATAAGCGCCGGCAGTTGATTCGAGAGCGCGACTTCAGCCTGCAGGACGTTGAACCGCGGAACGGTTCCGGCTTCGAAGCGATTCTGCTGATCCTTCAACTGACTTTCCAAGAGTTGGACAGATTCCTCCTGCACGCCGATCAATGACTTGTTCAGGATGATTTGGTAGAACTGTTGGCGGACGGTCGCAATCGTCTGATCGATCGTGTCGCGCAAGGCAAAGAGACTGGCATCAGCGGCTGCGCCTGCGCCCTTGATCGCCGGGATGAACGAGCCGTTATAAATCAGCTGGGACCCGGTCAGATTTAAGTTGTACGAATAAGGGGTCAGGGAAAAAACGGTCTCCGAGCCGGCACGCAGACTCGGGGAGTTGTAATTCCACGCGCCCGTGGCGTCGATATGCGGAATGGCTTGCGAAACCACTTGGATTTGCACGCCCTTGGTGCGCCGAATCTCCTGACGCGCCGTCAAGATGGCGGGATTCCGCTGGAAGGCCGTCTCGACCGCCTGCCGCAGAGTGAAACGCCGCGATGAAGAATCCGTGCTCTTCTTCCCGGTCGTTTCGCTGCCGGCAAAGGCAACGGTAGAGACCGCGAGTAAACCAGCGAAAAAAACGAAGTGGCGCCGAAACGGCCAGAGAGAAAATAAGTGCATCTTAGAAATTCCTTTGTGCCCGTTCCGCCCCTCGTGCGAAATCCGCCGGCACATCGAAAAAAATGCGCGCGCAGCAGAAGCACTTCGAGCGTTGCAAGGCGGACGAGATTACTGCCCCCGCCGGATCACGACTCATTTATTTTGGCAGTAATCGTATATCTTGCTGTAAATTCGCAACCAGGACTTCTGCTCAACCGGTGAGAGGTGAGCCATCATCTTCATAAGGTTGCAAATCATCTCCTCACGGATGCGCCTGACTAGGGCCGACCCGCGCGGAGTGATGCAGACCATCACTTTGCGCCGGTCATCCGCGGCGTGGGAACGCATGACATAACCAAGATTTTCGAGCCGCGCGACGAGTCCACTGGCGGCGGCGGTGGTGTGCCCCATTTTTTGAGCGATGGCCGACATCGTCAAGACCTCCTTGTGATCGAGATAGGTGAGGAGGAAGAACTGCGGGAACGAGACGTTGCCCGGGGCCAGTTCTTTCGAGAGGCGGAGGATGAAGCAGCGCTGCATCTCCATAACGATGTGAGCGAGCTGCTCGGCATCGAGGCGAAGTTCGTCGGTCTCAAGAGATGGATATGCAGTCGCTGTGCCCATTATTTAACGGCCTAAACTATGAGACGAGGCAGGAGTGTCAACCGACACCCTTCCGCGTTTATTCGAAGTGAAATTCTTGCCTCCCTGGCGTCAAAATGCTCTCCTCGGCCTCCTGACAAATGCCGCCGAGCCCAAAACTTACCGCCGACCAGCTCGCCATAAACCTGGGAGACATCACCCCGCGCTACAGTGAGCAGCAAGCCAGCGTCGAATCCTCCCGTTGCCTCTTTTGCTTCGACGCGCCCTGCATCACCGCCTGCCCGACCGGCATCGATATCCCGGCCTTCATCAAGAAAATCATGACCGGCAACCTGACCGGCGCCGCGCGCACCATCCTCTCCGCCAATATCCTTGGCGCGAGCTGCGCCCGAGTCTGCCCGACCGAGGTCCTCTGCGAAGGCGCCTGCGTCATGCTCGATCGCGACAGCGACCCGATCAAAATCGGCCGGCTCCAACGTTTCGCGACCGATCATGTTTCGGAAAACCGGATCCCGGTCCTGAAACCGTCCTCGCGGAAATCGGGCAAACGTGTCGCGGTCATTGGGGGCGGCCCGGCCGGGATGGGTTGTGCGGCGGAGCTGGCCCAGCTCGGACACGAGGCGGTGATTTTCGAGCGCAAACCAAACGCCGGCGGGCTCAATACCTACGGCATCGCCTACTATAAAATGAAGCCGGCGGTTAGCCTCGAGGAAGTCGAGCTTGTGAAGTCGTTAGGCGTGGAATTCCGCTGCGGAGTGGAAGTGGGAAAAGATGTGACCCGCGAAGAGCTCGAACGTTTCGACGCCATTTTCATCGGGGTCGGCCTCGGCGACGGCCAGCGGCTCCGCATCCCGGGCGAGGACCTGCCCGAGGTGGTCGATGCCCTCACCTTTATCGAGCAGATCCATACCGAGCCGCTCGACCAGATTCCGGTCGGTGCGCGGGTCGCAGTCATCGGTTGCGGGAATACCGCGATTGATGCTGCAACCCAAGCACGGCGGCTCGGCGCGGACGAGGTGGTGGTCATTTATCGCCGCGGCGAACTCGACATGTCGGCTTACGCCTTCGAATACGATCTCGCGAAACGCGACGGTGCGACGTTCCTCTTTCATCACGCGCCCGTCGAAGTCGTGACGAAGGATGGCCACGTCGCCGGCCTGCGTCTCGCCCGCACCCGCTTCAACGCCAGCGGCGCCCTCGAGCAGATCGAAGGCTCGGAATTCACCGAGCCCTTCGATATGATACTGAAAGCCGTCGGCCAGCAGAAGCAAAGCGACTGGATCAAGCATCTATTCCCGGAGCTGGAGCTGAATCGCAACGGCACCATGGTGCGCGATTTCGACACTGGCCGAACAAGCCTGCCGCACGTCTTCACCGGCGGCGATTGTGCAAACGGAGGCCGTGAAGTGGTCAACGCCGTCGGCGAAGGCAAGAAGGCCGCGCGCGGAATTCATCAATTGTTTGGCGAGATCGAGGTCGTGGGTCCGATTCAATCTTCGCGCTGGGGCGTGGCGTCCGGCCCATTCGGTTCCGGTCTCAACGCTCCGATCCGCGTTCCGGAGCTCGAAGCGAAATACGAAGAGCTCTCGCCAGCCTCACATCCCGCGCCCGCGACGAGCGCGCTGAGCTCAAAAAATCAGGAGTAGCCTAACGATGGCCGACCTTTCCACTAATCTTGCCGGGATCAAATCCCCCAATCCGTTCTGGATCGCGTCCGGCCCGCCGGGTAATACCGCCTATCAGGCCCATCGCGCGTTCGATGCCGGCTGGGGCGGCGTCGTCTGGAAAACAATCGGAGATCCGATCCGCAACGTTTCCTCCCGCTATTCCTCGATTGATTACGGCAACATGCGGATGGCCGGCTTGAACAACATCGAGCTGATCAGCGATCGCGCGCCGGAAACCAATTTCCGCGAAATTGCCGAGGTGAAGAAGCGTTGGCCGAACCATGCCGTTATCGCCTCACTCATGGTCGATACGCGCGAAAACTGGCACGACTTCGTTAGGCGGTCGGCCGATTGCGGCGCGGACGGAATCGAGCTGAATTTCGGTTGTCCCCACGGCATGTGCGAACGCGGGATGGGCTCGGCCGTGGGCCAGAACCCGGACGTGGCCCAGACCATCATCGAGTGGGTGATGGAAGTCGCGACCATTCCTGTGATCGCGAAACTGACGCCCAACATCACCGACATCACCGCCGCCGCCCGAGCCGCGAAACGCGGGGGCGCGAACGCCATCTCGCTCATCAACACGATTAACAGCATCACCCAGGTGAACCTCGACAACTTTGTGCCGGAGCCTTTTGTCGCGGGGAAAAGCTCTCACGGCGGCTATTGCGGGCCGGCGGTAAAGCCGATCGCCCTCAACATGGTGCAATCCTGCGCGGCCGATCCCGGAGTCGGCCTTCCGATTTCCGGCATCGGCGGCATCACCACCTGGCGCGACGCGGCCGAGTTCATCGCGCTCGGTTCGACGACCGTGCAGGTCTGCACCGCGGTCATGCATTATGGCTTCCGGATCGTCGAAGATATGATCGACGGCTTAAACGATTACCTCGACGCGAAAGGCTTCAAAAGCCTAGAAGACCTTCGCGGCCGCGCTGTCGATACCGTACGGAAATGGGAGACTCTCGATCTCAACTACAAACGCATCGCCGAGATCGACTACGGCAAATGCATCGGCTGCAACCTTTGCTACATCGCGTGCGAAGACGGCGCCCACCAGGCCATCGCGCTCGCCGATTCGGCTTCCTATGATCTCGGCCCCGGACGCGTCCCGGGTAAGCCGGTCCCAGAGATCAAGGAAGAAGAGTGTGTCGGCTGCAATCTTTGCTCGTTAGTCTGTCCCGTCCACGGCTGCATCACGATGGTCAGCGTCGAGACCGGTCTCGAGCCGCTCGCCTGGGCCGATTACCAAACGCGCCTCGCGGCCGGCGACGCGACCGCCTTTCCGCCGCATCCTTAATTTATGGTCACAAAATCATTGGAGCTTTGTCCCGTTTTCATCGACGGCGAATGGAAAGAAATCTCCGACTTGGAAACCTCACCGGTCTACAACCCGTCCCGCGGGGACGTCATCTCGGAGGTGCCGATGTGCGGCGCCGAAGTCGTTAACGATGCGGTCGGCGCCGCCGCAGACGCCTTCCCGGCCTGGCGCGACACCCCGCCGGTCGAGCGCGCGCGTCTTTTCTTCCGCTACCGCCAGTTGGTCGAGGAAAATTTCGATCACATCTGCCAGTTGGTTTCGCGCGAGCACGGCAAGACCCTCGCTGAAGCGCGCGGCAGCGCCTATCGCGGACTGGAAAACATCGAATACGCCTGCGGAATTCCGACGCTCCTGATGGGTGCCACGCTCGAGAACCTGGCCCGCGGCGTCGATTGCGAGACGATGCATCAGCCGTTAGGCGTGTGCGTCGGGATTACGCCCTTCAACTTTCCGGCCATGGTTCCGATGTGGATGTTCCCGCTCGCGCTCGCCTGTGGGAACACTTTCGTTCTCAAGCCAAGCGAAAAAGTCCCCCTGACTGCGAATTACCTCATCGAACTTCTCGAAAAATCCGGCCTGCCGAAAGGTGTGCTCAACATCGTGCATGGCGGACGGGCCTGCGTCGACGCGCTACTTACTCACCCGAAAGTGCGCGCCATTTCCTTCGTCGGTTCGTCGCCGGTCGCAAAATACATTTTTGAAACCGGCACGCGTCACGGGAAACGCGTCCAGGCGAACGGCGGGGCCAAGAACTACATCGTCGTCATGCCCGACGCCGACGTTCCGCGAACTGTGGAAGCGCTCGCCACCGCCGCCTTCGGTTGCGCCGGCGAACGCTGCATGGCGGGCTCGACCGCGCTCACGGTCGGCGCGGCCGCCGATCATTTGTTGCCGTCGTTAGTCGAAGCGGCCCGCGCGATCAAAGTCGGGCCGACCGATGTCAGCGCGCAGCCCGACATGGGGCCCGTCATCACTGCCCAGCATCGCGATCGCGTCCTGAGTCTCCTCGAGGGTGGAGAAAAAGAAGGCGCCAGAATCATCTGCGACGGCCGCAACTCCCGCATCGCGGACGCGCCTAACGGTTTTTATGTCGGCGCGACGATCGTCGATCAGGTGCAGTACGAAATGACGATCGCGCGGGAAGAAGTCTTCGGCCCGGTCCTGAACGTGATGCGGATGGACGACCTCGATCACGCCATTGCAATGGCGAACAAATCCTCCTACGGCAACGGCACCGCCATCTTCACGAACTCCGGCAAAGCGGCGCGCGAATTCAAGCATCGGGTCAAAGCCGGGATGGTTGGGATCAACGTCGGCGTGCCGGCGACGATGGCGATGTTCCCATTTACCGGCTGGGACGATTCCTTCTACGGCGACCTCCACATCCAGGGCAAAGAGGGCGTCCAGTTCTACACTCAGCAAAAAGTCGTGAGCACCCGCTGGTTTGGCGAAGGCGTAGGAGACGTTTGGAAGAAGTAGCATGAGCCTTCTTATCAAGGGCGGCGAAATCGTCACCGCCAGCGAACGCTACGTCGGGGATATCTTCTGCGAGAACGAGACGATCACGCAAATCGCTCGCGAGCTCGACGTGCCTAACGACGCTGAGGTGATCGATGCCACCGGAAAATATGTTTTCCCCGGTTTCATCGATCCGCACGTTCATATCTATCTGCCTTTCATGGGCACGTTCGCGAAAGACACGCACGAGACGGCGAGCCAAGCGGCCGTGGTCGGTGGCACGACCACTTTCATCGAAATGATCTGCCCGGGGTGCGAAGAGAAGCCGCTCGACGCTTTCGAGACCTGGTTGGCCAAAGCCGAAGGTGCGAGCGCGTGCGACTTCAGTTTTCACATGGGCGTGACTCGCTACGACGAGGAAGCGGAGCGCGATTTTCGCGAGATCGTCAGGCGCGGATGTAGCAGCTTCAAGATCTTTCTCGCCTACAAAGGCGCCTTCGGGGTGACCGACGAGCAGCTCTACCGGACCCTTACCCTTGCCAAGTCGTTAGGCGTGATCACGACCGCGCATTGCGAGAACGCCGAGCTGGTCGCCGCCCTGCAGCAAAAGCTGCTCGCGGAAGGAAGGACCGGGCCGGAATGGCATTACTGGAGCCGGCCTCCGATCGTTGAAGCAGAGGGCGTACATCATCTCATGACCTTCGCCGAAATGACCGGCGCCCACGTTTATATCGTCCATTTGAGTTGCGAGGAATCGCTCCGCGAAGCGATGCGCGGTGCGGAGCGCTACGTAAAGGTCTGGGTCGAAACTCTCATTCAATATTTGCTCCTCGATCGCAGCCACGCGGAGAAGCCAGACTTTGAAGGCGCCAAGGCCGTGATGTCGCCGCCGTTGCGCGACAAGAAAAACCAGGAGGTGCTTTGGAATGGCTTGCGCCAAGGGTTTGTCTCGACCCTTGCGACCGACCACGCGCCCTTCGATTTCGCGACTCAGAAAATCATGGGACGCGACGATTTTACCAAGATCCCGAATGGCATTCCGTCGCTCGAAGATCGGATCAATCTCTACTATACCCACGGTGTGAAGGGCGGACGGATCGACCTCCACCAGTTCGTCGCGACCGCAAGCACGAACACGGCGAAAATCTTCGGGCTCTTCCCGCGTAAAGGCACGATCCAGTTAGGCGCGGACGCCGATCTCGTCGTCTACGACCCGGCCTATCGGGGCAAGATATCCGCTGAGGCTCACCAGATGAACCTAGATTACAATTCCTTCGAAGGATTTGAGATCGAGGGCCGTCCCCACGTCGTCACGGTGCGCGGGAAAGTGGCGGCACGAGACGGAAAATTCGTTGGTCAGTCCGGATACGGAAAATTCCTGAAGCGCGAGCCGAATCATTTTTGACTCGATGAAGACGCTCGGCATTGCTTTCGGTTTCGCACTCTGCGCCTTCACTGCCGTTGCGCAGGGCCCTTACACACCCAAGACTGGCAGCGCGGAACGCAAAGCGATCATGGATACACTGCGTCCGGCCTGTGAGAGAGACGTCGGCCAGAAAGTTATCTTCCGTGTCCAGCACCTCAAGATCATCGGCGACTGGGCCCTGGCCCGGGTCGTGCCGTTGCGAACGAACGGTTCCGAGATTGATTACACAAAGACGAAGTATCGCGAAGCCAACGAAGAAGGCGCCTTCGACGGTGAAGGCGAAGCCCTTCTTCGCCGCGAAGGCGGTGATTGGAAACTCCTCGAATGGCGTTTCGGCGCCACCGACACCGAAGTCGAAATCTGGTTCGAGAAATATCGCGCACCCTCAGCACTGGCGAATGACTAGCAGTCCGCAATTGCCTCAACAAAAAACGCCGCGCTTGGAGCTTCCTATTGTGCACACCAGTCAGGATCAGCCCGCGCCAGTAGCCGACCGATGATCACAAAATCACGGGTCACTGATCATCGGCAGCACCATGCTAAGGAAGACGCTGTTTGGGTCCTCGCGGTAACTGGCGAACGGCGCGCAGGGTTCGAATCCGAACTTGCGGTATAGCGTCCGGGCGGGTTCGAAGAAGTCTCAGCCGGCGGTAGCCGCGCCGACTTGCTTCCGCGATGAGGTAGGTAAGGATCTGCCCACCGATTCCCCTGCCCTGGTGACTGCGCGCGGTCCGCATCGACTTGATCTCGGCGTGCACTGCATCCAACTCCTTCAAGGCGCCGCAACCTACCAGGGTTGCGCCCTCCCAAGCGCACCAAAAGGAGATACCGGGCCAGCGCAGCCCTTCGAGATCATGCCCTGCAGATGCTCGTCGAGCAAAGCGGCGATCTCCGGTCCGCGGAGATCGTCCGGCCAGATCGATAACTGGCTGACCGGGCGGCTAGGTTGCTGACAAGCGGAAACGCCGCTGGCGTTTTGGTTATCTGTTGTTCGTTCCTGGTTAAGGCTCATTGGAATGCTGGTCCGACTGTGAGTCAGGACTGATCAGAGGTCACCGGTCACTAATCACAGTCCCTCATTCCAATCGGCGAGCCGTCGGGTAGCCGGGGGGGCTTAGGCAGGTCGAGGGTCCGGGGGTCGCGATGGAATTGCTCGATCTGCGCCAGGAGCCAGGCGGTTTGGGCTTTCTCGGCCGGGTCCGTAGTGCTGGCTCGGGTTTTCCATTGTCCTTCGAGATCGATGACGCGCTGGCGAGCGTAGCCGCTCACCTGCTGCTCGGTCTCGCGGTTGAGCGAGAGTTGGAGGAGATGAGTCAGAAACTGTTTCTCGGTCGCGCGGGCGATTTCTTTTTGCGGTCCGGACTGACTGGCGGCGCGGGCCGCGGTTTGCTGGATGCCGTCGAAGACTTCGTTGACCGAAAGGGCGTTCCCGCTGCTCGCATTCTGGGCCACGAGGCGGGTGAGACGCTCAGGGTTGAGAAGGAGGTCGAGCTGGGTGGCGATCCAGCTCTCGGCGGCGGCTTGCGGGTCGAAGATCATGCCGGCGTGGGAGTCGAACGATTCGCGGTCGCGCTCGTATCCGGGCGGGACCGGCGGGAGTTGCGCGACCAGTTTGGGCGGCAGCTCGAGAAAGTCGGGTCGGAGCGTCTGCAAGACAGCGCCGAGCGCGGCGCGCTGCTGCTCGGCCGGGAGCGGTTCGTTAGTCACCTGTCCGTCGCCGCGCGCGGCGTAGGTGTAATTGACTCCGCCGATCAGCTTGGTGGCGGCTTCGGCCTGGAAGCGGTGCATGAGGTATACGGGCACGAGGACTTTCTCCAGGTCGGCCATGGGGGCGCCGGGCGGGATGTTTTTCTCGCTCAGTCGGCTGAGGGCGGCCGAGCGCACTTTCGCCAGGCGATTCAACTCGTCGGTCGCGGACGCGCCGGCATCCCAGAGGTGCGCGAAAGGATTAGCGCTGCCGGGCGGTCGGGCGTCGGCGTCGGTGACATAACGGAAGCCTTTGCTGATGTTCTCGCGCAGGATGGCCTCGAGCGCGTCGGACTCGTTAGTCCCGCTCGGGAAATCCTGGTAACCGTAAAGGATGGTGCGCTTGTCCCAGGTGCCGATCCCGACGGCGTAGGCGTGGCTGAGATCGAGGTTGCCTTTGTCATCGATCGCAATAACGGGCGGCGGGTAATCCATGACCGAAGCGCGATCCTGCGTGCTGGCGGCAAAGTTATGTTGCAACCCGAGGGTGTGACCGACTTCGTGCGCGGCCAATTGGCGCAGACGGGAGAGGGAAAGTTCGAGGAGGCGTGGATCGGGCGTGGGACCATTGGCGTAGGCCTCGACCAGACCCTGCGCGATAAGAAAATCCTGCCGGACGCGAAGCGAGCCTAACGACACGTGGCCCTTGATGATCTCGCCGGTACGCGGATCGATAATGGTGTTGCCGTAGGACCATCCGCGGGTCGAGCGATGGATCCATTCGATGACATTGTAACGCAGGTCCATCGGATCGGCGTCTGCGGGCAATTCCCTGACCTGAAAGGCGCCCTTGTAGCCGGCGGCTTCGAAGGCCTGGTTCCACCAGGAGGCGCCCTCGATCAGAGCGGATTTGATCGGCTCCGGCGCGCCGCGATCGACGTAATAGATGATCGGCTCGACCGGCTCGCTGCTGGCGGCGGCCGGATCCTTCTTGCGGAGGCGATGCCTAACGATAAAGCGCTTGAGGAGCTGGTCTTCGATCGGGGTCGCGTAGTCCGCAAAGGTCATGGCGTAAAAACCTGAGCGTGGATCGAAAGGACGTGGCTGGTAGTCGTCGTTAGGCAGTTCGACGAAGGAATGATGCTCGCGCACGGTGACGGCGTCCGCGCTGGGGGTGACGGAGCGAATCCAATCGCCTTTCGGCTCCCCGACGAAGGTGAGGGTCGCCTCGAACTCGGTGTTCTTGGGGAAGTTTTTCGTGAGCGGCAGATAGATGGCCGAGCGGGTGTCGTCGACTTTGTAATCACCCTGCTCCTTCGCCTTCAGTTTGTCGGCCACGCCGTGGGCGTCGTTCAGAAGAAAGGCGGTGACATCGACCAGCACCCGTCCCTTTTCCTCCGCTTCGACTTTGAAACCCCAGAGGACCGAGCGAGCAAAAGCCTCGTCGACCGAGCGCTTCTCGTCCGCGTTCTTTGTCACCGCGCGATAGGCGAGGTTTTGCTCGACGAGCAACACCTTGGGCCCGCTGCGCTCGAATTTCACCAAATGCTCGGGTCGGCTGCTCTCGCTCTCGAGATCACCAAATTGTCCGCGGTCGAGCCCGATGTCGTTCGAGCCCACCCCGGCAGCGAGTGAAACCACGTAGAGAAATTCGGCGTCGAACTTGTCGATCTCGAGCCAGAGCTTACCGGCGCGTGCATCCCAGTAGAGATTGAAATAGCCGGGCATAGCCTGCAGCCCACGCGTCTTCTCCGCAATTGTGGGCAGCGGTTTGTTGTCCTCCTCGTCCGGCTTGCTTTTCGGCTCGGCGCGAACGCTGGTGGAAAGAAGAGATGCCAGGACCAGAGCAAGAAAGAGACGGCGCATGTTGCCGGCGAAAATAGCAGTTCCTTCCCGTCTCGTCCGGTCAAACTCGCGGCCAAAACATGTCTGTCCCATCCAGTCCCATCCTGCGACGCAAAAAACGGGCAGTTTTTGGCAATTTGGGGCGTGCGATACCTTTGCTTCCGAGCGAAGTTTCGTCATGCAGAACGATAAACTGACGGTGCCGGCTGCAGCGCAGGATAGGGGAGACGAGCAAATCGCTGCCCGTCTGGCGGCTCATCCATTTCTAGCCGGGATGAACGAACAGCACCTTCGAATTCTTTCCCAGTGCACGATGGCCACACATTTCGACGCCGGACAGGTAATTTTCCGCGCCGGCGAACCGGCCAATGGCTTCTACCTGCTGGAGAGCGGGCGGGTCATAATCGAGGAGCCTGCGCCGGGCAACGGCGGGCCCACCACCATCGACGTCGTGACCGCCGGAGAACCGTTAGGCTGGTCCTGGCTTTTTGCGCCTTACCTCTGGCAGTTCGATGCTCGCGCCGTCGAACCCTGCCGCGCCTTGTGTCTCTCCAGCATTATGCTGCGACAGCATCGCGACGAAGATCTTTTTCTCAGTCACGAGCTTTTCAAGCGCGCCAGCGAGGTGATGGTGCGTCGCCTGCAAGCCGCCCGCAGTCGCCTCAGCGCAACGCAAAAAAACGCCCGCACCGCCGGGCCCTCTTCCGCCTGACGATGCAGCTTTTTGTTTCAAAGAACGGGCAGCGCTATGGTGCCTATTCGCTCGATGAGCTCCGGCAGGAAGTGTTCCGCAACGTTTTTCGAACGGAAGATTTCGCCTCGGCCGACAAGGGAAAAAGCTGGGTCCGGATCAAGGCCGTGCCCGGGATCGGTCTGCTTGATTTCGCAGTCGAAGCGCAGACTGCTCGCAATCTCCTCGTCATTCGCTACCGCGGACATGTCAGGTCCTCGGCGGTCGAGCGTTGCGCGCGGGAAGTGGCCTCGGCCCTGACAAAAGTAAGACCGGACTTTCGGCTTCTGGTGGATTTCACCGACTTGGAGGTGATGGGTCTCGACTGCGCGACGCCGCTGCAAGGGATCATGCGCCTCTGCAATGATCGCGGAGTGAGCATGGTCGTGCGCGTCATGCCCCGCCCCCATTGCGACATCGGCTTGCGCATCATGTCTTTCTTTCATTACGGACCGGAGGTGCAGATCGAGACCTGCAGCACACGTGCGGAGGCAGAGAAATGTCTCGCCGACAGACACGAGGCCCGGATGGCCTCGCCAACCGAGAACAATCGATGACCCGCAAAAAGCACGGCTTCACTCTCGGAATCGAGGAGGAATTCCAAATCATCGATCCGGCGACACGGGAGTTGCGTTCCCACATTCATGAGATCATGGCCGACGGGAAAATGCTTCTCAAGGAGCGGGTCAAGCCCGAGATGCATCAGTCGGTCGTCGAGCTGGGCACGGAAGTCTGTCGTGATATCCGGGACGCGCGCACGCAGGTAGTCCAGTTGCGGAGCGACCTCGCGACGGTCGCAGCCCGCGACGGATTAAAAATCGCCTCGGCCGGAACCCATCCTTTTTCCAATTGGCAGGATCAACTGATCACGGCTGACGAGCGCTATGCCACGATCGTCAAAGACATGCAGCAGATCGCCCGGATCAACGTCATCTTCGGATTGCACGTTCATGTCGGAATCCCCGATCGCGAGGAAGGCATCGACCTGATGAATCAAGCGCGCTATTTCCTGCCGCACATTTACGCGCTCTCGGTCAACTCCCCGTTCTGGCTGGGTCAGAACACGGGGCTAAAGGCATACCGGCAAATGATCTTCGAACGCTTTCCGCGCACCGGAATTCCGGATGCCTTTGAAAGTCTTTCCCAATATGAGGACTACCTGAAGCTCCTCGTCGCGACCAACTGCATCGACAACGCAAAGAAGATCTGGTGGGACATTCGGCTCCACCCGTTTTTCGACACGATCGAGTTTCGCATCTGCGACGCGCAATCGCGCATCGACGACACCATCGCCCTGGCCGCGCTCATGCAGGCGATCGTCTTCAAATTGCAGAAGCTGCGCCGACAAAATGTCAGCTTCCGCACCTATCCGCGCCGGCTGCTCGATGAAAACCGCTGGCGTGCTTGTCGCCACGGGATCGACGGTAAATTGATCGATTTCGGTCTCAAACGTGAAGTGGACGAAAGAGAACTGCTCCATGAGATGCTGGAGTTCATCGCCCCGGAGGCGAACGAGCTTGGAACCGAGACGGAACTCGCGCACCTCGAAAAAATCATGGGCGAAGGCACAGGCGCGGATCGGCAACTCGCGGTCTGGGAAGAGACGCACGATCTGAAGGCGGTGGTGGATCAGATCGTGCAGGAGACTTACGAAGGCTTGAAAACCGCACCGGAGGCCGCGACATCCGGATCTTGCTCTGACGTTGCGGCCGCGATCGACTCAGAAACATCGGGCGCAGCCGCGCGCCAGGCTTAGAGCAGCGCAATTCAATAATCACTCCGGCGTCATCGCGGATCCCAGGTGTGAGCCGGCACACGAAGCCCCCGGGATCAGTCGTAGTCATCGTAGATTGTCGGCTCTGCGAGGTGATGATGGCGACGGCGGCGTCGATCAACCTCGTAGTAGGCATCGACCGCCGATGCCACCCAGCAAATAATCGGAATGATCAGCCCGAGCCCGGCCGTAGCCAAGCTGAGCAACACCCCGACCCAAACCGCGAGCGGCATTCCCATCAACAGCCAGAGAACGCCCGACCCGTAATGGCCCTTGTAGATCTGACCAAGACCCGGAATGATGGCGCTCAGGACGGCAGCGATGACGTTGCTGGCATGCATGCTTTGCTTGTCCGGCACGGTCAATGGGCGATTCACTTTCAAGCACCTCCTTTTTTTTATTAGATCCCACAGCAGCGCCATCGCTGCTCGCCGTCACTTGGCATAATTGCATCAGATCTTGCCGTTGCGCCGCTCGGCGCACGACAAGAACTGAGGAGGAAATAGCAATCCATGGAGAGCGGCCCTCGGCGAATCCGGCCTAAGTGAGGCATGCGAATGATGCCTTCGACACTAACGAGACCCTCAGAATTTGGAATGGAGCGCCTCGACCACGCGGAACCGGCGAGGATCTGGAAAGCGCGTTGTTTCATCCATGAGCATTTGGGGGAGGAGCTTTCTCTGACAAGAGTTGCGGCCTTCGTCACCATCAGTCCGAATTATCTGAGCGAGGAATTCAAACGGGTGACCGGCTTCAATTTTGTCGATTACATTGCCCGGACCAGGGTCGAACAGGCGTGCGAACTTCTCACCAATTCGAATCTGCGAATCAGCGAAATCGCGTTTGAAGTCGGTTTCCAGTCTCTCTCACAATTCAATCGCACGTTCAAAAAGCTCTCGGGCAAATCCCCGACGGAATACCGGGCGCCGGGAAATAAACATCAACAGGCACCACCCGCGCTGGGTTTGGTTCAGTGCGGCTACTATCAGACTCGTTAGGTGACAAACCCGCCATATTGCAGCCTTTCGAATGAACAACCATGCGTTGCCGAAACACGGACCAATCACCTCTCAACAACAGGGCGAAACTTTCGCCGTAAAAACGCGTAGTCAGCTGAAACAGTTTCCGATAACACTGCGACCACTGTGCGGCATTCAAGGTTCATCCGATTGTTCTGCGAGAAGCGAGAAAGAATTCTCTGGTGCGCGGCAGGAGGCGCCGCGCTCACGGTCATCCTGCTTTCCTGCAGTACCACTACCCGGACGATAATGGCGCCGCCGAGCATTCCCGGCGCGAAATATGTCGGCTCGAGTGAGTGCGCTACATGTCACGAGAACATCACGCGCGATTTTTCCACGGCCACTCACGCGCGCTTAAAGGCTCCCGGAGAGAACGCCAAGGACGCCGGCTGCGAATCGTGTCACGGGCCGGGCAGTCTTCACGTCGCGAGCGGCGGCGGGCTGCACACGATCGTGAACCCGGGTAAATCGCCACAGGCTTGCTTCCAATGCCACCTGGAGGTGCGGGCAGCGTTCGAACTACCTAATCACCACCCGGTACTGGAAGGGAAAGTAAGCTGTGTCGATTGTCATAACCCGCACAAGGGAAATGCAATGAAAGGCGGCGGTACCAGCGGCATTCAGTCGGTGAAGGGTGGCGGCTCCGCTCTGTTAGGCCAGAATGAGACCTGCTTCCAGTGCCACACAACGCAGCGCGGTCCGTTCGTGTTTGAACACGAGGCGCTGCGCGAGGGATGTGTCTCCTGCCATTCGCCGCACGGTTCGGTCAATCAGCGGCTCTTGACCGTCCGCAACCAGGCGCTCTGCCTGAAATGCCATTTCCAGCAGCAAACCACTCCCGGCGCGATTTACATCGCCGACGTCAACCACTCCAGCTTCCTGCAGCAGGGCACCTGCTGGTCGGCAGGCTGTCATGAGGCAATCCACGGCTCGCAGGTCAGCCCGGCACTGAGGTACTGAACGATGTCCTCGTTCGATCTGAAAACTCCTCGCCTGACGGCAACGCGCAGGTTGGCGCTCCTGACATGTGCTTTTCTCTTTACAATTGTGCCACTGCGCGCCGGGGAACCTATTCCGAAAACAAACGCCGACGGACAGGCGGTCCCGGGGGAAACGCCGGCAGAAGAACCGAGCTACACCAATTGGATTGAGCTTTCCATCGGTGGGCTGATCACCAGTGGCGATACCGCTCTCTTTGAGCAGCAGCATCACGTCTCGGGCGACGTCTTTGGCGGAATCCAAGACCTGCATTACGAGCAGACGGTGGGCAAGAACGGACAGTTCTCGATCGACGGGCACGCCATTATCGATAGCGGCGATTATGAACTAAACCTGAGCCTATCCAAACCAGACTTGGGTTATGTTAAGGCCGGGTATAACCAATTCCGCAGCTATTATGATGGCAACGGCGGATTCTTCCCGGTCAATGGGGCGTTTTTCCCGCCGCCCTTCCCCGAGATGTATATCACTCGAGGCCAGGCGTGGGTCGAACTGGGCCTGCAACTGCCGGACTGGCCGGAAATTATCCTACGCTATTCGCACGAGTTTCGGCAGGGCATGAAGGATTCGACCAGCTGGGGCGACACCAGTTTGACCGGCATCACCAACGGATCGAGCTCACGCAAAATCGTCCCGTCTTTCCGCGATATTGATGAAACGCGGGACATCATCGCGCTGGAAGTGAGCAAGACCTTCGCCAACACCGACATCGGCTTGGGCATGCGCTACGAGCATGATAATAACAACGACTCTCTTAACCTCGAGCGTGGCGCCGGCGCAGCCAACCAGCGCTTTATCACTCAAAATGACAACAACAGTCTCGATTTGTTTAGCGGACACGCAACGACAGAGACACGCTTCAGCGATGCACTCTGGCTAACGACCGCCTATTCTTACACGACGCTGTCAAACGACCTTTCCGGAACGCGCATCTACGGGCCCACCTACAATTCTTCCTATAGCGATCCGATCGCGACCCTTTCACCATTCGATCACGGCTTCCTTAATCTTGCCGGCACCTCTGACCTCCACCAATGGGTGATCAACGTAAATCTCATGTGGTTGCCGGCGAAGGATTTTACGATTCTCACGGCTCTTCGATTCACCAACGAAAATAAGCAGAGTAGCTCGACCTTCCTCGAAACCTCGACCCGAGACGCACCTCTTATTCCGATGGCCGCGAGCAGTTTTGAAAACTTCAATACATTCGCGGAGACATTCGAGATGCGTTACGCGGGCGTTAGCGATTGGCTCTTTTATGCGAAGGGCGATTGGGAAGAGCAGTCTGGCGATATCCACGAAAGCGAAGGCGAGATCGGGGCTCCAGCAATTTCCGGCATCAAGAATCTCGATTTGTTCCGGCAAAAATACACTGTCGGCTTCAATTGGTATCCCACAGCGCGGCTCAACCTTGCCGGGCAGTATTTTTACAAGACTTTTCGATACGACAACAGCTCCAACGTTGATGGCCAGAATCTCGAGTTCCAAGACTGGAGCACGAACGACTTCAATATTCGTCTCACTTGGCGACCCTCCCTTCCTCCATCTTTCGGCACGCTCGCTCTGGTCACCCGCTACGACTACCTGACCTCTCAGGTCATCGGCCAGTGGAACATTCCTGACGGTATATTGCTGAATTCCGAACACACGGCTTGGATTAGCAATCAGATTATCAGCGAAAGCGTGACGTGGAATCCTCTCGCCCGGCTCTACCTTCAGGGAGATTTCTCCTACGTTCTGAATCAGACGAAAACTCCGGCCGCGAATATTGTGATTATTCCGGGAGCGGGCCCGACGGTCCTGAATTTTCAGAGCGATTACTGGACGATCGGAGCGAATATCGGCTTTCTGATGAGCGACAAGACCGAGTTTCGGGTCGGCTACAACTACTATCGCGCCGCCGATTACGTGAACAATTCACTGGCCGGCCTGCCTTACGGAGCGGATCAGACCCAAAATAGCGTGACCGCGAGCATGAGCCATCAGCTCACGAAGAGCCTTCGCCTGAATCTGCAGTATGGGTACTATAACTACACCGACGGACTATATGGCGGTCACAACGACTACCAGGCGCATTCCATTTTTTCCAGCCTTACCTTTGGCTTCTAGTTACTCGGGAGCTTAATGCGAGAGATCTGGCGAAAAGGCCTCATCGATCTCGCCAACCGCGCTTGCCGATCTGAGTTTATCGCCTCGTCGTTGCACCGCTTCGATAAGATCGTTGCGGTCACCTGCCCTCGCTCTTCCCGGGTCCGTAAAACTTGTTTCGTTCGTCTGATTCTGAAAACGTGATGCGAAAATTGGTCGCCCTGATCACCTCGCTCAAGTTGACGATCACCTGTCTGATCGCCGCCATAATTCTGATCTTCGCTGGAACGCTGGCGCAGGTGCATTTCGGGATTCACGAGGTGCAGCAGCGCTATTTCCAAAGCTGGTTTGTCTGGTGGCCAACCGGCAGCCAAGGCTTCAGAATTCCGATTTTTCCGGGCGGGCATCTAATCGGCGGCGTGCTGCTGATCAACCTCGTTGCCGCGCACTGGAAACGTTTTCGCTGGGCTTGGAGCAAGCTTGGCATTCATCTCACTCATGCCGGTTTGATTATCATGCTCGCGGGCGGTCTCTTTACCGATCTGTTTGCGGTCGAGAGCCACATGCAACTGTTGGGGGGCGAGACGAAAAATTACTCGGAAGATTCCCAAAAAGCGGAGCTGGCGGTGATCGACACCGCGGCACCAGAGTTTGACCAGGTGACTGCGATCCCGGACGCGTTACTGCGCCACAAGCACGTTGTTGATCTCCCCGATTTGCCGTTCCAGATCGTCGTCCGGCACTTCTTTCAGAATTCGCGCCTGCAAATGTTGAGCAAGGCCGGAGTCGGCGCGATTCCGGTCGCGAACCAGGGAATCGGCGCGCAAGTTGTCGTGCAGGAAGTGCCGCGGGCAACAGGTCCTGATCAGCGCGATACCGTTAGCGCGCTGATCGAGATCGTATCGACTGGATCCACCGGCGGCATGGTCAACAAGTCGCTCGGGACCTGGCTCGTTTCAGAGGCGCTGGGCGCTTCGCAGGCGTTTTCCAGTGGAGGCCGTAGCTGGCAAATCACGCTGCGGCCAGCTCGCTACTACAAACCCTACAGCGTCACCCTGCAGAAGTTTACCCACGAGCGGTATCCGGGCACCGAAATCCCAAAGAACTTCGCGAGCAAGATCACACTCAATGATCCGGACCGCGCGCTAAAGCGAGACGTCCTGATCTACATGAATCATCCCCTGCGTTACCGCGGGGAGACGTTTTACCAGGCCGGCTTCCAAAAGGATGACCAGGCGTCGATTCTGCAGGTCGTGCGCAATCCAAGTTTCATCGCGCCCTACGTCGCGTGTGTGATCGTCGGCCTCGGGTTGCTGGTGCAGTTCGGCTACCATCTCGTGGGATTCGCCCGGCGCAGGAGGACGGCTTTCGCATGAAGCGTTTTTTGCCAGCGCTGATTTTCGTTGGCGCGCTGCTCTGGATCGCCACGAGCTGGCGTCCGCCCCGGGCGGCCGAGAATGATTTCGACCTGATCACGTTCGGAAAAATTCCGGTGCTTGTCGGCGGCCGGATCAAGCCCCTCGACACCGTGGCGCGCAATTCACTCCTCATTATTCACGGGAAGCAGACGGCGCAGGACGCTGAGGGCGGACGACTCAGCGCGCAACGCTGGCTCGCCGACACTCTCTTCAACGCACCGGTGGCCGATCAAGAATCGGTCTTTGTCATTCAGAACGCCGATGTGCTGGGGCTTTTCGGCTGGGAGCAAAGCGACCAGAAGTATTTCAGTTTTGCCAAACTGACGCCGTTCCTGCGGCAGATCGACGAACAGGGCGCGCTCTCCGAGAAGCTGCAATCGGTGGAGCGGACCGCCTATCAGAACGCGGTCCTCAACCTGCGCAACGCGATGGTGCTGGACCAACGCCTGAAGAACAGCGTGCAGCCGGAAGATGTCCGGAGCTTCACGCGCGAGCTCGAAGGATTTGCCGGCGGATTGCCGGCGGCCGGGAAAGCGGCACGGCAACGCGAGACGGGAAAGAGTTTCGATCAGGCAAAGCTCAACGACACCGCCGGATTGATCGCGCTCTACCAGAAATTGTCGGAGATGGCTTACATCCTTGCGGTGCCACCGAACTCCGCGCAAAAGGGCGAGTGGCGCTCCGTCGGTGACAGCCTGCTCCGGTCGATCGCGCCGGACGAAATTCATCCGGTGGTCGGAATGTATGCCCGAATGGGAGACGCCTACCGCGCGGGTGATCGCGCTGCGTTTAACCAGCAGGCCGGTCTGCTTTCGACCTGGATGGCGCAACATCAGCCGACCGCGGTCAAGCGGGCTTCCTTCGAATTTTTCTTCAACCATATCGATCCCTTCACGCACAGCATGGTTCTCTACGTGCTGGCGTTTCTGCTCGCCTGTGGGTCGTGGCTGGCGTGGAGTCGCACGCTCAATCGCTCCGCCTTCTATCTCTTGTTGCTCGCGCTCGCGATCCACACCTTCGGCCTTGTCTCGCGGATGTATCTGCAGGAACGACCGCCCGTCACCAACCTTTATTCCTCGGCCATTTTCATTGGATGGGGCGCGGTCATTGTGGCGCTCGTCCTCGAACGAATTTTTCGAGACGGCATCGGCGCAGCCTGCGCCGGCGCGATCGGCTTCATCACTTTGATCATCGCGCATCACCTCGCGGGCAGCGGCGACACGCTCGAGATGTTGCAGGCCGTGCTCGACACCAACATCTGGCTGGCTACGCACGTCGTCGCGATCACCACCGGTTATTCGGCCATGTTTCTGGCTGGCATGCTCGCCATCATCTACGTCGTGCGTGGCGTGTTCACCCGTTCCCTGAACAAAGGAACCGCCGATTCGCTCAGCCGCATGACCTATGGCGTCGTTTGTTTCGCCACCTTTTTCAGCTTTGTCGGCACGGTGCTCGGCGGCATTTGGGCCGATCAATCATGGGGCCGCTTCTGGGGATGGGACCCGAAGGAAAACGGTGCCGTCCTAATCGTGCTCTGGTGCGCGGTCATTCTGCACGCCCGCTGGGGAGGCTTCATCCGTCAGCGCGGCCTGATGATCATGGCGATCTTTGGCAATGTGATCACGAGTTTCTCGTGGTTCGGCGTCAACATGCTCGGCGTCGGGCTGCACTCCTACGGCTTCATGGAGAAAGCGTTTCCCTGGCTTTGTGGCTTCGTCGTGAGCCAGCTCGCGCTCATGGCCGTGGCAGCCATGCCGCTGGAACGCTGGCGCAGTTTTCGAATGGCCGTCGGCGCGGATCGTCCAAAGAGTTCTCGACCGGAAATTAATTTCACAAGCCCAAGATTAGCGATAGAAACGAAGTAAAGTCTGGGAACATCAAACAAAATAACATCATGAAAATCATTACCTTCATCACCCTTAGTCTCCTGGCCGTTTCGGCCAGCGCCGTCCGTGCCGGCAGCGCGGAGGAAAACTGGAACAAGGACTGCACGCAATGCCATGGCAAGACCGGCACAGCCGACACCAAAATTGGAAAAATTCTGAATGCCAAGGATCTGACCGACCCGAAAGTTCAGGCCAGTTTCACCGACGCCGAAGCCACCAAGGCGATCAAGGAAGGCATTAAGGAGAACGGCAAATCGAAAATGAAAGCCTTCGGCGACAAGCTGAGCGATGACGAAGTGAAGGCCCTCGTCGCCTATGTCCGGACGCTGAAGAAGTAATCCGAAATCGCCCGCAAATGTTTTGACGCGCCCGGCGTCTACAATTCAAGCTCCATCTGCTAGCAACCAAACAAAAACCTAACTAATGAAACGAAAAATATCCTTACTCATATCATTGATGATCGCCTCGGCCGGACTCGCTTCCGCGGGCGACGCGACCGCACTTTGGAACCAGCATTGCGCTTCCTGCCACGGCAAAGACGGCAGCGGAAGCACGATGATGGGCAAAAAGCTCGGCGTTAAAGATTATCGCGACGCCAAGGTCCAGGCAGCCTTCAGCGACGGGGAGGCGGAGAAAGCGATCAAGGAAGGCGTCAAGACCAACGGCAAGCAGTCGATGAAGCCGTTCGGGGAAAAATTATCCGACGCCGACATCAAGGCCCTCGTCACCTACATTCGTTCGCTCAAGAAATAGCCGTCGAGCATCCTGCGCTCACCCTGTCTTGAGGGTTCGCTCACCTCGCGGCGATCTTCGCCAATTTTCATCTTTGACTGATGCCTGACAGCTCTGCTCCGCGCCGGCCGTTCAAGCATTACCTGCGCAACTGGACCAGTTGGGCGGGCATCGTTCTCGCGACCTCTGCGGTCTTCGCTTTTCTCCTCCTCATTGCGATCGACTTCATGGCGGGTCATCGCAATCCGTACGTCGGCATTCTCGCCTACGTCGTGGCGCCCGGGTTCTTTCTCCTCGGCCTCGTTCTCATCGTCATCGGTGTCTTGCTGCAGCGGCGTGCGGTGCGGCGCGCGGTGCGGGTCGCAGCGCCTCTCGTCCTCAAGATCGACCTCTCGCGCCCCCGCGACCGTAGGATCCTGGCGGTATTTGCCGCGGCCAGTGTCGCCTTCCTCTTTATCACCGCCCTCGGCAGCTATCAGACCTACCAGTTCACCGAGTCTGTCCAGTTCTGCGGCCAGACCTGTCATTCCATGCAGCCGGAATATGTTTCTTCGGAACATTTCGCGCATGCGAAGGTGGAATGCGTCGCCTGTCACGTCGGGCCGGGCGCCTCCGCTTACTTGAGGACCAAAGTGAACGGCGTCAAACAGCTCTACCACACGGTGGCCGACGACTACCCGCGCCCGATCTACGTCAACGAGGTCAACCCGCGTCCGCCGCAGGCACTTTGCGAACAATGCCATTGGCCAAAGCGCTATGTCGGCAACGTCGAGCGGATCTACCACCATTTCCTCTCCGACGAAAAGAATACGCCCTTCACCGTGCGTCTCCTGCTTTGGGTCGGCGGCGGCGAACCTGCCAATGGCCCCGAGGGCGGCATTCATTTTCACATGAATATCGCAAACAAGATTGAGTACATCGCGACCGACGACCGGCTCCTCAACATTCCCTGGGTCAGGATCACCAACCCAAGAGGCGAGACGACCGAGTACCGGACTCCGGACTTCAAGGGCGATCCAAAAAATTTCAAAATCCACCGGATGGACTGCATGGATTGCCACAGCCGCCCGGCGCACAAGGTCCGCACGCCTAACGACGCCGTCGACCTCGCGCTTTTCACCGGGCGGATTGATTCCAGCATCCCCTGGGTGAAGTCGAAAGTCGTCAACGCACTCGTCCAGCCCTACAAGACCAAGTCGGAAGGTTTGCAGAAGATCGCGCTCACTCTCCATCAAGCCTATCCCAACCCGGTTCAGGCCGACCAGGTCGTCAACGAGGCGCAAGCCATCTATCGCGCGAACTTTTTCCCGGAACAAAAACTCGACTGGCGCACCCACCCGGATTTCGTCGGGCACAAAAACTGGAACGGCTGCTTCCGTTGCCATGACGGCCAGCACAACTCGGCGGACGGCAAAAAGTCGATCCAGGCGAGCGATTGCAAATCATGCCATCTCATTCTCGCGCAAGGCCACGGAGCACAACTCGATCAGATCAACCCGAAGGGCTTCGATTTCATCCATATCGACTCCGAGTATTCCGATTTTGCCTGTGCTGATTGTCACACCGGCGGCATCCAGAAAGAATAAGCGGCCGCATTCCGAAAAAATGCGCAGTTTTTTTCCTCGCCAAAAAGCCGGCTCCTAGTTTGGGTTTGAGATTGTTTCAGGAGAAACAACCAACCAACAAGTTAACGGTTTTCGTCCGCAGTTGAGCCTTTGGGCGCGGGAGATCTTAAATGGAGCAACACACTGACTCGGTTTCCACCTCCCGCCGCCACTTTATCGATGTGCTCCTGGGAGCAAGTATCCTCGGCTGGCTCGCCAGCATCGCTTACCCCGTCATTCGCTATCTCAAGCCGCTGCCGCAGACTGGCCCGGGTGGTCCCACGCGCCTGACCCGCGAGGAGGCCTCCAAACTGGAGCAAAACAAGTTCGTCATCGTTCCGGTGAGCGGGCAGCGCGTCATCGTTTTGCAGCATGAGAACGATCTGCTCGCCTTCAGTGCCAAGTGCACGCACGAAGGTTGCACCGTGACCTACCAGCCGTCGCAATCCGTCATCTGGTGTCCATGCCACGATGGCCGCTTCGACCTGCACGGCCGCGTGCTCTCGGGGCCGCCACCACGGCCCCTGCCGAAATACGCGGTCAATCGCCAGTCCGACGGCACGATTCTCATCTCCGAAGAAAAAACCTCATGAGCGACGCCGAAAAAGGCGGAGGACTGCGCGGCTGGCTCGACCGGCGCTATCAACTGACACCGCTCTTCGAGTTTTTGCGGCACAAACAGGTGCCGCTGGGCTCACACTGGATGGGGTGGTATTACCTTGGCGGCATCACGATGTTCTTCTTCATGGTGCAGGTCGTGACGGGTGTGCTCCTGCTCATGTACTATCAGCCGGGTGAAGCGACCGCTTACGAAAGCATTCATTTCCTAACGACCAAAGTCCCCTTCGGCTGGCTCATCCGCTCCATTCACAGTTGGAGCGCGCACCTCATGATCATCTCCCTCGTGCTACACATGTTTAGCACCATGATGCTGAAAGCGTACCGCCCGCCGCGCGAAGTCACCTGGGTCTCCGGTTATTTTCTGTTCCTCCTCACCATGGGCTTCGGCTTTTCCGGCTATCTCCTGCCCTGGAACAAGCTCGCCTACTTCGCCACCACGGTCGGCACCAACATCGTGGCCTCCGTGCCTTTTTTGGGTCACTGGCTCCTCCAGGTCTTGCGCGGCGGACAGGATGTTAGCATCAACACGCTCTACCGCTTTTTTGCTGCTCACGTCGTCATTCTGCCCCTTGCCTTCGTCGGCGTGATCGTTTTGCACGTCATCCTGATTCAACGCCAGGGCATGGCACCGCCCTTAGGCAAGACGACCGCCCCGCGCGGGATGAAATTCTTTCCCAGCTTCGCCCTGCGCGATGTCCTGCTCTGGCTCGCGTGCCTCATGGTGCTGGGAGCGCTCGCCGTTTTTCTTCCCTACGGCCCTGGCATTCCCGGTATGGACTGGGAACTGGGTGACAAGGCGGACCCCCTCGCCTCGGCCTATCCAGGCATCAAACCAGAATGGTATTTTCTCTGGGAATATCAGCTCCTGAAGGAATTTCCACCGCACCTTTTTGGCCTGGAAGGACCGCAGGTCTGCCTGTTTGTCATCGGGATCTTGTTCGCTCTCTGGATGGTGATTCCGTGGGCGGATCGCCGCGCCTACCAGGACAGGCCATCTCCGGCCTTCAGTGATTTGGCCTGGGCCGCGCTCCTCTTCCTGACCTACCTCACGCTCATGGGCTGGGACATTGGCGCAGAGGGCAAAGGCGAGGAATTGGCAGCCATGCACAAGGTGGCGCGGGTCTGCGCATGGTGGACGCTGGCAGCGGGCGTGGTCATCATGGTGGTTCGCTATTTGCGGTTCGAACACCGCTGGTTCGTTCTCACGGGCGCAGCGCTGTTGCAGGTGGTGCTGCACGGCCTGTTCGGAGTTTCCTATCTAATCGCCGGCGTAATCTCGGCCGGGCTGGCGATCATCATCATCCTGGCCTCCTGGTTCATGACGTCCCGGCCTAACGAGGCAGGCACAGCGTGAGAACGATCTTCGTCATCCTTGGCGCCGCCTTCATCTCCTCCGCCGCCCTGGCGGCAAACCAGACCCCGGCCGGCATTCCTCCCAAGCTGGCTGCGCTGCTCGACGCCAAAGACCAAAGCGGCAAGCCCATCATCACAAAGGAGCAGCGGGCATATTTTGATGGCCTCAACGACAACCTGAAGGAACACCTCGCCCAGGCGGTGGAGAAGGAGATCATCACCAAGCCGGAACACCTCCGGACGCTCCTCGCCCTCCAGTTGCGCCCGCAAAAGATGGAGATCGTCCTGCAGAACAATTGCATCCTCTGCCACACCGATGCCGAAGTTCAGGCGCCGGAAGATCTTTTCACCCTCACGCCCACGGCGGAGAACACGCCGACCCACCTAAGCCTCAAAGACATGGTCGAGGACGTTCATTTCCGCAGCGGACTTTCCTGTGCCGGTTGCCATGGCGGCGATCCCAAGGCGGAATTCGGTCACGAGTTCGTCAAGGAATGGCCGGAGAAAGGGCGGGACAAAAATCGCGCTTGGGTCGTGCAATTCTGCGCGCGCTGTCATTCCGATCCCACCTTCATGCACCAGTTCAACCCGAGCCTGCCAACCGACCAACTGGCCAAATTCCAGGGCAGCCCGCATGGCCAGATGCTGCTCGTGAAACATGACGACCGCGCCCCGCAGTGCGTGAGTTGTCACGGCGTCCACGGCATTCGTCCGGCCAAGGATCCGCAATCGAAAGTCTATGCGCAGCGCGTGCCGGAAACCTGCGGCGCGTGTCACGCCAATCCCAAGACGATGGCCGGCTTCACCCTCCCGGACGGTGCGCCCCTTCCAACGAACCAACTCGCGGAATACAAAAAGAGCGTGCACGGCCAAGCGCTGCTAGTCCGCGGCGATCTCGGCGCGCCCGCCTGTAATGATTGTCATGGCAACCACGCCGCCAGCCCCCCCGGGGTGGCGAGCGTGAGTCGCAGTTGCAGTCTTTGCCACTCGGCCAATGCCAGCCTCTTCGACGGCAGCAAACACAAGCAGGCGTTCGACGAGCACGGCTGGGCCGAATGCAGCAAGTGCCATGGCGAACATAACATCGCCAAGACCCACGACTCGATGCTGGCCACGAGCGCCGGCGGCCTCTGCGGTGATTGCCATCGCCAATACGCCAAGGACCACCCGCAATGCATCACGACGGCGAACTATTTTCGCGAGACCATCAACCAGATGGACGCGGCGCGAGACAAGTTCACCACCGTCTCCGAAAGACTCGCAGCGAAAGGGTTGGACGTGGAACCGATCAGCAACCAGCTCACCGAGCTGGGCGACGCCCTGAAGAAATCACGCACCTACGTGCATTCCTTTAGCCGAAATACCTTTCAGCAGGTGGCAGCGCCGGGAGAAGAAGCGATCAAGCGCACCGACACGCTGGTCGAGAAAGCGCGTGGCGAATACAAGTTCCGGCAGATCGGACTCGCGGCCGCCATCGCCTGGATTGGGCTTCTGATGCTGGCGATTTACCTGAAACTCCGCCAGCTCGAGAAGTCCGAGAAATAAAACCATCATGGACATGCCGGATGAAGTGAAATCCCCAACGGGACCGGAGAACGCGGAGTTCTTTCCAAAGGGCGCGATCTTTTTCTTCGCCCTGCTTCTTCTGTTTTACGCCGCGCTTTGGTTCCTGATCTACGGAATCATGATTGCGCGGAGCTAACGGCGATGACGATCACCCAGTTGGAAAAACGGATCGTTTGGGTTGCTCTCGTCTTTGTTCTCTTGCTTTTTGGCTTCGCTGCTCTCGCAATCAACACATTTCATGTCGGTCTGCCGACCTGCCTCACGAGTGTAAAGCCGTTTGAAAAGGGCGAACTGATCACCCATTCGCCGACGCATTACGAGCTGCACTACGTCGCCCGCATGTGGCGCTTCGAACCCCAGGAGGTAACGGTCCCGGCCGGATCGACCGTCGACATCTATCTCAGCACGGCAGACGTCACGCATGGGCTGATCCTACTAGGCACCGATCTCAACCTCATGGCCGTGCCCGGGGTGGTGAACTATACGCGGGTCAAATTCGCCAAACCGCGCTCCTATCAACTGCTCTGCCACGAATACTGCGGGACCGGGCACGATCGCATGGCCGCGACTCTCCGCGTGGTGGATGCGGCGAGCTTTCATCCGCAGCCCAGTGCGCCGGCGGCGCAAGTTCCAACTGATCCGCGTTACAAACTGCTCGAAGCCAAGGAATGCATGAGCTGCCACTCGATGACTGCAGACGCAGACCTCGCTCCCTCCTTCAAGGGCATCTATGGGCGAACCGAAAAGATGACCGACGGCTCGATTGTGACGGTCGACGACGCCTACCTGCGCGAGGCGATCCTCGATCCCGACCACAAGATTGTCGCTGGCTACGATGACCTCATGCCCGAACCCGAACTGACCGAGCAGGAGGTGAGTGAGATCATTGCCTACCTGAAGACCCTGAAGTAACCACGATGCAAACTTCAAACGACCAAAGCTTGACGATTGAGCCCGGGCTGAAGCGGATGATCGTGATTGAAATCGTCTTCCCGATCGTCCTCCTTGTGCTCGGTATTTATCACGGCCTGCTCCAGGTGCTCTATCGGGCCGGCATCATCCGGAGCACACAGTTTCTAGGTCTCGAATATTTTCAGGGGCTAACTCTGCACGGCACGGTGAACGCGATCGTCTTCACGACCTTCTTCGCGGTCGCCTTTGGCTACGCCGTCGTCCGTTATCACCTGCGCCGGCCGATCCACATGAAAGTGGCCTGGCTCTCCTTTGCCCTGATGGTGATCGGCACCCTCCTGGCTGCGGCCGCGATTCTTTCCGGCAAGGCGACAGTGCTCTATACTTTTTATCCGCCGTTGCGGGCTCATCCGGCGTTTTACGTCGGGCTCGTCCTGGTGGTGGTTGGTTCCTGGATCGCGTTCCTCAACTGGTTGCCCCCTTACTTTGCCTGGAAACGCGAGCATCCTGAGGCAAAAATCCCCCTCGCCGTTGTTGGCATGTTCGCCACTTTCATCGTTTGGGTCATCGCCACCATCCCGGTGGCGATCGAGATTCTCTTCTTCCTCATTCCCTGGTCGATGGGCTGGGTCGCGACGGTCAACGTGCCCCTCTCTCGGATGCTCTTCTGGTTCTTCGGCCATCCGCTCGTCTATTTCTGGCTGCTCCCGGCCTACGTCATGTATTACACCATGCTGCCCAAGCTTGCGGGCGGGAAGCTCTACTCGGATTTTGCCGGACGGCTGACCTTTCTCTGGCTCGTGCTCTTTTCCGCGCCGGTCGGTATTCATCACCAGTTCACCGAGCCGGGGATCAGTGACACGTGGAAGTTTGTTCACGCTTTCTTTACCATGCTCGTGGCGGTGCCAAGTTTCGCGACTGCCTTTACCATGGCCGCCTCGCTGGAGCATGGCGCGCTGCAACGGGGTGGCCGCGGGCTCCTCGGGTGGTGGAAGAAGCTACCTTATCTCGACACCGATCGCTGGCTCTTCTCGTATCTCTTTTCCGGACTGGTCATTTTCGTCTTTGGCGGGATTACCGGGATCATCAACGCGTCCTACAACCTGAACAACGTCGTGCACAACACCTCCTGGCTGCCGGCGCATTTCCATCAAACGGTTGCCGGCCCCGTCTTTCTTTCCTTCATCGGGATGAGCTTGTTTCTGGTCGCGACGCTGACTGGCAAGGAGATCAAATTCCCGCGCGCCAATGTCTGGGTGCCCTATCTCTGGACGGTCGGGATTATGATTTTTTCCACCGGCGGATTTGTCGGGGGCGCCGCCGGCGAACCACGCCGCACAAATCTCGGACTGACCTATGCCAACCCCCAATCCCCGCTCTATCAGGCCGACTGGCAGTTCGCGAGAGTCTGCACCACAATCGGCGGCATTCTCATGACGATCGCCGCGCTTATCTTCTTTGTTGTCTTCTTCGCCACACTCTTTGGCAAAGCCACGCGGCAGGGCGCGCTCGAACTGATTGTATCCGAGCCGTATCACGATGAGCGCGTGCCCGCCGTGCAAAGCTTCACGCCGTGGCTGATCGGCGCCGCGCTCCTCCTCGTCATCGCCTACGCTCCGCCGATCACGCAGACGATTCGAAGCGGTTTTCCCGGCGCCCCCGCCTACTCCCCTAACAATCCGTTATCCCTCCCCGGCCGGCCTAGCCCGTGAATGTTTTGGTTAAGCGCCTGTTTCCAACTTTTGTGGCGACGTTGACCGTTGCGGCTCCAATCTTCGGTGGGTTAGTCGAAGATGTTTCACCACAAATCGGGAAAGCAGTCGCGCCGGTTAGCTGGATCGATGAAACTGGGCGTCCTCATCGCATGTCGGAATTGGTTGGCTACCCGGTCATCCTCCTGCCGGTCTATACTCGTTGCCGGACAGCCTGCGTCACAAACCTCGCCCACCTAAAATCCGTCCTGACCGATGCCGTGGCCGATCCGACTCAATATCGTGTCCTGCTATTTTCGTTCGATCCCACCGATACTCCGGACGTTTTGCTTCGCTACCGTTCGCGCGAAAATATCCCTCTCAGCTGGTCGGTCGGTACCGCCTCCAAGCCGGAAATCGCGGCCCTGCTCGAGTCGATCGGATTTCAATACGGCGAGGCGGGAAAAGAATTCACCCATCCAAACGTTCTTGTGTTTTTAGACGGCAATCTCCACATCGCGAAATGGATTTACGGAGACAATTATACCGGGAACGACATCGACGCGGCGTTGCGGGTCGCCGCCGGAGAGAGCGACTGGGTTGGCCGACATTCGGACGTGCTTTACGCGCTCTTGCTTTTCTCGGCCACGCTCTGCTGTGTCGTTCTGTCGTATTACCTGCTGCAACTGGTGGTTCTTCGCCGCGCGCGCCGGCTCGCGGCCGGGAGTCCATCGTGCTAGTTCGCCGCTGCTCGCGCGAGGTTGTGATGGGCCGGGATGGAGTATTATGAATTTAAGCTCATGCAACTGACCAGAACCGCTTTTGGAATGTGGAGTGCAGGACTTTTCATGCACTTTGGCGAACCGTTGGATGACGATCGCTTTCTCGCGCTCGTTCGTCTCGCCTACGAGAAGGGAATCCGCACCTTCCTGACCGCAGATGTCTATGGCTCGGGCGAAGCCGATTTGCTCCTCGGGCGCGCGCTGGAGGGAATCGCACGGGACAGCTATTGCCTGGTCGGCGCGATCGGACACGATTTTTACGAGGGACAACGCGACGGATCGAAAGGATTCCCCCGCTTCACGAATTCCGCTCTACGCAAGCCAGCTGACTATGCGAGCTATTTGCGCTCTGCGGTGGAGAAATCGCTCGCCCGTTGCCGGGCCGATCGCTTCGATCTCCTCCTCCTCCATAATCCCGATCAAACCGGCTATACCAGCGACGCAGTGTGGAAAGGGATGGAAAAACTGAAAGAAGCTGGCCTAACGACTCAACTCGGAGTCGCTCCCGGTCCGGCGAACGGTTTCACCCTCGACCTCATTCTTTGCCTCGAGCGTTTTCAGGGATTGATCGACTGGGCGATGATCATCCTTAATCCGCTCGAACCCTGGCCGGGCCGGCTCGCCCTCCCCGCTGCGGAGAAAACCGGGACCAGAATCATCACACGAGTCGTCGATTACGGCGGGCTTTTCCACGACGACGTGAAACCGGGTCATCAATTCGCGCCGCGCGATCATCGCACTTTTCGCCCGGCCGGCTGGGTGGAGGCGGGCGCGGAAAAAATCGACCGGATGCGCAAGATCGCTGACGCGCATGGCCTCACGATGTTGCAGCTCGCCTGTATCTGGAATCTGCAGCATGGGCCGGTGCAAAGTGTGGTGCCAACGTTGATCCAGGAACCAGGCGCGAACGCGAAACGCATTGAGACCAAGGTCGAAGAGCTGGCGTCGCTCCCAGAAGTGACTCTGACCGACGATGAGTGCGCCCAGATCACCGAGATCGGAGATAACTCCAACTGCATGAGTTTGAAAGGCGGGAGCGCCGAGCATAGCGGCGATCCCCTGCCCGATCGCTGGTCGCTCAACCCCGAGCTGGAAGTCGTCGCGAGGCGCTGGCGCATCCTCCCGACCCAGGATCTGGTCCACGCCACCTAACCGGAGCGCGCCCGGTCCTATTGACTCTAACGAAGAACCCGAGCGGGGTTCGCAGTTTTCTTGAACGGCGGATCCACGCGCGGTGCGGACGAAGGTGAAAGCGACGGGGCCGCCCTATCTGTTCGGCATCGGATAACTCGAGAGAGCGCGCATGTATTGAGCGCGCTCGAAGGCACTCGGATCGGGACAATTTTTCTGGCTCATGCTGCCTTTGAGTTGTTCGACCGATTCGTATTCGTGCTCCTCCATCCATTCCCGCATTTCGCGCTCGATCACCTGGATGTGCTCGATCCCGCGCCGCAGTAGAACCGAACAAAGCATGGTCACGTCGGCACCGGCCATCAGCATCTTGAGCGCGTCAGTTGCGCGATGGATTCCGCTGGTCGCAGCGAGGCTGCCTCCGATTCGGCCGTATAGCATCGCGATCCAGCGCATCGGCAGGCGCATTGCCATGGGCGTGCTCAGCAAAACGTTAGGCGAAATCTCCAGGGTCTCGAGTTCGATGTCCGGCTGATAGAAACGGTTGAAGAGCACGAGCGCATCCGCGCCGTGGTTGTCGGCCCGGTGCGCGAACTGAGCGAAGTTGGTGAAAAAAGGACTGAGCTTCATCGCCACCGGGATTTTCAATTGCGCCTTCACCGAAGAGAGGATCGTTAGATAGCTCGACTCGATATCTTCCGCGCTCTGCTCCGGATCGCTCGGAATGGAGTAGATGTTGAGCTCGAGCGCGTCCGCGCCGGCTTGTTCGATCTGCTGCGCATAATTCATCCAGCCGCCAAAGGTCGTGCCATTGAGGCTCCCGATTATCGGAATACTGACGGCGGCTTTGGCCTGAGAGATGTGCTCGAGATAAGCTTCCGGCCCGACCTTGAACTCGGCATGCTCGGGGAAAAACGTGAGCGCTTCGGCATAACTTTCCGTCCCCTGGTCGAGGTAATACTGGAGCTCGTGTCGCTCACGCCGGACCTGCTCTTCGAAGAGGGAATGAAAGACAACCGCGGGCGCGCCCGCATCTTCCATTCGTTTGATGTTGTCGATCTTTTCCGAAAGCGGCGAGGCGGACGGGACGAGCGGTGTGCGCAACTTAAATCCGAGATAGCTTGTCGTTAGGTTCATGGGACGCTGGTTGGTTGAAGTTTCGCGCTGCGAGAAATTCATAGAGCGCCCGGCGCGTATCCACATCCGCCTGCGCACGCTGAAGCAACTCTCTGGCCCCGCGCGGATCGGTCTTGCCGAGCATCTTGAAGCGGTTCTCGAGCGCGAAGTAATCGGTCACTTTCGAGCGCGGCGCGGGCGAATCGAGCTGGAGCGGATTCTCTCCCCGCTGCGCACGATCGGGATTGTAGCGATAGAGAAGCCACTGACCGGCATGGACCGCCGCTTTTTGGTTTTGCATCGCGGTCGTCATGTTGATCCCGTGCGCAATGCAATGGCTGTAAGCGATGATGAGCGCCGGGCCGTCGTAAGCTTCCGCTTCGAGAAAGGCCTTCAAGGTGTGCTCGTCCTTCGCCCCCATCGCGACCGAAGCCACGTAGATCGTGCCGTAAGTCATCGCCATCAGGCCGAGATCCTTTTTCGGCGCGCGTTTCCCGCCGGAGGCGAACTTCGCGACCGCGGCACGCGGTGTCGCCTTTGAACATTGCCCGCCGGTGTTTGAGTAAACCTCGGTGTCCAGCAGCAGCACTTTCACGTTGCGTCCGCTGGCCAGGACATGGTCGAGCCCGCCGAAGCCGATGTCGTAGCCCCAGCCGTCGCCGCCCACGATCCAGACGCTTTTGCGCACCAGCAGGTCGGCCAGTCCGAGCAACCGTTTCGCATACGGATCATCGAGCGCCGTCAGTTTGCGTTTCAGCTCTTCGACCCGCGCTCGCTGCTCGAAGATATCGGCTTCGTCGCGCTGCCGCGCGTTGAGAATTTCCGTCGCCAACATTCGGCCGACCTGCGGGTAGAGACGATGAAGAAGTTCGCCCGCGTACTCCTGCTGTTTGTCGAGGGAGACGCGGAACCCGAGGCCAAACTCAGCGTTGTCTTCAAAAAGCGAATTCGCCCAGGCGGGTCCCCTTCCCTCAGCGTTTTTTGTGTAGGGCGTGGTCGGGAGATTGCCGCCATAGATCGAGGAACACCCGGTTGCGTTCGCGATTAAGAGGCGATCGCCAAAAAGTTGCGTGAGCAATTTGATGTAGGGCGTCTCGCCACAACCCGCGCAGGCCCCGGAGAATTCGAAGAGCGGCTGCTGCACCTGCATCTGGCGCACGCTTTCGCCGGAAACGCGGCGCCGATCCATTTCCGGAACGGAGAGGAAGAAATTCCAGTTCGCGCGCTCGCTCTCTCGCAGGGGCAACTGCGGTTGCATGTTGATCGCTTTCAGCCGCGCTTCCGATTTGTTGCGTGCCGGACAGACATCGATGCAGATGCCGCAGCCGGTGCAATCCTCGACTGCCACCTGGAGGGTGTATTTCAATCCTTTCCAGTCTGGAAGCCGCGCGTCGCGCGATTTGAATGTCGCAGGCGCTCCGGCGAGCACCGGCTCTTCGTAGACCTTGCTCCGAATGACGGAGTGCGGACAGACGAGGACGCATTTGCCGCACTGGATGCAGACTGCCGGATCCCACACCGGCACCTCGCTCGCCAGGTTGCGTTTCTCGAATTGCGTCGTGCCGGTGGGATAGGTGCCGTCGTTAGGCAGAGCGCTCACCGGCACGCTATCGCCCCGCCCGGAGATCAGTTCGCCGAGGATGTTGCGGACAAATTCTGGCGCGCGTTTAAGCTCGCCGTTCGTTACCGGTGGCCGCGGAATGACGGCCTTGGCAACCGGTACTTCGTAGAGATGCGCGAGGGTTTCATCGACCACACGCAGATTCATCTGCACGATCTCGTCGCCTTTCCCGGAGTAAGTTTTGCGGATAGAATTCTTGATTGCTTCGATCGCCTTCTCTGGCGGCAGCACGCCGGAAATGGCGAAGAAACAGGTTTGCATCACGATATTGATCCGGCCGCCCATGCCGCAATCGCGCGCCACCTGGTTGGCATCGATCAGGAAAAATTTCGCTCGCTGCTCGATCAATCGGCGCTGTGCGTTTTCCGGCAGATGTTCCCAGACGCGCTCCGACGCGAAGGGTGAGTTGAGCAGGAATGTTCCGCCCGGCGCAAGGTCCTTCAGCACCTCCTGCGTCTCGAGCAGAAACGGCTGGTGACAGGCAACGAAACTTGCCCGGTTGATGAGATAGGTCGAACGAATCGGCCGCGGTCCGAAGCGCAGATGCGAAATCGTCATAGCGCCGGATTTTTTGGAGTCGTAAACGAAATATCCCTGCGCGAAGTAATCCGTATTCTCGCCGATGATCTTGATCGACTGCTTGTTCGCTCCCACGGTCCCGTCCGCGCCGAGTCCGAAAAACAGCGCGCGCACAACATCGTCAGGCTCGATTGAAAAGTCGGGATCAAACTCGAGGCTGGAGTGCGAGAGATCGTCTTTGATGCCGATCGTGAAATGATTTTTAGGCTCGGGTTGCGCGAGATTGTCGAAAACCGCCTTGATCATGGCGGGCGTGAATTCTTTCGAAGACAAACCGTAGCGCCCGCCCACCACGCAGAGATCGTCCCGCTCATCCTCGTAGAGTGCATGCACGCAATCGAGATAGAGCGGCTCGCCTAACGATCCCGGCTCCTTGGTGCGGTCGAGCACCGCGATCGCATCCACGCTTTCCGGCAGAACGGCGACAAACTCCACGGCATCGAAAGGCCGATAAAGCCGCACTTTCAGGAGGCCGACTTTTTCACCCCGTTCGTTCAGGAAATCGACCGTCTCGTGCGCCGCTTCGGCGCCCGAGCCCATCAGGACGATGACGCGCTCGGCATCCGGCGCGCCGTGATATTCAAAGAGCCTGTAGTGCCGGCCGGTCAATTCGCCAAAACGATCCATCGCCCGCTGCACGACACCGGGACAGGCGGCATAAAATGGATTCACCGCCTCCCGCGCCTGGAAAAAAACATCGGGATTCTGCGCGGTGCCGCGGATCACCGGATGATCCGGCGAAAGAGCGCGCGCCCGATGCTCGCTCACGCCCTTCTCGTCGATCATCGCGCGCAACACTTCCTCGTCCAGCAGATCGATCTTCGAGATTTCGTGCGAAGTGCGAAAGCCATCGAAGAAATGCAGAATCGGGATGCGCGCTTCGAGCGTCGCGGCGTGCGCGATGAGAGCGAAATCCTGCGCTTCCTGGACCGAGGCTGAGCAGAGCATTGCCCAGCCAGTCGCGCGTGCCGCCATCACATCGCTGTGATCGCCAAAAATCGAGAGCGCCTGCGCCGCGATCGAACGCGCCGCGATGTGAAAGACCACCGGCGTCAGTTCACCGGCGATCTTGTACATGTTTGGGATCATCAGGAGCAAACCCTGCGAGGAAGTGAAGGTGCTGCTGAGCGCTCCGGTCTGAAGCGCGCCGTGAATTGCTCCCGCCGCACCGCCTTCGCTCTGCATTTCGATCACTTCCGGCACCGTGCCCCAAAGATTTTTCACGCGGTTAGCCATCCACGCGTCGGCCCATTCACCCATCGGCGAGGCGGGCGTGATCGGATAGATCGCAATCACTTCGCTGAGCGCGTAGGCAATGCGCGCGACCGCTTCGTTCGCGTCCAGCATCTTGGCAGGGTTCGGTTTCACTCTTGCGATAAGGATAGCCTCTGCGGGCCGAGAGTGATGCTCGTCGCTTGGTTTTTGCTGTGCAGTTCTTGCGCTTCAACGCTGATTGCGCCAGACGGCCATGATCAAGGGCAACGAGCCGCGCATGTCTTGGGAAAGACCAGGCCGTTTTGATCACCCACGAAAGGTGAGTTCGATTGAATCGCACGGCAATTTCGTGGATGCTCGAGCTTAAATGGTGGTAAGAAATCTCAAGCGTTGGCTTTCGGTTTTTGCGCTGGCTCTGGCTGCGGTCCCAATCTTTGCGGCTGATGAGACCGCCCAGGAGGCACGCTTCCTCGGTAACACCCGCCAGTTGATTCTCGAAGGCCGGCGCAGCGGCGAAGGCTATTTCTCGCCCGACGGCAACAAACTGATCTTTCAAAGCGAACGCGAGCCGGGGAATCCCTTTTACCAGATCTACACGCTTGATTTCCAAACGGGCGATACGCGGCGTGTTTCGCCGGGCACGGGCAAAACGACCTGCTCCTTCTTTCAGCCGGGAACCGATCGCGTCATTTTCGCATCGACCCACGGCGACCCCGAAGCGGTCGCGAAACAAAAAGCGGAGCTGGATTTTCGCGCGAGCGGCAAATCGCGCCGATACTCCTGGGACTACGACGAAAACTTCGACATCTATTCCGCCAGGGAAGACGGGACCGACCCGGAGAATCTCACCCGGTCGCCCGGCTACGACGCGGAGGGATCGTTCTCGCCAGATGGGAAACAGATCGTGTTCTGCTCGCTGCGCGCTGCCTTTCCGGTCGATAAACTTTCACCCGAACAGCGCCATCGTTACCAGAAGGACCCGTCGTGGTTCGGCGACCTCTACATCATGAACGCCGACGGTTCCAAGGTGCGGCGCCTAACGAACGAGCCCGGTTACGACGGGGGGCCCTTTTTCTCGCCCGACGGTCAGCGCATCGTCTGGCGACATTTCGAGGAGAACGGCGCGATCGCCGACATCTGGACGATGAAAACGGACGGCACCGATAAAAAGCGCCTGACGGATTTCAAGTCGATGTCGTGGGCGCCGTACTATCATCCAAGCGGCAAATATATCATTTTTACTTCGAACAAATTCGGGTTCGAAAACTTTGAGCTATTTATGGTCGACGCCGCCGGCACGCATGAACCGGTGCGCGTCACCTACACGAACGGCTTCGACGGTCTGCCCGTCTTTTCGCCGGACGGGAAAAAGCTTTGCTGGACGAGCGGACGCACGAGCGACGGCAAGGCGCAGCTTTTCCTGGCCGATTGGAATGACGCCGCCGCGCAAAAAGCAATCGCGCAGGCGCCGGCGCGCGGGAGCGAAAATGGCGAGGCATCGGCCGCCTTCTCGCCCGCGATCACGAAGTCAGATCTGGAGCACGAGGTCGAATGGCTGGCCGACGCAAAACGCGACGGCCGGATGACCGGCACGGCGGGCGCACAGGCTGCCGGTAATTGGCTGGCGGATTATTTTCAAAAAACGGGACTCAAATCCTTCGGCAAGGATTACGCATTGCCCTTCGAATTCACCTCCGGCGAACGCGTCCTGCCGGACAAAACGCACTTCGAAATCACGATTAACGGAAAGCCGAACGAGAACACCAAGCTCGACCAGGATTTCCGGCCGTTGGCTTTCAGTGAAAATGGAAGCGCGCAGGGCGAGATCGTGTTCGCGGGCTACGGCCTCGTGGTGCCGGAAGGAAACGGCGGCGAGCCCTACAATTCCTATGACGGCCTCGACGTGAAGGAGAAGGTCGTGCTTCTCCTCCGCTACGTACCGGAAGGCGTGGAGCCGACGCGACGCGCGCACCTCAATCGTTATGCCGGCCTGCGCTACAAAGCCATGCTGGCGCGCGAACGCGGGGCGAAAGCCGTCCTCGTAGTCACCGGACCCAACTCGCCGAACGCCGGCGAACTTCTTCCTCTAACGAACGACGGCACGGCTGCCGGCAGCGGCATTGTCGCTGCTTCGATCAGCGGGAAAACGGTCGAGACCCTTCTCGCGCCAGGTGGCAAAACCCTGAAGCAACTCCAGACCGCGCTCGACACTGAAAATCCGCACACCGAACACGGTTTCGTTTTGCCCAAGGTGAAAGCGAAACTCAAATGCGGCGTCGAGCACATTAAGAAAACCGACCGGGACATTGTCGGCTATTTGCCGGCGGGACCCGGAGGGAGCGACGAATACGTTCTTGTCGGGGCGCATTACGATCACCTCGGGCATGGCGGAACCAGCTCGCTCGATCACGCGGGCGAGGAAAACAAAATTCATCCCGGCGCCGACGACAACGCGTCCGGGGTCGCCTGGGTGATGGAGCTTGCCGGCGCGCTCGCGAAAGAGCGGGCCGAGCACCCGGAAAAATTCAAGCGTGGCGTGATCTTCGCTGCCTGGTCGGGCGAAGAGATCGGGCTCATCGGCTCGGCCGCCTTTTGTGAGCATCCGCCGGTGCCGTTGAACAAAATTGTCGCTTACGTCAACTCCGACATGGTCGGCCGGTTGCGCGATAACAAACTCACCGTGCAGGGAGTCGGCTCATCCCACGTCTGGCGCCGGATGCTCGAGAAGCGCAATGTCGCCGCCGGTTTCAATCTCACCCTGCAGGACGACCCTTATCTCCCGACCGACACGACCAGCCTCTACAGCAAGAATGTCCCGGCCCTGAACTTCTTCACCGGCGCACATGAAGATTATCACCGGCCAACCGATACCGCGGACAAGGTGAATTACGATGGCCTCGAACGCATCGCGAAGTTTGGGGACCAGATCGTCTTCGATCTCGCGCAAACCACGGAGCGCCCCGACCTCGCGAAAGTGGAGCGCACCGGTCCGGTCGGCGGCGGCGGACGCGAAACCCTCCGCACTTATCTCGGCACGATCCCGGATTACACGACCGAGGTGAAAGGAGTGAAATTGAGCGGTGTCCGCGCCGGCGGCCCGGCGGAAAAAGCGGGCCTGCAAGGCGGCGACATCATCGTCGAATTTGCCGGCCAGAAGATTGCCAATATCTACGACTACACCTATGCGCTCGACGCCGTGAAAATCGGGAAGCCGGTGAAAATGATCGTCGAACGCAACGGCCAGCGCGTTACCCTCACCGTCACGCCGGAAGCACGAAAGTAGAGCTGGCCGCGTTGCTCAGAACCGCAGCAACGGTCGCCACCACGGGATACCGCCGAGCATCAGGAGCAACGACAAAACATAGGCGATAGCCGCTCCGCGGTATTTCGCCACGTCAGTGCGACCTTTGCGCGACAACGCAGCGCCGACATGCGCGCAGATTATCGCCAGGAGCATGAGCAGCGTGTGCTCCATGGTAAAGAAGCGGGACTCGTGTTCCTTCATCGCCGCGCCGAAATCGGCCATCGCCGCGCGTGTGATCGGGCTGGCGCCGAAAAAGAGAACCAGCCCGATGAGCAATTGGATGTCCATGACAATGACAAAGATCACGCTTGCGAGTCGCAGACTTTTCCCCGCCGGTTTCGTCCCGCCCCAACCGGAGAGCGCGACCCAAATCGCAGCGACCGCGGCAGCGAGAGCCACCCAGCGAAGCAACCCATGAAAAGCAAGCAGATGCGGATAGAGATTTTGCAGCATGGCCGATTATCCTTGGCGCGCATTCAAAAGTCGAGCGGCCACGGTTGCGCCATCAGCCGGGCTCCGGGTTTATACGGCGCGCGCTTGGAGTATCATGATTAGATAGTTTTACGATCTTACGCCGATGCAACTGACAAGAACCGTTTTTGGAATGTGGAGTGCGGGACGTTTTATGCACTTTGGTGAACCGCTGGATGACGACCGATTCATTGCTCTCATCCAGCGCGCTTACGACAAGGGAATCCGCACCTTTTTCACGGCCGATGTTTACGGCGTTGGCGAGGCCGACGCTCTTCTCGGGCGTGCGCTGGACGGCATTGCCCGCGACAGCTACTGCCTGGTCGGGGCAGTCGGGCACGACTTCTACGAGGGGCAGCGCGACGGTGCGAAAGGTTTCCCCCGTTTCACGAGCGCGACCCTGCGCAAACCGGCCGACTATGCGAGCTATCTCCGCTCGGCGGCGGAAAAATCGCTCGAGCGCTGCCGTGCCGATCGGTTCGATCTCCTCCTCCTTCATAATCCCGATCAAACCGGCTACACGAGCGACGCCGTCTGGAAGGGGATGGAAAAACTGAAGGACGCTGGCCTAACGAGTCAGCTCGGGGTCGCTCCCGGTCCGGCAAACGGCTTCACTCTCGATCTCATTCTCTGTCTGGAGCGGTTCCAGGGATTGATCGACTGGGCGATGATCATCCTGAACCCGCTTGAGCCGTGGCCGGGCAGTCTCGCGCTGCCGGCGGCCGATAAGACCGGGACGAAGATTGTCACGCGGGTCGTCGATTACGGCGGACTTTTCCACGACGATGTGAAACCGGGTCATCAATTCGCGCCGCGCGATCATCGTACCTTTCGCCCCGCCGGTTGGGTGGAGGCGGGCGCGGAGAAAATCGAGCGGATGCGCGCAATCGCCGAGGGACACGGCCTCACGATGCTGCAACTCGCCTGCATCTGGAACCTCCAGCACGCTCCGGTGCAGAGCGTCGTCCCGACGTTGATCCAGGAACCGGGCGCGAACGCCAAGCGCATCGAGACCAAGGTTGAAGAACTCGCCACGCTCCCGGAGATAACGCTCACGCCTAACGAATGCGCGCAGATAGCCGAAATCGGCGACAACACCAATTGCATGAGCCTGAAGGGTGGGAGCGCCGAGCATACTGGCGATCCCCTTCCCGATCGCTGGGAGGTCAACTCCGAACTGGAAGCGGTCGCCGAGCGCTGGAAGATGGATCCGGCGCGCGACCTGGCGAATGCGATGCATTCAGCGGACGCCGCAAGTTAGCGTGGGCTGTAGCCGGGGTCGCTGATCCCGGCTATCTGGTCGTCAGTCTGACATGCGCCGGAATCAGCGATCCCGGCTACCATATCTTCCCGCGGCCGCCGAGTTGGCGATCGTCGCTTAACGATTCTTTCGTTCTCTATTTCTCAGGAGCGGTTTCGCGAGCGCAAGAAATGCCTCGTCTTTGACAAGAGTCGTGTGGAGCGATTTGGCGCGGCGGACTAAGCAGATACAAATGGAAACCGCGATCGCGGCCATAACCTCTCACTGCATCCAGGAGGGCACATACTTATGTTAACAGAACTCGTCTCTCGTCCTACCACTCCAACACGCTCGGAAAAGTCGACCATCTCGTTTGGACCGCGACGCGGAGTCTACATCAACGCGGCCGATCGCCTCGCCGAGGAAGGCGAGCCGCTCGATGAAGCGGCGCTCGAGGTCTGCGAAACGTTCGACCTCTTTTACCGCACGCTTTGCGCCCTGATGTACAATTACGCGCCGCTCTCCGGTCATCCGGGCGGCTCGATTTCATCTGGCCGTATTGTGCAACGGCTGCTCTTCGACGTGATGGATTACGACCTTGCGCGCCCACAGCGCCGCGACGCTGATCTCATCTCCTACGCCGCCGGGCACAAGGCGCTCGGTCTTTACGCGCTGTGGGCCTTACGGAACGAGATTGCGCGTATCGGCGCACCGGAGTTGTTGGCGATGCAGGAGAGATTCCAGTTCCGGCTCGAGGACCTGCTCGGATTCCGGCGTAATCCAGCGGCCGACACGCCCCTCTTTAGGAAGTTCCACGCCAAGGCGCTCGATGGACATCCGACACCGGCGACTCCATTCGTCAGGCTTTCGACCGGCGCCTCCGGTGTTGGCTTGCCGGCGTCGTTCGGCCTCGCCTGGGGCGCGGCCGATCTCTACGGCGAGAACGCGCCGCGGGTCCACGTGATTGAAGGCGAAGGGGGGATGACGCCCGGACGCGTGAGCGAGGCGCTGGCGGCGGCGGGCACCGCCTCGCTCGGTAACATCATCCTGCACGTGGATTGGAACCAGGCCTCGATCGATTCCAACCAGGTCTGTCGCGATGGCGAAACGCCGGGCGAATATGTGCAATGGACCCCGGCCGAGCTGGCTTACCTGCACGACTGGAACGTAGTCTACGTGCCGGACGGGTTCGACTGGCAACAGATCACGACCGCGCAACGTCTCGCGCTCGACCTGCACAACGGTCAGCCGACGGCGATCGTTTATCGCACGATCAAAGGCTGGCGCTATGGCATCGAGGGACGCGCCTCGCATGGAGCCGGTCACGGGCTTTGCTCGGCCCCGTTCTTCGCCGCGGTCGCGCCGCTCTTTCCGAAGGATGAGATCGCGATTCCGCGCTGCGACGGCGCGCAAAAATGCAACTGCGGAACGAACACGGTCGTGCTCGAAGGTTGCTACTGGCAAACGCTCGAGCTCGTCAGGCAGGCGCTCGAGAGTCGCCGCTCGACCGTTGAATCAATGGCCGCGCAATTGCGCACCGCGCAAAATCGCCTGAACGCCCTCGACCGCCGACCGCGCGCCGATGCGCCGCGGATCGATCTCGCCTACCAAGCAGCCGCGGACATGAACGGCCGCGCGCCGAAGGAACTCGCGCCCAGGTTTCGCACCAAAGCGACCCTGCGCGACGAGCTCGGCCGTGTTCTCAATTACTACAATCGAGTCACCAATGGCGGCTTCGTCATCGCGGCGGCCGACCTGCTCGGATCGACCAGCATCAGCAAAGCGGGCGAGAATTTTCCGCCGGGGTTCTACAATCGCCTAACGAATCCGCGAGCGCGGCAACTCGCCATCGGCGGGATCTGCGAGGATGCCATCATGGCGATGTTGTCGGGCATCTCGGCCTTTGGCTCGCACATCGGGGCCGGCTCGTCCTACGGTGCATTCAGTGCGCCGCTCGGACATATCGCGGCCCGATTGCACGCGATTGGCAACCAGGCGCGCGTGACGTCGGAAGGCGGCGCTTACCGCCCCTTCTTCCTCATCTGCGCGCATGCGGGTTTGAAAACCGGCGAAGACGGCCCAACCCACGCCGATCCGCAGCCGCTGCAACTCCTGCAGGATAATTTCCCGCTCGGCACCATGATCACGCTCACGCCGTGGGATCCGCAGGAAATCTGGTTCCTTGTTTCCGCCGCGCTCGCGAAACGGCCGGCGATTATCGCACCGTTTGTGACGCGGCCGGCGGAGATGGTGCTGGATCGCGCCGCGCTCGGTTTGCCTCCGGCAGCGCTCGCCGCGCAAGGCGTCTATCGTTTGCGCTCCGCGCGCGGTCGGTCGCAGGGCACGATTGTTCTTCAAGGTACGGGCGTAACGAACGCGTTCGTGACCGAGACCTTGCCCTTGATCCACAACGCGGGTCTGGGCCTGAACGTCTACGTCGTGACTTCGACCGAACTGTTCGACATGCTCCCGCCGACCGAGCGGGAAAATATTTTCCCGCAAGCGCATCAACAGGAAGCGATGGGCATTACCGATTTCACCATTGCGACCATGACGCGCTGGGTGCGCAGCGAATACGGCCGCGAGCATTCGCTCCATCCCTTCCGCAACGGCCACTTCCTCGGGAGTGGCTCCGGCGCGGCGGTGATGAAGGAAGCGGGGCTGGATGGCGCCGGGCAGTTCGAAGCAATCCGCGCTTACGTCCGCGGCCGGAGCAATCATGTCTGAGCTCATCGAAGCGCGGCCCGGTGGCGATCCGATCGCACTTTTCAAAGCCTGGTTCGAGGAAGCGATTGGCGCGGAGATGAAAGAACCGACCGCGATGTCGCTCGCGACTGTGGATGAAAGCGGCCGACCCGATGCGCGCATGGTTCTGCTCAAAGGCGTGGATGAACGCGGGTTCGTTTTCTACACAAACCTCGGGAGCGCCAAGGCAAACGCGCTGCAGCACGATCCGCGAGTCGCGCTCTGTTTTTACTGGGACAAACTCGACAAGCAGGTCCGCATCCGCGGTCGCGCGGAACGCGTGAGCGACGAAGAAGCCGACGCCTACTTCGCGACCCGACCGCGCCTGAGCCAGATCGGCGCCTGGGCCTCCAAACAATCGCAGCCGATGCGCGGCTATTTCGAGCTCGAAACCGAAGTGGCAAAAGCAGTGATCCGTTTCGGGGTCGGTGAAGTGCCGCGTCCGCCCTTCTGGTCCGGCTTCCGCGTCGTGCCGGAGCAGATCGAGTTCTGGAAGCAAATGCCGTTTCGCCGCCACGAACGGACGCTCTACACGCGCGTCGCCGAGGGTTGGCAAAAGCAATGGCTCTATCCGTAGTCGCTTCGGCCTAACGACACGCTTTCTGCGACGAGAGATATTGGTGAATGCCGGCTGCCGCTTTGCGGCTGTCGCGCACCGCCCGCACGACGAGGTCGGGGCCGAGCACCAGATCGCCACCCGCGAAGATGCCGGAGACGCTGGTCATTTGGTTGGCATCGACGACCACCCCTCCCCATGAGTTTACTTCGATGTGGTCCGAGTTGCCGGCGGCGAAGATCGGGACCGGATCGAATCCGAAAGCCACCAGCACGACATCGACCGGGACGTCGAATTCGGAGCCCGCAATCTCGCGCGGTTTGCGGCGGCCTTTCGTGTCCGGTTCGCCCAACTCCATCCGCACGCAGCGTGCAGCCGCCACCGAGCCGCTCTCGTTACCAGAGAGCGCGATCGGGTTCGTCAGGAACATGAAGCGCGCGCCTTCTTCCGTGGCATTCAAATATTCACGGCGACTGCCGGGCATGTTCTCGAGGTCACGACGGTAGATGCAAATCGTTTCGCGCGCGCCGGAGCGAATCGCGGTCCGCAAACAATCCATCGCGGTGTCGCCGCCGCCGAGGACGGCGACGCGCTTGCCGCGCACGTCGATCAACGGTTCGTCAGGCGCGGTCTCGACGTTCTTTTGAATCAGGAACGGCAGGGCATCAAAGACGCCACGCAGTTCGGCGCCGGGAATTTTCAGCTCCTTTGGTTTCTGCGCGCCGATGGCCAGATAGACGGCGTCGAATTGCTCGCGCAGCGTCGACAGCGAAACGTCGCGACCGATTTTCACACCGCACTGGAAAACGACGCCGCGCTTCCGCAGCAGAGCGAGCCGCCGTTCCACGATCGACTTCTCGAGCTTGAAGGATGGAATGCCATTGACCAAAAGGCCACCGGGGCGGCTCTGTGCTTCGAAGACGGTGACGGCATAACCGCGTTTCGCCAGTTCATCGGCGCAGGCCAACCCGCCCGGACCGCTCCCGACGACCGCCATCTTGAATCCGTTAGGCGCGACCGGCGTGACATCCACCCCGCCGTGGGCGAAGGCGTATTCGTTGAGGAACTTCTCCAGCGCGCCGATCGCGACCGGCTCGGAGCGCGCGTTCAGGATGCAGGCGCCTTCGCACAACCGTTCCTGCGGACAAACCCGCCCACAAATCTCAGGCATGTTACTCGTTGTGCCCGAGATTTCCGCCGCTTCGAGAAAGCGCCCGTCCGCCACAAGACCGAGCCAGACGGGAATGCGGTTGCCCAGCGGGCAGGTCTGCGCGCAGGGCGGGTCGGGGCAATCGATGCAGCGGCTCGCTTGCGCGCGCGCCGTCGCTTCGTCGTAGAAGCCATAGATTTCGTCAAAGTCGCAGATCCGCTCCGCGACCGGGCGCTTCGCTGGCATTTCGCGTGGGATCTGACGCCAGGCATGCTTTTTCGGCCACGCCGGGCCGGGATTTTCGGTTTCGTCGGACATTGTTCTACCCAAACTCTCTGCCGATCAAAGGCGGCGACCGTGCATGGCTTGGGAAACACCATCCATTTCTTGATCAACCGATGAATTGTTAAGCCCGAACTAAATCAAGCGACGATTCCATGGATGATCGGAGGCAAATGATGAAGGAAATCTCAGGCTCTTGGTTTTGGTTTCACTCTCGCGATCGTGGCGGTTTCGCTCTTTGCCGCGGATGATCCGGGTCAGAAGCCACGCTTCATGAGGAACGGACGCGAATCGATTCTCGGAGGCCGCCCGACGGAAAGAAGCTCATCTTTCGGCGCGCTTGGGCACCTTCCAGCCCCGCACCCTGGCCACTTCCGCGCCGATTCTTTCCAGCTGTGGACTGATATCCTCGCGCGGAACTTTGACTTCGATCACTGCCAGTTCGGCGGAATTCTGCTGCCCAGCCGATCGCTTCGTCCAACTCGCCCTTGGTCGTCACGGCAACGCCTTCCCCTCCCCCGACCAGATCGCAGATCTTGCGATAATTCCACTGAGTGATGATGTTGAATTTACCCTCGTGAATCCGGCGCATCGTGCCGTAGCCGTCGTTGTTGAGAACGAAAATAATCGGTTTGAGTCCGAGCCGCACGGCAGTCGAGACTTCGGTGCCGGTCATTTGAAACGCGCCGTCGCCGACGACGACGAATGGTCGCAGGTTTTTCGCGGCCAGCGCCACGCCGATGCTCGCGGGTACGGCGAAGCCCATCGACATGTAATAGGCTGGAGCGATGAACTGCGCCTGGCGCTCGCTCCGCACCCCGACCGCGCCGAAGATCGCATCGCCGATATCGGCGATGACACAGCAATTCTCATCGAGATGGAGCGAGAGGATGCGGAAGAAATCGACAATCGTGAGCGGCTCGGTGCGCTCCTTCTTTTTCAGGGGACGGGGCACGGCGTGCGGGTTGGGATGACGAAACGGTTTCGGGCGAATCTTCACCTTCGTTAGGGCAGCGAGAAAATCGCGGAACTGAATCGACTCGTAGCAGTGATATTGCACGCTGACGCGTTCCGTCGTCGCGAGCACGGTCCGGTCGCGATTCAATTTCGCAGTGTAGAAGCCCATGCTCATGTCGGTAATGAAAGTGCCGAGCATGAGAACGAGATCCGATGACTCCACATACCTGCGGACGTGCTCGTCGCTGCTCATCGCCCCGCCATAGACGCCGAGGTAAAGTCGATGGTCTTCTGGAATTGCGCTCTTGCTCAGAAGGTCGGTCGCGATCGGGATATTTAAGCGTTCCGCGATCTGCACCACGACATGGGCGAGACGATAACGAGCCAGCTCGACTCCAGCCAGAATCACCGGGCGTTTAGCCGCTCGCAGGAGGGTCAGCGTTTCTTCCACCGCCTCCTCCAACGCCGGCGGATCGGACACTTCGGGCGCCGCCGGAGACGGGAACGCGATCGGAATTTCGCGACCCGCCATATCGTGCGGCACTTCGATGTAAACCGGACGTTTGTACCGGAGGCAGGCGTTGACGCAACGCACGATCTCCGCCGCGGCCCGCTCCTCATCGAGCAGCACCGTGCCCGCGACCGTCACTTCGTCATAGACGCGACGCTGTGTCTCGAAAGTCTTCACCTTGTGATGGAGCAGCGGATCCTTTTCCCGATCCTTCCGCCCGGGTGCGCCGCTCACGACCACGACGGGCGATTTCTCCGCGTAGGCACCGGCGATGGCATTGAGAACATTGAGTCCGCCGACGCAATAAGTGACGCAGACGAGGCCAAGGCCGTTGACGCGCGCGTAGGCGTCGGCCGCGAACCCGGCGCCAGGCTCGTGCGTCATGGTTACGCTTTCGATCTTCGAATTCTCGAGCCAGGCAAAAGTGGGAAGCGCGAAGTCACCGGGGATGCCAAAGCTGTAGCGGACTCCGCACCGGTGAAGGTATTCGAAGAGAAATTCGCCTAACGGCATCCGGGCGGGAAAGGAATGGCTTGGTGGCATCCGGTCCTTGAATCGGCTCTGGAGGGCGCCGCTGCCGTCGGATGCAGGCACCGCGCGACGCCTTTCGACAGGCATGGTCTGCTTCATGAGAAAAGAATTTGGCCTAACGAGGCTTTCCGACTCACCGTCCCTTGGCAAAGATGCGGCGAATCTTGTCGACGAAATTCGAGGCAGGACGGGCAGGCGGCGGAAATAAGATGGCGCATCATCGCTGCCATCGCAGATTACGCCGTGCACGAGATCTCCAGGGCTTCCGTCGATTGGCCAGCGGTTCGGAAAGATTTTCCGATCCTTGACCAGGAGGTGCACGGGCGGCCGCTGATCTATTTCGACAACGCGGCCAGCACCCAGAAACCGCGCCCGGTGCTCGACGCGCTCCGTCATTATTACGAACACTCCAACGCCAACGTGCATCGCGGGCTGCATGAACTGAGCTCGCGCGCCACCGAGGCTTACGAAGGTGCCCGGCGACGCGTCGCCGACTATCTTGGGGCGTCGAACGCGGATGAAATTATTTTCACCCGCGGGACAACCGAGAGCATCAACCTCGTGGCACAGACCTGGGGCGACAAATTCCTCCGCGCGGGCGAGGTGATTCTACTCACGGAGATGGAGCACCACAGCAACCTCGTTCCGTGGCAACTCCTCGCGGAACGGAGCGGCGCGCAGCTGCGCTTTGTGCCGGTGCGCGAGGATGGGACGCTCGATCTTGATCAGCTTCCACAACTGCTCACCCCGGAGGTGAAGCTGTTCGCGTTCACCCATGTCTCCAACTCATTAGGCACGATCAATCCGGTCTCGGAGCTTTGCCGCCAGGCGCGCGCAGTCGGCGCCTTGTCCCTGGTCGATGCCGCGCAGAGCGCCGGGCATTTGCCGGTCGATGTGCAGGAGCTGGGCTGCGATTTTCTCGCCTTCTCCGGGCACAAAATGTGTGCGCCGACCGGGATCGGTGCGCTTTACGGCCGGGGCGAAGTACTGGAGACAATGCCGCCGTGGCATGGCGGCGGCGAAATGATCGTGAGCGTGACTCTGGAGAAGAGCACATACAAAAAGGCGCCCCATCGTTTTGAAGCCGGCACACCGAACATCGCGGGCGCGATCGGTTTGGCCGCCACGATTGATTACCTCGAAGCCATCGGGCGCCCCGCAATTTTCGAACACGACTCGAGGTTAACCGCCTACGCCGTGCAACGGCTCGCGGAACTTCCGGGAATGCGCCTCCTCGGTCCGCCGAACGAGCGCGGGGCGCTGGTCGGTTTCGTCATGGAGGGCGTGCACCCGCACGACCTAACGACCTTCGCCGATCAAAGTGGTCTGGCCCTGCGCGGAGGGCATCATTGCAATCAGCCGTTGATGAGAAAATTCCGCCTCCCAGGCACGACCCGGGCGAGCTTCTACTTTTACAACACGAAGGACGAGGTCGATCGCATGATGGAGATCCTGCGCGACGCCGTCCGCTTCTTTGCATGAACCCGGAGCTCGAAGAACTGTATCAGACGGTGATTCTCGATCACTCTCGGCGGCCGCGAAATTTCGGCGAGCTCGCCGACGCCTCGGTCCATGTCCACGGCGACAATCCTTCCTGCGGCGACGAGATCGATCTGGGAGTACGATTCGGACCCGACGGCAGCCTGGCGGAAATCAAATTCAGCGGCCACGGTTGCGCCATTAGTCGGGCGTCGGCCTCGCTCATGACGATGAAACTGAAAGGGAAGTCGCGCGCCGCGGCCGAGGAAATGGCGAACGCGTTTCGCAATCTGGTTGCGGGTGAGAGCGACGACAGCCCGCCGTCGTTAGGCGATCTGCGTCTGCTCCGCGGGGTGCAAAAATTTCCGCAACGGGTGAAATGCGCGATGCTCGCCTGGCGGGCTCTCGAGCAGGCGCTGCGACAAAACCAAGGCGAAGCAACCGTCTCGACAGAAGTAGATGCCGTTAGGCCGGAGCGCGACTAACGAGCATGCCCGCTGACTGCACCCGGCCGCCAATCAACTGCTGCGAGGAACCCTTTCGGGTTTTCTTTCCGATCGGCGCGCTCCTTGCGCTCCTCGGTGTTTCGCTCTGGCCGCTTTATTACGCCGGCGCGATCACGGAATATCCCTCGATTCTGCACGCCCGCCTCATGATCGAAGGCTTCATGGCTTCATTCATCATTGGCTTTCTCGGCACGGCCGGTCCGCGCATCACTTCCGCGCCGCATCTATCGCAAACTGAGCTCCTTATCCTCTTCACGCTCGACCTCTTCGCCGCTGGATTGCACATCGGCGGCGCGCATCCCGCGGCTGATTTCCTTTTTGCGCTCTCTCTCGCGATCTTCGCCTTCATTCTCGGCAAACGCTTCGCGCAGCGGGCCGATTCTCCACCGCCTAATTTTGTGCTCGTGGCACTTGGCCTTCTGAATGGAATGATCGGTGCGCTGCTTCTCGTGCTCTATCACAACCAGCTTTATGCCGCGCCTTACCGAATCGGCGCAAGTCTGCTCGAGCAAGGCTTTGTTCTGTTGCCGATTCTCGGCGTCGGCCCCTACCTTCTCGCGCGCCTGCTCAATATCTCGCGCGCAGATGATTTGCCGGAATCGCGCGTTCTGCCGCCCGGATGGCTGCCCCGCGCCACCTTTGCCCTGACGATTGGCCTAACGATCGACGTGACTTTTGTGGCGGAAGCATTTGGTTGGGCCGCGCTTGCGAGTTGGCTGCGCGCCGGAGCGGTTCTGGTTTACCTGGCCGCGAGGATGCCGCGGAGCGGCCGCAGTTTCTTGGGCGATTGTATGCGCGTCGGTCTGGCCGCTGTCGTCCTCGCGCTTCTGGTCGAGGCGCTCTGGCCGCAGTATCGCGTCGGCGCGCTCCACATCCTCTTCATCAGCGGATTTAGTTTTGTTGTCCTGACTGTTTCGATCCGCGTCATTTTCGGGCACAGCGGCAACGCGCATCTTTTCGAAAAGCGGCTGCCCTTTTTCATCGTCGCGGGTGTGCTCATTTTCCTGGCCATGATCTCCCGCTACGTGGCCGACATCGTCCCCGCAGCTCGCATCATTCATCTCGTCGCAGGCGCGCTTTGCTGGATCGCGCGCCATGCTGATCTGGATAGTGAAAGTGCTTCCCAAGGTGACAATCGCTGAACGCGAAGAGATCGGCTAAAGTTCGCCCAGGTTTTTCTGCAGGAGCTGTTGCAGAGCTCGCGGTCGGGTCAGCGTGATGGTGTTTCCCTTTACCTGGACCAGCTTTTGCTCGCGAAATTTCGCCAGGGTGCGCGAAAGCGTTTCGCTCGTCGTCCCCATCTCCGCGGCCAGGACGCGCTTGGTGCGATCGAGTTGAATTGCCACCGGCTCGTTAGGCAGAGGCCGCGGGCCATGCTTTAGAAGCCAGTTCGCGAGGCGCGTTTCCATATCTTTGAGCGTCAGATCATCAAGCAAACCCACCAGCACGCGAAGGTGCTGGCTCATGGAGCTCAGCATCCGCAGAGCCAGCTCCGGCCGACTGCGCAACAGCTCGATGAAATCGCGTTTCGGAATCAGCAGGACCGTGCTTTCCATCGTTGCGCGCGCATCCGCCGGATAGCCGCCCTCGGTTGCGAGCGCGGCCTCGGCAAAAGATTCCATCGGTTGAAAGAGGTGGATCACCTGTTCCTTCCCGGCCGCGCTCACGCGATGCACGTTGATCCCACCGCGCTGCACGATGTAGAAGCCTTCCGAGGGCGAACCTTCGCGGAAAAGATACTCGCCCTTGGCAACTTGCTTCGGAATCGCGCAGGCAGCGATCGCCGAAATATCGGCCGCGGGCAACCCGAGGAAGAGCTGACAGCCTCGCAGCGCGTTCTCGATCACGAGCTGTTTGAATTTTCCGCGCTCCAGAGACACGGAAAACAACTAGCGACGCTACGCTTATTCGTCCCGCCAAAAATTCACGGCCCAGGCCCCGTCCGGCTGATGCTGGACGCGGGAGCGAAAGCCTTCGCTGCCCAATTTTTCGATCAGGGGCGAGGGTAGAAACGGCGCGATGACGGTGAGCCCTTCGCCCGGCCCCAAGGCACCGACGCGCGCTCGGATGGTGGCGAACGGCTCGGTTCCTTTGGCGATCAGCGGACGCACATCCAGTGTTCTGAATATCACCGGCATCACTATTCTTCCCACCTACCCAGCCGCCGTGCCGTTCCACCGAGCAGACCCAGCATCCAAACGACCGAGATCACGACAAACCAGAGGCCGCTGTGCACGAGCCACCAGCTCGTAAGTCCCGTGTGGCTCGCGGCCTCCGCCGGGATGCGCTCCATCGAGAAGAGGGCGTCGATCCGGAAAGCGTCGAGCGGATTTAACATCAGGAGCGCGGCCCAAACATCCGGCGCCTCTTGCAAGAACGACGAGCGCGCGACGAGGAGCGCGATCAGATCCAGACCAAAGAGAAAGAAGAGCCAGGCGCTCACCCCCAGCACTAATCCCTGCGCGCGATCACGGGCGAGAAAGCCGGCGCACAAGCCAAGGGCAATGAACATCGCGGCCAGGGTCAGCGTCCGACCATAGAGTCCGAGCAGGACGGTGTCGGGCGGCCTAACGAAAAGAGTCGGAAAAAAAAGAAGGGCCAAAAGACCGGCAAACATCAGCGCGAGCGCGAGAAATTTTCCCAGGAGAAAGCCAGAGCGGGCAATCGGTTGCGCGAAGAGGAGCGGCCACTCCGAACTCTCCTCGCGCGCGCTGCTCGTCCCGATGAGGAGGGCAAAGAGCGAAACGAAGTAGAGCGCGATTTGCAGGATCAACATCGGCGCAGCAGCGGCCGTGTCGGCGAGGAACGCCGCCCCGATTCCGCCGGCGAGCGCAAGCACGCAGAAGACCTGGAGGTAGCGATTCAGAATCGCAGCCTGCAGCTCGCGTCCGATGATCGCCTGAAGGGGAGCCGGGTTGGAGATCAGGGCAGCGGTGGTCATGGCGATTGGGGAGCGCACGCGCCCCCGCGAGCCGGTTTCGGCGCCTTGCCGAAACGAACTTTAAGAGGCGCGGAGGAAAAGTTCGCTAAGGCGAGGGCGCCTTCGCCGGCACGCGATGCGCGTGCGCTCCCCGAGACCGGATTCGCCGCGTCGTCGAAATCATCGAAGTCGTGCGGGAGATCAGAAGGGTCGAGTTCGCGTTCGATTCGGCCGCGGTGACAAAGCAGGCAGCGCTGTGCGACGCCGTTCCATTCCGCGATCAGGTGCGTAGCCATGAGAATAGTTTTGCCGCGGGCCGCTTCGGACTGAAGGATTTCCTGGAGTCGATTTCGCCAGCCGGGATCGAGACTAAGTCCAGGTTCATCGAGCAGGAGGACAGGCGCATCGGGCAAAAGGAGAAGCGCGATCCCGAGACGCTGGCGCATCCCGCCGGAAAGCGCGCCACTGCGTTCGTGCGCAACATTCGTTAGGCCAAGAAGTTCGTGCATCTCCACGTTCCGGGCCCGATTGACTCCGCGGAGGCGTGCGTAAAAGTTGAGCAGTTGCCGGCAACTAAGCCGCGGATGGAACTCGGGATTTTGCGGCAGATAACTGAGCGCGCGTTGCGCCTCGCGCTTCCTGTTCACGACATCATGACCGGCGATAAAGGCAGCCCCGCTGTCGGCGGCGACCAGACCGGCAAGCAGCTTCATGGTGGTGCTTTTACCCGCGCCGTTCGCGCCCACCAGCATCGTGATCTCACCCGGTCGCGCTTCCAGGGTGAGCCCGCGCAAGACTTCCTTGCGTCCGAAACTTTTGCGCAAACCTTCGGTCGCAATCATGGTCTGATGAAATCAGCGGCGCGTTGCGCGCGAATCCTCCAGAAATTTGCGGTCAGGGGCGCGGGATCTTCGATTGCGGCCAGACCGGGCAGCGCCGCGTGGTCATTCGCAAACCGGAGGAGCTTGACCGCCGGACTGCCGGAAAGGAAAGCGATCGCAGGAAAGTCGCGACGGAGCGGGCCGAAAAGATCGAGCTCGCGATGCGGCAGCTCGCCAATCCCGTCACCGTTTAGATCCATGATCTCCTGGTCGCCCCAAAAATTGCCGACCCCATTGACCGCCCAATGGTTGTTGGTCCCCGCGCCGTCGGCATCGACCGGGTGCGCGTTTTGCGTAAAGCGGTTTTCCGTAAACGAGTTCTCATCCGAGTTACCATAGAAGCGGAGACCGATGTAGTTGTTGCTTACGTCATTTGCCCTAACGACGAAGCCGATCGCCTGCTGCAATGAAAGTCCAACGGCATTGTTGCGGATGACGTTGTTTTCGACCCGCACCTGTTCATCGGACTGGAAAAGAATACCGTAGGCGCGGGAGCCGCGGTTATCGATGAACTGATTGGCGCGAATGACGAGGTCGCGCGAGAACATGACAGCGGCACCGGCGGCATTCTCGGCGAAGAGGTTGTTCTCGAAAATGTTGTGGTCGGAATACATGTAGTGCAGGCCGTAGCGGACGTTGTGCACGCGGTTGCTCTCGGTGCGGGAATGGTTGGTGAAAGAGAAATAAATCCCGTCGCGGGTGTCGCTGATTTCGTTGCCGGAAATGAGATTATGCTCGCAGCTCCACTGGTGGATGCCGTTTCCGCGTTCGTTTTCGTTGAGCGAGGTTTCGCAGAGTTCGCCGATGCCGGCGGTGAGGGTTTGCTCGATCGGCTTTGTTGAAGTGAGGAGAGTGGTTTTACCGCGAATGTGATTTCCGATGACGCGGCAGTCGCGAACCTTCTTCAGGTAGACGCCATGAAGAGAATTTTCGATCACGTTGTTCTCGATCGTGGTGCGATTACCGGCGACGAAGACAGCGGCGTTATCGTCCGAGAGTCGGAGACCCGAGCCGGTGATGCGTAAGCCGCGCACGGTCACGTCGTCGGCCGCGATGGTGACCACGTTGCCGGTGCCGTTACCGCGAATCTCGGCACCGGGTTGGCCGTCTAACTGGAGCGGTTTGTCGATGGTGATTGGACCGGCGTAAACGGCTGCATCAATCAAGATAATGCCGTTAGGCGCAGAGGTATCGATGCGTTGCTGCAGCGTGGCGGCGCTCATGGACGTCGCGCCGGAAATGAGGAACCAGGCGATCAGGTTGTTCACGCCGGGACCTCCTCTTTGCGCGAGAACCAGAGCGCGAAGATGAGCAAAAGCATAAAAACCCAGAGCAAATATGTCCCGAGTTCAGGGTAACTGGACTGGGTAAAGTTGGCGATTTTCTGCGTCCCGAAGACGAGCGGGGTGAACGGCTTGATATGCACGGGTGCGTGCGGATCGAGATTGTGTCCGTACCACCAGAGGCGGTAGAAAAACGCGGCGATGGAGAAGGCGCCGAAGTAGGCGGCGAGCATGAAGAGATCGATCACCGCCTTCATTTCGCCAAAGACGGCCGCGCGCAAAGCGAGCAGAATGAAGATGCCGAACATGAAAGGCATGATCTGCATCTCGGTGAAATCGGCCTGCGCGATCTGCTTCATCCCGATGTAGTGATTGAGATTGTTGATCTCGTTGATGTCGTTGCCTTGAATGCCACCGCCTTGGATCTTGTAGGCGTAGATTTGCATGGTCAGACCACCGGCGTATTGCGGCGCAACGAGGCGCAGTTTCCAGAGCGGGAAAAAGACCGACGACGCCACGGTCATGGCCGCCACAAGCAGGAGCAGACGCGACCAGAAGTTGAGCGATTTGTGCAGGAACTGGAATTCCCGATTGAGAAGTTTCTTTACCATAATATCGCCTCTCTATCCGTTGCGTGGCGGCGCGACGAACGCGCCGCTCTAACGGTTCATGCCTACGGAGTGGGAGCCGGTGAGGTGTTGGGCTGGCTTGGTGGCGTCATCCCCAGAACCTCCGGCATGGAGACCGCGGGCACGGCCGGTTCGCCATCCACCGCATCCGTCTTTGGCGGCGGCGGAATGTTGGCCGGATTCACCCCCTCCGTCGTCGGCATGACCGCTCCTTCGTTCTGCACCACGAGGTAACCCTGCATCTCCTGGTGCAGCGCGGAGCAGAAGTTCGTGCAGTAGAACGGAAAGACGCCGGGCTTGGTCAACTTCACCTGGAAGGTGCGCGTCTCACCCGGATCGATCGTGATGTTGAGATTGTTCTCGACCAACCCGAAGCCGTGAATCATATCGGGCGACTGCTCGATGTTGGTCACGTGCACCGTGAGGGTGTCACCGACTTTGGCGTCGATCCGATCGGGCACAAAGCGACTGCGGATGGCGGTGACTTTCACGTCGACTTCGTTGCCGCTGCGCGTTTGACCCGCATGCTCCGAGTCCCAGACCGCGTTCGGATCCTTGCTCTCGTCCTTCGGATAAACTTCGATCGGCTGGATTTTGTCCGCCTTTAGGATTTGCGCGAAGTGCGGCTCCGGTTCGGCGAACGCCTCGTAAACCATTTTCATTTTCGCGCCGGTAATATCGATGAGCTGGCTGTCTTCCGGCTGCGAAGGACCGACGTTGAGGTGACGGCCTTTGGAGAGCTTGTTCATGGCGACGAGCCATTTGCCGTAGGGATGCATCGTGTCGCTGCCGGCGACGACGAGGTGACCGATGCTGTAGTGCACGGGGATTTTATCGAGCACGACTTTGGAGAGATCTTTCTTCTCCTCGTCGCTCCAGGGCGGCATTTTCCATTTCGCCACCTGCGAATCGATGAAGAGTGAGGTGTAGGCGTTGCCGAGACCATCGTATTGCGTGTGCAACGGGCCGAGACCGACCGGCACCTCGCCTTCCACGACGTCGTCGTGTTTCAAGATCGGCACCCCGCGGAACTCGCCTTCAAAATCCTTCTTCGCGATCGCATTTTGAATTTTCTCGAAGTTCAAAACGGTCGTTGTCGGCTGAAGTTTTCCGCCGGCGACGATCCATTTGCCGGTCGGATCGACATCCATTCCATGCGGCGATTTCGCGATCGCTACGAAGTAGAGAACGCCGGGCGTCTTCGCCGGATCGAGCACCGGCACGCCGTCCATCATCGTAGCCTGGCCATCGGCCACCGCCTTCTCGGCCGCACGCCAATTCACGACCGCGGCGAGATCGCGATCTTTCTGCGAGGCGTTGGTTTCGAGAACGGTGTGCGCCATCTCGGAGTTATAGGAGGTCCAGAAGGCCCAGCCGCTGCTCGGACCTTTGCCGGTTGAGCCAAGATCCCAATCGAAGGGCGGGGTCAGGATTTGCCAGCCAACCGCCATCTTGCCGGTTTGCGGATCAACTTTGATGCCGCTGACCATGCCGTTGAATTGGGTCGCGTAATCATTCGGATCTGCCACGCGACCTTTCGGCAGCGGCACCGAGAAGCGCGTCGCCACCAGGATGTATTCGGTGTTCTCGGTCACGAAGGACGAACCATGGTTGCCCATCGAGTTCGGGATCGGGCCGAAAATTTCCTTCGTCTTGAAATCGCGCAGATCGATCCGCGCGACACGATTATTGGCGTTGTCGTTTACGAAGAGCCAGCGGCCGTCGTACTCGCTTTTGGTTTGCGAGAGACCCGGGTGATGGACATCACCCCAGGTGTAGTCGCCCATCATCTTTTTCGTTTCGACATCGTAACCGTATCCCGTCCCGGAGTAGGGCGAGAAGACAGGAATGGTCGAGATGTGACGCATCGATGGGATGCCGGCGACAAAGACCTGTCCCGAGTGACCGCCGGAATAGAAAAGATAATACTCATCCTTCTGCCCCGGCGGGACGTAAGAGGCCTGTGCGTTCTTTGCATCGTCGCTACTCATCTGGGCATTGCCGTTGCTGCCGCTTTTGTTACAGGCGCTTGGCAGGAGCGCGAGCACGGCCAGAATGACGGCGGGTAATAATTTCAGAGTGTGGATTTTCATTTGGGTTTCTCCGGAGTTGTGAAAGATCAGCGCTTCACGGTCATGATGCCTTTGGTCCCCTGGGCGTAGTGCCCCGGGAAGGAGCAGAGGTAGATGAATTCGCCGGGAACGAACGGAGCGTTGAAAGTCACCGTGTCGGTTTCGCCCGGCCCGAGCAGTTTGGAATGCGCGAGCACTTCCTTCGCGCCCGGCGGAACGTAATCGTGGGAGGCCTCGACCGAAGCCTTGTCCAGAAACACCTGCACGTTCCCGGTGTTCACCGTCTTATCGAGCAGGACAAAATTGTGCCCCATCGAAAACTTCGGCGTCGTACCAACGTTTTTGAATGTGACAATGACCTGCTGGCCCGGCGAGACCTCGAAGGCCGTCAGGTCGTACTTCATTTTGTCGTCGGCATTGACCGAGACCGTCTTGGGCGGCGCCACCGGCGCGCGCGAACAGCTCGAAGAGAGGAGCGCACTGCAACCGAGAACGGCGATTAGGATTGTGACGCTGAACTTGTTTCTCATGGCTGCACTTTGTGGCGGCGCAAAAGGTTGGGCCTTGATCCAAATCAAGGTTGGTGGTGATTCCTTCGCCATATTGCAGGCATGGATATCACTCGTTTTTTCCGACTCATTCCGGTGGTTTGGACCGCACGGGTTGCGCTCCTTCCCGGTCTCGCTTTGCTCAGCGTCGGCTGCGGAAAAAAATCAGAGCCCGCCGAAAAAGCCCCCTCTCGATACGAGGTGCGCGGTCTCGTGCGCGGGCTCCCACTCAATCACAAAACGCTCGACATCGAACACCAAGACATTCCCGGCTTCATGCCGTCGATGACGATGCCGTTCGAGGTGCGCGACGAGAACGAGATCGCGGATCTGAAACTGGGTGACTCCATTGCCTTTCGGCTAAACGTGACCCGGCGCGACTCGTGGATTGATCGGGTGCGGAAGATCGAGGCCAGTGAACTCCACCTGCCGATGCACGCTTCGGTGTCTCCACCGCAAACGGCGACCGGCGCGCGAGAGCGCCTGCACGAAGGCGACATCATGCCGGGCTTCATGCTCACCGACCAGGACGGAAAACCGGTCACGCTCGAAACATTTCGCGGTCACCCCTTCGTGGTAACCTTCATCTTCACACGCTGTCCGGTTCCGAATTTTTGTCCGCGGATGTCGTCGAATTTTGCCGATCTGCAAAAGGCGATCGAATCCGCCTCCGGTTCGCTGGCCGGCACACGCCTGCTCAGCATTTCGTTCGATCCCGAGCATGACACGCCGGAAATCCTGAAGGAATACGGACAGCATGCCGGCGCTGACTTCGCCCTTTGGACTTTCGCGACCGGTCAGCCGGCGGAAATTCAGCGCCTAACGAAAGGATTTTCCGTCCTCGTCCAGTCCGAGTCCGGCACGATCAACCACAGTCTCGCGACCGCGCTGATCGATCCCGGGGGGAAAATCGCCGCAATCTGGCGTGGCAACGGCTGGACTCCGGCGGAGGTGATACGATCACTGGTCACCGGTGATCAAGACGATTCCGTTCCCGGTCGAGGTCTTGAAAAGTGATGAGATCATTCCTCACCGGAGCCAATCCAGGCAACCAGCGGCGGCGCCACTGCTGCGCTGCGCGGAATCGGATAATGTTCCTCCCATAACCCGCATCGCCTATTCAACGACGCGAAGGCAGATTTCGCGCGCCCGTCAGGTTCTCTCGGGAGTGCGGGCATCCTCCGACTCGAGGACAAAGAACCCGGTCTCGCCGCCCCCAGAGCTGACATTCACGACCGGCGAATGCGACAACCGAACCAACGCGCCGCAGGCTTCTCCGCGAAAAAGAAAGGGGTTTGTATCGACGAACATGGGCTGGAAGCTCCACCCGGTTTCGTTGAAGATGGGAAACTCTTCCGGGTATAAATCGACCGCCTCCTGCACGACATACTCCGCTCCCAGGGCCGCGCCGATGGCCTCATCCCACTCGCTCTCGCTGAGCCGCGCACCGAGGTAAAGACCATGTCCGCCATAGTCGTCGTTAGGTTTGAGAATGAGGCGAGCGCGCTCCTGCCTAACGAATTTAACCAGATCGATCGGGCGGCCCCGGACGGTAGTCCGTCGCTCTCGCAAACGTCGAGTCCAGGGAACGGATTCGCGAATCGCCTCCCGCTCATCCGCGCTAAACCAGCCGGCGCGCGCTTCGTCCGTCAGCAGCTCGAAGCTCGCTTTTTTGTGGATGATCTTGCAGCAAAATGGATTCACCAGGCAGACCGCATGATCTCGATAAGCGCGAACGAGCGGCTCGGCCTGCTCGGGATTCGCGAGCAATTCGTGGATGATGACCCGCTTGTAGGCGAGGTCGATCGCGAAATCGCCGCAACGCAATTTGCCGCCTTCATAAGTAAGCTCGTCGGGCGAACAGATAATCGCGCGCAGACCATGGGCTACGAAGTGTTTTTGGAGCAGGATAAATTCGTTCGCGGTCGGCAGATTCTTCCAGTCGATGATAGCAATGTTGGGCCGGCCGGCGCCGCCCCATTCCCGGTAAGTCGCGAGCAGCGTTTCGAGCATTTTTTCCACTGGTGAGAACTGCCGGAGCCGATGGCGCTCCGCAAAAGTGGTCATCTCTGGAAGCTCAAAGAGCAGCCGGTTCAATCCCTCCTGGTCGGAGAGGCTGGATGGATTTTCCGCGTTGTATTCCACGAATTTGATCTCCTCGCCGTGGACGAATCCATCCATCCGACTGGTGATCGACACGACCGACAATCCTGGTTCAATGAGCGCGAGCTCTCGCTCTTTCTCCGTCAGGCCCAGGTCGTCCATGACCGCGGGAGATTGGATCGCCGCAGCGGCGACCTTTTCCAAGGCCGCGGCGACCAACTCCGCTCTCTTCGCCAGGAGTTGGAACTGTTTTTCCTCCAGCAAATGCGGGCGCAGCGCCACTCCAAGGGGACGGTCGCCATAAACGAGGAGGTCCCTCCGCATCCCAGCGCGAAATTTTTCGAAAATGGCCTGCGACAAACCGGCGTCCGCCCGAAGCAAATCGTGATATTCCTCTATCGCTTGCTCACGCAGAGTCATGACTGCAGAAGTGTAAACAGAGATTGCAGGCGCGACCAGAAGGCAATGTCGCGACGAATCTGCATGCTCGTGCCATTGTGACTATTCGCTTCTCATGCCCGACCGATCGTATCCGCATCCAATCGATCCCGAACTGATTCCTGGCGCCCGCAACGCCATCCACGTTTGTTTGCGCCTGCAACCGCAGGAGCGGATCACCATCATCACCGATGAGACCACTCGCGAGATCGCGGCCGCGCTTCAGGCGGAGGTGGAAAAAGTGGGAGCTGCCTACAGTTTGTTTGTGCTTGAGCATCACGCTCGCCGTCCGCTCAAATTCGTGCCCGAGCCAATCCTGGAAGACCTCGCCACCTCGCAAGCGTCAATCTTCGCCGCGCGTTCGCTGCCCGATGAGCTCGGCTCCCGCACCCAGGTCACCAGCGTCGTGAACAACTATCGCATTCGCCATGCCCACATGGTGAACATCACCCGCGCGATCATGTGCGAGGGCATGCGGGCCGATTTCGGCCAGATCGATGCGTTTAGCCAGCGCCTCGTGGAACGCGCGCGCGCGGCGGGTCGCATCACCTGCCGGACTCCGGCCGGCACTGATTTCGAAGCCGAGTTCTCGCCGGAACTGAAATGGCTCAAGACGAGCGGAATTATCCAGCAAGAAAAATGGGGCAACCTGCCGGGTGGCGAGATTCTGACCTCGCCGCTGAACACAAACGGCGTCTTTGTCGTGGACGGTGTGGTCGGTGATTATCTCTGCGAACGCTACGGCGATCTGAAAGCGGCCCCGCTCACGATCGAAGTGGAGAACAGTCGCATTCGTTCGCTCAAATCCGAGAACAAGGATTTGCGGGACGATTTTCTCCGCTACACCAGCACCGATGAGAATAGCAATCGGGTGGGTGAGTTTGCCATCGGAACCAACTTTGCCTGCACTCAAGTCATTGGAAACATTTTGCAGGATGAGAAAATTCCCGCCGTTCATATTGCCTTCGGCGATCCCTACGGCGAGCACACCGGCGCGAATTGGCTTTCCCATTCCCATATCGACTGCGTCGGGCGCGATTTCGATATCTGGTTCGACGGCGAGCCGGTCATGCGCGCCGGTCGCTTCCTAACTTAATAGGCGCGATCAAACATCGATCGCTCAGCCGTCTTTGCGGCGAGGAATTACCAGAACCGGGCATTTGGCATATCGCACAACCTGCTCCGCGGTGCTTCCGATAAGGACGTGCGCCAGGCCGGTGCGGCCATGAGTCGAGGTGACGATCAGATCTGCGGCCCAGTCTGCAGCGACCTCGAGGATGTTCTGGACCGGGTGGCCTTCTTCGATGCGGGTTTTGAATGGGACATCGCCGAAAGAAGTGGCTCGCACCAGGTTGGCCATGTCGCTTTTCGCCGATCGCCGAGCCTCATCGAGCAACGGTCCGTAATCGGAAGAGAAATAGTCGGGGTTGGTGACGTAGTAATGCGGATAGACAGCGTGCAATAGCATCAGTTCCGCTCCGAATTGTTTCGCAAAGGAGAGCGCGTAGCGGAGCGCGGGATGCGAATAGTCAGAGAAGTCCGTCGGCACAATGATGCGGTCGAGGCGCACGCATCTGCGATCGCGCTCTCTCTCGCGCCCGCGCGCTGCGACAAATTCCCGCTCATGCTCGCGGACGACAAGGACGGGGCAGGGCGAATGTTGTACGATCCGTTCGGTGGTGCCGCCGAGCAAAATCCGGCTGATTCCGCTGTATCCGTGGGTCGCGGTGATAATCAGATCGGCGGCGAGGGCGCAGGCGGCCTGGCAAACTTCCTGGAACGCTTTTCCGGCGCGGACATGACAGCGTAACCCGCGAGTGGGCAGCGAAACCTTGGCGGCGATGGACTCCAGTTGTTGCAGTAATTTTGTCTTTATCTCTCGATTGGAAGGAAAAAGCGGAGCCAGGTCCGGCGCTTCCACGGCGAGGTCGTTGACGTGCAACAAATGCAGGGTGGCGCCAAATGCGGTCCCCAAGGTGCAGGCATATTCCAGCGCCTTGCGCGAGATCGCGGAAAAATCGGTCGGCACCAGGATGCTTGAGACGACGATTTTGCGCCCGGACCCCTGCTCTTTCCTCGGGCGCTTAGATGGCTTCGCGCTGGCGGCAGGTCTCTTCATGCCCGCACCATATCTCGTACGCTGAAAATAGCTCGCCTCTCATCGGTTGCGCAACGCACAAGCGAGGTGGCTTCTCTTGCAGCCGGCCGCGGCCTCACAGATGCGTGATGTCCAAATGCCAGTCGCTTCCGTCGGTCACCATAATATCCCCATCGGGCCGGTGCTGGTAGGTGATCTTATCGATCTCGACCCGTGCGGGCAGGACATTTACGATTACGGCGTCGTCCAAGGAGACGATCCGGATGCGAAGCTGCTCTCGCCGGACGAATTCTTTGCTCTTGGGGTCGAGCGCGAAGAGATAGCCTTTCACGCGGACGAGTGACTCCTCGTGGCCTTCCACCGTGCCCACGAAATGGCGCCGCACGTCGTCCTGAAAAAGCGGGCGATGAATGATATGAATGTATTCGCCGACGTTTAGAATCATAAGTCTCCTTGGTTAAGTGTGTCCTCACCCATAGCTCCTGAATTTCGCGGGGCTCGCCCGATATTGGCATTTGCACGGCGAAAATTGCGCCTCCCCCACCCAGGTCATGTCCGGCGCTTTGCGAAACGGCACCTTGAGTTGGGAACGACGCGACGAAGTATCCTCACCTCGCCAGGATTCGGGCGAGATGCAGCGGACTCAAATCGAGCGTTTTTTTCGCACCGGCGACCTCTTGCAATGGAGTTGCGGCGATGGCGGCGGCGATCCACCCGACAAGAACCCCGTGCTCACCGCGGAGGAGGCGCTCCGTCGCCCCTACGCCGAGCCGAGTCGCGAGCAGGCGATCGTAGGCGGTGGGCGTGCCGCCGCGCTGGACGTGTCCGAGCTTGGTCACTCGCAGTTCAAAATTGAGCCGGTCACGATGTTGCCGGAAATAATCTTCCAGCCGGCCGGCGTTATTCCTGGCGCCCTCGGCGACCACCGCGAGCGCGTGGGTTTTCCCGCGTTCATAGGCCGCGCGCAGTTTTTGTGCGACTTCTTCGGGTTCGTCTTCCAGCTCCGGAATTACGATCGCATCGACCCCGCCGGCGAGCCCGGCGACCATCGCGAGATAGCCACAGTCGCGGCCCATCACCTCGATGAGGAAAGCGCGCTGATGCGACGCGGCGGTGACTTTGAGGCGGTCGATCGATTCCAAGGCAATGTTCAGCGCCGTATCCACGCCCACGGTTGTATCTGAACCGACCAGATCGTTGTCGATCGTGGAGGCGACGCCGACAACCGGAAATCCCCGGGCTGCGAGATCGCGCGCGCCGGCCTGGGTGCCATTGCCACCGATCACGACGAGGCCCTCGATGCTCTGCGCGCACAGACCTTCGACCGCGCGGGCCACTCCGGCTTCCGTCCTGAACTCCTGGCAACGCGCGCTGCCCAGAATCGTCCCTCCGCGTTGAATGATTCCGCCAACCCTGCGCGCGCTCAGCGGAATGAAATCGCCCCGCACCAAGCCCGCGTAACCCTGCCTGACCCCGACCGTCTCCGCGCCTTGGGCGAGAGCAAAGCGCGTCACGGCCCGAATCGCCGCGTTCATTCCTGGCGCATCGCCGCCGCTGGTGAGAACCGCGATTTTTTTCATCTTCCGCCTCTATCTCTCGCCAGGCCTGATCCGCTTCAAAACTGCGCGAGCAGGTAGCGAATCAAGTCCGTTGACGTGATCAGGCCGACCAGCTTCTGGCCGTCACTCACGACCGGGAGAGAGTGGAAATTTCCCCGCACCAGAACTTCGGCCGCCTCGCGGATCGGGGCGTTTTCGCGGACGGAAACGGGATCTTTCTGCATGAGTTGCTCGAGTGTCATGGTGTGATCGAGTGTCGCGTCGACGGCGCGCTCGTCGGTCTGGAAGGCCTCGCCGAAGCTCACGCGCAGGACATCGGAATGGCTGATAATTCCAACCAGCTTCGGCCCGCTGACGACCGGGATGTGTTGGATGCCGTGCTCGCGGATCAGCTCGCGGACTTTCGAGATCGGCTCGCCCTGATGCACGGTGACGAGCTTGGTGGTCATGATTTTGGAGACAGGTTCATTACGTTTCATGGTGTTCGGAACACTAACTGGAAAGCCGCCAACAGGATCACCGTGATTTGGCAAATGCTGGTCGCGGGTTGCGCGATTGAAACTCTCGCCGATCCGGCGGCATTTACCTGACTCGCGCGACAGTCTGCGATTACCAGTGATCAAACCGACTTCGTGCGGGATTGAAGTCGTGGAAGCTCACCAGCTCATTCGTTCTTCGAACCGAGGGAGGAGTCGTGACTTCGAGACGCTCCGGATCGTTTTCCTCGCTGAGCGGCGTAACCTCGGCACGCTCGACCGCTTCGCCTGACGCGTTGCCGAGACGCCCGAAAGCGACTGCGCCCAGACCCACCGCACCGAGAATCGCCGTCACCATCACCCAACTCGGGAGAACATAGCTGACCGCAACCGCCCCCGCGACCGGGGCGAGCGCGAGGACGAAGATGACGGCGAGGGAGAGCGCTTCCCCGCAAGCGCGAATCGTAGCCTCAAATCCCTCGCGACATGCAACTACGATCCTCCTCGCCATACCGTCTTCATGCTGCGAATTCCGTGCCAATTTGAAGGCGACCTTTCTGCGTCGGCTTCGATAGCAGAGAAGCGCGGAGCGGGCGCCAGGAATCACCCCACATTTTTGGCGTGCGTATTCTTTCCACGTTGCGCAGACTCCGCGAAATGGTGTCGGAAAGAATGCCGCACGAGAAGACACGTCCGCTCTGATTTGCAATGGAACGGATTCACCTCGGTCTGATCGACGGCGCAATTCTGATCGTCTATTTCGTTTTCGTTCTCGGGATCGGGTTCGTGCTCAAGCGACAGATGCGCACGAGCACCGATTTTTTTCTCTCCGGTCGTTTGATTCCCACCTGGGTCGCCGGTCTCGCCTTTCTCTCCGCCAATCTCGGCGCGCAGGAAGTCATCGGGATGGCCGCATCGGGCGCCAAATACGGCATCATGACGAGCCATTTCTACTGGGTAGGCGCGATTCCGGCGATGGTCTTCGTCGCGATTTTCATGATGCCCTTCTACTACGGCTCGAAGGCGCGCTCCGTGCCCGAGTATCTCAAGATGCGCTTCGACGAAAAAACGCGCGCGCTCAACGCCTGCACCTTCGCGGCCATGACCATTTTTTCCTCCGGGATTTCCATGTATGCCATGGCGCTGCTTTTGAATCTTCTCCTCGGCTGGGATTTCAATATCAGCGTCTGGCTCTGCGCTATCATCGTCCTCCTCTACATCTCGTTAGGCGGGCTGACCTCCGCGATCTACAACGAGGTCATGCAGTTCTTTCTCATCGTAGCCGGTTTCGCGCCGCTCGTCTTTCTCGGGCTGCGCGATGTGGGCGGCTGGAGCGGGTTGCAGGCGCGCCTCGCGGAGGTGTCGGTCGCACAGGGTTACGCGCCCGGCGCGTTTACTAATTCGTGGAAATTCATGGGTAGCGCCTCGGCCAATCCGATGGGTGTGGAGTGGTTCGGTATGCTGATGGGGCTCGGCTTTGTCCTCTCCTTTGGCTATTGGTGCACCGATTTTCTCGTCATGCAGCGCGCCATGGCCGCGGAATCGATGGGCGCTGCGCGGCGCACTCCGCTCGTCGCCGCCGTCCCGAAAATGTTTTTTCCTTTTCTCGTTATTCTACCGGGAATGATCGCCGTCGCGCTCACTCAGCACCACGGGACGAGCGGCTTTGCGTTGCCCGCAAAGCCTGATGGCTCGCCGAATTTCGACCTCGTCGTTCCGATGATGCTCGGCCATTACTTCCCCTCGGGCATTCTCGGTCTTGGGCTCACGGCTTTGATGGCTTCTTTCATGTCCGGGATGGCTGGGAATGTGACCGCCTTCAACACCGTCTGGACCTATGACATCTACCAGGCCTATCTGCGCCCCAAGGCGAAGGACGCCGCCCTTCTCTGGATGGGGCGCGCTGCGACGGTTGTCGGGATTGCGGTCAGTGTCGGGGCGGCCTATTTCGCGGCCCAATTCAACAACATCATGGACCTGCTCCAGCTCGTCTTTGCTTTCGTCAACGCACCGCTTTTCGCCACTTTTCTCCTCGGGATGTTTTGGCGGCGCACAACCGGGCATGCCGCCTTTTTTGGCCTCGTCAGCGGGATTCTCGCCGCCGCCTTTCATCATGGGCTCACCCAACCGCACGGCGCGATCTCGCTCGCCAAAGGCGGCTGGCTCGGACACGTCCTACACATTTATCCGAGCGAGATGGCGCAGAATTTTTGGACGGCAATCTTCGCCTGGACCACCTGTTTCGTCGTCACGATCGTAATTTCGTTGCTCACTCGCCAGCAGAAAACCGACGCGCAACTGACCGGCCTGGTTCACTCTCTCACCCCGCGCACAATCGAGCACGGCGTCGTCTGGTACAAACGACCGGCGGCGCTCGCAGTGGTCGTCCTGCTCATGGCGCTCATTTTGAACATCATTTTCTGGTGAAACGTCATGCGCTTCTTTGATCTTCGTCTTCCCTTGGGCTGGCTTTTTGCTGTCCTCGGCCTGCTCCTCCTCATCGCCGGGCTCCGCGCCACACCGGCAACCGACGCCCGGTCGTTAGGCATTAACATCAATCTCATCTGGGGCGCGGTCATGATTGCCTTCGCTCTCATTTGCCTCTGGCTCTCTCACCGAGAAGCCAGGCGAAGAAAAAAAGAGTGAGTGAAATCTTGCCGACCCACTCGCGACTTTTTTCTTGTCACTGGTCACCCAGCACCGATCACTTCGTAATATGAAACGACCTCTTCTGCTGGCCGCGTTATGCCTCTCCATTCCCTGCGGGCTCCGTGCCCAGACCGCATCCCCGGCCACCGATGCGCCCGAGCTGACCAAGCTCCTCCAGGATTTTCTTGCCGGGGCGAGCCGTAATGACGCCGCGATCCACGATCTTTTTTGGGCCGACGATTTGATCTACACGACCTCCAAAGGCGAACGCAAAGGCAAGCCCGCGATCATGAAGGAAGTGCGCTCCGAAACGCCGGCCAAACCGGGAGACGAGGCGACGGTCTTTACTGCGGAGGACATTCGCATCCAGCAGTACGGCGGGACGGCGATTGTTGCCTTTCGGCTTGTCGGGACGACCGAGAAAGACGGGAAAAAAACGGTCAACAATTATCTTAACACCGGCACCTTCCTGAAACGCGACGGCAAATGGCAGGCCGTCGCGTGGCAGGCCACCGTGATGCCAGGGAAAGACAAGCCTTAATAAATCGGCCGATCAGCCATTAGCGATTCAACGCCCGATGACGCGCGGGGCCTTCCCGCTCTCGTGCCCGTATGATGCGCCGACCGTGATCTGAGTGTTCCCCTCGATGATCTGGCCGAGGATGTATCCGGCCTCAACCTGTCGGCTATATTTGCCGCCGATCGATTTCCCAAAGAAAAACCCCACCTCTCCACCGGCGTAGTCAGGCTTGCGAAAGAGATCGAACGACTTGGGCCCAGGTTCGCGGGCCAGCGTGTTCTCTGGATTGACGTTCAGCGGTGCCTCCGGGGTGAAATAAGGCAGAATATCTCCCGGAGTTCCCTCCACCCAGCCGAATGTTCCCGGGAAAGAAAAGAGCCTGCCATCGCCAATCGTCAGGGGGCCACGGCCGTACCACAGATTGTTCAGCGCGCCAAATGAGCCGGTCCGTTTCAAGGTGACCGACTCCTGCACCATCGTGCTTGGGCTGGCCCGCACCAGGGTGAGGCTGGGTGATTTAGACACATTCGAGCTGGTCGACTCCTGCGCCGACAGCGAGACGCAAAGAGCGAAAATTGCCGCAACACTCGGCAGCGCGCTTTTAATCATTCGAAACCCTCCTCTGAAACGTCCCTTATGCTAGCAAAAAGATCGCCCTCCATAATCCCACCAATCTGCTGTCTGCGGGGAAGATACACGCTTTTCCGTCGCAATTCCGATTACAATATGACGCGATGACCTTTGCAGGGCCCGTGGAGAATCCAATTTGAATACTCTGCGGTTTAATCGCGTCTCCGTTTCAACACCAATGCTACATATGAAAATCAAACTACCAATCGTTGCGCTCGCGGCTCTGCTTTTTGCAGGGACGCCGCTGGCGTCTTCCTCCTCCGCCGCTATCGGGGTTGCGATCAACATCGCTCCGCCGCCAATCCCGGTCTACGAGCAGCCCTACTGCCCCGGCCCCGGATATCTCTGGACACCGGGCTACTGGGCCTACTCCGATTTCGGCTACTACTGGGTCCCCGGGATCTGGGTTCTGCCACCGCGCATCGGGTTCCTCTGGACTCCCGGATACTGGGGATACAGCGGTGGCCGATATCTTTATAATAACGGTTACTGGGGGTCGTCTATCGGCTACTACGGCGGCATCAATTACGGCTTCGGTTACGTCGGTCACGGCTATTACGGCGGCCGCTGGGATGGAAACACCTTCCGCTACAACACCGCCGTGACTCGAGTAAACACGACCGTCATTCACAACACCTACGTTAATAACTCATTCGCCAACAACGCCACCAAGACCCGCGCCAGCTATAACGGTCCGGGCGGCGTGAAAGCTCAGCCGACCGCGAAGGAAAGAGCCATCCCAAAAGGCAATCGAGTCCCGCCGACCAAGGAGCAGCGCTCCGTCGTCGAGGCGGCGAAGAAAGATCCCGCCCTGCATGCCAAGAACAACAAAGGCAAACCGAACGCCGAAGCCGTCAACTCCGTCCGGAGCAAGGTAACCCCTGACGCCGCAGCCGCGAATAACCGGGGCGGGCGTAATGGCAAGAAGGGCGACAAGCAAGCCGGCGCAGCCAGGCAGAATCAGGCTCGCCCAGACAAGCAAAACCGGGCCGATCAGCGCGGTAACAACGCCAGGCAAGCTGACGCCGAGAAACAGAACCGCGCCGGACAGCGCACCAAGCAGGGACAACAAGCCAACGACCGCAACCGGGAGCGCGGTAACAACCAGACCAACGCCCGGAAGACGAAAGGCAACGCCAACCAGGGAGCAGATCGTTCGCGCCAGCCGGCAAATGCGGATCGCGCTAAAAAATCGTCCAAACCAACGACTCAGTCAGCCAACCGGCAACAACCCAGGAAGGCCTCGAATCAGCCTCGCAATACCCAGCGCAATACCCAGCGCAAACCACAGGCCCGGAAACAGCCGCAGGCCAACATGACTAGGAAAGCGCCAAAGGCCTCCGCCCAGAACCGCGGCCCCGCGCAGGGCCAGCAACAGGGCAAAAAGAAAAAGAAAAAGGGGCAGCCCAACGGCCGATAACCTTCCGGCGCGCGCCCCGCGCCACTGACCTCCCGGCAGAAACCGGCGATGGGATGCAGCGGTAACCGCTGCGCTCCACGCCGGTTTTCTGCTTTTTACCGTTCCTTAGGCGAACGCCTGCCTCATTAAGGAAATGGATCGGTCGCCCCTGCGATCGAGAAAAAGTTTGCCGCGGCGTCCGGATTTTCCAGAATGCCATCAATGGCTATCGGAAGAACTCCTCTGTTTCGTAAACTCGTGCAGTCGGTTCAGCAGGCCCACTGGCTCAACTCGAATCCGGACAAAGAGCAACTCTTCGACGAGCTGAAACAGGCGCGACGGGTCTCGCGCCGCGACTTCGTCCGGCTTCTCGGCGTCGCCGGGTTTGCGACCGCTGCAGGCGGAATAAATTACTCCGCCCTGGCGAAACAACCGCTCCGGTCAGGACGCAATCCCGGCGGCCCGGTGGCAATTCTCGGGGCGGGAATTGCCGGCCTGACTGCCGCCTATCGACTGCAGAAGGCCGGCGTGCCTTGCGAGATTTTTGAAGCGAGTGAACGGACTGGTGGCCGCATGTTCACAAAGCGCGATTTCAATGCCGACGGGATGTTTTGCGAGCTCGGGGGCGAGCTGGTCGACAGCGATCACGCCGACCTCATCCACCTTGCCGGCGAGCTGGGGATCGAGATTCAGGAGCTAAAGGGAGAGGACAAAGGCGTCGATCTCTACTATTTCGGCGGCAAATATTATCGCGACGAAGAGCTGATCCCGGCTTTCCGGCCTTTTGCCGCCCGTCTCGCAGCCGACCAGGGCGCCCTTTACGAAAAGGATGATCTCGTCCCGGCCAAGGCCGAATCCTTCGACCGCCTAAGTCTCTCCGAGTATCTCACCGATGCCGGCAAAGGCGTTGACCCATGGGTTATCGACATGCTCCGGGTCGCCTACGTCATCGAGTACGGACGCGACGCCGACGAGCAATCCGCCCTGAACCTGATCACCTATCTCGACCCGGATACAGAGGATGGCTTCAAGTTATATGGCGAGAGCGACGAGTCGAAACGAATCAAAGACGGGAGCGGCACTCTGCCTGATGCCCTGACGAAAGCGCTCGATAGGAAAGTCAAAATCAACCGCGGTTCGCGGCTCGTGAAGATTGGAAGCGGCAACGGGGTTATCGTTCTCACTTTCTCGACCGCCGCCGGCACCCGCACCGTCAAATACGACCGAGCGATCTGCACCCTTCCCTTCACCATGCTGCGTGCAGTAGAGGGCGTTGATAAGTTACCAATCAGCGCGCCAAAGAAGCGATCGATCGCGCACCTCGGTTATGGCTACAACGTGAAGCTAATGCTCGGCTTCACCGAACGCTGGTGGCGCAACCCGGAAGTTCACCTGCCGGCGCCGAGCAACGGCAGCATCTTCACCGATCTCCCGCTCCAGGCCACCTGGGAAACAAGCCGCGGCCAGGAGGGATCACGCGGCATCCTGACTAACTTCATGGGCGGCACGACCGGGAAAAATTTCACCTCTGCCCGCATCGATAAGGTCCGGGAAGAACTCAATCGTATTTTCCCCGGGATCAAAGACAAGTTCGATGGCAACCGCGCGATCATGAACTGGCCGGTCTATCAATACATGAAAGGCAGCTACACCTGCCCGCTCGTCGGTCAGTTCACTACCCTCCTCGAGGCAGCCGGGACTCCCGAATTGGATGGACAGCTTGTCTTCGCCGGCGAGCACACCAGTCCTGATTTTTCCGGCTTCATGAATGGCGGCGTCGAATCCGGCAACCGCGCCGCCAAGGAGATCATGGCACCCGCGAAAGCAAAGCTGCCAAAAGCCGCCTGATCCTAACGAGTCTACCTGGCACGTGCAAAGGCCAGACGCGGTCGAACCGGGCGGCGCAGCGCGCCGCCATCAGAGCGGCAAACACTTCCCGGGAGCAAAGAGTCTTTTCCACCGAAAACAAATGATTGATGCTCCAAGCGATTATCACTGTTATGAGATTTCTCTCTCTTATAGAAAGAAACGAAGGTGAAAACTTCACTCCTTCTTCTCCCGCTCGCCGGCCTTACCTACTCCTATTTCCAGAACAACCCGGTCCCGCGGCGCGCGGGTCCTGAGACCTCGCTTACCAAGGAGAGTTCGCGCCCGGCCTACCACACGAACCGTGCCGAAGGGATTGTGATCGCCGCTCTGCCTTCCTACTCCGAGCGATGGAGAAACGGCGACAACGCGCAGACTGACTTTACCCCCTTCGTCCGGGTCGTAACTCCGCCCCCCACTCACCCCTCGTCCGGTTACACCAGCGTCTCCGGAGTGCGCATACGCTAGTTGCTCAAAAGGCCGACCCTCCGCCTCCTTCCTTTGCTTTGGAGTGCATTCATCCGCCTTCATCCTTCTGCTTTCTGCTTTCTGCTTTCTGCTTTCTGCTTTCTTCTCCCGGTTGACTCCGCCGCCGCGGAGGTGGATAGGTGATACGAAAGGTAACGGTGTTCGCACCGCCGGCTAACCCCCTCATGCTTGCGGGATCACCGCAACGCCATGAAAAAAGCGCTCGTCGCAATCGTCCTCCTCCTCGCCTTCCTCACCCCTGCGCCCGCGCCCGCCGCACTCCTCCTTAACCTTTCCACCCGAGTCGAAATCCCGCCGCCCTTCCTTGGCCAGGACGTGACCTCCGTCATCGGCGGATTCATCATTGGCGGCACCAAATCGAGAAAAATCCTCCTGCGCGCGATCGGTCCATCGCTGGCCGACTTCGGCCTCGACCCGCTGGCCGACCCTACCCTCGACCTCTACGACGCCAACGGCACCATTCTCGCCTCCAACGACAACTGGATGGACTCCCAGGAAACCGATATCCGGGACACCGGGCTCCAACCTAACGACCCTTTGGAGTCCGCCATCGTCATGACCCTGACCCCGGGCCTCTACACCGCCATTGTGCGGGGGCACGATCCCGTCCCGGGCGATCCCAAGCCCACTAGCGGCAACGCGCTGGTCGAACTCTACGACCTTAGCCCCATCATCGCGGAAGCGCTCGACAACATGAGCACCCGCGGCGCGGTTCAGGGCACGGCCGAGCCCATGATCGCCGGCTTCATTCTCGGCAATGGCGATAACGTCAACGTCCTAATCCGAGCCATTGGCCCATCGCTTACCAGCTTCGGTTTGACCGGCCTGAGCGACCCGCGCCTCGACCTCTTCGATGGCGAAGGAAACCTGCTCGCGAGCAACGACAATTGGCAGGATACACAGTCCGCCGACATCGCCGACACCGGCCTCGCGCCCACCGATCCCCTTGAATCAGCGATCCTGATCAACCTCCCAAGAGGCAGCTACACTGCCGTCCTCTCACCGGTCGACAGCCAGGACCACGGCACCGCCCTGGCCGAGCTCTACAAACTCAAGTAACCGCGGCGTCTCCCGCCGATCGGTTCCTCTATTCGTCAGTTCGGTCCTCGGCAAACGCCGGAAGGCTAGCTTCCAATCGAGTGCTCACCTGCTGGATTTGGCGGGCTTGCGTTTCAAGGGCGGCGGTTTGCGCCTTGATCTGCGCCTGCTGTTCCAAGACCAGCTTCTTTAATTCCTGCACCTCGCGATGCTCCTTGATAAACTCATTGAGCAACATCGTGTTCACAGCGTCGTAGCGAACGGTGAATGGCTTGCCTTGTTCATCGCGCACAACCAAGTCAGGATCGACCTTGGCCACCTCCTCGGCCACGAGACCGAACTGCGGAACCCCGCTCGGATCCAAATCTTCCTTGTAACGAAACGTCACCGGTTTAAGCGAGAAGACCGCCTCGCTCCCGATGCCCATTGACTTAAGATCTGTTTTGTAGCGCGCCGACGAAGGGGCGACGCCCAGTTGCCCATTATTACTCACTACCACGGAAGTCCCGCTTACGGCCGAGGCAGAGATGCCCGCGATGAAAGTCTTCCGAATCTGAGAACCGATCCGGATCGTGCTGGATTCCCCTGGTCGTCCCGGGCTCCCGATAACGATGTTGTTGGACCCATCGGAAATAGTCGACCCGGCACCCCGACCTATGAAGATGTTTTCGCTGCCGGTCGTTAGGTTACTACCGACAGCCGGGCCGATCCCGACATTGAGGTTGCCTGCGGTGTTATTTATGAGTGCCTCGAACCCAATCGCCGTATTCTCCTGGCCAGTGGTGTTTTGATTGAGTGCGCGTATCCCAACCGCCGTGTTCAAGCCCCCGGTCGTGTCCAAGGGAAGCGTGCCCGCACCGATCGCCACATTGGAGCCGCCGGTAGTACTATCACGCAGAGCGTTGTAGCCGATCGCGGTATTATCATACCCGGTCGTGTTACTAAAAAGCGCATTGAACCCGATCGCCGTGTTATGGGAGCCGGTTGTTAGACTGAAAAGTGCATCTTCGCCCTCAGCGGTGTTCTGATTTGCATAACCTCCATCCGGAGGCGGGCTGACTGCCTTTACCGTCGGTAAAAATAACAGGCAGGCGAAAACCGCACCCACCAGCCCTGGCAAAATGCATCGCCAATGGACCCTGGTGATTTTCGTCTCGATTGACGCGTTCTGATTAACGAGCTCTGTCCGATCTTTCATTTCAGTTCTCCTGTTCCCCGGAGGTTTACCTGCGGCTACAGGTCTGAAATAGAGAGGAGCCCCCAGGGTAAAGCATCCCCGTCTGGTTCAGATCTTCGACAAGACCCGACTCCACTGCTCGCGTCGCATCGGGTCAAGCTTTTTCCAGGGTCGTTCGGCCGAAGAGAATGTCGAAAATTTCTCCACGAAAGGGCGCCACTTCACCCTTCTGCCTTGATTCGCTCACATCCCGTTCACTCACCGCTACCCTCGCGGCGCCCCGTCCATGTCGCTCGCCCTTGCCGGTGCCATTGATTCGGTCACATCCCGCTCCCTCACCCCTTTCGGGGCTTCGTCTATGTCGCTCGCCCCACTCGCTCCATTCATTCTTCCCCTTTTAGCTTTCAGCTTTCAGTTTTCCGCTTTGCGAACATCCTTCCCGCATGCGCGTTCTCATCGCCGACGGCCAGAAAGACGCCGGGAACAGCCTGGCCGGGCTGGTAGAGCGTTGCGGGCACGAAGTCTTGCTCGTCGTTGCGTCCGGCCTGGAAGCGATCCAGGCCTACAGCCGGCTCCAGCCGGATGTTGTCCTTCTGGATTACGCCTTGCCACGCCTGAACGGCGCCACTGCCGCGCGCATGATCCTGGCGAAACATCCGGGGGCCCGAATCGTCCTCGTCACCGCCGCGGCCCCGGCTGGCCAGCTGACCAATTCCGGCGTGATCGCGATTTTGGCGAAGCCCGTCGAGTTGGACAAACTCTACGGTGCCCTCTACGACGCCACCCCCCGCCCGTCCGATAGTCCCGAGCCGGACCTTTTTGAGTAACGGAGATCCCGGTGCGCCTGCGAGTGAACCTCAGCCCCCCGCGCCGCCGTTGCCAGCTCGCGCTTTTTTCGCTGCCTCGATCACCCGCTGCTCGATCTCGTGCGGCATCTGTTCGTAGCGGCTGAATTCCTCCGAGTGAACGCCGCGTCCGCCCGTGAGCGACCGCAGAATGCTCGCGTAGCGGTAAAGTTCCATCGCGGGAACCTCCGCCCGCACGATCTGAAATTGTCCATCCACATCCGTGCCGACGATTCTCCCGCGACGGCTCGAGAGATCGCCCACCACTTTGCCCATGCAATCCTCGGGAATCCGGACCTCGACCGAGTTGATCGGCTCGAGCAGACAGGGCCGCGCTTTCAGGAACGCTTCTTTGAACGCCCAGTAGCCCGCGACCTGGAAGGCGATGTCCTTCGAGTCCACCGGGTGCATCTTGCCGTCGAAAAAATTCGCCTCCACGTCCACCACCCGACAGCCGGCGAGAATTCCTTCCGCGCACGCGTTCTCGATCCCACGCTCGACCGGCGGCACACGCGGCTCAATAATTAGGAAAGTCTAACCTCCAGCTATCTCTGTTTCTAATCGCCGGTCGCTAAGCTGAGCGCATTATGAAACATATCACTCCAATCAGTCTTACTATCGCGACCGTCGCCCTGGCCCTGCTCCTACCGGCAGGCGCCGAGGCGAAGGTCTCTCCGCAAACCCTGCAAAATCTGAACACCGCCTATCAGGGCGAATCCAACGCGGCCAACCGCTACGCGATCTTCGCCGAGAAAGCGGCAAGCGAAGGCTACCCGCAAGTCGCCAAGCTCTTCCGTGCGGCGTCTGCGGCTGAGACGGTTCACCGCAACACGCACAAAACGACGATCGTTGAACTCGGCGGCACAGTCGCGACCTTCCAGCTGGAGCCGGTCACGCCCGGCACGACAGCCGATAACCTTAAAGCCTCCATCAAGGGCGAGACCTATGAACGGGACACGATGTACCCCCAGTTCCTCGCGACCGCGAAAGCGGACGACGCTACTCCGGCGATGCGGACGCTGCAATTTGCCGCCGCCGCTGAAGCCGAACACGCGAAGCTCTACCAGCAGGCCCTCGATACCCTCGGCAAAAATGCCAGTGTGAACTATTACGTCTGCCAAGTCTGCGGCATGACACTGACTGAGTTGCCAGCGAAGAAGTGCCCTTCGTGCCGCAAGAGCCGCGACGAATACAAGGAGATCAGTTGAGCATCCTCGCCATGATCCCTATGCCTAGCCCAATTCACCCCGCCATTGTTCACCTCCCCATCGTCCTGATCCTCATCGGGACGATGGTGGCGGTCGCAGCGGTCTTCGTGCGTCGCTGGCATCTGCCGTGGCTTGCCGCCGGTCTCCTTCTAACCGGAGCTGCCGGGGCTGTCGCTGCGACATGGACCGGGGGCAACGAGCAGGAAATAGTCGGAAACATCTCCGAGCAAGCCGAGCAAATCCTCGACCAACATGAGGAGTGGGCCGAGCGGACCAGAAATGTCTCCATTCTCGCGGCGCTACTCGCGATTGGCGCGGCCGGAGTATCGCGGTTCCCGGTCACCAGAAAAACGTTGGCGGTCGCAGCCGCCCTGGTGGCGCTGAGCGCGAGTTATTGTGTGGCAGCGACGGGACATTACGGAGGCCAGCTCGTTTACAAGCACGGCGTCGGCATCAACACCGCTGCCGGGAGTTCCACCGCCGTTCCGCTGGCCCCGAAAGCCCGGCCCAAAGGGGAAGAGACTGACGATGATTAGAACCACTCCTTAACCGGCGAAGTGAGTGTTCGCGGCAGAGCACGGCCTCGGTTAACCTTTCCGGAATGCGAATTCTCGTGGCCGAAGATGACAAGAAGGTCCGCGCTCACGTCGTCAGCGCTCTGCGCGCAGCGGGTCACGTGGTCGACGGCACCGGCGACGGCGAGGAAGCACTCTGGTTGTTGCAGGAAAATGCCTACGACGCTGCCGTACTGGACATCACAATGCCAGGTCGGGACGGCGTGAGTGTGACCCGGGTGGCGCGCGCAGCAGGCTGCGTGGTTCCGGGACCGCTGGCGACCGCGCGAGGCGAAGTCCGGGACAAGGTGAGCGGACTCGATGCGGGAGCGGATGACTACATCGTGAAGCCTTACTCCACGGAGGAACTCCTTGCCCGGCTCCGAGCCCTTCAGCGCCGGTCGCGGCCCGAGATGGAGATGGTCCTGCGGGTGGCGGATCTGGAGATCGACCTCCGTGGACGAGTCGCTCGCCGCGCCGGCCGGGAGATACCGCTCACCAATCGCGAGTTCTCCTTGCTCGAAGTGTTGGCGGAGGCCTCGCCGCGTCCGGTCTCGAAAGCATCTTTGGCCGAGCGGGTCTGGGACCAATACTTCGATTCCGGCACCAACGTGCTCAACGTTTATGTGAACTATCTTCGCAAGAAAGTAGACCTGCCGGGCTGCAAGCCGCTTATTCAGACGCTACGCGGAATAGGCTTCGCCCTCAGAGAGGAAGGCACTTGAACTTCCGGCTGAAAGTCGCGCTATGGTATGCGTTCTCGGTTCTCGCCCTGGCCGCCGTGCTTGTCCTCAGTGCGCACCAGCACCTGGACGAAGAGCTCCGCAAAGATCGCTGGGATCGTTCGCATCCTAAGTTCGCCGAATGGGTGATCCATGGCAGCTATACGAATGAAGAGGTCGCCGACATTCTGGGAGAGTTGGTCAAGGTTTGGTTGTGGCTCGGGGTTCCGATCTTGGTCGGAAGTCTTGGCATCGGCTACTTCATCGCGCTTCAGTCCGTCCGACCGATTCGCCGGATCAACCGGGAATTGGCGGCGATCGATTCTCAATCGCTCGAACGCGGCGTGCGCTTCCAGGGAAAGGACCCGGAACTAACCCTGCTCGTTCAGCACATTAACGAACTGCTGGGCCGGCTAGGTCGCTCCTACGGAGAAATGGCGGAGTTTTCCGCTCGCGTTGCGCATGAGCTGCGCACTCCGCTCACTCTCCTGCGCATGCGGCTGGAATCCGCCGCGCCAGATATGCCGGTAGAGCTCTCCGAGGAGATGCAGGAGCAAATCGGCCGTCTCTCGCAACTGGTGGAGCGCTCACTCCTCGCAGCCAAGGCCGAGGGCGGAAAATTGGAAGTGCAGATCGCCCGCCTTGATCTCACGGCTTTGCTGGATGATCTGCGCGAGGGTTATACATTACTAGCTGCCGAACGCGCCATCACATTGGAGTGGCGTGCCCAATCAGGCCTGGCTTGCAACTCCGATCCCGAATTGCTCCGACAGATCCTGCACAACCTCCTGGGCAATGCGCTGCGCCATGGGGCGGGCAGGGCTCGACTCACCGCTCGCTCGTCGCGTCGGCCAGGCCGGATCATTGTTTGCATTACCAACGTGATGGCAGACGGGAAGGCGGCGGTTGCCGGAACTGGCATAGGACTGCGCCTGGTCCGCGCATTGACCAACTTCCTTTCCGGGACACAATTCCGCACTCGCGAATTCGAGCACGTTTTTAGCGTTCGAATCGCAATCCAATCGGCCTTGCTTGGGTCAACGAAGACAAAAGCGCTCCGCGACGACGCGGCGTTGCCGGCTATTTAGAAGTTAAACGCACTAAGCGCCAGACCAGGCCAGCTACCGATGAATCGTTATTTGCTGAGACGGGCTCAGAATCTGACCGCATTGTATTCGTTAGGCAGTCTTCTGCAATACAGAATCCCCGGAGTCGAAGTTGGCGGCCGCGCCTCGAGGCTTTGCGCGCCTGCCGGCGATGTCAGCCCCCCGCGCCGCCGTTGCCGGCTCGCGCCTTTCTCGCTGCCTCGATCACCCGCTGCTCGATCTCGTGCGGCATCTGTTCGTAGCGGCTGAATTCCTCCGAGTGAACGCCGCGTCCGCCCGTGAGCGACCGCAGAATGCTCGCGTAGCGGTAAAGTTCCATCGCGGGAACCTCCGCCCGCACGATCTGAAATTGTCCATCCACATCCGTGCCGACGATTCTCCCGCGACGGCTCGAGAGATCGCCCACCACTTTGCCCATGCAATCTTCGGGAATCCGGACCTCGACCGAGTTGATCGGCTCGAGCAGACAGGGCCGCGCTTTCAGGAACGCTTCTTTGAACGCCCAGTAGCCCGCGACCTGGAAGGCGATGTCCTTCGAGTCCACCGGGTGCATCTTGCCGTCGAAAAAATTCGCCTCCACGTCCACCACCCGACAGCCGGCGAGAATTCCTTCCGCGCACGCGTTCTCGATCCCACGCTCGACCGACGGCACGAAGACGCGGTCCACACACTGGCCGGAAAGTGATTCGCTGAACGCAATCCCGGAATCGCGCGGCGCGGGCGCGAGCTTGAGCTCGACTTCCGCGAATTGCCCCGCGCCGCCGGTTTGCTTCTTGTGCCGATACCTGTGCTCGGCCCGCCCTCGAATGGTTTCGCGATACGGCACCCGCGGCTCGATCAGGTTGAAATGAAGGTGGAACCGCCGCCGCAGTCGTTCCGCGATCACTTCCAGATGCAGCTCGCCCTGCGCGGAAACGATCGTCTGGTGCAACTCGGGATCGGCGCGAAAAAGAAACGCCGGATCTTCGTTGTGGAGGGTGGCGAGCCCCGCCGCCATTTTGTCCTCTTCACCTTTCGCCTCGGGTTCCAGGGCGGCGTGAATGTTCGGGCGCGGATATTCCGGCACGGGCAGCTTTATGGGATGATTCGACCCGCAAAGCGTGTCGCCGGTGTGCGTGTTCTTGAGTTTCACGGTCGCGCCAATGTCGCCCGCGCCAAGATGTGACACCGTCTCGCGCGTCTGGCCGTTGAGCAGAAAAACCTGCCCGATGCGTTCTGTGATGTTGCGGTTGGCGTTGAACGCGTCGCCGCCGGTCTTGATCTGGCCGGCATAAATCCGGAAGAACGAAAGCTCGCCGAAGTGTTCTTCGTTCATCGTCTTGAAGACCTGCAGCACCGGCTCAGTGCCGCCGAGTCCCACTTCGACCTCGGCACCGCTGCGCGCGTCTTCTGCATCGACCTTCTCGTGATCGACCGGTGAGGAACCGTATTTCGCAATAAAATCGAGCAAACGCGCAACCCCGACGTTCGAAGTCGCCGAGGTGCAGAAGAGCGGGATCAACGCCTGCTTTTGCACCGCGGCGTGTATGTCCGCCCGCAATTCTTCCTCCGAGAGCGAGCCTTGCTCGAAAAATTTGTTCAGCAAGTCGTCGTCCGATTCCGCGATCAGTTCGATCAATTCACGATGCAGTTGGGTGACGCGCTCCTTCCATTCGCCCGACGCCGGCTCCTCGCGAAACTTCCCGCGCCCATCGGTTTCATAGGTCACGACCTCGTTGCGCAGGACGTCGAGCACCTGGTTGAAGTTCGGCCCGGGATTGATCGGCACGTTCAACGGAAAGACCTTCGGCCCGTAGTGGGCGCGCGCGTCGGCCAGCACTTCGTCGAAGTGGCCGTTCTGTTTGTCCACCGCGTTGACCACGATCACCTTCGGGATGCCGCAGTCGCTCGCGCAATTCCACACCCGTTCCGTGCCCACGCCGATGCCGTGTTGCGCGTGCACCACCACGAGCGCGAAATCCGCCACGTGCACGGCCGCGAGCGCTTCGCTCATGAAGTCGAGATAACCCGGCGTGTCGAGGATGTTCAGCTTCTTCTCCATCCACGAGCAATGGAGAAGCGAAGTCTGGGTGGAAATCTGGTGCTGCTTCTCGCTCACGTGATAATCCGAAACCGTAGAGCCCTGCGCGATGTTGCCCATCCGCCCGATCACCCCCGCGCACGCCAGCATCGCCTCGCTCAGCGTCGTCTTGCCCGACGACGCATGACCCACGATGGCAAAATTCCGAAGATCCCCTGGTGAAGGCTTGGCCATTGTTCAGATTTGTTCCACCTCTAAGCACGTCTCTGATTCGCCTCCGGCGCAAGCGGAAATCTTTGGCGAATCTGGCGGTCTCATGATCGTGTTGCCCTATTCCGGCGTGGCGCATTCACCATCCGAATTTTCGCCACTCTCTCCAGCGGACGATTCGCAAGCGAACAGGTCGTCCGGCACGGAAGAGTTCGACCGCCTTGCGGTTCAGGTTTTCAGTTTTCCACTTCTTCCTTCATCCTTCTTACTTCTTCCTTTTCCCATGCCTCCCCCTTTACCCGTCCGAAAACACTTCCCCTGGATCGCATATTGGCTCGCCCTGGCCTTGATTCTTCTCGTGGCGCTGGCGCCGATTTTTGCGGTCATATTGTGCGGCATCATCGCCAACGCGTTCGGCTGCAAAGTGGACGAAGGCTCGGTCCACCCGTGCCTCATTAATGGGAAAGATTACGGACACCAGCTCTACACGCTGGGAGTTTCAGGCTGGTTCATGCTCGCGACGCTTCCGTTAGGCGCGTTGGCCGGCGCGATCTGGCTAGTAGTGCTGATCCTTCATCGATCGAGTTGGCGAAAACGGCAGGCATCCGCCGTCCTCTGACTTCCGACTTCCGCTTTTTGATTTCTGACGTCGGCGTCACCTCGACAGAGTTTCGTGCGAAGCCTTGGCATTTTCAGCTTTTCCCCGACCGAGTATCCTTAGCGTATGAAAACAGAGGTCCTCTTGCGCGACGTCGAACCGGATGACCTGCCCATCTTTTTCGAACACCAGCGAGATCCCGTAGCCTTGGCGCTGGTCGTATTCCGTTCCCGCGAAAGAGCGGAGTTCGACGAGCATTGGGCAAAGATCCTGGCGGATGACACGTGCCTGAAACAGACAATCGTAGCCGATGGCCAGGTAGCCGGAAACATCGGTAGTTTTGGGCGCGACGGGAAACGCGAGGTCGGCTACTGGATCGACCGCGCACTTTGGGGACGCGGCATTATGAGCGAGGCGCTCGCGGCGTTTCTCCGCCTGGAACAGAGCCGGCCACTCTACGCCGGTGTGGCCCCACACAACGTTGCATCGATGCGCGTTCTGCAAAAATGTGGCTTCACCTTATCCAAGAGCGAAGTCGATCAGGAACCCGAACTCGCCGGCGAGTCGCACATTCTTCTCAGGCTCGGGGAAATGGGTTGAGGCTTATTTCGGTCGACACGCTGGCCGGCCTGGTCGGGCTGAGCCCGTTCCATTTTCGCGCGCCTTCGAGCAGACGACCGGTCTTTTGGGCTTGACTCTTTCGCGCCCGCTCATTCGGCCTCTCGGCTCCCCAGTTCGCTCCATTCGTCCATAGCGCGGCTCCCCAGCTCGCGCCATTGATTCGCGCGTTTCCCACGCGCTCACCCTTCGGGCTTCGTCTTTGGCGCGCGGTCCCCACCGGCGCCAATCAGCTGTCAGCTTTTTTCAACTATCCCCTTTGAGAACGATCGCCGTGTCCTGCCATGACGCGGTGAAGGTATACGTCTTGCCCGGCTCCACATTCACTCGCGTCTCCGACGCACGCGTACTCCCGCGACCAATAACCGGCGCGACGCTCAGGACATGGGGACCCGCCGCCAACTGACCTTCATAGCGCCGGTTGTAGTAGATCTGGGCCGTTTGCACGCCATCCACCTTTAGGTTGACGATCTGCGGGCCGAGGTTGGCAGCACGCAGGACGACGAGACGGCCGGGCGCGGCATTGGTTTGCGCAGGCGCAGCCGCGGGTTTGTCAGCCGCCGAGGTATTTCCGGAGGCGATTGCCAGGCAGGCGATGGCCAGGCCAGCAACCAGTAACGAGCGACGGACGTGTAGTTTGAAGGCAGTGTTGAACATGCGGCATTCTTGACCTCAACAAGCCAATGGTCAATTGCCCGTCCAACCCCGCTCCCCGCGCCCCTGGTTTCAGTTTTCAGCTTTCCAAAGTCTTCTCACTTGTTTCCGTCCCGCAGCTTTTTCTCTTCCCACCCGATTTCCCAATCGCTAGAAATTCCGGGCAATGCCCCGCGCCCGCTCCTCCGCGAAGAAAGACTCCACCGCCAACCTCGGCTTCGAAGCCAAGCTCTGGCTCGCCGCCGACAAGCTGCGCAGCAACATGGACGCGGCCGAATACAAGCACGTCGTCCTCGGCCTCATCTTCCTCAAATACATCTCCGATGCCTTTGAGGAACACCACCAGACCCTTCTCGCCGGCAAAGGCGACTACGCCGGCGCCGATCCGGAAGACCCGGACGAATACAAAGCCCTCAACGTCTTCTGGGTTCCGCCCGGCGCGCGCTGGACCTACCTCCAGAACAGCGCGAAGCAGCCCGAGATCGGCAAGATCGTCGATGACGCCATGGTCGCGATCGAGCGCGACAACCCGCGCCTGAAAGGCGTCCTGCCGAAAGAATACGCCCGCCCCGCGCTCGACAAGCATCGGCTAGGCGAACTCATCGACCTCATCGGCACCATCGGCATGGGCGACAAGGCCAGCCGCTCCAAAGACATCCTCGGCCGCGTCTACGAATACTTCCTCGGCCAATTCGCCAGCGCCGAAGGCAAGAAAGGCGGCCAGTTCTACACCCCGCAGAGCGTCGTCCGCCTCCTCGTCGAGATGCTCGCGCCCTACAAAGGCCGCATCTACGATCCCTGCTGCGGCTCCGGCGGCATGTTCGTGCAATCGGAGAAATTCGTCGAAGCCCACGGCGGCAAGCTCGGCGACATCAGCATCTACGGCCAGGAGAGCAACCCCACCACCCGCCGCCTCGCCGTCATGAACCTCGCCCTGCGCGGCATCGAGGCCGACTTCGGCCCCGAGCACGCCGACACCTTCCGGCGCGACCTCCATCCCGACCTCCGCGCCGACTACGTCCTCGCCAACCCGCCCTTCAACGACTCCGACTGGTTCCGCAAAGACGACGACGTGCGCTGGCAGTATGGCGTCCCGCCCCGGGGCAACGCCAACTTCGCCTGGGTGCAGCACTTCATCCACCACCTCGCGCCCCACGGCATGGCCGGCTTCGTCCTCGTCCGTTTTTGGTTGTGGGTGAAACACGGATGCCACAGGGCCCGATCACGCGAGGAGACAGGCAGCGCTTTGCGCGCATTCAACGAAGCGAATGGCGCGCTGGCTGTAACGCGCTAACTACATGAAAGAAGCAACCGCGCGCATCAAGATAAATAAGCTGCTCGAAGCGGCTGGCTGGCGTTTCTTCAAGGACGAAAACGGGCCAGCGAATATCCAGCTTGAGCCGAGTGTCAGCGTGAAGATTGGAGAGCTCGACGGACTTGGGGACAATTTCGAGAAGATCAAGAAAGGCTACATCGACTTTCTTCTCCTCAATGAAAAAGGGTTTCCCTTTATCGTACTCGAGGCAAAAGCCGAGGATAAAGAGCCGCTCGCTGCCAAGGAGCAGGCTCGCAAATACGCGCGGTCGCAGAACTGCCGCTTCGTCATTCTGTCGAACGGCAACCTTCATTATTTTTGGGATCTTGAGCGGGGCAATCCGTACATCATCACGGCCTTCCCAACACCGACATCGGTTATCGGCTACCAGAAACTGGTTCCGGACCCTCAACGCTTGATCGATGAACGGATCGAAGACGATTACGTGGTTCTTACCCAGCGTCCGGGGTACGCATCGGAGGCGGCTTGGAGGAATGAAGACGAACGCCAGCGCTTCATTGAAGTAAACGCTCTCCGCTTCCTGCGCCCCTACCAAAAGAAAGCAATTCGCGCGATACAACAATCGGTCGCTCGAGGAAGTGACCGCTTCCTCCTCGAAATGGCGACAGGCACCGGCAAGACGCTCACGTCTGCAGCGCTGATCAAGCTTTTCTTGCGCACCGGCAATGCGCAACGCGTGCTTTTCCTCGTTGATCGTCTCGAACTCGAAGACCAGGCACTCAAGGCCTTTAAGAAGGTGCTCACCAACGACTACAAGACCGTCATCTATAAAGAGAATCGCGACGACTGGCGACGCGCTGACATTGTCGTCACCACCGTTCAGTCGCTCCTCTTTAACAATAAATATCAAGACCTCTTTTCACCGACCGATTTTGACTTCGTAATCTCGGACGAAGCGCATCGGTCCATTGGTGGGAACGCACGGGCGGTCTTCAACTATTTTATTGGCTACAAGCTCGGACTCACTGCGACGCCGCGCGAATATCTCAAGAAGTTCAACAAGGACAAGCCTCCGACAAAGGACCCGCGCGAATTCGAACGTCGTCTGCTTCTTGACACCTACCGCACTTTCGGCTGCGAGGATGGCCAGCCGACCTTTCGCTATTCGCTCCTCGACGGCGTAAAGGAAGGCTTCCTCATCAACCCCACGGTGGTCGACGCAAGGAGCGACGTGACCACGCAACTTCTTTCGGACTCCGGCTTCGTTGTCGATTTTAAGGACGGCGAAGGCGACGACCAGAAGGAGACATACAAGCAACGCCAGTTCGAAAAGCGCTTCTTTTCCAAGGCGACTAATGAGCTCTTTTGCAAAATCTTTCTCGAAAATGCCCTTCGCGACCCGATCAGCGGGGAGATCGGCAAGTCGATTGTCTTTGCCGTAAGCCAGGGCCACGCGGCGAAGCTGACGCAAATTCTCAATCGACATAGCCGACCTCATGTTCCCCGGGAAATATCAGTCGGACTTTGCGGTCCAAGTCACATCGCAGGTCGACAATGCCCAGCAACACACGATCAACTTCACCAACAACAACCTGCTTGGCTCCGGTAATTTCATCCCTACTTACAAGACGAGTAAGGCGCGCGTTTGCGTTACCGTCGGGATGATGACCACGGGCTACGATTGTCCTGACATTCTCAACCTCGGCCTCTTTCGTCCTATCTTCTCGCCGACCGATTTCATCCAAATCAAGGGTCGCGGCACTCGGAAGCACGACTTCCGCGAGCAGCTCTTCGATGAGACGATTAAGGAAAGCGTCGAGCAGCCGAAGAAAACTGCCTTCAAGCTCTTCGATTTCTTCGCGAACTGCGAATACTTCGAGGAGAAATACGACTACGACCAAGTCATTAAGCTACCACCGCGGAAAGGCCCTCCTACCGGGGGAGGAACGGGCGGCACAGGCGGCGGCAGTATCAATCGCGGCGGCATCTACGAACATCTCGGCGAAGACATCCTTTCCACGATCCAAGAAGAGGCGATTGGCGTCGAGGGAATGAAAATCGACCGCATGTTCTACGAGAAATTTGAGGAGCGTGTGCGGGAGAACGATTTCATTGCCGCCAGCGTCGAAGCCGGGCAGTGGGATCGCGTCATCGATTACGTGAACAAGGAGGTCTTCGACAAACCAGAGGAATACTATTCGCTCGATAAACTCCGCAAGGCAGCGGGCGTCGACCGCCGGCTTAATCTGCGAGAGATTCTCGAAAAGATCTTTGGCCTTATTCCCCGCTTCAAATCGAAAGACGATCTCCTCGAGGAAGAATTCTCCAAATTCGTGGCCGATTACAAACCGGAGGAAGCCGAATCCATCCCGGCGATTAAGAACTACTTCAAGGCCTACGCTACCAGCGACCAGATTCGCAACATCATCGAGTCAGGCCAGCTGACCGATCTCGCGACCAATCCCGTTTTCTCCACGAGGGACTTTAAGGCCGTGCCCGCGAAATATCGCAAGCTCATCCCCGACTACATCAGAGATTATGTGTCGCTAAATCAGTTCGCTGCTTAATCGATGGAATCGGAACCGTTGCCGTTTGGAGAGTTCTTGGTTTTTGTCGATGAGAGCGGAGATCATGAATTGATCAAAATCGAGCCGCAATATCCCGTCTTCGTTTTGTTATTCGTAATCATTCGAAAGGAAGACTATTCGGATCGCGTATGCCGCGATCTTCAGCGCTTTAAATTTGAATGGTGGGGCCACGACGAAGTGGTTTTGCACGAACACGATATTCGAAAACCGTTTGGCGATTTCCTCTTCCTGATTCGCAAATCAGCGCGGGAACGTTTTCTCGCCGAACTGACTGCTTTGATAGGAAACCTTTCGGCCACAGTAATCGCTGTTGTCATCGACAAGGCAGCGTTCGTTGCACGTTACGTCAATCCGGTCGGACCGTACGGATACGCCATGACAGCGGGGCTGGAACGAGTATTCCGACATCTGGAATCAAAGGGACAGGCCAACGCCCTCACACCGGTGATCGTCGAGCGGCGAGGGCCAAAGAAGACACCGCTCTCGAACTCGCCTTCCGCCGAGTGTGCGACGGCGCAAATGCAGTCGGCAAGCGTTTGCCATTGCAATTGGTGATGGTCTCCAAGGCTTCAAATTGTGCCGGTCTCCAGCTTGCTGATCTCATGGCGCGGCCAACGGGTTTGCATCACCTTCGGCCCGAGCAGCCGAATCGCGCCTTTGAAATCATCGAACCCATGCTCCGTCGAAGTCCGACGGGGAAAATTGAAGGATGGGGACTGAAACGACTGCCCTAGAAATGCGAAAGGCCTCCGAGAAATCCCAGAAGCCTAGCGCCGACCGGAAATTTCCAGTCCAACTTGTCCATAGAATCGCCTATCGGAACTGCTTTCGTCAAGTTCTAAAACCTCACCGCTTACAATGATCCAGTCGTCCCATGCTTGACACCGACACCAAACGCCGCATCGACACCGCCCGCGACATTCTCGTCGGCAAAGTTCCCGACCCGAAAGCCAGGTCGAGCAGATCACCATCGCGCTGATCTACAAGTTCATGGACGACATGGACGCCGAGACCGAGGAGTTGGGCGGCAAGCGCAAGTTCTTCACCGAGGAATTCGCCCGCTACGGCTGGGCCAAGCTCATGGCTCCGGGCTGGGCGGCCACGAGATGCTCGGCCTCTACGCCGAAGGCATCGCCAAGATGCCGGAGAACCCCGGCATCCCGCTGCTGTTCCGCGACATCTTCAAGAACGCCTATCTGCCCTATCGTGACCCGGAAACGCTGCAAGGCGTTCCTCAAGATCATCGATGAGTTCACCTACGACCACTGCGAACGGCTCGGCGATGCCTTTGAATATCTCCTCTCGGTGCTCGGCTCGCAGGGCGATGCCGGCCAGTTCCGCACCCCGCGCCACATCATCGACTTCATGGTCGACGATCGTCGACCCGAAGAAGAACGAGACCGTGCTTGACCCCGCCTGCGGCACCGCCGGCTTCCTGATCTCCTCCTACAAGCACATTCTCAAGGCCAACACGACGCCAAGGGCCACAGCACGCTGACGCCCGACGAAAAGGGCCGCCTCGCCACAGAACTTCAAGGGCTACGACATCTCGCCCGACATGGTGCGCCTGTCGCTGGTGAACCTCTACCTGCACGGCTTCACCGATCCGCACATCTACGAATACGACACCCTCACCAGCCGAGGACCGCTGGAACGAATACGCCGACGTCATCCTCGCCAATCCGCCCTTCATGTCGCCGAAAGGCGGCATCAAGCCGCACAACCGCTTCTCCGTGCAGTCCAAGCGCAGCGAAGTGCTGTTCGTCGACTACATGGCCGAGCACCTCACGCCCACCGGCCGCGCCGGCATCATCGTGCCCGAGGGCATCATCTTCCAGAGCCAGACCGCCTACAAAGCAACTGCGCAAGATGCTCGTCGAGAATTACCTCGTCGCCGTCGTCTCCCTGCCCGCGGGCGTGTTTCAATCCCTACTCCGGCGTGAAGACCTCCATCCTGATCCTCGACAAATCGCTCGCCAAGCAGAGCGACACCATCGGCTTCTTCAAGGTGGAGAACGACGGCTTCGGCCTCGGCGCCCAGCGCCGCGCCATCGACAAGAACGACCTGCCGCAGGTCCGGGCGGAGACTCACCGACTACCTTCGTGCGCCTGCGCGCGCGGGAGTCCGTCGACGGACTTCTCAGCCCACGCTCCGGCCTGATCGTGCCGAAGGAAAAGATCGCGGCGAATGGCGACTACAACCTGAGCGGGGAGCGGTATCGGGAAGGCGCCGCGAAAGCGACACGCTTTCCCATTGTCCAGCTGGCGAAGTCTGCAAGCTGTCGACACGGTCAGATCGCCACCAGAGCGAACGACAGCGAAACGGGATCTGGATTGCCGTTCATACCGAGTCAAGACGAGTTCGATCGAGATGCTCATTGGCGCATCCGAAAACTCGACGACTGATCCGCAGTCGACTTCGCAGAAGCGGCGATGTTCTGGTTGCAGGTCGCGCCACGGTTTGGCACGGTGAAGCTATCGCAGACGCAGCGCATGCTGCATCGGTCGCGGCCTCGCCGCGATCAAGATCCTGCGGAAGTCGACTGAGTCGTCTTACTGCCTTCTATTCGCTGCTTCAGAGCTCAAGCGGCGCAGCATCGAAGGCAGATGCCGGCGCGGGTTTCGCGTCGCATCAATCCGAGGCGACATGCAGAACAATCGAAATCCCCCTGCCGCCGCTGGAGGTGCAGAAGGAGATCGTGGCGGAGATCGAGGGCTACCAGAAAGTCATCAACGGCGCCCGCGCCGTCCTCGACCACTACCGCCCCCACATCCCCATCAACCCCGACTGGCCGATGGTGTCGCTTCGAGGATGCGCCATTCGAGATCATCGACGGCGACCGTGGCACCAACTATCCGAAGAAAGAGGACTTTTCCCCTTCCGGTTATTGCCTCTTTCTGAACACGAAGAACGTCCGATCCGACGGCTTCAGTTTTTCAGAAATGGAGTTTATCTCGAAGGAAAAGGACGAGTCACTGCGGAAGGGCAAACTCCGTCGTGGCGATGTCGTGCTCACGACTCGTGGAACGATTGGGAACACGGGTTTTTACGACGACTCGGTTGCGTTCGATCACATCCGTATCAACTCCGGCATGCTTATACTTCCGACCAGATGCGACGCAACTGGCGGGCAGCTACCTTTACCACTTTCTTCCAATCAGGAGAACTTTCGCACGCAGCGAGAGGCGATCGTTTCGGGCGCAGCGCAACCGCAACTGCCGATTCGAAGTCTGAACGAAGCGACCATCCCGCTCGCACCCCTCGCCACGCAGCAAGCCATCGTGGCCGAGATCGAAGCAGAGCAAGCGCTGGTCGCCGCCAACCGCGAACTGATCACCCGCTTGACCAAAAGATCCAAGCCACCCTCGCCCGCATCTGGGGCGACGAATCTGAGCCGCAAGCCGGGGTCAGAGCGTGAATCTTGGCACATTGCCTCCGCGCGCGCACCCCGAGGTCTCAGCCAGGTGCAGTTTTCGACACACCGCTGCCTGCATGATCGAAGACAGGCCGTAAAACCTCAGAAGCTGGGAACCGAAGCCCGCGCCTTCTGCTCTTTCGCCGCTTTCAGTCGCGCTTCGTATTCGGCTGCCGCTGGGAGCTCAACGCGCACAGTGATTCCAGCGGGTCGCAGCCAGAGCGTAGTCCCGTCGCTGCGCTGCCACTTCTTCTCGCCCGTCGCATCGGACATCGTCTTTAGGAAGAGACGGCCGGGGATATTGAGCTTGGAAACGTTCGGATTCGTGATTTCGACTCGCGTCCAAGAAGTGCCGGCGGGAGTGTTCGCAGCAGCGATTGCCTCCAGTTCGTAATCCTGAATCGTGGGTGAGCTTCCTGCGGCAGGAAGCTTTTGGAACGTCATTCGAACGGCAGGGCCGTCCAGTTGCAGAAAGGCCGCCCGGATTTTCCAGCCTTGATACTCGTAGGTGTGGTGGATCGCTCCGTCGACCAGAGGAGAGCTTTTATCGGTATTCCTGGTGCCCTGAGAATCCTTCGGCGGCCCGTATCGATCAACGAATTGGAGGGCAGTCTCGCCGATTCGGGCTTGGGCGACCGCAGGAACGACCAGTGCGATGAGTAACGGGATTAGGCGCATGCAAATCTCGGGAGCAAAACCGGTGCCCAGCGGATCTTGGCTCGACGCTGCTGTAAGATTGTTTTGCCGGAACGCAGTCGTTCATTCAATACTGCCCGATGGATTCCCTTCACCCCTTTCTTCGAGAGCCGATCCCCGAAATTTTCGCGGCCGCCCGCTGCCTCAATGAAGCCGTCTCGGCCACCTAGTCGGCGAGATGGACATCACGGATCGCCTAATCCGTATGGCCGACATGCCGGCGCGAGCTCGTCACGGCACTTCCGAATAGCCTGCAACCTGGCCGGACTGATTAATACCCTTTGCATAGCTGTTGCCCGAGCCGGCGAGGGTGCCAAGGTCTTCCGGCGCGCTGGTGTAATGCTTCCAGCGGACGGCGTGAACGGTGCCGTCGGGGAGGCCGCCGTAGCCGGCGATCATCCCGGAGCCGTTGATGCTGAAGGCCGCACTCACGCTCCCGCCAAGCGACTGGAGCGGCAGCATGCCGGTGGCGTCACTCCAGTAAAAGCCCGCCAATGTGGGCAGATTGTAGCCCACGACTTCGTCGTTATCGTTGATCCCACCACCGGCGGTGAAGGCGCTCCCGTTCAGGCTGCCGAGGTAGCGCGTGCCTTCGTCGGCACTCCAGAAGAGGGCGTTGTAGGTGCCGGAAAAGTCTGAACCGGCGCCGGTAATGTGCGCGAGGTTGTTCACCGCGACGCCGATCGTGTCCAACCCGCCTTCCATCGGCGGCACGTAGGTAATGGCCGAGGTCGTGAGGTCCCAGAGGAAACCGGTCTTGAATCCGTTGAAGAGATATTGACCGGTCACCTGGTTCGCGTCGTTAATCCCATAACTGCGGTTCAGGCTCGGCAAGCTCGTCCCGAGCGGGAGATGGCGGAAAAGCCTTGGGGAGTGAAAAGCGGACGGGAGCGCTGAGCCATCCGCCTGGAACGCGGTGACGGCTACCGTTCCCCCAGCATTGATACCGACTCCCCAACTGGTGAGGCCCCGGGGCAGCGCGGCCCCGATGTCCACCATGCCGCGGCCAGGCGACCAAAGGAAGGCGTGGAAGGTGACGTTGTCGGCGAGATAGGAATAGCCGATGACCATGCCACGGTCGTTAATCCCGAGGCCATAGCTGCTCTCGCCGCCGAGGGTGCCGAGGTCGCGCATGGCACCGTCGGCGTTCCATACGACCGCGTGGGCGGGCGTCGTCGCCGGGAGATCCGTCTGGGCAGCAACGGTGGAGGCGAGCGCCGCGGCGACCGCGGAGCAAATGAAAGCAATGGGGTTTCTTTTCATAATGAGCGCGGAGCCGAGGCAAGGAGGTGTTTCCTTCAGGGCAGCTTGGGGCGGCCGGTCGACCAATGGCAAGCCGAATTTCTATAAAGGTTAGGCCGCGGCGAGAGCGCCGCCGGCTCGAGTGACTGGACAGAGCCGACCTGCCGGATCGTGATCTAGAGAGGCGATCCGCTGCGCTAGCGGACGCCACGCAACCGCGGAGGAGAGTGATCTCCTTCGCGGTTTTGCTTTCTGTAGCCGGAGGCGGTGAATTCGGCGGGATTTTCGGCTGAGACAGCCGACGCTACATTGCCGGAGTGACCTACAGCTTACCCATCACCAGCAGGATGATGAGAATGACAAGCAGCAGACCGCCGGGGCCGTAGTAGTAGCCGCCACCCGCGAATCCGCCGCCACCGAGCGCGAGGATTAAGAGGATGATGAGGATGATTCCGAGCGTGCTGATTGCGAGTGTGCGACGGGCTAGTTTCATGAGGCCTTGCTCTCAGTTTCTTCGGGCGATGTCAATCCTTTCCGTGCCGAATTCCTCGCCGGGGTTCCCGTCGCAGAAACCCGGACAGAAGGTGGCTGATGTTTACACCTATACCCGGCAACCGACCCTCGCCTCCGATCCGATGGAGGTCCTGCAAACCGTTCAGACGACCGCGTCGCGGGTTCCCATAGAAACTGTCCGAAGAATCGGAGGAAGTTAAACCGCCCTTGTCGTTCGCCCTTCATGGCGAATGAGGTCCGCCATCTTCGCCACGCTTTGTTCTTGACAGGGATGAACGAAACGAAAGAAATCCTGCCCATGAATTCGAGAAAAACAGCCCGCAAATCCGGCAGGGTCGCCAACTCACGCTGGGCTGCCTATGCGATGGCGGGCGCGGCCACCTCGCTCGCCGGTTTGCCTTCCGCCGAAGCGGAGATTCATTACTCGGGCCACATCGGTCACCAATTCAAGGGCAACACCAATGCCAACTTTCCATTGCAGGATGGAGCCCGCCTGATCTTCTCGCATGCACTTAGAGGGTCCACCAGGGGATTCGCGCACCTCGCCCTCAGGGGATCAGGCACTCCGTCAGAAAGCGTAGGATACTTTGCCGGGAAGCCCAATAATCCTACCAGCGGTTTCGGCTTCTACGTCTTCCGGCTGGCCTCTCACCACCCCATAACGCGGGCGTCGATGGGGAGGAGTTGCTTCACCTACTCCACGTCGTCGTCCAGGGTCGAGTGCGTCGGAGCCACGATCCAAAGCGGTTTTGGCAGCTATGGCGAGTTTCAACAGCCGGGAAGAGGATTCATCGCCTTTTCCTTTGATACCGGTGCCGGGCTACAATTCGGCTGGGCGCGCATCAAGACCTCGGGAATACCGCTGGTTAATTTCATTCTGGTAGACTACGCCTGGGGAGATCCGGGCGACTCTATCGTAACCGGTCAGACATCGAGCAGCGAAAAGCCGGAAGTGGTGACGAAATCCGGCTCGCTTGGCTTACTAGCGACCGGTGCGCGGGGATTAAAAGCGTGGCGTCAGCAAAGGCAGCAGGTTGTTTCCCCAGTCACGGAGCAGGAATAAGTCGGGGGCCAGAAGCAGAATCGCAGAAGGAGGGTCGCTTCCTTACTATCGATACCGGGACCGCGAAGTCGGCTCGGTGCTGGCAGGAGCAATCTCGTGCTGCTCGGAACGAACGTCGCGCGTCCCCAGACAGCCGGCTCCGGTGTGATTCTTCAGCTTCGCGCCCCGCTTCGGACTTAGCGCTTCCTGCCCCCGACACCGGGCACGGCCGCGACCTGTTTCATCCACTTCGCGATCTGGGCCTCGTCGAGGTCGTCCACGGTTTTCAACTCCACGCCTCGCGTCGCCTTGCCCATCGCCACCGGTGTCACCGGGGGGACCGGCTTGAGCGCCGCTCCGTTTACGAACATGAGTTTGACGTGGCCGGCGAAGCCGCCGCAACAGAAGCACCAGCCGTCGCCGACGCCATAATACGACATGCCCCACTTCACGGAGCGCTCCAGACCGGGCAGCGTCCGGGCCGCCAGAGCATCGACCCTCTCGGCGATGCCGCGCTGCGGCTGCGGCAGGCTGGCGATGTAGGCGAAGACCGGCCTGTCGCCGACGGCTGCCTTCGCGGGACTGGCCTTGCCGTTCATGGCTGCCGGTAGCGTCGTGGCGACTTTGCCTCTTGCCGGGGTGCGCCCGGCTGATTTCCGGGCGGCGGGTTTGGAAGCCTTATCTGTTTTGCGAGCGGGCATGGTAGTGTCTCTGTAAGCCGCGACTGTTTTCGCCGTGCTCCCTGGTCGACAGCACGAAGGGATTACTTGCAGCCGCTAGGAGCGTCAATCCTTAAAAGATCGCGGGAGACTGACGTCATTCACTGGCTCCCAATTTCTCGCTGTAAAAGATTCCGTTTCCCAAGTGCAGCCGCGGTGAAGAGTCATTCTTCGCCGCGGTTTTTTTTGTTCGCGCAAGGGCGCGGCGTTGGGGCGTCCGCTGTTTCAGCGGATTTAGAACATTGAAAAACAGCTTTATTTCACAAATGCCAAACCGAAAGGATTAAAGCCAACCGCTACCACACCGAAAAGTTCGGGAACGGGATTTTGATTTGAAACCGTATAAACGCTGACTTTATCGGAAGTGTCTCCTGAATGCGTAACATAAAGTTTTCGCCCGTTATTGTTCAAAGCGATATTGTGCGGCACGGCAAACGGCGTGTCGGTCGAGCCGACGATCGAATTGTCACTCGTATCGATGGCAAACAGCCCCTCCACTCCGCCTCCCGGCAGATTCGTCGTGTAAAAGACTCCTTCTTTATACGGTTGCAATCCGGCGCCGTGCGCTCCCGGAACTGATAACACAGTCTTTTCGTCGAGCGTCGTCCCGTCCAGGACGAACACTTCGTTCGTTAGCTGGCTCGGCACATAGAGACAATCGTTTCGACGTGAATACGAAACGTGCGAATCTTCGCCGACGGCCGCGCGTCCGACTTCGACGAAGCTTTGGGTGTCGAATTTAACGACATAATCGGGGGCGTCCTCCAGACCGATCATCGTTACAAACGCAAACGGTCGCATTGGATCCAGCACGACATCGTGCGGGATGCCGCCCATCGCCACCAAGTCGGCGGGCATCAGGACTGTGGCAATCACGGTAAGGTTTTTCGTATCTATAACAGTTGCGCTGTTATCAATATCGTTATTCACCCAGAGGAGACCTTCCCGGTCGTCACCCCACATATGGAAAACTCCCGCGCCCGTCGGCGCACTTCCCACAACCGAAAAATCGTCCGCATCGAACGCCACCACACGATTATTCGCCCGGTCCCCGACAAAGACGAGGTTGTTCCTCGGAGAGGAAACCACATACATCGGTTCCGGCTCGTTCGTCGCCGGCGGGAGAGCGACGGTATCAAGCACCTGATCGCTTTTCACATCAATCACCGAAATCGTGCCGGCAGCCCGATTGGCCACAACTATCTTCCCCCGTGATGATTCTCCCCGTATTGCCAATGCCGGCGCAGAAAATGCCGCCATAAGTGCCAGAACTATACAAATTCCTGTGAACGTCTTAGAGAACTTCACATAGATTGTTTTCTTCATATTTACCCTCCTGGTTCGTTTTTGCGATTAACGCCAGGGAACCCGACACGACCAGGAATACAGCCGATCCAGTTCCTCAATGACTTGCTCTTCAAGGTGTGAAGCGCCACGCTTTGATTTATTCCCCGCGAATTTCAATCCGAGTGTCGGAACAGGTGGATTCCGATTTCGATTTCTCCAGAAGACGCGGTCTCGGATCCCGGCGCGACAACACCGAGCCGGACGTTTTCAAAGTTCGTGAACGCGGGGCGCGTTCACCAGCACGCGAGGACGCGTGCGCTCCCCCGAAGTGTTCCCCTACGGCTGGCCGCTGCCTCCGGCCGCGCCGTAAACCTGGCCAGTGGTGTAGCTGGCGTCATTGGCCGCGAGCTGGACATAGATGGAGGCCAGCTCGGCCGGCTGTCCAGGACGGCCGAGCGGAGTTTCCCCTCCGAATTGTTTCAACTTCTTCTGGGTCGCGCCGCCGCTCACTTGCAGCGGCGTCCAGATCGGACCCGGAGCGACGCCGTTCACCCGGATGCCTTTTGGTCCTAACTGCTTGGCAAGCGACCTGACATAGTTCGTCGTCGCGGCTTTCGTCTGGGCATAGTCATATAACTCCGGTGAAGGGTCAGTAGCCTGCTCCGACGTCGTCCCGATGATCGTCGACCCGGGCGAGAGATGCGGCAGGGCTGCCTTGATGATCCAAAACGGGGCGTAGATGTTCGTCTTCATCGTCGCGTCGAAATCCTCATTCGAGATTTCGAGAATAGATTCCTTGGTTTGCTGCCGGGCCGCATTGCAGACAAGAATGTCCAGGCCGCCAAGCTCGCGCACGGCATCGGCGACGAGCTTTCTGCAGAAAGCCTCTCTCCGGAGGTCGCCGGGCAAGGCCACCGCTTTGCGGCCCGCCGCTTTGATGAGCTTGATGACTTCCCTGGCATCGGCTTCTTCGTTCGGGAAATAATTGATCGCGACATCGGCGCCCTCCCGCGCGTAGGCAATCGCGGCCGCCCGCCCCATCCCGGAGTCACCGCCGGTGATGAGTGCTTTGCGCCCTTTCAGTCGGCCGGAGCCTTTGTAGCTCTTTTCGCCGTGATCGGGGCGCGGCTTCATCTTGCTCGCGAGGCCAGGCCACTCTTGTGACTGGCCTTTGAAGGGCGGCTTGGGATATTTGTTTGTCGGATTCTTTAGTTTCTTCGTCGGCATAGAATTCTTTGCTCCGCACGTTTGGCAGGTGTCTTAACATTCATTCGCAGGCCCGACAGCCTTTGGACGTAGTGATGAACGCAACCAGGAATGCGGCCGCTTTCGCGAAACGCGGATAAGTCAATGTCGCGGGGAGAATTATGACGAGCAAAGACCAGTCACATGTCTGCGCTGTCTCAGCAGCGGGAGCACGCAGCCCAAAAGTGGCGCGAGTTTTGCCGTTCGGTCGCAACTTTGCCCGGCGATCGCGGTGTTCCACGAACCGCGGATGCGACGGCACACGTCCCTGCAGGGACAGAGGAGGCGCTTGCGTTACAACGGATAAGTCAGCGTCGCTCCAAGGATGGTAACGAGGACGAGGACGACGGGGACGAGGACGAGGAAGACGATGAAGGTGTAACCCATGACGTCACGAGCGCGGAGCTGGAAGAGGCCGAGGATCGGGAGCATCCAGAAAGGCTGCACGAGGTTGGCGAGCGCTTCGCCCAGGTCGTAGGAGGCTACGACCCAGCCCAAGTGGACCTTTAGCTCGTGCGCCGCGGCCATGACGTAAGGCGCTTCCACGACCCATTTGGAGCCGCCGGATGGAACAAAGACCCCGAGCACCGCAGAATAGGTCGCGACGATCGCGGGAAAGGTGCGCGGAGTGGATAGACTAACGAATGCATGTGCGATCTGCTGACTCAGATGAGTGGAGGTAATGATGCCGGCGATCCCGGCGTAGAACGGGAACTGGAGGATAACTCCCCAGATCGCAGGAGTGGCGCCCTGGACGGCGTGCATAAGACGCGCGGGTGTCTTGTGGAGGAGAAAGCCGAGGAGCAAAAAAGTAAGGTTAACGATGTTGAGATTGATCGCGCTGAGTGGCTCGCCGGCCTGCATGAAGTAGCGCACGAGATAGGTGCCGCCGAGAAGGACGATGAGCCAGTTCAGGATTGGGGAATGCTCGAGCCACTGACCGGGACTCGGTTTCGCGACCGGCGCGGGCGGCTCGATCTCCGATTTGCCTAACGAGATGCCGAGATCGTGCGCGGTCTTGCCCCGCCCGGCCGGGGGCGTGACCAGCCACATGACGGTCGTGACAACAAGGATCTCGATGACAACGGAGGTGAGACTTTGCCAGAGGAAGATGGTGTGCCGAAATGAGATGATGCCGTCGGCGACGAGCCCGCCGTGAGCGACGATCTCGCGGATCTGTGGCTGGAGCGCACCGGGCGTGGCCATTTGCAGAGCTGCTGAACCGCTCAAGCCCTGAGCCCAGATGCTGCCGAGCCCAAGGAAGCTGGCAGCCGCGAGAGCGCGGTAATCGACGCCCTCGACCCGGCGCGCAATCTCGCGCGCGAGGACGGCGCTGAAGATGAGGCTGAAGCCCCAGTTGAACCACGAGCTGGTCATGGCGAAGAAGGCGACAAGCGCAACGGCGTTGCGCGGGGTGGTCGGCCACGAGGCGATCCCGCGAATGACTCGACCCACCGGCTGGGAAGTCGCGAGCACATAGCCGGTGATGATGATGAGCGACATCTGGAGGGTGAACGGGATCAATTCCCAGAAGCCTTTCCCCCAGGCGTCGATGACCTGCGGCAGACTGGAAGGCGTGAAGGCGACGCCGGCCACGACGACGATGACGGTGGCGAGAAGCGCGAAGATAAAGGCGTCGGGCACCCAGCGCTCTGTCCAGGCGGTCATGGCGATCGCCATCCGCGCGAGCAGGCCCGCTTCCGCCGGCGAGTGATCGCTTTCTCTGGAATGAGAGCCGGGCTGACTCATAACGCGGATATCTTAGCACACTACCCAAACCATTCGGGGCAAGGGACGTTACGACGCTTCGTTAGGCGAGATCGGCCTCATTTTTTGCTTTCAAAATTTGGTCGCATCTGGCTAGTCTGAAGTGCCATGGCCCAGAACCCCTCGAGATATTTTATCGGAGATGTCTATGCCGCAGAGGTCGGGATAGGTTTCGTGGTCAGCGATGGCAGTGGCAGCACGGCCGATCCCGTGATCGACGAAAAGATCGCACGGGCGATCGTGGCTGAAGCCGGCGGAGAACCAAACGCCGTTCTGAGCCCGGCAAATGTCTTTGAGGTCGAGCGGGAAGAGTTTGAGCTTTTTAGAGATACGCCGATGTCGATCCCAGGCCTCCCGAAAGGCTTCACCATCTGGCAGGTGAAAAGATAACGCGGGCTAGTCCCGGACTCCTCGCTTCAATTCCCAGACTTTGATCGCGGCTCCGATGAGTTTTTTCGTCCGGGCCAAGGTGCCGGGGCTTGGACCCAACTCTTCCGCGTCAGGAGTGGTTTTCACCTTCGCGCGACCGTTTCGCCTCGGCAGGTGCCCGGGCGCGTCCGGGTTCGGACTATTGTCAGCGGTCGCGGCGTCGAGTGAAAACGAGTCTTCCATCGTTAAGCAGACGGAGGACCGGCGCTGACTATTCGATAAAATTCAGGCACGCGGCGAAGCGGGCCGAAATCGATGACCGCACTTGTTGACAGGTTCCGGCTCGGCAGGCGAAGGATGGCGCTGTGGGCAACGTAATCGGTTTGTTTGCTTTCCAGATGAAGGTCAACGGCGAGCCGCGGCCGGCGGTCGCGGAGATAATCGCGCCTGGCATTCCCTCGGAAAAAGTGGTGCACGTGGTACGCGGCGAATGGGCCAACGTGGTCGTGCCCGGTGTCTCGCAAAATCGAATCGAATGTCTCGGCTGGGAACGGGTCGAGGCGGCACCGGAAGGTTGGCGGCCGGCGAAAGCGATGGGCGCTAATCCGGTGATCGTCTGGCGGCCGGCACGGGGCTGATCTCGTTAGGTTGGGCGTTTTCGACGTCTCCTCCAAAGTTGCAGCCGGAGCAAAATCGGAAGTGAAAAGTAGATCCAGCCACTCCAGGCGATCCGGCCCGGCGGCATGGTGAGGGCGAGGAGGAAGGAGGCGAGGCCAACGCCAAGAGGAACACTCCAGCCGAATAATTCGTCGCGCGTCAAGCGCTCCTCGCGCTCGTTGAGCTGCAGCGGGGCGCGGACCCGCCGGGCATGCCAATTCAAAAGCAAAATCTCAAAGGAAAGCGCGCTGAACCCGACGGCGTAAACCGCGAAGAGCGCGCGCCCCTGGCCGATGGTTTCCACAACCAGCGGGATCCCAAATTGACCACCGCTGAGGGCGTAAAACATCCCGCCGAAAACCAGCTTTAGCGGATAGACATAAACCAGCATGGTAAGAATGAGCGCCCAACTGACCCAGATGGAGAAAAGATCCTCAAGGCCGAAGCGCCGGCTCCAGAGCCAGTGGCCCCGCCAGAAAATGGCCAGGACGGCGACCGAAGCGGCAAACGCCGGCACATCCTTGAAGGCCTTGAGGAGTGCCACGATATCGTTCGGCACCTCCTGCCCCGCGATCACGAGCATGGTGACGGCAAAGGCAAAGGCCGCATCGACAAAAGCCTCGAGCCGCGTCATCTCGATCCCGCGGAGGCGAAAACCCCGGAGCCGAGGGAGCGCGCCGAGATCAGGCGGCAACGCGGTCGTGATCTCTTCGTCGCGCTCGGTCATCGCGCCATCGTGATGCCACAGTGCCGCGCAGTTGGCAATTCTGGAGGGATCGCCAGACGTCGTCGGCTCCTTCACCCAAAGTTGCGCCCCCTGGAGTTGCGCCCGCTGGACAAATGCGAATCCTCTAGGGATTCCAATGAAGAAGTGGAGACAAATTTTTAGCGCCGTTCTGGCCGCGACTGTTTTGCCGGCCTGCGCCTCTCCGCCGCCAGCCCATTGGCGTGAGGCCGCGACCCAGGATCATCCGTGGGGTTATTTTTCCGGCCTGCCCGTCACGCAATGGAATTCCGACGGCCGAAGCATGACGCTCCTGCGCGAGTTTCGCTATACCGATCCGAACGGCACGGTCTGGGTCGCGCCGGCCGGGACGGTAGTCGATGGAGCGTCGATTCCGCGCCCGCTCTGGACGCTGATGGGCGGACCGTTTGAGGGGAAATATCGGAACGCCTCCGTCTTGCACGACGTTGCTTACACAATCCAGAATCGCCCGCCGCGAGAGTGCGACCGAATGTTCTACGACGCGATGCGCTGCAGCGGGGTCGGCGCGATTGAGGCCAAGACGATGTACTACGCGCTCTTGCGTTTCGGCTGGCACTGGGATTTCTCGGTCAAGCGCGCCAAGCCGGTGAAGATGCACGGGAAACTCGTGGCCCGGGCCTTGCCCAAGCCGCCAGTGACGGTCGCGGCCCAGCAGCAAATCCAAGGGGCGCGGGATTGGATTCGACAGACAGAGCCGACCGTGGAGCAGATCGAAGCGCGAGCCGAGTCGGGAACGCATTGAATTCCGAGTCGTCGCTGCGGTTGATGGCCGCGGGGCGCCCGACGCCAACCCCCGATCCTTCGGGTCGAGGCGTCCAATTGAAAGGGCCAAACGAATTTAGTTTGGACATGGGGACGACGAAGAACAGGCACATTCCGCTCGACGAGAAACTCTTCGCGCTCCAGCAGTCCGATTCACGCAAATGGCGGTCGCTGGATGACACCCGATTGTGCGCGCGCTGCGAGAAGATTATCACCGGACGGATGATCGACGTCTGGCAGGACGGAAAGGGCGAGTATCACCTGCATTGCCCAACCTCCGGCTGCGCGGGCTCGCCGCAGGAGTGGTATCCGCACGGCGTGGCGCAGACTCCTCCGATAACCTTGGACGGCACAGAAGAGCTCGGCCTCGGTTTCGCTGTTTCCTAAAATCTGGCGGCGCGGGACAGCGCAAGGAATCGCTGGACTTGCAAGCCGCTTCGCTGGCAGGATGCGCCCCCGCATGACTCGACCGCCCGCGCCGCCGACGACCGACCCCCGGATTCCGATGCTCGAATCGAGTGCGCTGATCAATGACGATCTCGCGCCTGTCCCGCCAAGCGGACGCACCTGGTCGATGTGGAGCATCGCCGCGCTCTGGGTCGGGATGGCGATTTGCATCACGACCTACACGCTCGCAAGCAGCCTGATCGAGCAGGGCATGAACTGGAAACAGGCCGTGCTCACGATTTTTCTCGGCAACCTGATCGTGCTCATCCCGATGACCCTGAATGCGCATCCCGGCACGGCTTACGGCATCCCCTTCCCCGTGCTGATTCGCGCTTCCTTCGGCACGCGTGGCTCGAATATCCCCGCGCTCATGCGCGCGCTCGTCGCCTGCGGCTGGTTTGGCATCCAGACGTGGATCGGCGGCGCGGCCATCTACGCGATGGCGGCGATTGTCTTCGGGTTTAATCCGGCATTAAAGACCGCGCTGCCCGTCATCGGAATCTCGGGCGGCGAATTTTTCTGCTTCCTCCTCTTCTGGGCGATCAACATTTTCGTCATCGTCAGGGGCATGGACTCGATCAAATGGCTCGAGGTTTTCGCCGCGCCCTTCCTCATCCTGACCGGCGTCGGTTTGCTCGCCTGGGCGGTGGTCGCGGCCAAGGGCTGGGGACCAATCCTCGCCGAGCCTTCGAAGTTTCACTCGTTAGGCGAATTCTGGCCCGTTTTCACGGCCGGGCTGACCGCGATGGTCGGCTATTGGGCCACGCTCTCGCTCAACATTCCCGATTTCTCGCGCTTCGCGAAATCGCAGCGCGACCAGATCGTGGGCCAGGCGCTCGGCTTGCCGCTTTCCATGACCTTTTACACCTTCATCGGCGTGGCTGTGACGAGCGCGACGGTGGTCGTGTTCGGCAAAGCGATCTGGGATCCGGTCCAGCTGATGGAGCGCTTCCAAAGCCCGGTCCTCGCCGTCCTCGCGCTCGTCACCCTTACCATCGCCACCCTCTCGACCAACATCGCGGCCAATGTCGTCTCGCCCGCGAACGATTTCGCCAACCTCGCGCCGCGCCTGATCAGCTTCAAAACCGGCGGCATCATGACCGGCATCATCGGCATACTCATGTTTCCCTGGAAACTTTACGCCGACCCGAGCGGTTACATTTTCACCTGGCTGATCGGTTACAGCGCATTGTTAGGCCCGATCGGCGGGATCATGATCGCCGACTATTTTGTTTATCGGAAACGCCAGCTCGACGTGAACGATCTCTATCAACCACACGGCCGCTATCGCTACAGCGGCGGCTTTAGCGGAGTCGCGATCGCGGCTCTTGTGCTGGCGGTCCTGCCGAACATTCCCGGGTTCCTCGCCACCATCAAAGTGCTGCCACAGACTTCGGTCGCGCCGATCTTCCTTTCCATCTATCATTATGCCTGGTTCGTCGGCTTCGGGCTGGCCTTCGTCTTCTACCTCGCGGGACGAAAGATCGCACCCGACCGCGCCTAACGACTCTACCTTTATGCAAAAACCTGAACTGCCGCCCTTCGACCACAAACCGCAGCCCTACCACGGCCCGTCGCCCGATGAGATCCTGCGTCTGCGCAAAGAATTTCTGAATCCGGGAATCTTCCTCTACTACAAAAAGCCGCTCACTCTCGTGGAAGGCAGAATGCAGTACGTCTGGGACGAGAGCGGCCGGCGCTATCTCGACGCCCTCGGCGGCATCGTCACGATCAGCGTCGGGCATTGCCATCCCGACGTCGTGGAAGCGGCCCGGAAACAGAACGAGCTGCTCCAGCATTCGACCACAATCTATCTACACCCGAACATCGCCGAGTACGCCGAGAAGATGGCCTCCAAGATGCCGGGCGACCTCAAGGTCTGCTATTTCGTCAACTCCGGCTCGGAAGCGAACGATCTCGCGATGCTGATGGCGCGCGCCTACACCGGCAACTACGACATGATCGCGCTCCGCAACGCCTACCACGGCGGGAACGCCTCCGGCATGGGCCTGACCGCGCACTCCACCTGGAAATTCAACGTCCCGCACAGCTTTGGCGTGCATCACTCGATCACGCCCGATCCCTATCGCGGCATCTGGGGCCACGACAATCCCGATGCCGGCAAAAACTACGCCGCCGACGTGAAGAACCTGATCGAATACGCGACCCCGGGCCAGATCGCCGGCTTCATCGCGGAATCGATCCAGGGCGTGGGCGGCTGCGTCGTCTTTCCGGATGGATACCTGAAACACGCTTACGAACATGTCCGCGCCGCGGGCGGGGTCTGCATCGCAGACGAAGTGCAATCCGGCTTCGGCCGCACCGGCACGCATTACTGGGGCTTTGAAACGCAGGGCGTCATCCCCGATATCGTCTGCATGGCGAAAGGAATCGGGAACGGCTGTCCGTTAGGCGCAGTCGTGACCACGCCGAAGATTGCGGCCGCGCTTTCGCAGCGGATTCATTTCAACACCTTCGGGGGCAACCCGGTCGTCTCCGCCCAGGGCAAAGCCGTCCTCGAAATCATCGAGCGCGAAAAGCTGCAGGCCAATTCGCTTAATATGGGCAACCACATTGCCGCCGGCCTGCAGCGCCTGAAGGAAAAGCACAACATCATCGGCGACGCGCGCGGCAAAGGCCTCATGCTCGGCATCGAGCTGGTCAAAGATCGCGCCACCAAAGAGCCGGCCAAGGCAGAATGCGCCCAAGTCCTCGAGACCTGCCGCGACATGGGCCTGTTGTTAGGCAAAGGCGGCCTGCAAGGCCAAACCATCCGCTTCTCGCCCCCGATGTGCATCCATCAGCAGGACGCCGACTTCATCCTCGAAGTCCTGGATCAGGCGCTGGGCAGTCTGTAGCAATCCCGCACCCAATTCTTGTGTCGATAGTGCTCTGACCCCGTCTACCCCGCGAAGTCGGCTCGATCTCTCTGGCAGATACGGTTGGCGTCGCCGACGCAAATTTGATCCGAAAAGTCGTGACAGCAGTGATCGCCGGAGCGGGCGACCATGAGATCGGCGTCCACCTGCACAGCCACGCGCGCCGGACTTGGGGGCTGCCCTTTTGCCCAGGATCAGCTGGTGGGAAACATGCCGACCGAGGAAGTCATTCACGCCATCGCGCAGCGCGGGGTGCGATCGCCCGTCGCCGGCGATCTCAGTGAAGTCGCGCGACTAAACGAGCAAATCAGCCAGCTAAGCCGCCGCCCGAGTGGCGGCGTTGCGCTTGGTAAGGCTGAAGCCGGCGGAGATCCCAAGCGCGCACCGCGGCCGAAAGCAACCGCGCTTGCGCGGCCTAATGGGGCGTCATCCGGGGCGGATGCGCAGCATCACGGCGGACAACGGAATTGAGTTCCACTGGTACGGGGAAGTGGAAGCGCTCAGCCCGGTCAAGTTCTACTTCGCCACGCCCCATCACAGCTAGGAACGCGGGACCAACGAGAACACCAACGGCCTCCTCCGACAGTATCTTCCCAAAGGACAAACACTGGCCCGAATCACCCAAAGCAAATGCGACCTAATCGGAGCAACTCAATAACCGACCGAGAAAAAGACATGGATACAAAACACCCAATCAATGCTTCCTTCAGTCCTAGCAAATGATGCACTACAAAGTCGAGCCTAGGTGTCATCGGCCGCTTCGAGGACGGCACAAATAAAAGCCTTCTGAAGCTGATCGGAATCGCCGAAGTCTTGATGCTCGAACACGCCTGCACGCTTTCCGTCTCGGTGGAACTGCGCCTCGTCCTCGTAAATGTAAACTTCGATGCCGGTGCCCAGAACTGATGCGCGGACATAAATCTCCGATTCGCCCGCAACTGTTCGTTCTGAAAGCGCCGACCCTTTGGCGGCCAGTGCAGAGCGCAGCTCCTCTCGCATCGCTGCTGAAAGTCGGTGAGTGAATCGCTGTCGCGCACGACATCTTACGGCCAAGCTCAGCGACCGCCGGGCCACGACGTGGATCGCACTTAGAATGTCCAAGTTGTCCGTCATCGTAAGTCGCAAGCGGGTCGGCGGTTCGCTGCAGCGCCCAGGTTAGCTGTCGTTCTAGTGAATGTCCCGGTCCACCGATGAACAAGTCGGCCTGTCAGTGACTCGCCCAAGGGAATATATACCACCCTGCGGACAAACAGGCATGTCACGAATGTAACGATCGGGGCCTATGAGATCTTCCCAAGTAGGTATGTCGTTGGTGGTCGCGTCATGATCTACTGCCCACTGCTGCACCGCGCCATCTATCTCCCGTAACCCGTTTATACAATTTGAAACGGCTGTCTGGGAGCGAGCATCCACGAACCATCGTGCTCCCCACAAAGCAATAGCAAATGCGGTGATCCCCAAGAGCAATGAAACTTTGGCCCTGGATGACATGTGGCTGACATCTAACGAGAACAAGATGAGCTGCCGAGACCGAGGGCGCGCTCGGCAGCGGGTGAAAGGGTTGAAGCCATGGAAAACGAGGTGGTCCGCGGGGTCTCGGTCAGCTCCATCGTCGCCCGGTTAGATGCGTGGCTCACCATGTCTCTCGACGCGCCTTCTGAACGCGTGACCAAACATCGTCTGTCATGCCAAGGCGCCAAACGCCACCCAAAAGATAGTTGAAGCGCGCGTTCTGCGCCGCCTCGGACTCCACGCGCTCGATAAAGTCGGGGCCGTGCTCCGAAAGCAGAACTTCAAGCGGGCCTGCTGCAAGCACCGAGAGCTGCTCATGCGTAAGCTCGAACTCGACCGCTCGCCTGATCGCGGCGAACGCGACTTCTGGCTCTTCGCGCGCGGCATCGTCAAGGCGGCTCCACCCGGCACCGACGTCGCCTTCGGTGCTCTTGCGCCACTCACCTGCTAGATCATCGGCGGTATCAGGCATGGCGTGCGATAG
>CAWFYE010000002.1:0-510189 GCA_963819975.1 uncultured Verrucomicrobiae bacterium | reverse complement strand
CAAACCGCCGACCAGGGACGCCGGGCCCGAAAGCGGGGCGAGGAAATCCCGGCGATGAGGCGGAGAAAAAACGGGAGCCGTCTCAGCCTCGCGGCGGCATGGATCGTGGAGTGGACTTCTTCCGGCTTCCAGCCAAACCGGCTGAAGAAATCCGGACCTTGCTCGGGGGCGAACTTCAACGGAGCGCCGGCCTGATCGAGCGGCCCGCCCATCTTCTTCGCCAGCATTCTTAACAGGGCTGGCGAGGCCAGGTCGATAATCCAGTGCTGGAAGGCCGTGGGTGCGGCGAGATCTTTGGAAAGTTCCGCTACTTCTTCGTCGGTCAGGTAGATAAGCAGGCCCTCGGCAACAACCAGGACGCGGCTCGCTCGTCGCCCTAACTCCGAAAACAATTCGCGACGCGCGTTTGTCTCGGAAAGGTCCAGCCGAACTCGCTCGAGTTGACAGGCCGGTTTCTCATCGCGCAGCAGCTCCTCTTTGTGCGCCAGGATTTCCGGCAAATCGACTTCAATCCATTGCAGCGAACGCGGTAAATCCATCCGGTAAGGGCGAGCGTCGAGTCCTGCGGCGAGGTTGACGACCATATCGGCGCCTTGCCGCACCTGGTCATCAATCAGCTGATCAACCAGCCAAGTCCGGGCGACGAACGGCCACGAGTGCTTTTCCGCGAACGTCATGGACGCGGCGATTTGCTCTCCCCGTTCCCCGGCCAGACGCCGCGCAAACGGGTCGCGAAATACCGCATCCGGCCGCTCGGTCTCGCGCGCCCGAAAGACCGCTACCCAGCGCGCCGTGTCGGAGATGTTGCGAATATGAGGCTGCTTCATCTGGCCCTTGGACATGATATACCCCGAGCGCCCAACGTCGAACCAGCAAGTCGTTTCGCGTGATCCAAGCGCCGCCGACATCGCGCTCGCGAAACTCGGCCGAGCCTTTGATGCTTCGCACCGCTACCCTCGCGGCACCCCGAATGGGCGGGCCGCCGCGGACCTCGCAACGCCCGCTGGCAGCGTCGGTCCCCATTGGCTGACCGAAAACGATCGGACGAAAAGGCTGTCATGTCGTGCTGCGCGGCCGTAGGTTCCCATATGATGACCACACACTCGGCCGCAACCGGAACCCTCACACCGGCGCAAACCTATAGCCGCGCCCATGCCGGCAAACTGATGGTCGTCCAGCCAGCGACAGATCGGCAGCCTGTGGGGGCTGACTTCTTTCATGTGGAGTCGGTCGGCACGCATCCCACTGGCTTGTTCGTCACCGGGAAATTCGCCGGCGGGCGAATTGAATCCATGCGCGTTGCGACTGTCCGGGAAGCGAACGAAGCGGAAATCGCGTCATTGCGCGCTGGGAGCGAGATAGAATCGCCGACCTCCTAAAGCCGGCGGGGAGAGGCCGGTCCTTCGTAAAAACTGAAACGCTGAAATCTGAAACGTTGAAATGGGGCTCGCCGATCTCCTGTCCGGCGGGCGAGATCCAGCGCACTTCGTAAGGTGTCTTGGAATGGGTGACGTTAGCTGCCTACCTGCCAAGCTCCAGAAGCGCCGGGCGTTTCGAGGAATCGCAATGCCCCCGGCCTCATCGCGCCACGGCAACCATCGCAGCGCTCGTTTCCCAGAGGCGCGCCGCTACTTCGGTGTCGTAGCTCAGGGGAGAAGAGGAGACGGCTTTCTCTTTTTCGAAATAGCATCCGCTGACCGTCGCGCGGTCCGGATCGCTTGCCAGCTTGATCAGCGGACGCGCCCCGCGTTCCGACGAGATCATGAACGGCTGCGCCAACCGGATGAGCAACCGTATGATGCCGCGACTCGCACTCCAGATTCCGGTGTTCACAACGCCGGGATGCACGCAATTCGCCGTCACCCCGCAGTCGCGGAGCTGGCGGTTCAACTCGTAGGTAAACATGATATTCGCCAGCTTCGAGATGCTGTAAGCGAGCAACGGTTTGTAACGTCGCTCGCCCTGCAGATTGTCGAAGTCGAGCGTCTTCAACGCCCGGTGCGCTTCGGAAGAAACGGTCACGATGCGGGCCGGCGCGCTGGCCACGAGCAAGTCTCGCAATTCCTCCGTGAGCAGAAAGGTTGCGAGATGATTGACCGCGAACGTTCGCTCGATTCCGTCAGGCGTTAGCTGTCGTTCCATGTTCACGCCGCCGGCGTTGTTGAGCAAGACATCAAGCCGCGAGTGCCGCGAGCGAATCTCCGCGGCCAGCTCGCGCACTGCGCGCGGCGACGCGAAGTCAGCCTGGAGAAACTCCGCCGTCCCGCCGCGCCGCCGAATTTCCTCCACCGCAGCCTCCCCTCGCCCGCGATCGCGCCCAGTGAGCAGCACCTTCGCGCCCATGCCCGCAAGTGCCATCGCCGCCACTCGCCCGATTCCCGAGGTCGCCCCCGTGACGAGGCAAACCTGGTCGCGAAGAGTTGGCGGAAGTCCGGTCGAAGCGGCGGTAGCGGCGCTCACTCCACGAACTGGACGCAGGTTCGCGCCAAATGCAAAAGGCGGCGCATCGCCGTTCAAAACTCGGGACGCAAACCGCTTGCTCCGGCGGAAGCGAGCGCTCAGACTGTGCACCGATGAGGAAGCATTTTCTTCTCGTCCTTCTCTGCCCCATGATCGTAATTGCGCAAAGCATGGAACTCACTCAGCAGCTCGGGAAAACAGTGTTGTATGGCGACATCGCGCTCTCGCCAGACGGCGCGCGGGTGGCCTGGGTGCAATCCACCGCGACCGCGGCCAAGCCGAAGCCGCTCTATTTTTCGAGTGTCTCCGGCAATACGGCGGCGGCCCGATTGTCTCTTCCCGGAGAGAACAGCGAACGCATCGATAGCGATCCGGCCTGGTCGCCGGATTCCAAGACGATCACTTTCTTTTCCACTGCGGGTGAGAAAGACGATCAGCGCCAACTCTGGACGGCGAACACGGATGGCTCGAACGCGCAGAAGCTGACGACGCTTCATGGATACGCGGCCCGGCCGCATTGGTCGGCGGACGGGAAACAGATCGCCTTTCTCTACATTGAAGGCGCAGGTGGCGGCGGGCCGCTGGTCGCGGCGCCGAGCACGACCGGCGTGGTCGATACCGCGATTCATAATCAGCGGATCGCGATGCTTGACCTGACCACCAAGAAGGTCCGGCAGGTCTCACCAGCTGATCTGCACATTTACGATTTCGATTGGTCCCCGGACGGGAAGACTTTCGTCGCCAGCGCTGCGCCCGGCCCGGGCGATAACAACTGGTGGATCGCGCAGATCTACACCATCGATCTGGCCAAAGGCAGCGCGACGTCGATCTACAAGCCTTCTCTGCAGATCGCAGTCCCGCGCTGGTCGCCGGACGGCAAGTCGGTCGCCTTCATCGAAGGAGTCATGAGCGACGAAGGTTTTCACGGAGGCGATCTTTTCACCATCTCCGCGACCGGCCAGAGCCTAACGAATCGAACTCCGAAACGAAAAAGCTCGGTCAGCTCGTTCTTCTGGCAGGCACCGGAGCGCATTTTGCTTACCGAGTATATCGGAGGCGACAGCGCCATTTCGGAGCTGGACCTGGCCAACATTTCCTTTCGCACTCTCTGGCAGGCGCCGGAAGGCTTTCACGCCTTCGGCAATTTCCCGAATTTCGCACTCGCCCGCGATGGCAAAGTCGCCGCGCTTGTTCGGAGCAGCTACGAAGCGCCACCCGAGGTTTGGGCCGGACCGATCGGGCAATGGCATCAACTCACCCACGACAACGGCAACCTGAAATCGACCTGGGGCAAAGCGGAGAACCTCGAGTGGACGAACGAAGGAGAGAAGGTTCAAGGCTGGTTGCTTCCGCCGGCGAAAGTCGTGCCTGACAAAAGATATCCGCTGGTCGTTTTGATCCATGGCGGACCATCCGGAGTCACCATGCCCGAGTGGCCGGCTGGGTTCGGAATGTCACGCGCCATCATCGCAGCCCTCTCCAACCGCGGCTATTACGTTTTCCTGCCCAACCCGCGCGGCAGTTATGGGCGGGGCGAAGATTTCACCCGCGCCAACGTGAAGGATTTCGGCGGTGGCGATCTGCGCGACACTCTTGCCGGGATCGACACGGCGATAAAGAAATACCCAATCGATCCTGCCCGGCTCGGCGTCACCGGCTGGAGTTATGGTGGTTTCATGACCATGTGGACGGTGACGCAAACCGATCGTTTCCACGCGGCTGTCGCCGGCGCCGGGATCGCGAACTGGCAGAGTTACTATGGCCAGAACCTGATCGACCAATGGATGATCCCGTTCTTCGGCTCCTCGGTCTATGACGACCCGGCGGTTTACGCGAAGAGTTCGCCCATGCAATTCATCAAGCAGGTGAAAACGCCAACACTGGTCATCGTCGGCGAACGCGATGCGGAATGTCCCGCGCCGCAGTCTCAAGAATTCTGGCACGCGCTCAAGACCCTCGGTGTCCCGACCAGGCTCATTGTTTATCCCGGCGAAGGTCACATGTTCGTGAAACCGGAAAACCAGGTCGACCGTCTCGACCAAACCATCGGTTGGTTCGATAAATATTTGCAGCAGGCGAAAGCGGCTGCGCCCTGAGCATGAACCCGATTCAGATCCCGAACGAGAGAGGCAGGCAGATCATCCCGCGTGATTAACGGCGACGGCGCTGTGGGTTGATTACGCGGCTGGCGCCTTCCGTACCATCGGCATGGTGTCTCTGCGTATCGAAAATCAGAAGCGGAAACTTTTCTTGTCCGGCAGCCGGATTTTCGGCAAGTTGTCGACGGACATTAAACCGGAGGGCGTGACATGACGACGACGACGAGGCCGACGACGATTTCGAAAGTGATTGCATTTGAGTTAGGGCTGCTGATCGCGGTGCTGACCTGGATCGCGTTCGCCGGGGTGCCGGGAATGAAACCTCGCGCGGTGGCGGAGGCCGAGGAACCGGCCGATTCGTCGTTTGCGAGCGTCTCGCGGATCGACCAGCCGACGCAGTCTCGCCGGGCACCGGTTGATTACCCGGCCGACAATCCGCAGGTGGCGCAAGCTCCGGTGCAGTATCCCGTTGCTGCAGTGCAGACCTACGATCCGGGACTGACGGCCGGAGGTTATGCCGATACGGTCGATGCGAGCAGTGAATCAAACTACGGCTATGACCAGCCGGGCGTGGAGGGTTATATCGTGAATCAGGATCCGGCGGATTCCATCGGCATCTTCCCGGAACCGGTCCTCGATTCGCCGTATTGTTACTACTCGCCTTATGGACAATTCTACGGCTACTCGCAGCCGTCGCAGATCATCGTTCTGAATAACAATAGATCATTTTCGCAACGGAATCGGAGGCCCCGCCGCGACCGTCCGGACGGAACGATGAGGGCGCCGCGCCGGAACCCGGGCGCCACACCGCCGCGGGTGCAAGGCGGCCGGGGCGCGCCGCACTCAGGTCCGGTGGCGACGAGACCCAGCGTGCGTCCGCGCACCCACGTGAACCCAGGCAATGGGAGCTCAGCGCCGCGCCGAAGCACCCCAGTGCGGAAAACGCGCCCCGGTCAGGTCAGCCGACCCCGCTCGCATCCGTAGGACCATCGCGGGACTGGGAACGGTTCCTTTGCTGACCCTGAGGTCAGCTTCGAAATTCTGCTAATAGCAGCAAGAGCTCAAGGAATTGGAGGGCATCGCGTGCAGATTATAGCTCTCCTGACAAAAAAGTAAGGTGGACGGCACACGAATGACGCGCACTAAACCTAGGAGCCTGCCTCTCCGTTTTGCCTTGACTGTCGTCGTCTGTTTCTGTAGGCGGAACACTTCGCACAAGGAGTCTTTATGATGCTTTTTAGAATTTTAAGGGATAGCGTTTTAATCTGTCTGCTATGGCTGTTATTAATTCCCCTGGCGTCAGGCCAACTGGCGCCCACTACCAGGGTGACTCGGAGTGAGCCGCTGGAGTCATACGATAACCCACCGGCGTCTCCTCGGAAGATAGAGACGTCGCCGCGCATGATTTCGAGATTCGGCACCTTCACCAGTTTCCAAGTGAATGTGGATGCGAATCACCAAAACATCATCGGCGATGCCGCGAACGAGTGCTCGATCTCGGTCAACCCGCTCGACGGTAACAAAAAGACGATCGCCTGGCGACAGTTCAACGACGTGAACTCGAACTTTCGGCAGGGTGGTTGGGGTTACACGACCGATGGCGGTGCCACCTGGACCTTCCCCGGCGTCCTCGAGGACGGCGTCTTCCGGAGCGACCCGGTGACACACGCCGATGAAGTAGGAAACTTCTTCTATCTTAGCCTTCAGTCCAACGTGCAAACATCGTTCTTCTGTGACGATCTCTGGCGCTCACTCAATGGCGGCCAATCATGGACGCTGCTTTCGGGTGAGAAGGGGGCCGGCGGCGGCGACAAGCAATGGTTGACGATCGATAAAACGAACGGCCCGGGCCATGGGTTCCAATATCAGGCGGACGACGGCATCAACTGTAGCGGCGGCGGAGTCCAATTCCAGCGCTCCGTCGACGGCGGAGTGACCTGGCAGTCGCCCATAACTATTCCGAACGGGCCCGTCTATGGAACGCTCGACGTGGATACGAATGGCAACCTCTACGTCGGGGGCGAAGGGTCCAGCACCTTTTTCTGCGAGCGTTCGAGCAATGCGCAGATCGCGACTCAGACGCCTACTTTTGACCGAAGCACGGCCGTCAACATGGGTGGCTTTCTCGGCTTTGGAGGAATCAATCCTGCAGGACTAACTGGACAGACTTTCCTGGCGATCGATCGCTCCGGCGGAGCGACGAATAACAACATTTACATGCTGGCGAGCGTCGTGCCTAACGGAAGAAGCACTACTGACGTGATGTTTGTTCGCAGCACGGACGGCGGCCTGACCTTTAGCGCGCCTAAGAAGGTCAACGACGACCCGGTTAATCCCAGCAAGTGGCATTGGTTTGGGACTTTCTCGGTCGCTCCTAATGGTCGACTGGATGCGGTTTGGTACGATACGCGGAACGCGGCGAATAACACTGATTCGCAGCTCTTCTATTCCTGGAGCACCGACGCGGGTGTGACCTGGTCACCGAACGTCGCGGTAAGCAATTCATTTATTCCGGGCGAAGGCTATCCGAATCAGAGTAAGATTGGCGACTACATCACAATCGTGTCGGATAACTCCGGAGCCGATGTGGCCTATTCCGCTACCTTTAACTTTAATCCGAGTCGGAATCAGCACGAAGAAGACGTTTACTATGTGCGGGTCGCTCCCACGACCTCTACCCTTACCCTGCAGAGCGCGGCGTCGCGCCTGACCCATGGCAGCGCGGGCAGCTTCGATGTCGCGATGCCGTTAACCGGTGTCTCCGGCGTGGAAAACCGCAGCTCGAGTAGTTACAACGCTGTCTTCACCTTCGATGGTGCGGTCAGCTCGGGCGAGGTGCAGGTTGTCAGCGGCACTGCGACAGTTGGGGCGATTTCCTTCAGTGGCAACAGTATGACCGCGCAGCTGACAGGGGTGACGAGTGCCGAAGTGGTCACGCTCCGCGCGCAAAACATCAACGGCGACGGCCAGCCACATGGTGACGTGCCGTTTGGGTTCCTGACCGCCGATGCCAATGCAAGCCGTCGGGTCGAGAAAGGCGACCAGCAAGAGATCAAGGCCGCCAAAGGCCAGGTAGTGACTGCCGCCAATTTCCGAGATGATATCAACCTCAGCGGTGTGGTAGATAATCCGGATAATCAGTCCGTGAAGACCAACAAAGGCCACTCGATCCCCTAACCCGAGAAAAAGATCGGCGGAGCGCCGTTCTGCTACCGCGATTGCTTTTCCGCGATCGGTAGAGGCGCGGGCAGGTCGGAGTTCCAGCTCACCGCGACGCATTTCCAAGTGCCGTCGTCGATCTTGCGCATGACTTCGAGATATTTGCCGCGATCGACGATCTTTTCGCCGTCGGCGCCGGTCTCGGTGTACTCGTAGGTGCCGGCGATGTAGCCCAGGTCGCGGGACTCGGAGACTTCGACTTTGACCGGCTGCCAGTTCAAGGTCGTGCCCGGGGAGCGGACAAATGCTGCCCATGACTTCGTGATCGCTTCCCGGCTCTTGCGGACCGGGGCATTGGGCGGCAGCTCAATCGCGGTCACGGAATAATACGAGATCACTTTGTCGAAGTCCTTGGCCTGGGCCGCGGCGGCCCATTCGGCGTCGACCGCCCGCAATGCGCGCTCGGTCGCAGCCCGCGTGCCGGCCTTCTGCCCGTAGACCGGGATGAGAATGAGAAGGATAAGGGTGAAGAGCGCTGCGGCTGTCAGTCGTGTCGGTCGATTGATTTTCATAGGTCGGTGTTGGGTTCGCGGCCCTCGCGAAACGCGCAGCTCTCGTCCGGCAAGGAAACCGCAACGTCCGAATGGTTTGGCTCGCCTGGGCCGACGCTGGCTTGAATTATTTTGCCAAAATGGCCGACTGCATGGCAAACCGAAAACGTTGGCGGGCAAGATGCGCGCACTACACGGGCGTGGGCTCGCCGCCTTCGGTCGGTATGTCGGCGTCATTGGCCGGCGGTGAGGCCGCGTTGTCCAGCTTGCGCTGTTTCTTAGCTTCTTTCTTTCTTTGCTTCTCGAGTTCTTTTCGGCGCTTTTCGCCGGAATAATTTGGTCTGGCCATGGTGGTATTTTTTTGGTGCGAGGCGCGTGGAATGAGGCTGCGCTCCGCAGCTTCGCTCCGGTTATTGGTTAGTTGTTATTGGTTATTGGGTCAAAATCTCAGGTGCTTCACGGTGAAGCCCTGGTTAATCAGTTCGCTCAGCGCGTCGATCCCGATGCGCAGGTGCAGGTCCATGAATTTGTTTGTGACGGCTTCGTCGCTGACCGCGGTCTTCACTCCTTCGGGCACCATCGGTTGATCGGAAACAAGGAGGAGCGCGCCGGTCGGGATCTCGTTGTGGAAACCGGTAATGAAGATAGTCGCCGTTTCCATGTCGATCCCCATGCAACGCACTCGCGCGAGGTATTTCTTGAACGCGTCGTCGTGTTCCCAGACTCGCCGGTTGGTCGTGTACACGGTCCCGGTCCAGTAATCCTTCCCGTAGTTGCGGATGGTGGTTGAGATCGCTTTTTGCAATGAGAAGGCGGGGAGCGCGGGCACTTCCGGCGGCAGATAATCGGTCGAGGTCCCCTCGCCCCGAATGGCTGCAATCGGGAGTATGAGGTCGCCCAGTTTGTTCTTCCTTTTGAGCCCGCCGCATTTCCCGAGGAAGAGCACGGCCTTGGGCTTGATCGCCCCGAGCAGATCCATCACCGTGGCGGCGCTCGCACTGCCCATCCCGAAATTCAGGATCGTGATGCCGTTGGCGGTTGCGTTCGGCATCGGGCGATCGAGGCCGCGCACCTCGACCCCGTAGGCCTCGGCAAACCAGCGCACGTAATTGGTGAAATTGACCAGAAGGATGTATTTCGAGAATTCCTTCGCCGGCGTCCCGGTGTAACGGGGCAGCCAGTTGGCCACGATCTCGGCTTTGGTTTTCACGATTAAGCGATTGAATCAGGAAAATGCCGAGGCGGGAAGCAGGCTTTGTCAGGCGCGCGCTGGGATTCGCGGCCTCAGGAGGAGCGGCGTCGCGCAAATTTCGGCTGACGATTTTTTTCACTCGCCCTGATGCGGCCGAATTTGATTTAAGAGAGCCGGGCATCCAGCCCGGCTCGAAATCTCATTATTATGAACAAATACATCTGCGAATTTATCGGCACTTTCTTCCTCGTTCTCACCGTCGGCAGCACCGTCATCGACGGCGGCGCGGGCGTCATCCCACCGCTCGCCATCGGCTCCATGCTCATGGTCATGATCTTTGCCACTGGCCACATCTCCGGCGGTCATCTCAACCCGGCCGTCACGCTTGCTGTCTGGATGCGGGGCAAACTTCCCCTGGCAGATGTGCCCGGCTACATGATCGGACAGGCCGGTGGCGGTTTGCTCGCGGCCTATGTGGTTCTTTTCATGAAAGGTCATCCGGCGGTGACGCCGATGGAATTCGCCAGCCCGGTGGTGCCTTTTCTGGCGGAGTTTCTGGGGACTTTCGCGCTCGCTTTTGTCGTGCTGAATGTGGCAACGGCCAAGGCCAACTCCAACAATTCGTTTTACGGTCTCGCGATCGGCTTCACGGTCGTGTCGGCCGCCTTTGCTCTCGGCAGTTATTCTGGCGGCGCGTTTAATCCGGCGGTGGCGCTTGGCATCACGGCGATGGGCCTGAACGCGGTCGCCAATGTCTGGATTCACCTCCTGGCGGATTTTGCCGGGGGCGCGGTGGCGGCGCTCGCCTTTCAATTCCTCAGTCCGGAGAAGGTCCAGCAGATGGTGGTCGCGCCGGAGAGTTCGTCGGCGAGAAGTTAAAGCGGTTGCTCGTTAGGTAGCGCCTCGCCGTTGTTAGTCTGGTCGCGGAAAGCGAGAAAAATATTCTCGCACGTAACTGGCGGCGGAGGCGAGTTTTGCCGGCAGTTCGGCCGATTCGAGAAACTCAGTCCAGCCTTCGGCAGGCGCCTGGTCCGGGCCAAGATCACGGAAGCCCATCGTCCAATCGGGAAAATCGCGCGTGGCGTTGGGACCAGTCATGACGAGCGAGACCCACTCATGGCGCTCGTCCCGGGCAATGACCTCGTATCGCTCGCGTACGACCTCTTCATTCCCCTCGAGGATTTGCAGGAAGTGACCACCATGATAAAGCAGCATCCCGGTGATCTGAAGGCGGGCGTTGTTCGCACGGCTTTGCTCAAGGATCAGGAACAGGTCACCCGCCGTGAGGTGCCGGGTTGCGGTACTCTGGTAAACCAATTGAAAAATCATTGTGGCCGCCCTTCGGTTCTCACCCTATTGGGGGAAAACGCGGTAACAGGCAGTTTTTCGTGTAAACGTCGGTGCGGCAACTAGAAATGGCCGGGACGATCAAGGTGATTTTCGAGCGTTGCTCTGGAGGATAACTTGCAGATGATGGACGTGACCAGATCAAATCCGATCTCCAGCCAAACATCACTGGCTGCGCCCGCGCCGCGAGAGCGAAGATCGTGTCGACGCGTTCGATTGCCCTGAAGGCGGTTTAGGCTGGCAAGTTCAGTGAGCGGCTTTGAAAAATCAGCTTCTACGACGAAATAAAGACGCCGGTCCTGCCAGGACCGGCGTCATATTCTGAGCTGGCGATCAGCAAACTATCGCCGCTGGCTAGCGAAGAGTGACGCGCCTTGCCCGCGACGCAATCCCGTTCGCGACTACCGAGAGAGTGGTCTTCCCGGCCTCCGCCCCAAGCGGAACGTCGAAGGTGGTGGTGACGATCGTGCTCCCGGTCGCGATCCCCATGCTGCTATGATCGTGCGTCCGCGCATACGTGACATGTCCGGTGGCTAAATTCGTTAGGCGAACGAGTGGATAATTCGTGGCCATGGCGGCGTCGTCGCCGTAATCGGAGCCACAGGAAAGACCGTTGAATTGCGTGCCTGAGATCTGATAGGAGTTTCCACGAATCAGCTTTGTCGGCACCGAGGTGATAGCGGGGGCCCAGGCTCGGTCGGGCACGCCGGTGGATGTGTACAGCTCCACATCGATGGTACGGCCGTCGGAGATCAACCAGAGGATCTGGCCGGTCGGCAGGACCAGTTGGCGACCTTCGTAGGAGGTATGGTTGGCGGCGGTTTGAGTTGAGGGTGCGGCCGTAAACGTCGTCCCATCAAAGACGAAGAAACTCGCCGGGAGTTGAAACACGCCGGGGCTAGCGAAAACAAGCACGTTACCATCCGGGAGCAGGCTGGCCGGGCCATCCGCCATGTCGTTACCGCCAGGGAAATCAGGTCCAACCGCCCAGGTACCGGTCGCGGTATTGTAAAGTGCCGTGTGCGGAAGCCCGCCGAAGGCGGCGACGGTCCCATCGGGGCGCTGGATAAGAGGACCGATCTCGAGACTGCCGGAATCGGGCAGTTTCACGATCGTACTACCCGCGGTTGTCCATTGATCGGTGGCGGGATTGTAGGTCTCGGTGTTCGTCCCATTGCTACAATCGACCGTCAAGACATTCCCGTTAGGCAGGAGGCAAAAGCCTTCCTCGGCAAAGAAATCCGCCTTTCCTGTGCCGACCGCGGTCCAGGTAAGAGTGGCAGCATCGAAGACGGCTTGCTTTTTCGAGAAACCACCGGCCTGTCCCAACATGAAGGTTCCGTCGGCCAGGACGACACCGGGAGAATCGCCCATGAACGTCCATCCCGCGGGCGGGTTGACATTCGTCCAGGAGTTGGCGACCGGATCGTAGATCGCGCCTTGAGTGGTCTCCGCCACATTGCCGAAATTATACTCACCGCCTTCCACGATGACGCGTCCGTCGGCGAGCACGGCGGAGGCAAAATAAAGGGGGCCGTAGTTGGAAGCCATCGAACCTAGTTGTGACCAGGTGCCGTTCAGGTAACTGCCAGTGTTATCGGGCGTGAGGCGCCACCAGTTTTGGGAACTGTATTGGTGTACCATGACCGTGCCGTCGGTCAGAAGCATGGCGGTGTCGGTCTGGAACGGTGGTTGATTGGTAAGCTTGGCCCAGGTGCCTGTGCTCACCTCATCGTGGCCAGAGCGGGTGGAGCCTTGAGCATGGATGCGAGGCGCGATCGCCAACAGGCCGAAGACCGTGCTGGCGCCAACAATTAAGACGACAAAGCGTTGCCGAAGAACGCTTCGTGAAAAGGGGTCGAATGAAAACCGACATGATTTTGATGACATAGTGTGGATGCGGAGGTCCGGAACCGGATTGGCCCGGTGGCCCACCGCGGAGGCATGCTGAAGTGAATGTCAGCTTTGTGGCAAGCCCAAAATTTGCTCGAAATCGGTTCCCAATTCGGAGCTCCGTCCGCGAGCGGCCGATCGCAACGCGGGACTGACTTTCGCGTGGGTTGCTTTCAGTGAAACGACGATCACTTTGAAGAACCGCCTTCGAAGCCGGAGATTTATTCGCCGATCCAAATGAAATCCGACCTTCTGCTCAACATCGCTGACTACGCCCGCGCCGCGCGAGAGAGGATCGCGCGCGATGCTTTCGATTACTACGAAGGCGGGGCGCTGGATGAGCTTACTTTGCGCGAAAACACAGATGGCTGGTCGCGGCTGAAACTTTATTACCGCGTCCTGGCCGGAGTTGGACCGCGCGACCTCGCCACCACGGTCCTGGATCAAGTGGTCTCGATGCCGATCCTGGTCGCGCCGACGGCTTTTCATAAACTGGCCTGCGAAGCGGGTGAGATCGCGACCGCCAGAGCAGCGAAAGCTGCCGGGACGCTATTCATCCTCAGCTCACTCTCGAACACGGCGATGGAGCGGGTCTTTGCGGAGGCCGGTAGCCCGCGCTGGTTCCAGCTTTATATCTACAAGGACCGCGGGATCACACGCGAACTGGTGCAACGGGCCGAGGCGGCCGGCGCGGAAGCGATCGTTCTGACGGTCGACGCGCCCGGTCTCGGCACGCGTGAGCGCGATGCGCGGAACAGCTTTCGCCTGCCGGACGGACTGGCGGTGGAAAACCTTTGCCCGTTAGGCAAAGGCGAGATGCCTGAGGTGCAGGGCTCGGGCCTGGCTGCCTATGTGCGAGATAATTTCAAATCTGATCTCGGGTTCGATGATCTCGGCTGGCTCTGCGCAGCGACACGACTGCCGGTCGTGATAAAGGGCGTCTGCCGCGGCGACGACGCGCGCCGGGCAGCGGAGCACGGCGCGAAAGCGGTGGTGGTTTCCAATCACGGCGGACGCCAGCTCGACACGGCGCCCGCCACTTGCGAGGTGCTACCGCACGTGGTCGAAGCAGCCGGTGATCTCTGTGAGATCTATGTCGATGGCGGCGTGCGGCGTGGGAGCGATGTGCTGAAAGCGATCGCGCTCGGAGCGCGCGCGGTCCTGGTCGGAAGACCGGTGTTGTGGGGATTGTGCGTTAACGGCGAAGAAGGCGCGCGGCAGGTGCTCGAGATCCTGCGCCACGAGCTCGACGAAGCGATGCTCTTGTGCGGTTGCGCGAAGCTGAGCGAGATCGATTCCGCGCTGTTACGACCATAAGCTCGCGCGCCGCGAGACTTTTCCAGTGAAAGATGGTGGGCAGGAGTGGATTCGAACCACCCGTAAACGGGGACGACTTCTGCGTTTGCCCTGTCTCATCAGGTGCCCGCGGACGTTTGCGAGCACGGGGTAACGCCTCCAGGCCTTGGCGCGCCAATCATAGAAGGGCCGACGAATTTCATGGTCAAGTTGGAATATCGTTCATGGGTCTTCAAAATCGCCGTTTTTATCGCTGCGAGGTCTGAAATGTCGAATTCGCGCGGAAGCTCATGATTAATTTCAAAGCACACGCCGATAGCCCGATTAAAAGCCTTCGGGTAAGCGTCCGTCAGGAGCTCAAGCCGACGAGGAAGCGGCACGTCCTCTGCTTCACTTTCTTTAACCGCCGCAATGGCCATCATGATTCCGCCGACTCCGGCCGCTAACGCTAAAAGGGCAAGCACGGGCGAACTCATTACGATCGAGGCAACAAACACCACGAGCCGCGGCAAGGACTACGAGCGAGCCATCATTAGGCACTGGGTTGGGGGGACGGGTCGAATCTTGCAATCGGTTGAGTTCCACGAGGTCGGGCATCATCTGAGCCAAGAGAGGTTCACTATCCTGAAACCTGCTCAGTTCTTCCGCTTCCGAAACGTCTCGGGCTGAGAGTTGTTCCGACGCTGCTTCTTTTGCCGACTTGACCTCGCGAACCTCGGGCGCCGGAATAGCGTGACGCACAAGTTCGTCGAAACCCTGGAGCAACACGGAGTTTCCCTCTACTGGCACGCCCAAGGCATCGAGACGTTGCTGCCGAGCGGCAAGCGCAACCCGGTCGCTGGCATCATGCTCGCCCTTCTTGCTGAGATGGCGCGCAGCGAGCTGGAAGTGCTGAGAGCCCGCATCGCCTCCGGGCTGGCAGAAGCGAGGCGCCGCGGTCAGAAGCTTGGCCGGCCCGCAGGAACGACTGTGTCGCCGAAGGAGTTTCTCCAGAAACACAGGGACATCGTCCGCCTATTGAAATCGGGCCAGTCGGTCCGAAATGCGGCAACGATCGCCAGCAAAGGTGTTTCCACCGTCCAACGGGTAAAGGCGTTGATCGGTTAAGGCGAATTGCCGACCGGGTTTTCAACCCAGCAGTCCATAAGCTCTCGTTAGAGTTCGCGCCCGTGCCCGACTAAAACATCCGAAACGTTCCCGCCTCGAAGATTCTGATGCATCTGAGTCGCTTTCGTAATGCGCGCGGCGAAGCGGGGAATGCCGAAGCTACTGAATTGGCGAGCACTCGATCGTCTGACGACACTAAGCGGCGGCGTCCGTCGCAACGAACAGCTTGATGATAAGCTCCTGAGGCCGCTCCCGGAGGAACGCGCTACAACCATGAAATTCCTCTTCCGTCATCCTTTCGATATGGGCAGCCCGATTTCGGAAGTCGGTCGTGAGACGCTCCAGGCCTGCCGGAAGACCCTCTTTATCTACAATCCAGCGGGATCGGGGCCAGAGTGAGACAACTTCATAAAATGTCCGGATCTGTACGCTGGATTTCCGTCTTTCGCGGCTGTGAATCGCCGTACTTAAGAAACGGCCCAATGTCCCCAATTCCGGAGGGCGCGCGGTCGGCGAAGAACAATATTTTGTTACCCGGCCGAGATCCTTGTCCGGAATATCATTCCGCAAGTCTAAGCCGGCAGACTTCAAACGAAGCGGCAATAGAATCCGATCTACAGTCTCGAGCTCGAAAGCCTTGCATAGAGCAATGACGGCTGGAGACCAATCCAGCTCTGCCTGGGCACTCAGCGCGGAAGCAAGCGCATCCGCGGCCCGCAGGAATACGAGAATCGTTGCATTCAACTCGCACAATACCTCTCCTAGCGTTAGTTCCCGACGAGAGGCAGTTTCAGCCGGGCGGTGCGGAGGGAAGCAACGATGTTCCAATTCGCCTACAGCCGATACCGGACGGTCTTTCAGAATGAAACCGTGCTTGGCCGCAACTGTGGCTGCTACTTCAGCGGGAATCGCCTCATCAGCTTGGACGAAAATGTCGACTAACATGAGCTCTTGGATGATTTGATGCGGCTTGAGTCCAAGTTTCGCCGCCATTCTCTTCACCGTTATGGGCGGCGCGATATGAACACTGGTCCCGGACAACGTCTCTATCGGCTTGTCGAGCTGGGGAGGCGCCGAGGCTTCGGGAGCTTGCCTTATCTGCATTGGCGTTCGCCAAAATGGGGGAGCAGGTAGGACACGGGGAGCAGCCCGAATCCGATGACTAGGCGTTCGATTGCATCAATCTTCGACAATGTCGATACTCTGCGGCTTTTGACCGCTGAAACCTGTCGCGAGAGTTCGTGGATGCCTGGCATAGGGCGTCGTTCAGGCTTTCGCCCAACCTTCTTCGCCACTGTTTTCCAGCTCAGGGTGTGGGCTTTTTCTTTCGCGAGGCAACGGTTTTCTTCGCCGCAGTGCCGGCCACGGCGGTAACCTTCGGCGGTGTCGTTGTGACCCGGCTTGGTGTGGCCGTGACCTTTGAGGGTGTGGCGACGACGGCGCCGGGAGCCGTCTTGGGTGGGCTGGCGGGCGAGACGACATGAGGGGGCTTGGTTGCGTCGGCGGCGGCGCGAACGAAGCAGCTGCTGAGCGGCTCGAAATCGCACTGGCATGGCCGGATCTGCCATTTTTCATCGCTCCAACTGACAAAGCCGAGGGGCGCAAAGTGATGCGCAACGCCTCGCGGCGGAAGCAGGCTGGCGACGGTTTCATCGTTTGCGTCAGTCGTTAGGGGCCATTCGATCCCGCCCGTGGCGACGCGGGCCGGGATGAGCCAATAGTCGCCGCTCCGATAGACTCCGTTCGCGCCAAACTGGATCTGGATTCCATCTTCCAGATCGATCCAGGCATCATCCTGCGCGGTTGGTTCGGAAACGGGAACGACGCCACCTGAAAACGCAATGTCCTCAGTTTCGCTTTGGTTCCAGCGCCGGATCCTTTCGCTTTGGTTCCAGCGCCGGATCCTCGGATTCGTTTTTTCCGGCCAGACGAGGCTGTCGCCAGCCGGGAGGGAGGCGGGATCGACTGAGAGGACACCGCCCTCGACTTGCGCCAGCCTAACGAGCACTCCGGTCTGGCCGTGCAGTTCCAGGTCATCGTAGCTCAGCTCGATCCAATCGCCCGCGCAGAAGCCACGGGTGCTGGCCACTTCCAGGTCATTCCCAGAGGTGCTAAGCCAGGCGGTTTCGGCGCTGCCGTTGTCGCGCGACCATTTGAAGGTCGCTTCGCCCGCCGCGCCACCATCGTGAATTTCCACCCGGTAAAGCTGATTCTCGGTCCCGCGATATTTTGATTCCGGCGGAGTGATGCAAGCGTCTACCACCTGCTGGCCGGGATCGATGCGAGCCGCGAGCGCAGCCGCCCCGAGGCCGACCAGATCGGCGAGCGGTGTGTCGCAGGCCATCTCTTTGGCGGTTCCGTCTTTGCTGGCCGCGGCGATGGCCGCATCGAGCTCCTTCAGTTTCGCCTGCAGTTCTTCCTTGAGCGGACCTTCGGCCGCGTCGGCAGCTTTTTTCACCTTCGCCTGCTCGGCCTTTAGCTTCTTAATTTTATCGGCCGCTCCCTTTTGTGCGGTCTCGACGGCCAGGGCCTTCACCTGCCAGACGATTTTCGAACGGGTGCAGGTGTCGGGACCACCGAGCGCCTTCTCGCGGATACTGTCGTCATCGAGCGCGGTGACGTGGCGTTCCCAGACGTCGAGATAAAGCCAGAACTCCTCCCCGCTCGGTTTTTGCAATTCCGCCTGGAATGGGTCGCCCTCGGGCAGGGAATAATTCGGCTGCGCGTCGTAGTCGCACTCGATTTCGTTCTCGACCAAAATGCCGTCGACATAATAGCGCCCCGCGCCGATCTGCAGACCGGTCTGGTCGTCGACCCGGAGAACGAATCCGCCGTTCTCGACCGGTCCCGCGTAGGGCCCGATGAGATCCCGCGCCAGGGCCCGGACGTAATGGAGGAGGATAGCGGCTTGCTCGTTGAAATCTGCGTCTACGGTGACGCGGCCCTGCTGCATCAGGACGCGGCTGAAATGCTTGGCTGGATCAAATGTGTCTCGGGTGAAGTCGCCTTTCATAGTGTCCTCTTTTGCTATTTTGGAACGGTTCGGTCAGTTAACGAAAATGATGGCCGCATCCATGCCGGCCGGGGTGAATTCCTCGAGGCGCGCCCGAAGATTGGCTTCGCGTTGTGGTTGAAAAAGATCGTGGAAAGCGCCCATCTCCGACTCGTCGGTCGCGCCGCGCTTGATCTCGTCGGCGCAGGTGAGGGCGAGCTGGGCATAGCCCGAATTGCCGTAGCTGTGGCTGGTGAATTGCGGTCGGACGCGGCGCGTTTCGGACTCGCTTTGCGCAGCCTCTTTCGCGGGATCGAGCCGCTTTTCTTTCACCGCCTGAATGACGAGATCCGGCTGGCAACGATAGCGGCGCGGCGTCCGGCAACCCGGCGGGACGGAGCAAAAACTCATGCAGCCTAGTTGGCGCCGCGCCACGTTCAGGCAGGCGGAAAAGATCGAGTCTTCCGCGAGCTCGACCGCATGGACATCGACGATTCCGAAAACGGTAGAACGCTTAATCGTTAGGCAAGCATGCGCCACGGCATAGCCTGGTGAACCGATCGCTTCTCGCTCAGCCGAGGTGGCATCGAGAATACTGTCGGTGATGGAGAGCGGAATCGGATCGAGATTGACCTCGTCTTCGTGAACCTGGATCGAGCCGACGATGCTGTGTTCGATTCGGACGCGGGCGCGAATCTGGTAAAGCTCCAGGCTTGGCTCCGCCGGACGTTTCGGCTCGCAATCGCAATCGATCCCCCAGCCCGGCACAAGCGTGCAGTGCCGGATGACAAGTTCCGATCCGCAAACAGGTGCGCGCGGGTCTTCCGGGGTTTCGGGAACGGGGCCGTGCACGTGCAAGGAACGGCCGGTGACAAGCAACCCGTCGAGCGTAAACCGGCTGCGAGGTTCCATGAAAACAGAGAGCGCGTCCGGTAATTCCGTCTGCCAATCGAGCAGGCGAATGACCGGGCGGGTGCCGTTTTTGGCGCGGAGCTGCAGGGTTTGCTCGGCCGCCAACTCAATCGCGAGCGGCTCGACGTAAACGGCGCTGTCCGTCAGCTCGATCACCGCGTCGTTAGGCTTGTCCTCATTCCAGCGCGCCAGCGCGTCACCGATGTGAGCGAATTCCTGATCGGTCCCGACGAAATAAAAAGTGGCGGGCACGCTTTGCGGGACCGTCTTGCTCTCGTCCTGCGGATCGGGCACGAGTGTTGCCCGCGGCGCAGGCTCGAAGAGCTGCCGCGAGTATTCGCCTCCGCCCATGTCGGCACTGAAGGCGTAATGATAGGAGACTTTCACGCCTTGCCGGGGCAGTTGCCCGATGGGAAAGGCGAGCCGGCCGAGGACGGGATCGACCGCGATCTGTTTCGCGGCCGGCGCATATTGCCAACCGGATAAATCGGCCGGGACGATCAACTCCGCCGGAACCGGTTCGTCTCCTTCAAATCCCGCCCAGCCTTCCGCCCAGATGACGAGACTCTTGGCCGCGTCGTAGTAGGCGCTCTTGTCCTTGCCGAAAGCGCGGCGCCGAATTGGCCCGGGCAGATTCAATTCCTCCGCGATGTGAGTCGGCGCGGGTTCGGGTTCCGGTTTGACGTAAAGCGACGCGTCCTGCCCGAGGACGCTGAAGCTGAAACAATTCGGCCCCATCCCTTCCGCGCAGAAGGCCGAGGAATGCGTGACCGAATAAGATTTGAGGCGCCAGACAAAAAGACCAACCGACGGAATGTTGTAACGCCCCTGGGCGCGATGCGAGCTGAGCCGCCGCCCATCGACGCTGCGAGCAAAAGGATCGAACGGTCCGCCGATCAGATCAAGATCGTCGACGCGGCGCACATCGACGCTTTGGGCGCGCTCGAGCCAGAGGTGATTGATGTTCTGGTTCCAGCCCAGAAGTTTGAAAAACTCGACTGCGCGCGCCGGCCAGCCGGCAACGTCGTTTGCGAGCATCTCGAGCAGGGCAAGCGTGCCTTTGCGACGCCGATTGTGAATCGTGTTCGCGACTTCGCGGCGCGGGATAAGAAGCCGGTTGAGCTCGCGGCCTTCGACGCTGCTCGTCGCGCCGGGCGAACCAGCATCGAGCACCGGCCGGTAACCAATGAGATCGGCCACATACGGAACCGCCCAGTCCTCCGCCGTCTCGATGAACCAGTTATCGTAAAGCTGCGAGATGTCGTCCTCCACGACATTGACCTCTTCCGCGATGACCTGGAGGAGCGCGCGCAAGGGATATCCATCCTCCGCGTCGCGCATCCGGTAGATGGCCGGGAGCAATTGGTAAAGCCGGTCGCGGCGCGGATCTGGTGTATTGGTTGTGGGCATCGTCGTTAGGGGATTTGGTTGAGGATGAGAGTGTCGGGAACCGTCGGCGCGAAAATCGCGAGCTGCGCCGGGCGCAGGGCGCCGTTTTCAAATGCCGCCAGGCCGGCATCGACCCGCGCTGCGGGAATCGGTGCGTTGGAACCGCCGTTTTTACCTTCGTCGCCGGCCACGATCGTCTGCACCTTCGAGGCCAATTCGTCCAAAGTGAGGAGGCGGCGTTCCTTCGTCGGCAAGCCCTTGGCATCGGTGGCTGAGGTCTTCTCCGGAATCCCGCCGAAAGCGTCGACATCGACGTAAGCAACCCCCGGGACATTCTGGATGACGCTGATAATTTCGCAGAGCAGCGCCGGCTGGCCGAGGGCGCGTTTGCGAAATCCAAACGCTGCCAGGAGCGCATCGCGGATGGCCGCCGCCACCGGTTCCCAGAGCTGGTCTGGCGCCAGCTGCACCTTCGCGCTCAAGACGAGTGCGATGAGCTCGCGCAGGTCGACTTTCATGGGGAGCGCTTCATCCCCATACTTGCGTAGCGCGGCGAGCAGGTTGCGGTAAAGATCGGAGGTGGGATCGATCGCGATGTCGTCCGCGCCGGCGATCGTGACGTGGACGAGCTGTTCCCGGCCGTTCGTTAGGCGGCGGGCGTCGGCCTTGGCGATGCCGGCAAAGGTGCGGGCGAAATCGGTGTAATCCTGCAGCCCGACGAGACGGTCGAGGGAGGTGACCGCGAGCGGCGCGTTTTCGCGCGCCTGGTCACGGTCTTCCTTGTCCGCGCCGCCAGTCGCGGCCAGCGGATTGAGCACGCTTTTGACCCCGAGCGGTTTCGTATTCAGCAAACTGATCTGCTCGGCGCGCACGTTTCCCGCCCGGCCGATTCCATTGCGGTAAACGGACCTCACATTTTCCACGCCGGTGGGAAGGCGCGCGCCCTGCGCGCCATCGCCAAAAATGACTGTCGTTAGGCCGTCATCGCTTGTTTTGGTCGTGAAACGGCGCTCCTTCGGACCCAGCCCGGCCAGCGTGTCGGTTTCGTGCCACTCGACGTCGTTGACGTAGAGGTGGAGCGTGCTCGCCACTCCACCGGGCGTGGGCGCGGGCACGAAAGTGAGGGGTGGCTGTTTGAGCGTGAAAGATTGGAAAGGCTGGCTGCCGTCGCCGCTCCCGAGCGTTTCGGGGCGGGTTTCGCCATGGGTCGCCTTCACGACGTTGCCGAAAATGGCCAGCGTCTCGCGCTTGTAGCTGAAAGCTAGGCCGCGGCCTTGGTTAGTCGCGAGGAGAAGCGTGGTGTGCGTCTTGTCGCCCGGCAGAGTTGGGTCGTAGTCATGCCGCAAGCCCGAGATCATGTGCAGCTCGCTCGCGCGCACCCCGGTGACCCCGGGAATGTCGGCCCGCTCGCCGGAAAAGATGACCCAGCGACCGGAAGTGAGTTCCTGGAAGAGCCCGGCCAGCTCGATTTCCTGACCGCCGACCGGCTTCGTCAGTGGCTGCTCGATCAAGGTCAGCTCTTCACTCTGAGCGTGGACCAGGGTGCGCTGAAGCGTGACTAACGAATCATTGGACCCGTTCCACCAAGCGGTGTCGAAGAGCAATTGGGTGGTCTTGGCGCTCATTCCGTAGGCGTTGCGCGATGCAGTGTCGACCTGGGAAACTCGCCTAACGAGTCGAGGTCCAAGACTTCCTTTCTGAATCAAAACGAAACCGCCCGGCAGAATTGCCTCGTGCGCCTGATCGAGGTAAAGGCCATTTTCATCCTCGCTGCTGTCAAGCTCCCATGGCTTTTGTGAAACCTTGTTACCCTCGACCGTCGTTTCCTTGTCCGTCGCCGGGTGAAAGAGCAGCGCCGAAAGGCGAAAGGCAAAGAGGCCGGTAAGGGCTGTGCCAGGCGACGTGACGTTGGCACCTTCCCAGGCCTTGTAATAACTATCCCGCAAAACGGGCGCGAAGGTCAGCAGCAATTGCGGATGCACATCAGAGCCGGGTGCCAGCGCGGTGAGCGGGTTGCGTGAGAGCTGAAACGAATTCGCCGGCTGCGGAATCCGGCGCTGGAGCAGGCTGGTGACAAACTGGGCTGGCGAAGTCACAGCCGGCGCGGTCGTTGGAGGAGGATTTTGCGAGGCCGCCTCCAAGTCTTTCACTAGCGTGCCAATAGCCTCGTGCAACGGACCGCCTTCATCGCTCGCTCTCAGGAGCAGAGTACTCCATTGCTCGGGATCGGAAGGAACTCCCAGGAACACACCTTCCAGGATCTCCCGGGCGCGGGTCGCGCCGCGCTTCGCCCCGGCACTGCCGATCGCGTCAGCCGTAGTAATGAACTGGTAAAGAATGGGGACACCCGCGGCCAGAAGCGGCGCGAGAGGCTGGAGATGAATGGCCGTGCGCTGCTCGGCAAATTGCCCCTCGACCGCGCGCACCCGGCGAACCACGAAGACGTCGTCCTTTTTTCCAAACTTCAGAAGGAGGAGATCACCCGCCTTCAGGTTGGTGTTGGCACCCGCCACGAAAATCGTGTCGAGATAAAGCGCCGTTCCGAATTCAATCTTTTGCGGGCGATGTTGCCGCGGTTGCAGGTTGTTCCACTCACTCCGGGTGATCGTCTCTTCGCTCGTTTCGAAAGATTGCGGCAACTCGTCCGGGCCCGGGATGCTTTGCGCGCGGGAACCAATAGGGATCTCAACCGGATCGACCTGCTTGTCGTCCAGGGTGTAAGCGAGGTAGACGGTGGCGGCGACTCCTGGCCGCAGGTTGTAACCCACCAGTCGGGCTAACTCCAAAACAGACCGGCGTTCCGTCGCCGTGCGCAGGTACCCTTCATTCGCGATCCGTTCCTGATAAAAAGTCAGGACGTCGCCGACCGTGGCCCAAGCATCGAGGAGCGCGATCGCAGGGTCGCCTGAATCACGTGTCGTTAGGCCGGTGAGCGGTTGGAAGGTTTCGAGCGTTTGCCCATCGGCGCCCGGCGCTTGCAAAGCGACGCCGGAAAGTCGCGCCTGCATGCTTTCGAAAAATTGTCCATGCGTCCCGACGCGATAACTCAGCGCAGGCAGGCCGGGTCGATTGATTGTCTCCGCCGGGGTTAGCCTTTCCACGCCTTCGCAACATCCGCAGGACTCGCTGCTGCAGCCGCATGTCTTCCTGGTCATCGTCCTCCCTTCATCTGGATTTCGAGATGCCCGTGCTCGGGATAATTCGGGTCGTTATCGAGCTGCGCGATTTCGTTGTAACGCAGGGGCAGCACGCCGTTGGCGAGTTCGTGATTGGCTGCTTCGAAGAGCCGATGCAGCCGCGCTACCGTCACGCACTCGACACCTGCGACCGATTGCCCCGCGGCCACGATCTGGCTCAGGTAAATGCCGCCGCCAAAGGTAAGTTGATCGGGATGGAAAAAACCCTTCCGACCGCCGCTCAGAACGCGGTTGCTGAAAACGTCGAGCAGCGCCGCCTTGACGTGACCGCGCTGGTAGTGCGGCAAGACGCAAACCTCGAGTTTCCAATCAAGCGGCACATAACGTGCCGGCTCGATGCGCAGATCGTGGCCGATGCGGCGATAGTTATAGAGATACCCTTCGATCTCGGCGCAGAGTTCGTCGTTCGCCGTTTCGCTCCCGTAAGGGTCGATCGCCACATCCGCTTCATACCAACTGCCCGTCCAGACAAGCGCGGCGGACGCGTTCTGCACCTTGGGATTTCTCTCGGCGATTTCCTCATAATCCTGCGCGATGATGGCGCGCTCGATCGTCTTTCGAAAATAACGCGGCGCCATGAGCTTGGCTTCGGCGATCGGCTCGGGCTCCGTCCCGCCGCGCGCCGGCAGCGGGTTGCGCAGACTGATACTGGCGCCGTCGATCGTCGCATCTTTCAACACGAGGCGCGTAATCGATTCCGCCCCGACGTTGCCGGCCGCGCCGTTGCCGACCCGGTAGCTCGCGCGCAAAGTCATGCCGGCGGCGGGTTGAAAACCAATCACTCCGTCGCCGAAACGAAGATGGGCGACGCCGTCATTATCGATCTCGACCACGAAATGGTGATCCTCGGGCGAACTCTCAATCAAATCGCCGCGCGCTACCCAGGCGCCGGCGGGAGGTACTTTCGAGCCAGACCTGTGGAGCCGCCGCTCGCACATCCTGAACGAGCAAAGAAGCCGCGGCTACATTTGGAGCGAGCGCCGTCCGGAAAGTGAGCGGAACCTTGCCGAGCTGCGCTCGAAATTTTCCCACGATTGTTTCCGTATCGCCCGCCTGACCGGCACATTCGCAAATCGCGTCGCTCCGCAGGGTCGGCACTTCTCCCAGTTCTTCGGGATCGAGTGTCTTGCCATGGTCGACGAGAAGGACGTTGCCGCGTGCGACGCTGATGTTCTCGAGATATCTGCAGTCCGGCGCGGCGCCGATGGCGGAGATACAGAAGGGAAACCGGAGCGCGTCCTGCGGGGCCCACTCCACCGCCAAATAAAGCGTGGGCAAATTCTGATAACCGGAGACGACGTTATCTTCGCCCTCCGTGACACTCGTTAGGCGAACGGCTTGCCGACGGGTGGGATCGGCATCGCCCGGAACTCCGGTTTTTGGCCCGATTACTTCCTCGAAGATGAGAACGTCACCCGCTTGTAACCGGAGGGCTCGTTCGGAATCGAGGAGCGTAACTGAAGTACTACCGCGCTCGAGACAACACTGCTTTTCGCCCCAGGTATGGAAGTGAATTTCGTTGCGCGCCGAGCGGAGTTGGAACGGCGTGGTTCGATCAGCGAGCAGCGGCTCGAAGACTTCATAAGCCGCCCGCGCCACTTCGCGCAGGTCATCCCATTTCAAGACCGTCTGCTTCGGCGCGAACGCTTCGTTCAACCCGGTGATGAAAGATGTTTTCGCTGGATCGAGCGAGACATTGGAACCCACTTCGAAAGCAAGCCAGGCGCGGGCATTACAGCCCTCTGACAAAGTGTAATCGACCAACCGGGCGTGGCGCCGGACGGAGATGCGTTGCCGTGCCGTCTCGAGATAGGCCTCGGTCGCGACCGCGTCCTGGTAATAGCTGAGGTAATCGCCGGCATAGGCGAGGAGCTCGACCAGCGCGATCCCGAGATCGGGCACGCGCCGTTCGCGCCATTCGGGCACGAGGAGCGCCATGCGATCAAGGATGAGCTGCCGAAAGGTGGCGTAATCCTTCGCCAAGTAGTTGATCTCCGGCTCCGGAAATGACCGCGGCTCGCATTGGCATTCCGGGGCGCAGTCCAAGTCGGACGGGCAATTGACCTTGAAGGAAAAATCGATGTGATCGTAGCGTGGATCGACCCGTTCCACGCCTACGAGCCGTAGTGTGTAGGTCGAGAAATCGCCGTAATTGTCCAGCCTAACGATCAAAGAATCATCTTTCTCCGGATCGTCATCCACGACGGGATCGACATCAATGATCCGAATCCCAGTGATGCGCTGACCCCCTTCGAGGCGAAGAAGTTTTTCCAGACCAGGTTTGTTCTCCCGCAACTCGGGCGGCAGTTTGCCGAGGAAATAAACGCGCAACGTCCGCTGGTCGTCGTCGAACTCGAGATAATCGAGGCCGTTCCACCCTTCCATCCGGCGAACGGCGTCGCGGCGATCGTCTTGCTGGCAACAAAGGCTCATGGTTTATACAGCGCGGGTGAAAGTGGCGCTTTGCTCCTGGTTCGTGCGCCGGATGACGTATTTGAGATCGAGCGTGAGTGAGGAATCGACCGAGCGGGCCTCGATCTCGCGCAGCTCGATGACATCGCCGAGCCAGCGCTGGAGCGCGGCCTGGACCGTAAATTGCACAGTCGCCGCCAACTCGGGACTGTTCGGCGCGAAGACCAGTTGCAAGAGTCCGCTCCCGAAATCGGGCCGGTTCACGCGCTCGCCCGGGTTGGTGAAAATAAGTTGCTCGATCATGTCGCGGATGTGGTCCGCTTCATCGGTCGTCGCGGTGCGCCCGCGGCTGTCGAAATGGAATGGGAAATCGATGTCCATGATCAAAGTGCGGTAACGCGCGGCTGGGTGACGGCGACGATTAAGGGTGTGGCGCTCGGGGTGCAGATCGCCACGCTGTCGAGGAGCAAAACCGGTTGGCCGGTGGCGAGAACGCGGAGCGAGCTGGTGACGAATTGCGCGGTCACGCAGGGGCCGTTGGCGCCGGGCGGCGGCGGCAGGGCGCACCCGGCGACGACGTAGGGACAGGCGATCGTCGTGACCGGTTGACCGCTGACCAGGACGCGCGGATTAGGCGCAGTCGGCTGCGCCTGCCCGCCGTGCGAACAGAGAACGGTCGCTCCAAGATGAAGAAGGAATCCAGGCACGTGCTTAAACGATGGTCATCGCCCCCGCGTTGAAATCGATCGCTGGTCCTATCATCGTTAGGGCAGCGCCTTTGCCGTTCTGGATGTAAATGCCGGTGTCGTTCACGATGATGGATGCGCCGGTGAGACTCTTCAGAATGATGCCGCCGATCGGACCAGGCAGATCGCTGATCGCGACCGTGTTTTGTCCGGCAGTCTGCAACACGATGCTGGGCGAAATGGGCAGCCCGGCGAAAGCGATCGTCGGCGCATCGCCCAGCCCGAAACGACACCCGGAAAAAATCGGCCGGCTCGGGTCGCCCTGCTCAAACTCCACCCACACACCCGCTCCGAGCGGCGGCACGAAATAGGCGCCCATCGGGGCGCCGGTCGGGCCGGCGAGAGGTGTGCAGGCTTCGCACCAGCTTGAAGGCGTCGGGCCGAGCACGTCAGGCACGAGGCACACGATTCGTCCGCGCAATTCCGGATCGAGATTTTGCACAACGGTGGCGCGATATTTCCCGTAAAAGCGGCGTGGTGTGGCGGAGATTTCGCTCATACAGGAACCTTCGGCGTAAGAGAAATGAGACCGTCGCGGCTGAGCTGGAAGCTTTGCTTGTACTCGCCGCGCTTGATGTTGTGGGTGACGCTGTTGACGTAGTAGAGACCGTCGTAGGCGAGGCCGGCACCGCGCACGCCGACGAGGAGACGCGAGCGCAGGACGTGGCCGTAACGCAGGACGTCGAGCGAACCGGAAACCGTGATCGCATCAGAAGCTTTGAACATCATCCCGAGAATTTCCTGGATCGCTTTGGTCGGGCTGCGCGCGGCGCCGTGATCGACAAACTCAACCCTGGCCGGCGGGGTGAGTCGGGCGCCCAAGGGCGGCCGCAGGGCGCTGAGATTCGGGACCGGGATTGGGATCGGGATTTTGTGCGTCGCCGGATCCATGATCGTGTAAACGATGATTTTCTTAGCCAGGCCATCGAGGCTGAAACTCATCGACTCGACATTGGTGTGCGCGTCCATGTTGACGTTGAGCGCGGGCTGCGGGACCGGGATGCGCACATCCGGTCCGAAATAAGCGATGCTCTGCCCGGGAAGCGGACCAGGTTCGACATAGAAAACATAGCCGGCGTCGCCCGCCAGTTCGCGAATGTATTCGCGGTCCGTTCCGCGCTGGCTCGGGATTTCCGTGGTCGGGATCGGAACATCGGGCGGGAGCGGCGGAATGACAATCGGGACCATTCCGAAGACGAGATACTTCGCCAGGATGACGTAAAGCCGGGCCACTTCCGGCATCGCCGGATAGCGCATGAAAGGCATTTCCACGATGTCCATCAGGATGCTCAAGTCTTCGCCGGTAATGGTGAGTTTGGACTGGCCCGCGTCATTGCTCGGGGCCAACTCCTGACGTGTGATCATCCCGTCCATGAGCACGTTCGGAAATCCATTCACGGTCGCGATGATGATGATGCGGGTGACGATGGGATCGAAGTAACCGGCCGGGAGCAGGGTGCTGAGGAGCTGCGATTTCTTGCTGACCGCAAACACGATCTGGAATCCGCTGCGGTCGTTCGAACTCGTGACCTGCACGCTTTCAAGTGCTTCCATGACTGACTTCGGGACCGGCAGCGGCACCGCCGGTCCAATCAAAATCGTGAGATGAATTCCCTTAAGCATTGAGAGTTCCTGGAATTCCTTCCGGCAGCGTGATGCGCAGCCGGCGCCCGATAGTTTCGGCCAATTCCACCGGGCGCATGGCGGCATTGGCGTCCGCGATTCGCCAGAATGCTTCGGCATCGCCGAGATGTTTACCGGCGATTTGATCGAGCCGTTCGCCTTCAGTCACGACGTGTTCGAAGAGTAAAGAAAAGCGTTCCGGTGCGGGCAGGAAGCGGCGCCGCAGATAGGCCAGCACTCTGCCATCGTTAGTCGTTAGGCTAACGGTTTCAATGTCGTGGTAGCGGCTTTGTGGTGGAAAGTTAAAGGTCGCCATAAATCGTCAAGGAATGCCCGTGATGCCGAGTGCGCCGAAGGTGCCGGCTTTGTTTTGCCCGGCGAATTGCTCTTTCGCCTGGAGGTAGGCCAGGAAAATTCCGCCGCCTTTTTGATCGAATCCAAGGTCATCGACGCTCAACACACGCAGCCCGAGGCTGACCTTGGCGCGGATGGGATTGAGCGAGACGTCGAAGGCCTCCTCCGTAATGCTGAAATCCGTGATGCGCACCGGCACGATGCGCTTGGGGCCGAAGATGAAGACGGTCAGCGCGGTCTGCGCCGGGGCGATCTCGAGCGTCCCGGCGGAGGCCTGGCCGTTGTTGGAAATCAAATGCGCGCTCGAGGGGTAAACAATCATCTCCAAGGCCGCGAGGAGCGGATGCAAGCCGTTCGCTGTCGTTAGGCTATCCGCGGTTTCGAGTTGATCGGTCGCGTCGATTTCCGCCTCGACTTTGATTGTTTCGGTCGGCGGACCCTTGAGCCGCAACGCCTCCAGGTGATCGCCGCTCTCCGCCCCCGCGCCTCTGACCTGCAATGTGCGGCTCAAGGTGTCGGGATTGTATTGCAAAGGAATGATGCGCAAGACCGCGCCTGTATTCGGATCGAGCAACACGACGCCGCCTTTCAAAAGACGCGGAGAACCAGGAAAGCTGCTCATCAGTTCGTTCCCTTCATCGGTTGATAATTCGCGTTCATCGGTCTCGAGGCGTCAATAGATCGGTTGGAGAAAGCCTTTCTGATCGCTAAAGGGCGGTGTGATGGCGTCAGGCTTTGAAGGGTCTTTGAGATTGCTGCGGTCGGCCACCGCGGTTTTGTGCGCGGCCAATTTCTCCTGCCAAAAAAAGCTGTAAGAAACGCGACTGCCGTAACCGCGGGTGGCGGTAGTACCCGTGAGCTCCGGGTTAGCGCCGAGAGTGCTGGAAACTCCCTGCCGGGATTGATCGAGCTCGGTGAGTGCGGTCTCTACCGGTTTGAAGGCATCGTCCAAATCGGTGAGATAGGCCTTGGCGGCAGCCTCGTAGTCATCCTTCTGGCCAGCCCGTGCTTTCGCCAGCTCAGCGAAGAGCTTGTCCCGGTGTTTGTTCCACACTGCGCGAGCTGCCTGATTCCAGGCTGGAACGATGACGCTGTTGAAGGCTTTCTTGGTTTCATCGTTCAGGCGCAGGTATTCGAGATGGAACTGGCTGATCCCGGCCTTGGGAGCGTCCGCGAGGACGTCCTTCTTCAGCGTCCCTTCGTAGTACTTTTGCAGCTTTTCTTTTTCCTGCGGATCGTTCTTGGCGATGGTCGGGGCCTCTTCGAGGCGGAAAGGAAGATCGACGCCCGGGCTAAAATAGCTCCCCGCGACTTCGCCGATGAATTGCTCGTCGCCGCCCGGCTTGGTTGGATCTTTCGCGTCCCAGCTCTTCCGCTCCTTGGCCAGGGTCGCGGCGTCGATCGGATAGATCTTGTTGTTGTGCGCGATCAAGGTAGGAAGGCCGTCGCCAGTTACGATTACCCCGACATGAACCGGCAAGTAGATGAACCGAATCCGAAGCTTAAGATCGAACTTCACGAGTGAGAGCATGTAAACCGTGCGGAGAGCGTAAACCCCGCAGTCTTCAATGAGCTGCCCGGTAATGGCGCGGGGCAGTTGCCGCTTGTTGTAGTTCTCGCTGTCCTGCTTGATCACGTCCTCGATGTTAAAGGGCGTCGAAGTCGTGAAGGTCTCGAGATAGTCGGAGAGGAACTTAACCATGGTCAGAAAAGCTTCTTCGTTAGACTTACCGGCCGCCTGCAGTTCCAGCAGCTTGCCGTGGAGGAAATTTCGCCAGTCATCAACGCTTTCGAGCTTGAGCGGCGTGGCGCCCATGGCCGCACGGTTGGCGCTGACGTAGAGCTGCTCGAGGAAGGTGACCTGCTTCTTCCGCGCGAGGATGATGTATCCGACCGGGTTTGTTTTTTCGTTGAAACCACTCGTTTGATTCTTGTCGAAGTAATTGATCGTGACGCTGCGCTTTTCTCCGGCTTTGCTGGTGTCGAAGTAGTCCAGATGTTTACCCTCCTTCTCGCCGAAGGTGCTACGCGTCGCGTCGACGGTGATGTCGAGGAGGTTTTCATCGCCGATCGTCTGGTTGTATGCCGTGACGATTTTCGTATCGATGACCGATTTGGTCGCCTTCAAGGCGTCAGTTCCTTTGTCACTCTCGAGATCGGCAATCGCGGCCTCCATCATCGCCTGGACACCGTGGAAGATGGGAACAGTGAGCTCGCGCAAGCGGCCGATCAGACTGCTGAAGTAACTGTCGAGCGTGTCGCTGTTGTAATAGGCCCCGGCGGAATAGTTCAGCTTCCTGTCTTTCTTTACCTCTTCGAAGTCAATCCGCTTCGCTTCCCGGCAGATGGTGCGAAAGGTCTCGAGCAGCGCATCGACGCTGTTCGAGGCCTCGGTGGCGTTGCCGAATTTCGCCCGTTCAATCGTTAGTCTGGTCAGTTCTTGCCAAATGTTCTTGTCCGGGCCGTATTTGGTGTCAGTCGGCTCCCGTCGGCTTGGGACGGCGGCCAGTCTGTGAAAAAAGGCGCGCAGCTTGTTCGCTTCCGCCTCCAACCCCATCAGGAAAGTGCGGGCGACAAGCTCGCGAACGTACTCCTCGGAGCGGGCGACGGGCTCTGCCGAGACGGGCGAGGTCGCGAGCACCTTTTCCGTCAGTCGTTTGACCTCCGCCTGGTTCTGCGCCTCGACCGCTTTACTCAGGGCGAGCAGATCCCGAACATAACCTAAGTCGTCCACCGCGCCGACGCGCCCCTGCAGATTGATCACCGCATCCTCGACCTCCTGGTAAAACTTCGGCGGAGCAACAGGCTGTTTCTGGAAGGCCAGGCGGTAGCGCGAAGGCGATGTCTGTCGCGCGGTGTGCGCCAACTCGTGCGCGAGCAAGGCGCGCCCGGGAGCGCTCAGGGGATCGAATTCGCCGCGATTGAAGACAATGTCCTGCCCGTAGGTATAGGCACGAGCGCGCATGGCCTGGGCCGACTTGGCCGCCTCGCTTCCGGCGTGAATCCGGACGCCGCTCTCGCCGAAAGGCGTCCCGGAAGAGCCGAGCAGGCGTGCGACCGGTCGCGAATTAGCTGCCGTTCGCGGCGTCTCTTTCGAGGCCGACTGTTGCACGACGTGCGTTAATTCATGCGCGAGCAGGCGCTGGCCCTCGCGCGTTCCGGGCGCGAACCGCCCAGCGCCAAACACGATGTCCTCGCCGAGGGCAAAAGCGCTCGCTTTCATCTTCTTTGTCGACTGCTCCGCGGCTCCGCCGGAATGGATTCGCACCCCGGAAAAATCGTGCCCGAAACGCGACTCCATAAAGTGGCGCGTCTCGGAATCGAGCAGTTGGCCGGGGGAGCGAAGACCAGTTTCGATTGCTTCCGGGTCGGAAACGACTTCGGCCTCGGCTTTGAACATCGGTTTCAAAACCGAAGGCGCGTACTTCGGCGGGGCGTGGAGCTGGGTTTGGTTGACCAATTCCTGCTGGCGCTTTTCCGCCAATTCCTGGTTGTGCTTGAGCCACCAGAAAATGAAGGCGCTGCGCGCGTCGGCTTCTCCTTGGTCGCCCTGCGGATCACTCGGGGTGCAGACCCGCGGAATTTTCGGAACCATCTTGAACAGGACCGGCGGCGGCGGGAGGACCGAGGTGGCCGCCGGCGGCTGCGTGCCGAGCGGGATCTTGGGCGAATCGAGCCAGGGCGTTTTCAACGTCATGCCGCTCGGCGGACTGACGAAATCCCAGTTCAACTCGAGGCCGAAAAATTTTTCGTCCTTCGGCGCCCGCGCCACCGGACCGGCCGTGGAAGGCGACGTCCCGGGATCCGCGCTCGGTTCGTCGCGACTCGTCCACGCCGCAGCTCCCAACCCTGTCGCCGCGCCGGTCGCCGCCGCGCCGAGGACAATCTTGCCTGCCAGAGTGTCGGCGAAGTCCTCGAAAAACTTCAGGATTGGTTTCCAGTCTCTCTCATTCGCGGCCAGGATCTGTTTGCCCTGCGGGGAGCTGGAAAATTGATCCAACAAATATTTGCCCAGCTGTTCCGCCACCTTCAGACCGCCCGTTTTCAGCTTTTCCTTGTTGTCGTCGTCTTTTGCCTGTCCCTCTTTCGGCTGTTCCTGGGCTGGAAACTGGGTCGGCTGTTCACGGGGCTTTTCGCCGGCCTCCTGTCGCTGGACGATCGGCACGCCGGTCCGCGCCTGCGCGCTCACGGGCTCGCCCCTGACGACCGCGTCCGCCACGCAATCGGCTTCCTCCTCGAAGCGGTCGTTAGGCTGACTCAGCGTCCATTGGGACGAAAACGCCTGCCGGGTTCTTCGCTGCGGCAGCGAGGATGCAGTCGGGGCCCGCGGAGGTCGATGAAGCCGGGCAGTCGTCTTCATATTTTTCCCGCCGCGCGCGCGGCGACTCTGGCCGCAATACAAGTCTTGAGATCCAGTCCGGCAGTGCGACAAGCATCGTCATCATTGGGATGCGCCGCCGAATTCATGATTGAGGTCGGGTCGTTGTAACTCGGCGGTTTCTTTAACTCCTCGCGAAACCAGTGCAGCCGATCCGGGATTTCCATTGCGGCATTTTCCGCATGCGATTCGATGTAGTCATAACGGTCCAACTCGAAGGCGAACATGTGATGGAGTTCATGCGCGAAGCCGACCGGATCTCCTCCCGACCAGTTGGTCGCCACTTCCCATTGCGAGGGATCAACCTCGACCTTGAAGGCCGTCGGCGTCGCGCTGCCGACGAAGCGAATGTCGACCACGTATCCGCCGGTCGACGCCGCCTTCTCGATCCCGTCTTCCATGCTCTTGATCGCAGCCACGTCCTTGGCCGTGCCGGTGCCTGTCGGCGAAAGAAAAATATCCGCCTTAATGACGATGTTGGTCGGCGACGTCCGATCGACGTAGTAAGTGCCGTCGCCAAACTTGCCCTTGATCGGAACCCAGCTTCGCTTCGGATCGGCCGAGGCTAACTCTTCCAGCCGAGTGTTGACGGCCGCGGCGGGGATTTTCAACCGCGCTTTCTCCGCTTTCACCGCGGTGGCTGTTCCGGCCTGGGTTTGGGCGGTGATCGTCGCCGGTGGGCTGGTCGAAGTATCAAAGAGAGCCTTGAGCTTGGCGAGATAATGATAGCGATCGACGAGCGCCTTGGTCGCCAGCACGGTGATGATGTCTTCCGTCAATTTCACATCGGAAGCCGCGAGCGCCTTGAAGGCGGCCGTAGCCCGAATCTGCGTCTCGGTTTCGGTGCAACCCTCCGCCAGATGCACGTCACCCATCCCGTTGCGCTGAACGAGACCGCGCCGGGCTCTTCCGCCCTGCTGGACGACGTGGGCGAGTTCATGCGCCAGCAAGCAGAGACCGCGCCGGCTCGTGGGTGCGTAGGCGCCGGCCCCGAAGACGACATCATCTCCCACTGTGTAAGCCCGCGCGTTGACCGACCGGGCGGAGTCCGCGGCGCGAGAATCGGTGTGGACCCGGACCCGGCTAAAATCCCAGCGGTCACCGCGTCCGGCCGGGGACCCCTCTGAGACACGCTCCGAGATCGCGTCTGCTTCTTCCTCCAGGCGCTCCGGGGAAGCGCCAACCGCCGCCGAGGTCCGGCTACCCCCCTCGGGCGAAGGTGCGAGTCCGCGGCGACGTTGCTCGCTGCCGAAACGAGATTCCATGAAGCCGCGCGTGCCCGGATCGAGCGGCTGGCCGGGGGAACGCAGACCCGACTCCAGGGCTTGCCAGTCCAGAACAGGCTGCGCGCCCTCCTCGACTTTGAACAAAGGATGCCCCTTGAAGGCCGCGTTTTTCTTCCGGCAGGATTCGCACTCGCCTCCGAAACTGATCCGGCCTCCGCAGGCGCATCGACGCTCCAGGGGTTTATTGCGCATGGTGGCGAGTGGCGGCGATAAGACCGCCGTCGGCTTCGCAATTCCTTTTCTTTTCTCGCTCATTTCAGGTGGACCGAATTCGGCGATGGCAAAACCGCGCGATGCAAAGTTTGTGCGATCTGGGAGCCGATCTGGGCGGGACTGCTCGCCGTCGTTAGGCTAATCGTGCCCCCGGCAAGATGGGACACCGCCCCGGCCGAGATTCCGGGCAAACCTTCTCTCGCCAGAAGATTTGCCAATTCGCGCTGCAGCGCCGTTCGCAGAGTCGATTGAGCGCCGCCGTTCAGGGGCACCCCTTCCAAAATCAATCGCTCGATGTGGAGGTTGATCGTCATGCGAAGATCGCCTCCCCGTTACGGCTCCGACTTGCTGCGGGCACCGAGGAACAAGCGGCAGAGCGGAAGTCCGATTCGTTGATCGGCCGATCCAATTTCACGATTTCCGCGCGGGCCGCTTCCAGGACGACCGGCATGCTGACCACTGCATTCAAATCCGCCGCCATGAAACAAGCGTTCAAAGCGACATTGTGGATGTGACCCCCGGTCAGGTTCAGGCGCGCCAATTTTTCGTAGTCCAATTGTGCGAGCGGTGGTGCCGGGAGCTGGCGCTCGGCATTGGATTGCAGAAACGCCTTTTCCCAAAGACGGCGCCGGTCCGCGAGCGAGGGAAAGGGAAAGTTTACGACAAAGCGCAACCGGCGAAGAAAGGCTTCATCGAGCGCGCTTTTCGTATTGGTGGCGAGAATGGCGAGGCCGCGATAAGACTCGAGACGTTGCAGGAGATAATTGATCTCGATGTTGGCGTAGCGGTCGTGGCTGTCTTTCACTTCGCTTCGTTTGCCGAAGAGCGCGTCGGCTTCGTCGAAGAAAAGAATCGATCCGCCCTCTTCCGCGGCATCGAAAAGGCGGCGCAGATTTTTCTCGGTTTCGCCGATGTATTTATTCACCACCGCCGAGAGGTCGATGCGATAGAGATTGAGGCGCAGCTCGTTCGCGATCACTTCCGCCGCCATTGTTTTGCCGCAGCCGCTGTCGCCGGCAAAAAGCGCATTGATGCCAAAGCCGCGATTCATTTTCCGGGCAAAACCCCACTCCTCGTAAACCTTGTTGCGTTGCGCGACCTGGGCCGCGATCTCGTGCAGCAGTTTCATCTCGGCTTTCGGCAGGACCAGATCGTCCCACGTCATCTTCAGCTCGAGGCGCTGGGCGAGAGCGTCGAGGCGCGGGCGCTCGCTCTGCCGGCAAACTTCCCAGATCGTCTCCCCTAACGAGGCGGCCGAACCGGCCGCCTCCTGGCGCGCGCGCTCTGCCAGGCGCCGGATGTCTGGGAGGTTGAAATTGAACTGGGAAGCCAACCGGGCCGCGGCTCCCGGCGTGGTCGCGTCGAGTTCCTTCGCCCAGGCAGACTGTTGTTCGACGGAAGTGGGCTTCGCGATCTCAAACGCAATCTCAGGACGGCCCGGCCGCGCCAGCGCTTCGCGAACGCCGAGAAAGCAGAGCCCCGTGGTGTGGGCGAGAAACCGACTAACGAACGAAGCACTTGGTTTATTTGCCGGGTCCACCTCTTCCGCGTCCAGATACAGGCCGAGCGGCAGCAGTTGAGTCTCACGTTCCCAGAGGCGCCCGAGCGTTTCCAAATCAGCCGGAGCGCTCGGCAAAAATTCCGGCGGGATCCGGCAGAGCGATCGGCCCAACCGGGCGGCGGCTTGATCGGCGACGAGTTGCTTGCTCACCGGGTCGGCCCCCAACAACTGCACGACCGGAAGCAGTCTGGTGTGATTCGACTCCGCGAACGGGCGTACGATCTGGTCGATCAACGCAATTTGGGAAGACGCCAATTCCGCCGACTGCCGGTCGATCTCCAGCGGGACCAGGAAGGAGGACAACCGGTCATCCAGGTAGTTGAGCCCTTTGAGGTAATGGACGATCCGTTCGTCGGCCCGCAATGCACTACTCGTGAGGGGCTGCGCGCCCGACTGGGTGATCTCGAGCAAACGCCAATAGCGCAGTGGGCGCTCCGGCGAGAGCGCATCCCAGGAAGGCTCGTCGAAGATTGTCAGCGCCAGCGCAAACGTCGGGAAAGGCTTGTTCAAATCGTCGTGCGCACGCGCACACAAGCCGGCGATACGGGTGTCGAACTCCATCGCAGCACAAAGGAGGAGGATATTCCGTTCGAAATCGGAGAGCCCCAATTTGTCGCCCAGCATCGTCAGCGCGGAGGGCAGTTCTTCCGATTCCGCCGGCGAAGGGGTCGCCGCGCCGACCGCCTCCGAGTCGAGATTGCGAGAAGCACGACGCTCCAGCCGCTGGCGAAGATCAGTCAGCGCCGCGCCCAACTGGCGCGAGTTGCTCTCCTGCCATCGCTCGAGGTCTTTCATGTCACGGTGACTTTTTGTGCAGGATCGAACTGCGGCTTGGGCGGCGTGCCGCTGCGAATCACGATCAGGCTATCCACCCCGTCGACGCGCAGACGGACGAAATACTCACCGGCGGCGGCCCCGCTGATATCGAAAGAGAGCGTGCCGGTCGGAGCGGAACGAGCGTTCGCTGGAATCTCGCGATCGCCGAAGAGAAGCGCGGCGCGCTGAGCGGGCAGGACATTCGGCGTGCACTGCACGGTGATCGCGATATCTCCGGCCGCCGCGGTCGTTGGGGCAATCGAGGTAATCCGCGGCGCGATCAGCAGCGGCAATTCGTTGGTGAAACGATCTGGTTGGGTTCCCTGGCTGACCCTGATCGCGATCGTGTAGGAACCCGCCGGAAGATTCGGCACATTCACTTTTACTTCCACCGCAGAACCGGTGACCGCTTCAATAACTGGATCGGTCAGGCGCACGCCACTGAACCGCACCGCCACGGCGCTCCCCGAGAGGTGGACGCCGCGCAATGTAATTTCCTCGCCCGCGCGCACCGTCGTCTGACCTTCGGGCAAATCCACAGCCAGGAGCGCGGGAAACGGTGGAACCAAGTCGGGTTGCGAGTTCACTCCGCGGTCACCCTCTCCCCGGGTGAGGACTGGCAGCGGGGTGCGCGCTGCGCGCCGACTGTCGATCAGGACGAGTGAGACCTGGTAGGCAGCCGAAATGCGGTAACCAGTTTGAAATATCATCCATAACTTCGACAACTCCTCGAGCGACATGGGTTGGGGCGTGATCCGGACTCGCTCAATCTGGTCCGCCAAATCGTTCTCCGGCACGACCGCGCGAATCTCGTCCGCCCCGAGGAGCGGATGGTCGTGCAAAATGAGCATGGCGCGCCCGAGCAAACGATGCGCCAGGACTGTGCTGTCGCCGTCCGTTCTTTCGTAGGCGGTCAGCAAATAAGAGAGATCGAGCCCGAGGGGCGCGAAGCCAGATTCGTTAGGCTTGACCTGCCGCGGCGGATCGGCATTGCGCCAGGCCGGGCTGATCTGGGTGTGATAAAGGAAGAGGTTGATCCGCCCATCGCCGTCGGCTTGCCCGAAGGTCTGCGCCTTCTCCGGCGGCAGCGTCGTGACGCGCAACCCCCCGCCCTCCTGCGCGATCTCCGTCTCGAGGAGACTGCGCAAAGTCGCGGTGACGGCGCCGATCGCGAGCGTGTTGCTCATCTGCGAGTTCCTCCGGCACGCTCCCGCAGATAGCTCTCGAGGCTCATGACCGGAGCCGACGGACGTGGCTTGGGCAAAGCTTTCTCCTGCGCGACGGTCGCCCGGACCTCCAGGCGCCCGATCGTGACATTAATCGCCGGGGCGGGTGGAATATCACGCTTGTCAGGACGCGTGCTCGTTAGGCGAAAAGAGGCGGGCGCGTGAAGGTTGCGGAGCGGTTCGGGCCGATGAGGTGTCGGGCTTTTTGCCGATGTTTCGCGATGAATGAGTTCGATCACTTCCCTCACCCGGGTTTCGGGCGCGGCAGGAGTTCGAATTTCGCGACGGTGGCCTTTTTGCGGGGCTTCGGTTGCAGCGTCGTTTCGATTTCGCGCGGCGGCGGCTGGTTCGAGTCGCTCCTTTTCTTGCACCTGCGACGCGGGCTCGATTGGCGGCGCGGATTGGGCTGGCGGCGCCAATTTCACCGGTGAATCTGGAACTGCGATCAAGGGCGCGGGCGCTACCACAACCGGCGCAGGCGGCGCTGGCTGCCAAAGGGATTCGACCTGGCGGGTTCGAGCAATCGCCTCCCGGTTTGCCGGCGCCGCGCCCACCTCGCGATCCTCTTCACCGGCGAACAGCGCCCGGCTGTCGTTAGGGGCGGAAGGCAAAGCGGAGCCGAATTGGGGGAGGACGGCGCCGCTTCCCGCGAGCGCGCGCTCCACCAGATTGCCCAGGAAATCATTCACGATTGAATCAACTCCAGGTAGGACTGACGCCGCCACGGGTTCAGCGCCAGGATGTCGGCCTCGCGCCAGCCATAGGCCGAAGCAAGAAGGTGGATCTCGCGCAAGATCCGCTGCGCCCAGGCGTGAATTTCCCTCCAAAAATAAGACGCAATATCGAGCGGCGGCTGCCAGACGTGCTGGCACTGGGGACACCGCAGAGACAACTGCACGTCCGCCTGCGGATCGACCTCGGCCATTCGCCGACTGACTGCAACCACCGCTTCCTCGGGCAACTCCGCGGCCCTGAGTTCCGTCTCACCACGACGCGCGCGGATCAGGCACCGCTGCAGGAGATCCTGCCGGTTTGCGGCCAGTCCCGCCAACGGATCAAGACTGGCCACGTCCAAACTGGTCGGCAATCGAAACTCGATCGTGTAATCGTCCAGGCAGACTCGGAGCGGCGCATTGGTCTCGGGCCTGGTCGCATGCAAATCGGAGGTCTCAATCTGTAACTCGACCTGTTCCGCGCATGCCGGGCAATTCGTTAGGCTGCCAAGGCGTCGGCCGAAGGTCTCCTCGCGCAAGGCGAGGAGCGAGGCGTCGCGTTCGCCGACGGTCAGTTGCGCGAGCTGCTCGATCGCCTGGTCTTGAGAAGCCGCCGTGAGCAGGATCAAGGCGCGCTGCGCCGGTGATTGCGCGAGGCCGCGCTCCCAAACATGCAAAAGCTCGGCCGCGGACAACGCGCGCATGGCGATTCGTTAGGCCGGCTCAGTGAAGGTGGGTTCGGCCGGTTCCACGACCTCGTAGTCCCGTTCCCATCCCTCGTTTTCCAGTTTCAGATGCTGGATGAGGACGGCGTTGGCGTTCGCGTCCAGATCAGCCATGGGTTGGAACTCCGAGACCCAGCAGCGAAAGATCTTGTAGGCGATCGCGACCTGCCCGGCTTCGTTATAAACTTCGAGGATGAGGTTCTTGCGGAAATCCTTCAGCGAAACTTCCGCGCCGAGGCCCGAGCCGAAGTTCCAGACTTTGTTCGCCCATTGCTCGAACTCCTTGTCGTGCGTCACCCCGCGCTCGAGGGTGATCGCCTCATACTCCGTCCGCCCGGGCGATTTTCGGCTGCTGCTCGGGTCGCCGCCTTCGCGATGTTTGACCACTTCGGTGGTGCGCTTGAGCGCGCTCACCTTGCTGACGCCGGCGACGTATTTGTTATCCCATTTCACCCGGAACTTGAAGTTCTTGTAGGGGTCGAAACGCTGCGCATTAACAGTGAACTGTGCCATAAATGAGATGCCTTTCGGTTAGGGTGGAGCGGCTCAGACTTCGATCTGACCGGCTATCTGCTGCAGTTTGATGATGACGAATTCCGCGGGCTTGAGCGGGGCGAAACCGACGAGGATGTTGACGATGCCGAGGTTGATGTCGGTCTGGGTGGTGGTCTCCTTGTCGCACTTCACGAAATAGGCGTCGCGCGGCGAGCTCCCTTGGAACGCGCCCTGGCGAAAGAGGGTGTTCATGAACGCGCCCGCATTGAGGCGGATTTGCGCCCAAAGCGGCTCGTCGTTAGGCTCGAAGACCACCCACTTCAGGCCGCGAAAGAGGCTTTCCTCGATGAAGAGCGCGGTCCGGCGGACGGGGATGTACTTGTATTCATCCGCCAATTGGTCGGCGCCGCGTAAAGTGCGGGCGCCCCACACGACCCGCCCGGCGACCGGGAACGCGCGAATGCAATTGATCCCGAGCGGATTCAATTCCCCGTTCTCGGCATCGGTCAGCGCCACGCTCAGGGACGGGACGCCAACCAGCGTCGCATCAATCCCGGCGGGTGCTTTCCAGACTCCGCGCTGGGCATCGGTCCGCGCCATCACGCCGGCGTAGGCGCCGCAGGCCGCAAAGGTTTCCGTTTGCCCGTCGTGCAACGGATTCGGCTGCCGCAGGCGCGGAAAAATCAGGGCCGCGTTCCGGCTCCGTGTTCCCACTTTGTCGTCGTTGGCATCGAGGAAGGCGTTCCTTGCCTTCGCCTTGGTTGTCCAATCCTTGGGCGCGTCCACGATCAACATGGCGCGGCGTTTTTCGCAATATGCGGCCGCGGCGGAAACGAGATTCACGTCCGCGTCCAGCGGATCGGTGGCCGCTCGATAAGGCGGAATGCAAAGAAGGTTAAACAAGTCCGCCTGCTCGAGAGCATAGAGACCTTTCTTGTCCGTTTCGCCATTGGCCGGAAGAAAATCGGGAACACTGAGAACGAGGCCGTCGGAGACCGCGTCCGACGCGTCTTGGACCGCGCTGTCCAACGCCGTCTTCGCATCCGTCACCGCCTGCTTTTCCGTCGAGACGTCAGCGGACGGATCCGAGTTTTGCTTATCGCTCAGAGCCTTCTTCGCGGTCGCCAGGTCCCCTTCCTTTGCGCTCAAGTCGTCCATGCCCGCCGCCGGCGGGTTGGTCGCGTCGGGCGTACCGTCGTAACGCAGAAGATCGGAGGCCGCGGCCAGGACGTTATCGACCCGGCGCGGGCTGTCCTTGAGCGTCAGGTTCAGAAATTTCTCGGTGTTCCCGCCGGCGCTGGTATCCCGCACGGTCAGATTAAAAAGATCAGCCTCGCTCACTCCCATCGCCGTGGCCACGTCGCTCGAGAGATTGTCCTGGTCGACCACGACGCGCAGGTTGGCGCCCCATTTTCCCTCTGAGGCGGCGAGAAATTTCAGATCGCCGACCGTGATCGGCGCGCGCGCCGCCGGGGCCCCTTCGCCGTCCTGCGCATGATACAGCCTAACGACGATCGCCTGGCCGCCCCCGTTCAGGAAGAAATCGCGGACGGCAAAGCCGAGGCTGCTCTCGAGCCACAGTCCACCAAACTGCTTTTCGAAATCGCCAAAACTATTGATCGTGACGGCCTCGTTAACGCTGCCGTAACGGGCTCGGCCAAGGAAGGCGGTGATGGAAGTGGCCACCCCGGTGATGGGATGCACACCGCTCGATATCTCTTCAACATAAACACCGGGATAGGTAGTCAGGGTAGGCATAATCAGAATGCTGCGAGTTGAGTTCCAAAGAAATCTGGCCGGCCGTCCCGCCACTGGGTGGCGGCGGCAGACGGCGCGAATTTGGTTAGGCTAATCAGCGTCATCGTTAGGCCTTTCCGGCGGCAGGAGGCTGGCGCTGAGGGAAATGGTGGTGTTGAGAAGACGCGCGATCGGGCAATTCATCCGGGCCGCCAGGGCCGCGTCGACAAAATCGCCCTGGGTCGCGTTGGGCACGTTGGCATGCACGTCGAGCTGCATGCGCGTGACCGTCCAGCCCGTCGGTAACCGCTCGAGCGTGGCCGTCGCGGTCGTCTCGATTTGCTCGGCATCAAACCCGCAAAGACCGAGCTCGTTCGCCAGCGTCATGGCGAAGCAGCCTCCCAGCGAGGCGGCGATGAGCTCGTCGGGATTCGTCGCCAATTCCGTCGTAAACGACCGCTCCCTTGGAGAATACCGCGCGCCAGAGAGGACACCGCTTTGGGTGCTCATCGTCCCGACTCCTTCCGGGAAACCGCCCTTCCATACGGCTGACGCGTGACGCTTCATCTGGGTTGCTTCGCGTTATGCAGACGATTACCCGGTCGTGCTAATACTTTGTTTTTTGGTTCTTAATGCATGGCACGCATAACGGTCTCGCCGCCCCTCCGGGGAGACATCTAAATGTCAGGATATTATTTACCTTTTTAGTATTGCGCTCCCGATTTCGAGGGACTACGAACAATTGAGCATGGAGCTTCGTCACCTTCGCTACTTTGTGGCGGCTGGAGAGGCCCTCAGCTTTACCAGAGCAGCCGAAAGCTTGCATCTCTCCCAGCCCGCCTTAACGCGCCAAGTCCAGGACTTGGAAAACGAAATCGGCGTCCGTCTTCTGGACCGGACGAAACAACGGGTCAATCTGACGGTGGAAGGCGAGGCCTTTTTGGCCGACGCCAAGCGCGTGCTCGCGCTCAGCACAGAGATTGTCGAAGCCGTGCAGCAACTCAACCGCCGCGAAACCGCCGTCCTCAATCTGGGATACGTCGCAAGTTTTTTTTGCGATGTGCTCCCCGCCAGCCTGGCCATTTTCCAAGACGCCTTTCCCACCGTCTCGGTCAACCTGTTCGATCTGAACTGTGGAAATCAGTTTCGCGCGCTGCACGACGGGAAAATCGACCTCGGCTTCGTCGGTCCGCGAGAGGCTGCGCAGGAAGCGGACCTGCACTTTAGGGCGGTCGCGTCCTACAATGCCGTCGTCGCGCTGCCGAAAAACCTGCCTCTGGCGCAGAGGCAGGTTTTGAGACTGAAGGACCTCGCCCAAATGTTTTTTATCGGCTTGTCTGAGACGAGCTATCCTGGTTATCGGCGTTGGCTCGCCGCCGCTTGTCGGAAAGCCGGTTTCACCCCTCGCGTGCTTCAGGATGTCGAAAACCAACCGACGATCTTTGAATCAGTCGGGGCCGGGCTGGGGATCGCGCTCGTTCCCGAACAACTGAAGAAGCTCGCCCACCCGAACGTTGTCTTCCGTCCGATCACACCGAAAGTCATGACTGAGTCATGCATCGCCTGGCGCAGCGAGAACGGAGCGGCCGCGCTGCACGCCTATCTTGACATCGTCACGGCTTTCAGAGCACGACCGGAATCTTCCTGCTTGGCCAGCGTTTCCGGCAAGCGCTCGCCGCACGTGGCTAAAAAAACTCAGCGGATACTCTTCCGGCAAGGCCGACGATAGACCGACATTTGCGCAGATTCGGACGAATTTCCCCCTCACCAAACTCTGCGTTTCTCAGCCAAAAGATCCTCAAAGGGCCGGCCGTGTCGTCCATCCGATCATGCCCTTGCAGCGCGGGAAAACAAGGCGGAGAACCCTCGCCCACGACGCGGACGGGAGGCTAGCGGCCGACGCGCAGCTCGTCGCCGGAGGCGCGCCCGGCGGCGAAGGCGGAGATATTTTCCATCGTGGTGCGGGCGATGGCGTCGAGCGCTTCGCGGGTGAAAAGGGCTCCGGCGATTCATCCTGCGGCGACGCAGGCATTCGAACCTGCCGATATGGATGATCAAAATCTGCCGCCGTGATCGTAGTTCTAATTCTTGTTCTACTTCGAGCCGATTTGCTAAGCCCCATAAGAGAAGCGAATCGAAGTCAGGATCGAGTTGTGATTTGCCTATGAAAAACGGGTTCAGCGTTCAGCGAAGAGCGACCAGATTAAATCGATGGTCGCTAATTCTTGAGTCCAGCGCGTCCGCGAATCGCGTGGCGAATTTGCGGGACTCTCCTAAGTTGACAAATAGTTGGCAAATAAACTTCGTTTTCATGCAAATCGATGCGCCTTAATGCGTGCCGCCCAGTTTGCGGACAACTCTCGAGATTACCTATGAAAACGGGTTTACCGAGAGTGGTGGGCAGGAGTGGATTCGAACCACTGAAGGCGTAAGCCAGCGGATTTACAGTCCGCCCCGTTTGGCCACTTCGGTACCTACCCGTCGCACCCGAATTGCGAGCGTTTGATATAGGCTCGCTCGTCAGCAGTCGCAACTGTTTTGCCGGTGTTGTAGGGTGCACCCAGAATGAAGCACCAGCCGACTCTACCGCCGCTTTCGGATAAGGATCGTGATCAATTTTGGCCACCCCTGCCCTACGGGGAATGGCAGACCACCGCCGAGACGCTCCACATGTGGACGCAGATCGTCGGGAAAATCCGCCTCGCCCTCACGCCGTGGATCAATCACTCCTGGCACGTTACCCTTTACCTGACTCCCCGTGGCCTGACGACCTCGCCGATTCCGCACGGCTTTTACACTTTCGAAATCGAGTTCGACTTCATCGGGCACGAACTGCGAATCATGAAAAGCGATGGCGCCTCTCGCACCCTGCCGCTCGCTCCGCAGTCAGTGGCGGCATTTTATCACGCCGTCATCGAGGCGCTCGCTGCGCTGGAGTTGTCGGTCCGGATCGACCCTACGCCTAACGAGATCACGGATCCGATCCAGTTTGATCGCGACGAAACGCATTGCGCCTACGACCCGGAATATGCGAACCGCTTCTGGCGCGTCCTCCTGCAATCGGATCGCGTCCTGAAAAAGTTTCGCTCGCGTTTCTGTGGCAAATGCAGCCCGGTCCATTTTTTCTGGGGCAGCTTTGATTTGGCGGTGACCCGTTTTTCGGGGCGGTCGGCGCCGCCACATCCGGGCGGAATTCCGCACTTGCCTGACACCGTGACGCGCGAAGCCTACGCGCAGGAAGTGAGCAGCGTCGGCTTTTGGCCGGGCAACGCGACCAGCCCCATGCCGCTCTATTATTCCTACGCCTACCCAGAACCGGCCGGCTTCGCGGAGGCGAAAGTGCAACCGGCGGAAGCGAGCTATTACGCGCCGCTTCATGAATTCGTCCTGCCCTACGACGCGGTCCGGGCGGCTGCGGTGCCAGACGATGCGCTCCTCGCTTTCGCGCAGAGTACTTACGACGCCGCTTCGACCTGCGGAAAGTGGGACCGGGCCGCGCTCGAAGAGGCGGGCCTCAAACCGCCGGTTGGGCTGGGGTAAAGTGTTTATCTCAGCCCGTCCAACCAGCGTTTGGCCAGGACCAGCTCGGTGTTGGTGAGGGCGTGGCCGGCGTCGAAGAAATGCGCCGTCACCTCCGCCCCGGCGTCGCTCAGCATTTCCGCCAGGCGCTCGGTGTTGGGGCGCGGAATAAGGGTATCCTGTTTCCCGCCCGCAATCCAAACCTTGACTCCGCTCAGATCCGGCAATTCCTCCGGAATCAGCGGGACCATGGCGCGCAAAAGAATCGCTGCGCGCAGCACACCGGAGCGACGAAGGAGGACGCTGGCCGCGATATTCGCACCGTTGGAATAGCCGACGGTCACCATTTTCTCGAGATCGAACTCGTAATGCCGGGCCGCTTCCCTAACGAATTCGGCGAGGGCATCGGTTTGCGCCTTGAGATCCTCCAGATCGAAAACGCCCTCCGCCAGTCGACGAAAGAAACGCGCGTTGCCGTTTTCCATCACCCTGCCGCGCGGACTGAGAATAGCCGCGGCTGGGTCGAGCTCGCGTCCGAGCGGGATGAGCTGCTGCTCGTCACCACCGGTCCCGTGAAGCAAGAGGAGCGTTCGCTCCGAGGCACCCGGGATAAACTGATGTGTGAACGACAATTCGTTCTTCACGGCGCCAGCACCTCCGCGATCGCTCCCACGACTTCTTGCTGCATTTCGCGAGTCAGCTCCGGATACATCGGCAAAGCAAGCGTCTCGCGCGCGGCCCGTTCCGTCTCGGGAAGATCGCCGGCCGCATAACCGAGCGGTTCGAAGCATTTCTGCTCGTGCAACCCGAGCGGATAATAAATGGCCGTCCCGATACGACGCGCGGTGAGATGTTTTTGCACCGCCTCCCGGCGCGGAGTGCGGATGACATATTGGTGATAAATATGATGGTTCGTCAGACCACGCTCCCGGTAGGTCTCGGCCGGGAGCGTCACCTGGTTGGTGAGGCCGCGATCCCGGAATTCCTCGCGATAGACATCCGCCACTTTGCGGCGCGCCGCCGACCAATCGTTCAGGTACGGCAGCTTGACCTTTAAAATGGCAGCCTGGATCGCATCGAGCCGGAAATTGCCGCCCACCACATGATGAAAATATCGCGGCTCCATCCCGTGCTGACAATAAATGCGGAAGCGCTCAGCCAGCTCTTCGTCATCGGTCACGATGGCGCCGGCGTCGCCGGCCGCTCCGAGATTCTTTGAAGGATAAAAACTGAAACAGCCGGCCGCGCTCATCGTTCCGGCCTGCCGCGCGCGACCTTCTTTGGGCGCGTATTCGGCTCCGATCGCTTGGGCCGCATCTTCGATCACTGTGAGCGAATAAGCGGCCGCGATCTTATTGATCGCATCCATTTCGCAGCACAAACCGAAGAGATGCACCGGCACGATCGCGCTCACGGTGTGACCGGCGCCATCGATCCACTGGCCTTCGGCATTGCGCTGACAGCGTTCAAGAAACGCAGTGATAGCAGCCGGCGAGATGTTGAACGTGACCGGGTCGATATCGACAAAAATCGGAGTCGCACCTACTCGCGTGATGCAACCGGCGGTCGCAAAGAAGGTGTAGGCGGTAGTGATGACGGCGTCGTTAGGGCCGATCTCCAGCGCCATCAGGATATCGAGGAGCGCGTCCGTCCCCGAGGAAACACCGATCGCGTGTTTGACCCCGCAATAATCGGCGAGGGCGCGCTCAAATTCCTCCACCTTCGGGCCGAGGATGAAACTTTGGGTGCGCAGGATTTCGTCCAGCTCCTGGCGGATCGGTTCCGCGAGGAGCCGATATTGTTCGCTCAGGTCGAGCAAGGGCACGCGCATGCGCTACCGAAGCATGGGTCAAGCGCCCTGGCGAACTTGGAGACGCCTTCTCCGCGCAGCAGGTGTAGCGGCGGCCGTGTCGGCCGCCTAGGGAGATTCGCCCAGCAGCAAAACGAGGCTACAACGATACAGCAACACGAGGTGCAGCCCAGCGAGCGACACGCCCGCCGCTACACCGCGCACAGCGCTACGGCGTCCGGAAAGGTCGTGTTCCAGTCGTTGACCGCAGAGAACCAATCAGCTAACCTCCGCCCGTGGGTCTACTCCGCACGCTCTTTTGGTTCGCGCTTTTTGTGTTCTTCACTTTCTGCTTTGTCGTGCTTTTTGAGTACGGGCCAAACGACTTCGTCCCCGGCTTACAAAAGGAATTCAGCCGGGTCACCAACTTCGTCCAGGAAGCCGCCCATCCGGCAAAGAAAAAAGACGAGGCCAAGCCCTGACGAGCCGTCGTCAGGCGACGAACTCCAGCTCGGGAGCCGCCGGGACATAGCCGCGTTCGCTTCCCTCCCGGAGAAATTCGCGAATTGCCTGCCGTCCGCTCTCGCCGTAATCGCGCGTGTAATCGTTCACGTACATCCCGATAAATTCTCCTGCGAGCGCCGCATCCATGTCGCGCGCGTAGGGGAGCGAATGGCGCACGGCTGCTTCGCGATGGGCCAGGCCGTAGTCGATGCTCAGGCGGATGATCTTGGAAAGATCGCGCTGCACCTCGGGAGCGAGGCCTTTGCGGAGAACGTTTCCGCCTAACGGCAACGGGAGGCTCGTCTTGTTCTTCCACCATTCGCCGAGGTCGAGCAATTTCCGGAAACCGGCCGTCGCGTAGGTGAGTTGGCCCTCGTGAATAATGAGCCCGACCGCGGCGCGCCCGCTTTTCACGGCGTCGAAGATCTGATCGAAGGGCACGACGACATGCTCGAAATCGCCGAGGTAAAGCTGAAGGGCAAGGTAAGCGCTCGTCATTTTGCCCGGGATCGCGATCAGCCGGCCGCGAAGCCATTCCCGCAATTCGTCAGGCGCAGTGGCCGTCGGCGCCTCCGGGTCGGTCGCGACCAGCATCGGGCCGTAGCCGTCGCCCATGCTCGCGCCGCAGGAGAGGAGCGCATAACGATCGCTCACGTAGGCGTAGGCGTGGATCGAGATGGCGGAGATGTCGAGTTCGCCGCGCATGGCCCGCTCGTTCAGGGTTTGGATATCTTCGAGGCGATGTTCAAATTCGTAGCCGCGCAGGTCGATCTTGTGCTCAGCCATGGCGTAAAACATGAAGGCATCATCCGGATCGGGTGAATGCCCGAGAGTGAAAACGCGCGCGCCTGTAGCCGACATAAGCGGTGACGCTAAGCGGTGCGGTTGTGCGGTGCAATCGAGGCTTCTTCTCCGGAGAAGTGCACTCGCCGGAGTCATTCCCCCCGGCTGCAACTCGACGCGGCGGAGGCTTTGCGTAATGCGCCCTCTTGTCGTAATTCCACCGGTGCATCCGTCTCATTCTAAGCAGCGCCTGGTTTGCCCCGATTGCGACGCGATCCTCGAGATGCCCACTTTGGAGGAGGGCGAAAAGGCGGTCTGTCCGCGTTGCCTCGCGCCGCTCCTGAGCAACCCGCGCAATTCGCTAAATCGCACGGCCGCTTTCGTCTTCGCTTCCGCGTTCCTTTTCATCGTTGCAAACGCCTTCCCCTTCATGACGCTCGAGGCCGGCTATCGCTACAGCCAGATGCGACTCTGGCAAAGTGCCTCGGGTTTGGAGGCGCAGGGCTATCCATATCTGGCCGGGGCGGTTTCTTTCTTCATCCTCGGTGCGCCCTCGATGCTCATCGGCGGCTTGCTTTACCTGCTGCTGCCCTTGTTCTGGTGCCGGCGCTTGCCGGGCGCAATTCCGATTTGTCGCTCCGTCCTCTGGGCGCGTCGCTGGAACATGATCGAGGTTTTCCTCCTTGGCGCGCTCGTTAGTCTGCTCAAGCTCGGGAAGCTCGCCACCCTCACGCTGGGGACTTCGTTCTGGGCCTTCGTCGCCCTGATTATTTGCCTAACGGCGGCGCTCGCCTCGATTCATCCCCGCGAACTTTGGGCCCGACTGGAAACGCCTGACGCATGAACGAGTTCGCTCCCGATTCCGCAGCGGCGCGCGGGCTGGCGCTTTGCCATGTTTGTTACCTCGCCACCCCGGTGAGCGAGGAACGTTGCCCGCGTTGTTCCAGCCGGCTCCATCTTCGCCTGCGCGAGAGCATCCAGCGGACCTGGGCGCTCATGTTCGCCGCGATCATGCTTTATTTCCCGGCCAATATGTTGCCGGTCCTGCGGGTGGAATCGATCGCCGGCGACCAGCAAAACACCATCCTGGGGGGCGTGATCGAGTTTTGGCAGCACGGGGATTATCCGGTCGCGGTCATCATTTTTGGCGCCAGTGTGATGATTCCCGTCTTGAAGATCATCGCAATCTCCACCCTTTGTCTGGCCTCTCGCTCCGGGCGCCGGCCGCGTGTTATGACGCGGCTCTACCGGATCACAGAATTTGTTGGGCGCTGGTCGATGGTCGATATCTTCGTCGTGGCCATTCTCGTGGGAGTGGTGCAGCTTGGTTCCACCATTTCCATTCATCCCGGGGCGGGCGCTCTTTCCTTTGCCGCGGTCGTTATTCTGACGATGTTCGCCGCCATGAGTTTTGATCCGCGCCTGATTTGGGATGCCGCGGCAGCGCAACCGCCGCCCGAAAGTTCACCGCCGCTCTGATCATGCCAGACACTCCTTCATCCGCGCCGCCACCTTCCCTGCGACCGGTCGTAAAAAAGGGGCGCCGCCTCTCGCCGATCTGGATCATCCCGATCATCGCCGCCGCGCTCGGTCTCTGGTTGGCCTGGAAATATTATGCCGCGCTCGGTCCGGAGATCACGGTCCGCTTCGAAACCGCAGAAGGAATTGTCGAGAGCAAGACACCGGCGCTCTGCCGGAACGTCAACATCGGCACGGTAAAAAAAGTTCGCCTAACGAAGGACCTAAAGGGCGTCATCGTCACGATGCAGATGACGAGCGAAGCGACTGATCTCCTGACCAAAGATGCCCAGATCTGGGTCGTGCGTCCGCGCTACGGCGGAGCGGCCGGCATCTCAGGGTTGAGCACGATTTTCTCCGGCAGTTACATCGAACTCGAGCCCGGTATCTCCGACGAAGCGCGCCGCGAATACGTCGGCTTGGAAAATCCACCGGTCACCCCGAAAGGCGTGCCCGGTTTGCACGTTACCCTTTCCACCGATGAAGCCGGCAGCATCGGACCGGGCGCACCGATTCTCTACAAAGGACTCGGCGCCGGTAGAATCGAGACCCGCATTTTCCACCCCGAGAGCGGCAAGGTCGAATTTGGCGCGTTTATCTTTAAGGAGTTCGCCCCGCTCGTGCGCAAAAACACAAAGTTTTGGAACGCCAGCGGGATCGACGTCTCGCTCGGAGCGGACGGGCTGCAACTCCACACCGGCTCGGTCGAAAGCCTGCTTCTCGGTGGCATCACTTTCGATCAGCTCCCCGGCGCGGCCGACGCGCCCGCGGTAGCTGATGGCGCCACCTTCCTGCTCTACGACAACCAAGCAGACACAAAGAAATTCGAGATGCAAAATAGCTTGCCCTACCTCCTCCTGTTTTCCGACAGCGTGCGCGGGTTGAGCGACGAGGCACCAGTCGACTTTCGCGGCGTGCGCATTGGGACGGTCATCGGCGTTTCCTTCAAGTATTTGCCTAACGATCCTGAGCGCCGGGTCCCGGTTCTGATCCAAATCGATCCCGGCCTCATCACCAACTTGCCGACGGAAAGCACGGAACCGGCCGAGCAGTTCATCGCCCAGGCGGTCCAGAACGGCTTGCGCGCCAGTCTCAAGATCGGGAGCTACCTCACCGGCCAGATGTACGTGGACATGGATTTCCAGAAAGACGCCCCTGCCAGTAGTGTGACCGAAATCGCTGGCTATCGCGTGCTGCCGGTCGGCGGCTCGAGCCTTTCCGGGATGGTCGACAAGGCCTCCGACCTTTTGGATAAATTGCAGGGCCTGCCGCTCGAAGCCACGATCAAGGAAGCGACCGAAACTCTGGCGACGATCAGAACCACGGTGGCAGGGCTGGACAAAACGGTAAGCGGCTACGGCGAGAACGGACCGCTCTACCAAAAGCTCAATGAAACCCTGCAGCAGCTTGACGAAACGCTGCGCTCGATCCGCGAACTCTCCAACACGATCGAACGCAAACCGAACTCGCTCATCTTTGGGAAGCCAGGGAAAGTCGCCCCGCCCAAGGGCTCATCGCCCCCCTAACGAACGGCCTTATGATGCGCAACCAGCTCCGTCCTTTCCTCTGTGGCGCCCTCCTCGTCCTGCTCACGGCCTGTGGTGGAGGTGGCACTAATTATTATCGGCTCGACGCGACCGCGGCCGCGACCGGCGGTGGCGCTTCCGCTGCGGGACTGAGCGTGGCGGTCGGCCCAGTCTCGCTCCCGAGCTATCTCGACCGCTTGGAGGTTGTTTTCGCGACTGGGCCTAACGAATTCCAAGTCCCGACCGACGCGCTCTGGATCGGCTCCCTGCGGGATAACATCAGCCGGACGGTGGCGGCCGATCTGGGCCGGCTCCTCGGTTCCGCCAACGTGCGGGGCGGGTCGGAACCACGCTTCCAGCCGCGCTATCGGGTCGCGCTCGATATTCGTCGATTCCACGGCATCAGCGGCCAGGGCGCCATTCTCGATCTCAGTTGGAGCATTCGGAGCGGCGGCAGCAGCGAAGTTCTCTCCCGCCATAGCGCGGTCTTTCACGAGCAGATTGTCGGCGACGGCTACGGCCCGCTCGTCACCGCCGAGGGCCGACTGCTCGAGCAATGCGCCGCTGCCATCGCGCAATCGCTTCCCCACTAACGCTGAAACCCGGTTTGCGTTGCGCAACGCGCTCCGATAACCTGAGCCCACGATGGCAAAATCCGGTCTTGGCAAAGGTCTCGGCGCGCTGATCAGTGCCTCACCCTCCGTGCGCTCTCCCGATCTGGAGAGCGGCGAGCGGGTCCAGCAGATCAGCCTCGTCAATATCGTTCCCAGTCCGCTCCAGCCACGCCGGGAGTTTGCCCGCGAAGCGCTCGAGGAGTTGATCGATTCTATCCGACAGCGCGGGATCATCCAGCCGCTGATCGTTAGGCTGGTGAACAACCGGTTTGAACTCATCGCCGGCGAACGGCGCTGGCGGGCGGCCAAGGAAGCGGGCCTGAACGAAGCGCCCGCGATCGTTAGGCAGGCGACCGACCTGGAAGTCCTCGAGCTGGCCCTGATCGAAAACCTGCAGCGGGCCGATCTCAACCCGATCGAGGAAGCACAGGCCTATGCGCGGCTCGCGAATGAATTTGGGATGCGCCAGGAAGATATCGCGGAGAAGGTCGGGAAGAGCCGGGCCTCGGTCGCGAACGCGATGCGGCTGCTTGATCTCGATCCGCAGGTCCAGACCTGGGTCGTACAGAATCTCCTCTCCGTCGGGCATGCCAAGGTACTGCTCGGTTTGAAAGCGCACGACGAACAGCGTCTTTTGGCCGAGAAAATTTTACGGCAAAGCTCAACCGTCCGCACGACCGAACGCATGGTCGCGCGCCAACTCGGCAAACATGGAGGCACAAGGCGACTCAAGCGCGCCGCGGCGGAAAATTCGGCCGCTGTGAGCGAACTAGAGAACCGGCTGCAACAATATCTCGCGACCCACGTCACCATTCAGCACGGCGAAAAACGGGGTCGAATCGAGATCGAGTATTACGGCGCGGACGACCTCGAGCGAGTCGTGACGCGGCTCGGCCTTCCGCCCGATGCCTAAAAAAAAGAAGCAACCGCTCCGCCCGTCGGTCAGGAAGAAGCCACCCGTTTTTAACTGGCCGCGTTATGGCGGATACGCCTTCCTCGCGGCTACGCTTCTCTTTGTTGGTCTGTTTTTCTTCCTCCGTCCCGGCGAATCGTATGCGGGTGAGCCTTGGAAGGAATTTTCCGGCGCGAACGCGCTCCGTCACGTGCAGAACCTGGTCGACCTCGGGCCGCGCCCGCCGGAATCGGAAGCGAGCAAGAAAGCACGCGCCTACATTCACGCGCAACTGGAAGCGACAGGTTGGCAGGTCATCGATCAACCATTCGCTGAGCAGACGCCGCGCGGGACGGTCCAATTTGTGAACATGATCGCGCGCCGGCCGGATCAGCCGCAAAACGAAAAACTCTTTTTCGTCGGCTCGCATTACGACACGAAGACCTTCGATTCGATCCGATTCGTCGGGGCAAACGACGGCGGATCGAGCAGCGGAGCGCTCATCGAGCTGGGGCGAGTGCTCGGTCTTCACCCAGAGCTGGCGGCGCGGATCGAGCTGATATTTTTCGATGGCGAGGAGGCTTACGAGCGCTTCACGAAAACCGACGGACTTTACGGAAGCCGTTTTTTTGCCGAGAAGGCGCGGAAAGCGAGACGAGCGCAATACTACGAGGGCGGAATCATCTGGGACATGATCGGCGATCGCGACCTGACGATCACCCTGCCGCCTGATTCCCCCGGCAAGCTGGCCCAGGGAATCTTCGCCGCCGCCAACGCCCTCCAGGTGCGCAACAATTTCACCTATTTCAACGACGAAATCCTCGACGATCACACGCCTTTTAACACAGTCGGCATCCCGACGATTGATCTGATCGATTTTGAGTATCCGCCCTGGCATACGGCCGGCGACACGATGGACAAACTGAGCGCGGAAAGCCTGCAGAAGGTGGGCGCGGTCACCCTGTATTATTTGGCGACTGAAGCTTTCAAATGAGGCTGGTTCTTCTTCTCCTCCTCGCGCTCGGGCTCGGAATTGCGACCGGGGAGTACCTGACGACCTGCTTTTCCGCCAGAAAGTGGATCGGCCATGCCGTTAGCCGGGGCGATTTGCAGGCACTGATCGGGCGACGCGGAATTTACGAGAATGACGTCGGGCGGGCCTGGCGGGCAGAACTCTTTGCGGTCGGGGCGGACGCGCGGGAAATCGAACCCGCGACCGCCACGGAACAAAAGCGCGCCGCCCTCCAAAAACTGATCGAGGAGGAAAAAGTGCACGCAGCCGCTTCCGGCGAAGCAGCCGATCCGGCCTCGGTCGCGCGGGAGACTCAGCTGCTGCGCGATCAGTTTAGCGATGAAAAGAGCTGGCGGCGGTCGCTCGGCGGGGCGGGCCTGACCGCTCGCGCTCTGGAGCGCGAGGTGACGAACAACCAGCGCGAGCGCGCCTGGCTCGAAAAGCAAATCGCCGGTCAGCTCCAGCCTAACGAATCCGAGGTGCGACGCTATTACGCCGAACATCAATCGGATTTCCAGGAACCGTTGCGACTGCGCGCAAGCCACCTTTTCCTCGCCGCTCCGGAAGGTTATCCCGAAGAGGTGATCGAACGTCAGCGCGCTTTGATCGAGCAGCTCGCGAAACGGCTCGCCAATGGCGAATCGTTCCCGGCGCTGGTCGCGGAATTTTCCGAGGACGAAGCGACCAAAAGGCGGGACGGCGATCTCGGCTACTTCGCGGAGGCGCGCATGTTGCCGGCGGTCTTCGCCGCGGCCGTGCGAATGCAGCCTGGTCAGATCAGTGAGCCCGTCCGCAGCCGGCTCGGCTTCCATATCCTCCGTCTCACAGAAGCGCAACCAGCACGCCAGTTGAGCCTCGAGGAAGCGAGCCCCGAAATTATCGCGCTGCTCGAAAATCAGAAACGCATTGCAGCGGTCGCCGCGCGCCGCTAAACGTCCCGCCGCGTATTTGCCCATTGCGGCGCGTTGAATTCAAATTGACCTTGCGCTCGCTGCCGCTCGATCAAGGCAGCCTAAAAAAATGGCACGTTCCAAATCCAAAAATGTCGGCCTCATCGGCCTCGGGATCATCGGATCGCGCGTGGCCGGAGCGCTGCGCGAAAAAGGACTCCAGGTCTTCGTCTGGAACCGCACCCCGCGGCCGGAGCAAAATTTTCTCGGGTCACCGGTTGAAGTCGCCGAGCTCTGCGACCTCATCCAAATCTTTGTCGCGGACGATGTGGCATTGCTCGAAACCGTCAAACAACTCGTCCCCGGGCTGACCGCGCAACACATCGTAACCGCGCATTGCACGGTGGCGCCGGAAAACATGCGGGCCGCGGCCGAGATCGTGGAGCGACGCGGTGCGCGTTTTCTCGAGGCGCCGTTCACCGGGAGCAAAGTCGCGGCGGAAAAGGGACAGCTCGTTTACTATGTCAGCGGCGACGACGCGGCTCTGAAACAGGCCCGCCCAATTCTCGAATCGAGCAGCAAAGAGATCATTTTTATTGGCGACAAGATTGGCGACGCCTCGATCATGAAAGTGGCGACCAACATCGTGACCGCCGCGACCGCGCAGGTCGGCGCGGAAGCGCTCGCGCTCGTGCGCAAGGCTGGCATCCCAGCCGACCTTTTCAGTCGCGCGATGAAGGCCAACGCGAGCAACTCGACCACCCTCGAGATGAAGATCCCGCTCATCGTGGCGGGCAATTTCGAGACGCATTTCTCGATCAAGCACATGCTCAAGGATGTGCGGATCGGCCTTAAATTGGCCGAAGCACACGGCCTAGATCTCCCAGTAGCAGAGGTCTCGGGCGATATGTTGCTCGCGGAAATGAAACAAGGCCGCGGCGACGCGGATTATTCCTCAGTCGCGCAGAAGTATTTTCCGGCGCCACAGAAGATCGTTGGATCGGAACCGGAGAAACCGGCCGAGGCGCCTAAGCAGCCGCCCGCGCCAGTCGTCGAAGAAATAGAAGCCGAACCGCCGGAGATCGAACCGATCGTGGAATTAAGATCGATCGTTCCGTCAAACGAACCTGTCGCGGAAACAGAATCGACCGCGCCTCCGCCTGAGCCAGTTACCGCGGCTGCGCCTCCGCCTGAGCCAATCCCCGCAGCGAAGGTCCCTCCTCCAGCGCTGATCGAGGATGAGGGCGACGCAGAGGATCGCGAAGCGGAGCAAATTCCAGCCCACGTAAATCTTTCCGGCGGTTTCCGCGGGTGGTTGAGTCGGCGCTTTTCCTCCCCGGATCGCGAATCCTGATGCCGCTCTTCGATCTTTCCGGACGCGCGAAATTTCGTCTGACCGGCAGTGATCGGGTGCGATTTCTCAACGGGCAGGTGACGAACGACGTTCGGAAAGCGAACTCGAACCTTTCGATGGCCGCCTGCGTGCTCAGCGCGAAAGGAAAAGTCGATGCGCTCATTTATGTCAGCGCAGGCGCGGACGAGTTGTTCATCGATGCCGACGCCGACCAGCGTGAAGCACTCGCGCAACGGATCGATCGCTACATCATCGCGGACGACGTCGCGATCGAAGATGTGACCGAGGAATTTTCTCTCTTTCATGTCACGGCCGAGAGTGCGCCAGCTTCGCCTAACGATGCCCATTGGCGCCGGGCGAAACGCTTCGGCACTTTCGGCTGGGACCTGGTGCTGCCTGCGGCGGAACACGATTTCGTTCTGCAGTCGCTCTCTTCCCGCGAATCGTTGATAGACGCAGAAGCCGCCGAGCGCTTGCGGATTGAGCAGGGAATTCCGCGCTGGGGCCTCGAGTTGTCCGACCAGATCATTCCGGTGGAAGCGAATCTCGCCGACGACGCGATCGATTATGCGAAGGGTTGTTACATCGGCCAGGAAGTGATTTCCCGGATGAAGATGTCAGGGCAGATGAGCAAACGGCTCTGCGGCCTGGTTTCGCTCGAGGGTTCTCCGCTGACACCGACCACACGCCTGCTCGCGCCGGAGAACGCGAAAGATGTGGGCTGGATCACGAGTGCGACGCAGAGCAATCGGTTAGGCAAAGAAATCGCGCTCGGTTATGTGAAGCGGGGGTTCAATCAACCAGGCACGAAATTATCCGCCGGGCAGCTTCCCGTCGAGGTGGTCGATTTGCCATTCCTCTAGCCGGCCGGCAAAGGTGCGACAAGGGGATTGACCCTTCCGGCGCGATACCTAGCTTGGCCGTCTGTCTCATGGCCAAGGTCTCCGTTAAGAACGTCTACAAAATCTACCCGGGGGACAAAGGCGGCGACGTGACGGCGGTCAAGGATGTCAGCCTCGAGATCGCAGATCGCGAATTTGTCGTCCTCGTCGGTCCGTCGGGTTGCGGAAAATCGACCACCCTGCGCATGATCGCGGGCCTCGAGGAAATCTCTAAGGGCGACATTTACATCGGCGAGAAGCGGGTCAACGACGTCGCGCCGAAGGATCGCGATATTGCGATGGTCTTCCAGAATTACGCGCTCTACCCGCACATGAGCGTCTTCGATAATCTCGCCTTCGGGCTCAAGCTGCGGAAATTCAAAAAGCCGGAAATCAAGCGGCGCGTGGTCGATGCGGCGAGCATTCTCGGGATCGAAAACCTGCTCGACCGCAAGCCGAAGGCGCTCTCCGGCGGCCAGCGGCAGCGGGTCGCGGTTGGCCGCGCGATCGTCAGGCAACCGAAAGTATTTCTTTTCGACGAACCGCTTTCCAATCTCGACGCCAAGATGCGGGTGCAGATGCGAACGGAAATCACCAAGCTTCATCAACGCCTCCAGGCGACGATGATTTACGTCACCCACGACCAGGTCGAGGCGATGACGATGGGCGACCGGATCGTGGTCATGAACGACGGCGTGGTGCAGCAAAACGACGCGCCGCTCGTTCTCTACAATGAGCCGGTGAATCTGTTCGTAGCCGGTTTTCTAGGCAGTCCGCCGATGAACTTCATCACCGGCACGCTGAAGGAAGAAGGCGACCGGATCCGTTTCCGGGAGACTGAAGGCGGGACGATCGACGTCGCTTTTGCAGTCGCCGATCGCCCGGCGGCGCGCGAATTTGCCGGCAAAAGCGTCATCCTCGGAATCCGGCCGGAATATCTGGAAGTGGCGAAGTTCAGCCGTAAAGAAGGCAAGGCGCTCGCGACCGGATTTCCCGCGATCGTCGACATCGTCGAACCGATGGGAGCAGAGACCAACATTTACCTCCAGACCGGCGCACACACCCTCGTCTGCCGGAGCCAGGGCGCCTTCGATCACGGCGACGCGGGTCGCCGGTTTCAGTTTGAGATGAAGCTGGAGAAGGCTCATCTCTTCGATCCTGCTTCGACGAATCGCATCCGCTAGGGACCCTGCTCCCTAACGGACGCTCTCACGCCACCGGCGCCGGGAATTCGACGCCGGTGGCGGATCGTAAGGTTCAGTCTAGTTGGTCAGGACAAAGCCGTGCACCACATTGTCCGGGTCATAGGAATAGCCGGTCGAGGCACCATTCGGAGCGATCCCAAAAACGTATGGTCCCTGGCCAGGGCCTGTGCCGGCGCCCGGAACATCGAAAGTGACGTATTGGCCATTCGATTTGCGCACATAGCCGTGATTCACGTCGGAGTCGTCCACATACCAGCCGGAGATTCCTCCGTGGGGATTGACGCCGAAGGGATAAGTTCCCTGAAAGGAGTCCGGAACACTGCCCGCGCCTGGAGCGTCGTAGTTGGTGAAATTGCCGTCCCTACCCAGCAGAAAACCGTGGCTGATGTTGTCCTGGGTGAAATAATTTCCAATAATCACCCCGCTGGCGGTGAAACCGCCGCCGTAGGTCCCCTGGCCCGGATCCGTGCCAGCGCCCGGAACGTCGAAGGTCGTGATGACGCCCTTCTTGTCCCGCAGAAAACCATGACTCACGCCGGCAGCATCGAAATAATAACCGGTGATATCGCCGCGCTGGCTGATGGCGAAAGGAAATGTCCCCTCGTCTGCACCCGGGACGTCAAAGGTAGCAAACGTCCCATCCGTTTCCCGCAGGAAACCGTGAGAGGCTCCGTTCGCATCGTTGTAATAGCCGGTGATTTGTCCCCGTGGATTAATGAGGAGCGAGCTGAAAGCGGGGAATGTAGCGACCGCTCCCGGCGCGTCGAAGACGTCGATTGTGCCGTCCGGGTAACGGACATAGCCATGCAAGGCACCAGCCGAGTCGATAAAAAATCCCGTGATCGCGCCACTTGGATTCGCGGAGTAAGCGCGCGTTCCCTGGCCTGCGGCCGTTCCCGCACCCGGTGCATCAAAGACAGTGTAATCGCCGCTCGATGTGCGGATGAATCCGTGACGGGCATCGCCCGCGTCACGCAGAAATCCAACGATCGTGCCGGACGGCGAGACATTGAAGGGGAAAGTCCCCTGCAAGGCCCCCGTGCCCGCGCCCGGCGCGTCAAACGTGGTGACCGTTTGCGCCGAGATGGGGATGGATGCCGCCAGCGCGACAAAGAGAGTTACGACCGGCACGATCCGAAGAAACGGCCGGATTGTTAGCATAAACGGTGAGCGCCCGCCTTCGGGGCGTTGCCTTTTTGCGAAGTAGAATTGTTTCATACCTCTTGATGCAACAACGAGCCGGAAAATGGCTCATTTTCCTGGCGCGAAATTTTCCGGAGCCAAACGGACCGCTCGTTTTGAAGACTTTGTGACGACCCGAAACCCTGGGAAAAGAGCCTTCCTAAAAAGATTTCACGCTCCTAAGAGATTTGCTTGCGGTTGATTGCGCGTCCTGCGTATAAAGGGCTTTTCCCTTCAAATTCCGCAACAGGAGATTACCGTGAACCAACAATTATTGGCCGAAATAGGCCGCACCCAACGCCTCGAAATTCTCAACACCCTGAAGCGCACAAAAGGGTTATCCGTCAATCAGCTCGTCGCGAAAATGAAGATGAGCTACATGGGGATCAAGCAGCATTGCCTGACCTTGGAACGCGATGGCTACCTCGATACCTGGCGACGCCCACAAAAAATGGGCCGACCAGAAATGGTTTACCGGCTCACTCGGCGCAGCCACGCGCTTTTCCAGGCGGATAGTAATGCCTTTACGCTCGATCTCCTGCATTCGATCGAAGAAATCCATGGAGCCAACGCGCCGGAGAAGCTGCTCTACAATCTTTTCGAGCGGAAAACCAACGAACTGAAAGAAAAAATGAAAGGCGAAACAGTCGAAGAACGCGCCAAGTCGCTCGCCGCCATCCGCGACGAAGAAGGGCACATGTCACAATTCGTGAACGAACCGACCGAAGGCGGCCCGCAGATCCTGGAATGTCATTCGCCGATCATGAATCTGATCGAAAAATACGAGATCATCGGACGGCTCGAACAGGACATGTTTGAGAAGATCCTGCAGACGCCGGTGCGTCGGGAGGAAACCCGCACCTCCGGGCTGTACGAAGCCGCCTTTTATTTCGCAATCTAACGACGCCCCTGCGCCGTGACGCGGGCGGCGCTTTCTTTCTCTGGGGAGCGCACGCGCCCAGCGTGCTCCGATCGGCGCCTCGCCGGTCGGCTTCGGTCTGGTGCGGAAGACTGTTATGTTTGGCCTCGCCGAACCACCTGCCTGCGTTCGGCGAGGCGTCAAATGCGGTAAGCGAGGCGCGTGCGCGCCCGGAATTTGCGACCGACACAGCCGCCGCTAGACCCGAATCGGCTGCGCGGGCGGGAATTTTGCCTTTCGCGACCGGCGGATTTCGATTGATTGAACGATGCCTAGCCAATTCCCCGCCGCCGTCATCGAAAGCCTCCAGCCGCTGATCGATGGGGGCCGGTACCCGATCAAACGCGTCGTAGGCGAGGACGTCGTGGTGGAGGCCGATATTTTCAAGGACGGTCACGATATCGTGGCCGCCTCCCTGAAGTGGCGCGTTCTTGGCCAGACGAGCTGGCATGAGACGGCTATGAAACTCGTCGACAACGATCGTTGGCGCGGCGTTTTTTCCGTCTACGAAAACGCCACCTATGAATACACGGTTGAGGCCTGGACGGATGTCTTCGGCTGCTGGCAACACGAATTTGCGGCCAAGTTTGAAGCCGGCCTGGCCAATCTGACGAGCGAGAAACTCGAGGGCGCCGCGCTTCTGACCGCCGCAGCCAAACGGGCCCGCGGGGCCGACGCGAAACGCCTGCGCGAATTTGCCGAGGAAATGGGCAGCGGCACCGACGCGGCCGTCAACCGCCTCGCGCATTCCGGCGAATTGGAAGTGCTCATGGCGACCTACGCCGCGCGCTCCGGCGCGACCCAGTACACCCCGCCGCCCCGCGCGACTGTCGATCGCGTCGCGGCGCGGACTGCTGCCTGGTATGAATTTTTCCCCCGCTCCGCCGAAGGCCAGGCCGATCGCGGCTCTACCTTTCGCGATTGCCTCGGGCGAGTGGACGACGCCAAGGCGATGGGATTCGATGTCATTTATTTCCCGCCCATCCATCCCATTGGCCTGACGAATCGCAAGGGGCGCAATAATTCCGTGACCTGCGAGCCGGGCGAGCCGGGCGTGCCTTACGCGATCGGCAATCGCGACATCGGCGCGCCAAACGGCGGCGGGCACAAGGATGTCGAACCTTCGTTAGGCACGCTCGACGATTTTGCCTGGCTGGAAAAAGAAATCCGGAGCCGCGGGATGGAGATCGCCCTCGATTTCGCGATAAATTGCTCGCCCGATCATCCCTATGTCGCGGAGCACCCCGAGTGGTTCTACAAGCGACCTGACGGCACGATCAAATACGCTGAGAATCCGCCGAAAAAATACGAGGACATCTATCCGCTCAACTTCCGCTGCCCGAACTGGCAGGAACTCTGGGACGAGATGACGAGCATCATTCTCTTCTGGGCCGAGCGCGGGGTGCGCATCTTCCGAGTCGATAATCCGCACACCAAACCGGTCGCCTTCTGGGAATATCTGATCGCCAAAGTGCAGGCGAAATTCCCTGACACGATCTTCCTTTCCGAGGCCTTCACGAAACCGAAAATGATGAAGGCACTGGCCAAGGCCGGCTTTACCCAGAGCTATACCTATTTCACCTGGCGGACGGCGAAAGAGGAGCTGACCGAGTATTTCACCGAGCTCACGCAAACGGAGATGAGCGAATATTACCGCGGCAATCTGTTCACCAACACTCCGGATATTTTGCCCTTCCATCTCCAGACTGGCGGGCGACCGATGTTCCAGATCCGGGCCGTACTCGCCGCGACGCTCTCGAGCGTTTACGGCATCTACAGCGGATTCGAACTTTGCGAGAACGCCGCCCTGGCCGGCCGCGAGGAATATTTCGAGTCAGAGAAATATCAGCTCAAGGAGCGGGACTGGAATGCGCCCGGGAACATCAAGGAACTAATCACGTCCTTAAACCGGATCCGGCGCGAGAATCGCGCGCTCCATTTTTACAACAACCTTCGTTTTCACCCGAGCGATAACGGCTCCCTGCTTTTCTATAGCAAGATGACGCCGGCCCGGGACAGCATCATTCTCATGGTCGTGAATCTCGATCCGCTTTACACCCAGTCGGGCTTCGTGGAAGCGCCGATCGAAGACTTCGGCGAAATCGGAGGGGACAGCTACGAAGTGCACGACCTCCTGACCGATGCACGCTACGTCTGGCACGGGAAGCGCAACTACGTCGCGCTGCATCCCGGTATCCAACCCGCTCATATCTTCCGCCTACGACGCTTATAACTCATGCCGGCGAAGGAGTTGTTAGCGACGGATGAACGATCGCGCCAAGCCCGTTGTCTCTGCTCCGGAGCATTTGCATCATAAATGCCCGCGCCTATGCTAACGCCCAATTGAGCATGAAAAGTTTCCTTTCCCTGCTCGTCGTCCTTGCGAGCGCCGGTCCCGCACTTGCCCAGGCTTCAAGTCCCGAGCCCGTCCTGCCCCGCTCGACCAATCTCCTCGACGCCATGATCGCCGCCGGACCGGTCATGCTGCTGCTTTTTCTCCTCTCGATTTTCTCGGTCATGCTGATCATCGTTTTCTTTTTCACCATCCGGCGCGGCGCGGTCGTGAGCAGCGGTTACATGGCGACGGCCGATGCCCTGCTCCGGAAGCGCGATTATCTCGGGCTCCTCGCCGTCTCCAATCGACATGGCGAAGCGATCGCTCGCGTCGTGCAAAAGACGCTCGATTTCATGACGAAAAACCCGAATGCCGACTTTGCCCAGGCGCGCGAGATCGCAGAGACCGAAGGCACTCGGGTCGCGACCAATCTTAATAATCGCGTCACTTACCTGGCGGATATCGCGACCATCGGACCACTGGTCGGTTTGTTCGGCACCGTGATCGGCATTATCCGCTCCTTCGGCGCACTCGGCTCCGAGATGGGTCCCTCGCGTTACATCCTGCTTTCGAAAGGGATCAGCGAAGCCCTCATCAACACCTGCGGGGGGCTCGGCATCGGCATTACCGCGATGATTTTCTACGCCTTTTTTCGGGGCCGCGCCCAACGCCTGGTCTCCGATCTCGAGTCGGCCAGCACCCACATTTTGGCCGTCCTCTCGGTTCAGCCTAGCCGGCGCCGGGAACGCGCTCCGGCCTTGCTCGAAGATGAATTTTGAGCGCCGTTAGGCGTCGAAAACTTTGCGTCCCTCGCGGACGCTGAATCGCCCGATGAACTTCCGCAGCCGCACCGCTTCGCAACATCCCGGCATCCAACTCGCGCCGTTGGTCGACGTCCTGCTTCTCCTCCTGATCTTTTTTCTCCTCACCTGGAATGCGGCGCGGAACGAAAACGAGCTCGACGTCAAAGTCCCCAAAGCGAGCGCCGCGACTGAAAAATCGGCGCCGATCGGCGACGTGATCGTGAACGTGAAAGCGGACGGCAACGTGGTCGTGAATCGCCGCACCCTCTCGGAAGCCGACCTGACAACAATGTTGAAAGGCCTGGTCGCGCTCAATCCCGAACAGGCAGTCGTAATTCGCGGCGACGAAGGCGGCGCCTACAAAAACATCGTAAACGTGCTCAACGTTTGCAGCCTCGCCGGAGTGACGAACGTCGCTTTCGCGACCGCAAAATGAAGCTGCGCCTAACGATTGCCGCGCTCTCCTTCGCGGCGGTGGGGTCATTTCTCCCGTCCCTGTCTTACGCTCAAGCCACGCCGCCACCGCAGGTCCGACGCGCCCTGCCGGTGGATCAAGTCCCGGTGGCGCGAGCCATTCCAGTGACTCCAACTCCGGAGCCCACCGTGATGCGCGCCCTGCCCGTGCCGGAAGTGACGACGGTCGTCCCTTCTCCAACCGCAGCGCCTTCTTCCAACAACGAGCCACCCGAGACTGGCGCAGTGGCGCCGGCCACTGGCACCGATTCGCCCGAGAAAAATCAGCTCGACTACGCAAACGGTCTTTTTAGCCGCAAACTCTATGATCTGGCGGTGCCGGAGTACGAGAAATTCCTCGGGCTTTATCCAACTTCATCCGAGCGCGGGACCGCACTTTTTTACATGGGTCAGGCCTATCGCGCGCTCGACCGCAAAACCGCCGCCCGTACCAGTTTCCAAACGGTGCTGCGCGATTTTCCGGATACCGAGCTGGCTGGCCCGGCTTCCTACGGCCTCGCGGAGATTTATTTCAACGACAAGGATTACGCTGCGGCGCTTCCGTTTTTTCATCGCGCCGCCGCGAAAGTGAAAGCGCCCGCCCTCGCTCTTTCCGCCCGCTATTTCGAAGCGCGTTGCCTGGAAAATCTCAATCGGAAGGATGAAGCGCGCGCTGTCTATCAACAGGTCATCGCGGTCGATAATCCGAACCCATTCCGCGACGACTCGCGGCTCGCGGTCGGTTCGATTTTTCTCGCCGCCGGGCGGAAGGGCGATGCCCTGAAGCAATTCGAGGCGCTGGCCAGCGAGACGAACAAAGACGCGCTCAAAGCCGAGGCGACAGTCCGTGCCGGCCTCGTCGTGCTTGATCTCGCGCAAGGCGAGAAAACGGACAAAACGATGTCTGATAAGGCCGCCACCCTCTTTAAAAAAGGGCGCGCGCTCCCCAACGCTGGTCGCTGGAGCGGGGTCGCCGCGGTCGGTTTGCTTCGGCTCGAGTATCAGGCCGGCGATTACGCGAACGCGGTGGCTGATTATCAAAAAAGCAAAGACGACGTGCCGGAAGAAGTACGGCCCGAGATGATGCTGCTGGCCGCAAACAGCCAGCGGCAGCTCGGCAAGATGAAGGAAGCGCAGGCGATCTATCAGCAGATCATCCAAAGATATCCGGGGCGCGAAGAGGCAAAGGACGCGCGTTACCAGCGCTTGATCGCGCTCTACAATGCCAATGATCCGGCTTTGCGGGCCGAGATCGATCAGTTCCTGATGGAAAATCCGGAAGGCGAACGCGCCGACCAAGCGAAGCTGCTGAAAGCGGAGGCGCTTTATAAAGAGAAAGATTTTGCCGCTGCCGCGATCCTCTACTCGGATCTGCGCGAGTCGAAGTTGTCACCCAAGTTGCGCGCCGAAGCGGCCTTCAAACTCGGCTGGTGTGATGTCCAGATGAAGCAGCCGGACCAGACAATCAATGCCTTTGCCTATTTTCTGCAGGCCTTTCCCCAAAATCCACAAGTTCCATCCGCGCTCGCCCAGCGCGCGCTCGCCTTTCAGGAGACCAAACAATATGTGCGCGCGCGGAGCGATCTCGAGCAATTGCTAACGGGCTATCCCAAGGCGCGGGAACGGGAAGCGGCTCTCCAACAAAAAGCGCTCATCCTCGGTCAGATGGACGACACCAAGGGCATGACCACAGCATTTCAACAGCTCCTGAAGGAATACCCGAAGAGCGCTGCGGCCGCGCAGGCCCATTACTACATCGGGAAGTCGGCTTTCGAGGCGAAGGATTACAAGACCGCGATCGACGAAATGCAGCAGGCCCGCGAGTTGAACAAAGATCAATACGAAATCCCGGCGGCGCTCCGGATCATGTCCTCCTATTTCTATCTCAAGCAGCGCGACCCGCTCGCCAAGGAGGTGGACGCTTTCTACGAGGCTTCGCCTAACGGGCAGGTCCCGGCCGAAATTCTGGAGTGGCTCGGGCTCGAATTTTACAACGCGAAAGACTACGCGCCCGCCGCCAAATACCTGACTGCCCTGAGCAAAACCGGCAACGTCAGCAGTGTAAAACCGGACTTCTGGTTCTATCTCGGCGACGCGCAGATGAAACTGAATCAGCCGGCCGATGCGGAAACATCGCTGCAGAAATTTCTCGCCACGACGACCGACCCGGCCGCGAAAGCAAAAACGCTTCTCGCCCTCGGCGAAGCCAAAATCGGCGCACACAAACCGGATGACGCGCAAAAAATCGCCGAGGAAATCATGACGTTGCAACCGGAAGGCCGGGTCAATGCCCAGGCGCGCTTGCTCGCGGGCGAGGTCGAGATGGAGCGGGAAAAATATGAAGCTGCGGGCAAAGCCTTCATGAGCATCGCCCTGCTCTACGACGATCCGGAGATCACCCCGCAAGCACTCGTCAAAGCGGCCAAGGCTTACGAAAAAGCCGGCAAAGCAGATGAAGCAGAGCGAGCCAGGAGCGCGCTCCGCCAGAAGTATCCCGACTACGCCGGGAGTTAAGCTGGCCTAACGTCGGGTGCTCGTCGCGTGCGCTCCCCGGAGGGGCGGCTATAATCCGGCAGGTAACGAAGGGTTTCGATCGGCAGCGGCGTGAGAAAATTTTTCGGATCGTCGATTTGGAGCACCGGCCGCGCGAGAACGGCGGCGAGAAAACTTAAATCCGGCGTGGCGGCCAGGCCCCCTTGGGCGGTCAGATGCAGGTGGGTCAATTGCCTAACGACTTGTTCCACGTGCTCCCGGCAATTTTTCGTCGAGGTAAAATGAACCGTGCACACTCCCGGTGCGGTCGCTTCCAGTTCCGGGGCGAGCGTGCTCGCGTGATGGAGTAAAATCTCTGCGGCGATTTTTTCCTGGGCGAGCGCGCGCGGTTTGATGATCAGGCTCAAACAGCGCGCCAGCCCCTGGCTCGGCGTCATCCCCACGTTCACCCCGGCCTCCGCCGCGCTCGGCGTGAGCTGGAAAATATTTGCCTTCGCCTCTTCGTGTTCGAGCAGCGCGACCGGCTGTCTGTGCAGCTCCGGTTCATGTTGCAAGGCCGCCTGCAATTCGAAATCGGGCAGGTAAAGCGCGGCAAACATCAGCCAGCCTGTGCGAGTTTTAGCTCGCTCCTCCATTTGTTAGGCTGGACGCGTTGCAGTCGCACTTTCAGCGCGGCCTGCAAATCGACTGCTTGCCAATCGAGCTGCGGAAGCGTCCAGCGATTCTCCAGGCTCAGCTTCCATTGCGCGCTGCTGATCATGCTCCGCGGAGTGAAAACCAAAAATGCGGTCGGGGCGAGCTCGACGAGGCGTTGCAGGCGATACCAATTGTTCGCCGGAATCTTCTGCAATTCTTTCACCGGATTGAAAACGAGATCGAGAATCACGAGTGGAAAATTGCCGTCGCGCAGAAGCAGATCTGCCGCCTGCAGGGACTCGACCGCCGTCCGGCAGCGCACCCAAAGGAGATGGCGCAACGGGCTCTCGCCAATCGATGATGGATCGAAAGAATCGCGCCCATCGATCAAAGCCATGAAAGAACGATCGTACGCCGCACGGTAGAGGAGGGCAGCGATAATCGAAGCGCTGCCGGCATTGGGAGAAGCGCTGCTCAATTCGGTGATCGCGCCTTTCGTTAGACCGCCATCCAGTCGTTGATCGAAAATCCCCAACCCGGTAACAAGCCGGTCGCCCGGCGGCAGTTGTTCCTGCGGGAAACGTTCCGCAAGAAGTTTCCGCAGATCGATGATGCTGCTCGCAGCCATGCCAATAGCATGACGCAGCGAGATATATGTTCAAGTGGACATTATTGTAGTGCAGGCATCTTGCCCTTACTACGAACTACCGCTCGGCGATTGCTTCCGCACCAGCGACGTCATTACCCCTTGGATCCGCAACTCCCGCGCCGGAATCAGATCCGGAAACCGTGGGTTCTCAGCTTTCAGATAGGGCCGCCCGCGCTCGGTGACGTAGCGTTTCAGGGTCGTCTCGCCATCGATCAACGCCGCCACGATGTCACCGTTTTTCGCCGTTTGCCGGTCTTCCAAGATAACGATATCGCCATCGAGAATGTGGGCCCCGATCATCGAATCGCCCCGCACTCGCAGGGCGAAAGTGCGGGCACTGCGAGAGGCGTTCAACGATTCGAGATCAAGCGCGACGTGCCCCTCAATGTTTTGTTCGGCGAGCGTGGCCATGCCCGCCGGGATTTCGCCGTAGATCGGAATATCGACCACCCGACTGTGCGGTGCGGACGTGATCAGAGCGCGCGCTTTCCGCGCGTGGCGTTGCAAAAAGCCTTTCCGCTCCAAGGCGGTGATATACTGCATGACGGATGTCTGGCTCGCGAACCCGAAGTGTTCCTGAATCTCGCGCGTGCTCGGGGTGAGTCCTTTAGTCCGTTGTTCCGCCTGGATGAATTGCAGGACGTTCTTTTGCCCAGGAGTGAGCATGTGAACATATTGTGCGAAAACCATCCCCGCACAACCCGAAAACTCCTTTTTTTAGGCTACGTTCAGCTGGTAACGCTTCTCCGTCACCTGCTCGCGCAAGCGAGTTAGATAGGAAATGGAATCGTAAAGCGCGACAAGCTTCTCCAATTGGTTGGGCGGAATCGGGCCAAACTCGCGCAAACGCTCCAACTCGGACGCGTAGGTGGCGTTTAGCTGCCGATCGACTCTTTCCAATTTCTCCTCGAGTTTCGCCCGTTCGCCGCTTAAGAGGGCGCGGGAGAGTGCGCTGCTCGCTTCCCTGTTTTTCAAAAGCAAGCGGTCGACTTCGCGAAGCAGCGCCCCGGTATTCCAAAACAACTCCGCCACCGCCGGCGGGACGGGGCGGCCCGCGGTCAACTGCGCCCCCTCGAGCGTGAGGAGATGTTGCAGGCGCAACTTCGGATCGCTCAGGACACGAAACGCTTCGTTCAAGTCCGCATCCGCCGCGGCCGCGCGATTGCGCGCGAAATATTTTTCCTTCAGCTGCTCGGAGTCGAGCCAGGGCCGTCGCGCCTCATCGAGGAGCGCGAAGTAATCGATCATGCCGAGAAACTCTCGCCGCAGGAGCAGTGCGCGACCGCGTTCGGGTTCGTGACCTTGAAACCGCCCTTTTGCAGATCGTCGCTGTAATCCAAGACCGAGCCGCTCACGAAAAGCGCGCTTTTGGGATCGACCACCACACGCACGTTCGATGACTCGACCATGATGTCGCGGTTGGCCGGGCCATCGACCAAATCCATTTTGTACTGCAGCCCGGAACAGCCTCCGCCGATGACCGCGACCCGCAACGCGCCATGCGCCCGCCCTTGTTTTTGCAAGAGCGCGGTCAGTTTGCGCGAAGCGTTTTCCGTCACCTTGACGAGACGTTCGTTGCCGATCTTGAATTTGATTTCGCCGTTAGGGGCGGGAGCTGCGGACACGGAAGAATTTAAGCCGCTTCCAGGCAGGTTGCCAGATGGAGCCGGGCGATTTCATCCACTTCCAGCAAAGTCGAGACCCGCTGGAATTTCTCCCGCAATTGCTTGCTCCCGGGCAGGCCCTTGGAATAAGCCATCAAACGCCCGCGCATCGAGCGCATGGCAAGGTCTTCGATCCCGCATTCCGCCACCGCCAGTTCGCAGTGCCGCTGGATGAACGCCCATTTCTCCGCCGGATCGGGCGGCGGGAGGAGCTGGCCGGTGGTGAGATAGTGTTTCGTCTGCGAGAAAATCCAAGGCGAGCTCATCGCAGCCCGACCGATCATCGCGCCGGCGATGCAGGATTGGGCCCGCCGCCGGGCGACATCGGCTGCGTTAAAAAGATCGCCATTGCCGATGACTGGAATCGAGACGGAGGCCACGACCTCCGCGATCACATCCCAATCCGCCGCGCCCGAGTAGCCCTGCGCCCGAGTCCGGCCGTGCACTGCAAGCGCGGCGATGCCTAACGACTCCAAAAGTTTCGCTACATTGGTCGCATTGATAGATTTGTCGTCCCAGCCGGTGCGGATTTTCGCCGTGACGGGCAGAGGCGCGACGGCCCTAACGACTGCCTCGGCGACTTTGCCCAACGTCGGACAATCCTTGAGCAGCGCCGAGCCGCCGTTTTTCGCGACCACTTTATTGACCGGGCAGCCAAAGTTGAGATCAATAAAATCCGGCTGAACCCACTCGACCACCTGGCGCGCCGCTTCTGCCATGTGCTCGGCATTTCCGCCGAACAGCTGCACGCCGACCGGGCGCTCGATCGCGTCGAAATCGAGATAGCCACGGGTGCGGTGATTGCGCCGGAAAACGCCTTCCGAGGAGACGAACTCCGTCACGAGGACGTCGGCGCCGTGTTCCTTGCAGAGCTGGCGAAAGATCTTATCCGACACTCCCGCCATCGGAGCGAGGTAGAGGGGGAACCTTCCGTTCGAGAACCATGGCAGCATATTCGTTAGGCTATCGCTCCGCTGCCTTGCAGGAGTTGCGCGACTTCCGCCTGCACTCCGCCCAATTCGTCGAGCCGCAATTGCGGATCGGGCACGACAAAAACATCGCCGGTTTTGACGTGCTCGTAAATCAGGACGCGCCCATTTTCGTGATTCTCGGTCTGGATCTGTTTGAGGATTTTTTTTCGCTCCAGCATCGCGGCCAGCACGTAACAGGCATTGGCATTGGCGCGATCCGCCGCTGCGACGAGGCGCCGAAAGAGCTCTTCCGCGTTTTCTTTCGGCAACGGATCGGGCGGCGCGGCTGGCGGCGGTTCGAAGCGCGCGCGCCAGAAAGAAAACGGCTGCAGATTCTCGTTCCGCTGCTGCCAGGCTTCCTCGCTCAAGTCCTGCCGGCGAAAGCCTTCGCCATCTCGAAAAAGAAGGGTGTAAAAATTTTCACCCGCCGCAAACGGTTTGCCCGTCACCGCGCAGGCTTCCGCACGGTGCTGGATCGACCATTCATCTGCCAAAGGATTCATGACGCGCGGAAGTTACGCCAGAGCGTGGCCGGATTAAAGCTGGGCGTCTCGCGATTGGTTGCACGCAACCGCAGGAGATAAAGACCGATGAAGAAAAAGATCAGGTTCGGCACCCAGGCCGCAGTGACGGGCGAGACACGATCCCCTTCCCCGAGCGCGAGAAAAAGGTGGGTCAGGAAGTTCATTGTAAAAACGAGGCCGATGGCCAGCGCCACGCTCGCAATAATGCCGCGCCGCGAAAAGCTGATCCCGAGCGGCGCGGCCATGAAAGCGACGACGAAACAAGACCAGGGCAATGCCCAGCGGTATTGCAATTGGGTGCGGAAAGGGGCCAGCAGCGTCTGGGGAAAATCGGAGTTATACCGCAGATATTCCTGCAACTCGGAGACGCCCAGAAAATCCGGGCGGACGTTGGCGCTGTCGAGGCGATAGGGCGTTTCGCTCCAGCCCGGGATCGTTAGGGTCCCGAGCAACTTATCCTGCGTGATGTTGCCGGCGGAATCGTAGTCCACCACCTTGACCTTCTCTAGCCGCCAGGTTTTCGTGGCCGGCTCGTAAAAGGCCTCGGTCGCGATGTAATTACGGGTAATATTTTCCTGCGCGTCCTGCTGCACTACCTGCACGCCGCTGAATTCATTCGTGCCGGGCCGAAAACGCGCGATGTACCAGGTGCGGTTGTCGGTTCGGTTGCGGAAAACCTGGCCGCTGATCACGACGTCGCGTGGTCCGTTCCGGCTCAAGACCCGTTCGAGGAATTTCTTGCGCGCCAGTTCGGCGTGGGCAGCGAGAGAATAATTCAAAGCCAAGGCGGCACCGGTGGTGAAAAGCCCCATCACCAGCAACGGAAGGAGCAGGCGCGGGACACTGACGCCCGAGGTCAGCATCGAGACAATCTCGTTCGCGCGCGACATCCGGCCGAGTGAAAAAAGGAGGGCGAGGAGAAGCGAAACGGGCAGGAGAATGACCAGCACCTGCGGAATCTGAGTCCAATAATATTGCGCCACGAGCCACAACGGCGCCCGTTCATCGAAGATGATCGAACTGTTATCGCTGATGTCGAAGATCAGCCAGATGGCAAGGAAACCGAAGACGCAATAGACGTACGGCTGGAGGAAATTTCGGAGGATATAGCGGTCGAGAAGTCTCATTGGGGAAAATCCGAAACTCGAATCCCGAAATTCGAAACAAGCACGAAACTCAAAATCGAGTTCTTCGAAACCAGAGGTTTGGGATTTTGATCATTGCTCATTCGGGTTTGTTTCGGATTTCGGCATTCGATATTCGACTTTCCCGCGTAACTTCGTGGGAATGATTGCGCTCAAAGATTCCCTCGAGAGCGACTTTGTCGAGCGGGTGCGGGCGATTTTTGCGCCCGATGGCCTGCTCGCAAAAGCACGCAATTTCGAATACCGGCCGCAGCAGCAAGAGATGGCCGCGGCCGTCGCGCGGACATTGGAAGAAGAGCGCCACCTCGTGGTCGAAGCCGGCACTGGTGTTGGCAAATCGCTCGCCTACCTCGTGCCCGCAATCCTTTTTGCGCTCGAGAAAAAGAAAAAAGCGATCATTTCGACCCACACGATCAACCTCCAGGAGCAGCTCCTGCACAAAGACATCCCGATCGTGAAGAAGATTCTGCCGGTCGAGTTCGAGGCCGCGCTCATGAAGGGACGCCAGAATTATCTTTGTCCGCGCCGGCTCGAGCGCGCGATTCAAAACGCGAACGAGCTTTTCAACACGACCGAGCAGTCGGACCTGGCGCGCCTGTCCGATTGGGCACGGACCACGACCGACGGGACCCTGAGTGATCTGCCGATCGAACCTGACCCGAAAGTCTGGATCCAGGTTTGCAGCGAAGCGCATCTCTGTACTGCCAAAACCTGCGGGCAAAATTCGCGCTGCTTTTTTCAACAAGCCCGGAGGCGCCTGCTCTCGGCCGACGCGGTCGTGATCAATCACACCCTGCTTTTCATGCTCCTCGGGAGCCCAGAGGAACAGGAGGAGCGCGAGGAAGGCTATCTTTTCCCTAACGACTTCATCATTTTCGACGAAGCGCACACCGTCGAGCAGGTCGCCTCGCGCCAGATCGGGATTGGAATTTCGCAATATGGTTTGCGCGCCACCATCCAGAGGCTCTACAACGCGCGCTCGAAAAGGGGGCTCTTTACCGTAACGCGCGATGCCGCTGGCGTGACTCTGGCGGCGTCCTTAGTCGAAGAAGCTGACCGATTTTTCGACGCGATCGATGAACGGGCGAACTTCAAAAAGGGCCGCGAATACCGGGTGCGCGAAGCGGATTTTGTCGACGACCAGATTACCGGGCGTCTCGCCGCGTTGCAGGCCCGCATCATCGAGGTGGTGCGCAAGACGGAGGACGAATTTCTCAAAGCCGAGTTGACCGAGCTCGGACGGCGCATCGCCGACGCGCGGGAAGGGATCTCAATCTTCCTCCAACAGAGTGCGGAGGAATATGTTTACTGGATCGAGCGCACGGGAAAAGCGGCGCAAAACATCACCCTCAACGCGGCTCCGATCGACATCGCCCCGGTCTTGCGGCGGATGCTTTTCCGCGACGAGTGCAGCAGCGTGATGACGAGTGCCACCCTCGCCGTTGGCCGGCCCGACCTGCTTTATTTTCGGCGCCGGATCGGCGCGGACGAAGCCGAGCCATTACAGCTCGGAAGCCCGTTTGATTTCGAAAGGCAAATGAAGGTCTTCGTCGTCCGGAAAATGCCGGACCCGCGCGACCAGGGCTACGGCGCCGCGCTCGCCGAATGGGTGGCGCGTTTTGTCGAAGACACCGACGGGCGCGCCTTTGTCCTTTTCACGAGCTACCGCACGATGCAGGAACTGGCTGAGGAGATGGAATCCTTCTTCGTTAGGCAAAAAATGAACCTGCTCGTCCAGGGGAAAGGCGCACCGCGCAGCCAGCTCCTCGATCAGTTCAAGAACACGCCGCGGAGCGTGCTTTTCGGGACCGACAGTTTTTGGATGGGCGTGGATGTGCCGGGCGAAGCGCTTTCCAATGTCATCATCACGCGCCTCCCTTTCGCGGTCCCCGATCATCCGCTGACCGAAGCCAAGCTCGAGCTCATTCAGGAGCGCGGTGGCGATGCCTTCACCGAGTACTCGCTCCCGGAAGCGATCCTCAAATTCCGCCAGGGTGTCGGGCGACTGATTCGGACGAAGCGCGACAGCGGCATTATCGTCGTGCTCGACAACCGGATCGTGACCAAGACCTATGGGCGCGCCTTTCTCAAGGCATTACCCGAGTGCCCGGTAAAGATTCTGTAGCAACTTCACGGTGCGACGGAGTTTCGCCCCGCCGAAACGGCTCCATTTTGTAGAGGAGATTTTCTTTTTGAGTTCTATTATTTCCCGTCGTGTCGCGCTTTGCTCTTCGCACCCTCCTCGTCGTCGTAGCCGCTTTCCTCGCCGGAATCGCCATCGGTCGTTACACCCTGCCCCGTCCTCCTGACCTCGCCGCTTCCATCGCGGATGAAGTCGATTCGTTAGGCCTAGACCAGGCGCCGGTTCGGCTCGTCACGAGTTTTACCCCCACCCCGTCCCGCAAGAACTCGAGCGGGCGCGGCTCCGGTCCGGCGTCGCTCGAAACGATCATTGCCGGCTTGAAGAACGCCATGGGTCGCCCTTCCGATCGCCACAGCTATCTCGAGGCGAGCAAATTGATCGACGGGATCGATCCGAAAAAGGTCCGCCCGGTGATCGATGCCTTCCAGGCCCTGCCCAATCAACGTGAGAAATCGATCTATCTTAGCATGCTGGTGGCGCGTTGGGCGGAAGGCGAACCCCAGGCAGCACTCGCCTATGCACAGACCAACGGAACCGCTTCCGATCGCAGGTTGATGGTCGCGGCTGCCGTCCGCTCATGGGCGGAAAAAGACGCGACGGCCGCGAATGCCTGGGTCCTGCAAATGCCGCCCGGGCAGGACCGCGATCGCGCCTTGCAGTCGGTCGTTTCTTCTCTCGCTGAAACGAATCCCGAGGCTGCCCTCGCCATGCTCCAAACTCTGCCCCCTTCCGGACAAAATCGACAGAATTTTTACTGGCCGATTTTTTCGCGCTGGGCGGGCAGCGATCCGGTCACGGCGGCGCAGCGGGCCGCGCAGTTGCCGCCCGGATCCGGCCACGACAACGCCGTCCAGGTCGTCGCCTCGACCTGGGCAAGCCAGGATGCGCAGGCCGCCTTTGCTTGGGCGAGTGGCCTGGCGCCGAGCCAAAGTCGCGACAATGCGCTCCAGACCGTCCTTGCCGCCTGGGCAAATAAGGATCCGCAGGAAGCCGCTACGATGATCGTCGGCCTGCCCCCCGGCCCGACGCGCGATCGCGCGACCGGCAGCGTCGCGCGGCAATGGGCGCAGAACGATCCGACGGCCGCGCTCGCCTGGACCCAGGCGTTGCCGCCTGGCGAAGGCAAAAACCGCGCGATTCAAAATGTTCTTTCGAGCTGGGCGCAAAGCGATCCGAATGCCGCCGCCGATTATGTAGCCGCCTTGCCGGCCGGCAAAATGCAGGAGGACGCCGTGAGATCGATCGCCCGCCAGCTCGCGACCGCCGATGTGCAAACCGCCTTGAGCTGGGCGCAAAAACTTCCCGACGGCGCGACCCGGCAAAACGCGCTCAACCCGATCGTAACGCAGTGGAGCGAGTCAGATCCGGCGAGCGCTGCGGAATTTGCGCTGCGCACCACGAGTGGTGAGACGCGGCAAAATCTGCTCGACACTATTTCGCGCCAGTGGGCGCAAAACGATCCCCAAGCCGCCTTTGCCTGGGGGCAAAGTTTATCCGACCCGGCGGCGCGCAATTCCGTTCTGCCTAACATTATTTCCTCGGTCGCGGAAAACGATCCGCAGCGCGCCGCGCAAATGCTGACCCGCCTCTCAGGCGAAACCCAGACGACCGCCGCCATCTCCATCGTCGCGCAATGGGCGGCGAGCGATCCGCAGGCAGCCGGGAGTTGGGCGGCTTCCTTCCCCGAAGGCAAAACGCGTGGGCAGATTTTCGAAAACCTGGTCAATCGCTGGGCCGGGAATGACCCGGAGGCGGCCGCGAGCTGGCTCGGAAATTTATCCGACGGCCCTTCGCGCGATCAGGCGGTAAGCGCGTTTGCGAATCGGATCAGGTCGTCCGATCCCTCGGCCGCGGTGCAATGGGCGGCCACGATCGGCGACGACAGTCTGCGCAACAGCCAGATGGAATCGACCGCACGTTCGTGGTTGAAAGCCGATCCGCGCAATGCGTCGGCCTGGATCGCGAATTCGTCGCTCCCCGACGACACCAAGTCGCGCCTCCTGAGCCCAAACGGGTAATCGCGTGTCGCCCGCTGGGGGGAGATGTCGCAACTGAGAAAAACAGCATCCTAGGAGAAGCGGCCGACACGGCCACCCTGCACGCAAGAATATGTTCCATTGAACATATTACTTTCCTGCTTAATTTCCGGTGTGCCAAGCAAGCAAACCACCGCCGAGCGCACCAAAGAGCTCTCCCATATTCTCGCCATCCTGCACAAGTGGGGCGTCCACACCCTGGGCGATCTCGCCGCTCTCCAGCCCGATTCGCTCGGCGCGCGTCTCGGCCCGACCGCAGTTCGACTTTGGGAACAGGCGACCGGGCGCGCGACCCGGCTTCTTCGAATCGTTAGGCCAGCGGAGGTTTTCCGCGAAGAAATCGATTTCGATTACGAGATCGAAACTGCCGAGCCGCTCCTGTTTGTTCTGCGACGTTTTCTCGAGCAACTCACCCTGCGTCTCGGCACGTTTTATCTGGTCGCGCAGGAAATCACTTTCCGTCTCACGTTTGCGAACAAGTCGCACTACGAACATCGCTTTCACATTCCCGATCCGACCAACTCGGTCGAGATCCTGTTCCGCCTCCTCCAGGCCCATCTCGAAACCTTCCGAACGGAACATCCGATCGTGGCAGTTTCTCTGGCGGTCGCGGTCGCCCAGCCGGCTCGGCAACAGTTTCATCTTTTCGAGACACCGCTGCGCGATCCCGGCCGGCTGCACGAAACGCTCACCCGGCTCACGGGATTGTTAGGCAAAGAGCGCGTCGGGCGGCCGGTTCTGGAGGATTCGCATCGGCCGGATGCTTTTCATCTCGAAGCTTTTTCCTGGGAACTGCCGCCTCCGCCTAACGAACCAGCGGAAAGAATCGGCCCGGCCTTGCGCCGCCTGCGCGCGGGGCCGGCGCGCGCCTTGTCTGCCGCAGTCGTCGACCGACAAGGGCCGTATCGCACTTCGGGCGATTGGTGGGACACAAAAAAATGGGCCCGGACGGAGTGGGATGCGGAGCTGAGGGATGGCGGCGTTTGCCGCTGTCGGGAAGAGCGAGACGGCTGGGTGGTAGAAGGAATTTACGATTAAAAAAGGGGGGAGCCAAATGTCCTACATCGAGCTTCACGCCTGCAGTGCCTTCAGTTTTCTGCGGGGCGCTTCTTTTCCCGAACAACTGGCGGAGCGCGCGGCCGAACTCGGATTGCCAGCCATCGCTCTCCTCGATCGCAACGGCGTCTATGGCGCGCAGCGTTTTTCGGTGGCCGGTCGCGAGAAGGGAGTGCGGGCGATCATCGGCTCCGATCTCACGATGGAAGATGGCGCAATTCTGCCCGTGCTGGTCGAGAACCGCACTGGCTACGCCAATCTTTGTTCTCTCCTGACTGAGGTGCACCTGCGAAGCGAAAAAGGGAGCTGCACGATTCGCTGGGAAGAATTGGGAAAGTTTAGCGAAGGGCTGATTCCCCTGCTGGGGAGCGCACGCGCCTCGCGTGCTGTGGCCGGCGACTCGACGGACACCGGAGAGCAAGAGACGCGTGATCTTAAGATCAGGGACGCGCCCCGTCGCGCTTTTCGGCGAGTCGCCGAAAAGGGCACGCGAGGCGCGTGCGCTCCCCGAAGTCTCGCGAACCGGGCACAATTTCTAATCGACGTTTTCGGCCGCAACCGGATCTATGTGGAACTCCAGCGCCATCTCGTTAGGGGCGAAGAGCGCGTCAATCGCCGGCTGATCGATCTCGCGGAACATCATCGTCTCCCGCTCCTCGCAACCAACGGCGTCCGGCACGCCATCCCCCTCGGGCGCGAAACGCTCGACGTCTTCACCTGCATCCGCGAGCACACCCACCTCGACGCCGCCGGCATTCGCCTAACGAATAACGCGGAACGGCATTTGAAGAGCGGGGCGGAAATGAAAGCGCTTTTTCGCGATCGACCGGAGGCGATCGCCAATACCCTCCGCCTCGCCGAGCGGCTCGAGTTTTCGCTCGGGAACATCGGTTATCATTTTCCCGATTACCCGGTGCCGGAGGGGCACTCGATGGATTCTTTCCTGCGTACGCTCGTCCTTTTCGGCGCGCAGCAGCGTTACGAATCGATCTCCCAGAAAGTGAAACGCCAGCTTGAGTTCGAGCTCGAGCTCATCATCCGGCTCGGCTTCTCCGGCTATTTCCTGATCGTCTGGGAGATCGTTAATTTCTGCCGGGAAAACAATATCATGGTCCAGGGCCGGGGGAGCGCGGCGAACAGCGCGGTTTGTTTTTGTCTCGCGATCACGCCGGTCGATCCGGTGAGTAACAATCTCGTCTTCGAGCGTTTCCTGAACGAGAGCCGCAAAGGCTGGCCCGACATCGATCTCGATCTTCCGAGCGGCGACCGAAGGGAAAGCGTCATCCAGGAAATCTACCGGCGCTACGGGAAACACGGCGCGGCCATGACAGCAAACGTGATCACTTACCGCGGACGAAGCGCGGCGCGCGAAATCGGGAAGGCGCTCAATTTTGCGCCCAGCATTCTCGACCGATTCTCGCACCTTTTCGCGCACGGCGATTTCCCGCATACCCTCGAGCTCGAGGCGCAGATCGAACAATCGGGTTTACCGAAGGCGCATCCTCGCATGCCCGCATTCGTTAGGCTGTATCAATCGATCTACGGTTTACCGCGCCATCTTGGGCAACACTCCGGCGGGATGATCATCTGCCAGGACAAACTCAGCTCCTTCGTTCCGCTGGAGAACGCCTCCATGCCGGGCCGGGTCGTGGCGCAGTGGGACAAGGACGACTGCGAAGATCTGGGGATCGTGAAAGTCGATTTGCTGGGCCTCGGCATGATGGCGGTCATGCAGGACACTTTTGAGCTCTGCCGGGAACGGGGGCGCCCGCTCGACCTCGCCCATCTTCCGAAAGATGACGCCGCCACTTACGAGATGATGCAGAAGGCTGACACGATCGGCGTTTTCCAGATCGAGAGTCGGGCGCAGATGGCGACGTTGCCGCGGATGGAACCGAAATGTTTTTACGATGTCGTGATTGAGGTCGCGATCATTCGCCCGGGGCCGATCCAGGGCGACATGGTTCATCCTTATCTGAACCGCCGCGCGGGACGCGAGCCAGTGACGTATTTCGACGAGCGTTTGAAGCCGATTCTCGAGCGCACGTTAGGCGTGCCGCTCTTCCAGGAACAGATGCTCAAAATCGCGATGATCATGGCCGATTTTTCCGGCGCAGAAGCAGAAGAGTTGCGGCGCGCGCTCAGCTTCCATCGCTCAGTCGAGCGGATGGAAAAAGTGAGCGTGAAACTGCGGGAAGGGATGGAGAAGAAGGGGGTCGCGCCCGAGATCATGGTCAAGATCATTCAGTCGATCAGCTCGTTTGCGCTTTACGGATTTCCGGAATCGCACGCCATCAGTTTTGCGATTCTCGCCTATGGGAGCGCCTATCTGAAGGTGCATCGGGCGGCGGAGTTTTACGCCAGCCTGCTGAACAATCAGCCGATGGGGTTTTATTCCCCGGCCACGCTGGTGAAGGACGCACGCCGGCACGGAATCCGGATGCGGCCGGTGTGTGTGATGGAGTCGGAGTGGCGTTGTCTGGTGGAGTCGGATGAGGTCGTGCGGCTCGGGTTTTGTGTCGTGAATGGACTGCGGCAGGAGCATGGGGAAGAAATCGTTAGGCAACGCCACGTTTCTGCTTTTCGCTCAATGGACGATTTTAAACGACGTGTCGCCCTAACGAAAGAGGAATTGCGCAATCTCGCAGAATTGGGAGCGCTCAATTCTCTGGCGGAGCATCGACGGGCGGCGCTCTGGAAAGTCGAGGAACCGGCGCCGGAGGCGCTCTTCGCTGCAGCCGGGGGCGCTGACCCCGGCGGTAACGCTGATGGCTCCGGGGCAGCCGGGCTCACCCCGCCCGGCTACAATCCGCTCCCTCCCATGACGCTGCCGGAACGGGTGCAAGCGGATTATGAAGGGATGAATTTAACGACCGGTCCGCATCCGATGAAGTTGCTGCGAGATCAGTTGCCCGAGATCTGGCGAGCGAGCGATCTGGTGCAGGCGAGGCATGACGCCACGATCCAGATCGCGGGGAATGTGATCTGTCGACAGCGACCGGGGACGGCGAAGGGATTTGTCTTCGTTAGTCTGGAAGATGAAACCGGAGTCGCGAATGCGATTGTAACCCCGGATTTGTTTGAGCGGCTGAGGCTCGTAATTACGGAGGAACCGTTTCTCGTCATCGAAGGCGAAGTGCAGAACACGGAGAACGTCGTGCTCGTGAAAGCGCGAAAGATTTGGCCGCTCGCGCAGGCGCAAGTCGGCGGGAGCGCGTCGCACGATTTTCGTTAGGCCGCAATAAAGGCGCGACCCATAACAACTTTTGTCATCCCGAGCCGCCGCAGGACCGCGAGGGACCTCACAAGCGTCCGAAAAGTTCGACTGACAGATCGATCCAGCGCGGATTGAGCGTTTCCACGAGCGCGTTCTTTTTGCTGCGCCTCCAACCTTTGATTTCCTTCTCGCGCGCAATGGCGTCTTCGATCTGGCTGTATGTCTCGTGATAGACGAGGTGCGTGACTCGATAGGTTTTGGTGAAGCCTTTGCTTTCGCCGTGTTGGTGTTCCCAGACGCGGCGTTCTAAATCGTTCGTTACCCCGGTATAGAGGACGACTCGGCTGACGTTCGTCATCATATAGACGTAGTAGGCTTTCACGCCGCTTGGGAGGTCCCTCGCCGTCCCGCGGCGGCTCGGGATGACAATCTATTTTTAGTGGCAGCCGCAGCTCGGGCCGCAACCACCGCCGCCCACCGAACCGACCGAGGGGCCAGTGGAACCACCCGGCACATGCACGCCGTAGCCCCCGGAGATGACCCGCTTGACTGGCTCGCCCGTCTCCGGATCGACCCGGAGCGGCTCGTCTTTCATGCTTTGCTTGACCTCGAAACGCCGTGTCGGTTTCGCAGGATCGGTGGTTTCGTAGACGTAAGTGGGCATAACGACTATTCGGCTGCATGCCGCTTTGGCGCTTCTTTCGGCTCAGCAGGTCTTCCGGATGAATTGTCGGTCTCCATCCATTCGGTGTGGAAAACACCGGGCTTGTCGACCCGCTCGTAGGTGTGCGCGCCAAAAAAATCGCGCTGCGCCTGCAACAAATTCGAAGGCAGGCGCGCCTGGCGATAGCTGTCGAAATAGCCTAACGATGCGCTGAACGCCGGGACAGCGACCCCCTGTTCGATTGCGGTCGCGACCGCGATGCGCCAGTTGTGCTGCGTCTTCCGGATGATGTCGGTGAAATAAGGATCGAGGAGCAAGTTATTCAGCCCCGGATCCCGCTCGTAAGCCTCGACGATGCGATTGAGGAATTTCGCCCGAATGATGCAACCGCCCCGCCAGATGGTCGCGATGTCGCCGAAGTTCAGGTTCCAATTGAACTCCTTGCTGGCCGCTCCCAACAATTCCATCCCTTGGGCGTAGGAGACGATCTTGGAAGCGTAGAGCGCGTCGCGCACCGCCGCGATGAGCTGGTCTCGGTTGCCGGTGAATTTCTCGATCTCCGGCTGGGGCAAAATCTTCGAGGCTTTGACCCGGTCCTCTTTGCGCGAGGAAATGACCCGTGCTTCGACTGCAGCGTTGATCGTGGAAATGACAATCGACTGGCGAATGGCCGATTGCAGGGTCCAGATGCCGGTCCCTTTCTGGCCCGCTTTGTCGAGAATGACATCGACCATCGGTTTCCCCGTCTCCGGATCTTTTTTGCGAAAGATCTGAGCCGTAATGTCGATCAGGTAGCTGTCGAGGTCGCCCCGGTTCCACTCCGAAAAAATATCAGCCAATTCGTCATTCGTTAGGCCAAGAACCGTGCTGAGAATCGCGTAGGCCTCGCAAATCAACTCCATGTCGCCGTATTCGATCCCGTTGTGCACCATCTTGACGTAGTGCCCGGCGCCATCCGGTCCCATGTAGCGGCAGCAGGGCTCGCCATCCACGACCGCAGCGATCTTGCGATAGATCGGAGCGATGATTTCCCACGAGGCGCGCGACCCACCCGGCATGAGAGAGGGGCCTTTGAGCGCACCTTCTTCGCCACCGGAAACACCGCAGCCGACGAAGTGAATTCCTTTGCCTTCCAGGTCCTTACAGCGGCGTTGCGTGTCGGTGAAAAGCGAGTTGCCACCATCGATGATGACGTCACCTTTCTCCAACAATGGCGCGAGCTGACCGATGACGGCATCGACCGGCGCGCCGGCCTTGACCATGATCATGGCCTTGCGCGGACGGGAAAGGGCTTCGACAAATTCTTTCATTGTCGTGGTCGGCTGGATGTTCTTTCCTTTCCCGCGACCGGCGGCGAACTTCTCCGTCACGGCGGTGGTGCGGTTAAAGACGGCGACGCCGAAGCCTTTCGACTCCATGTTGAGGACCAGATTTTCGCCCATCACGGCGAGGCCGATGAGGCCAATATCACATTGATTCGTTTTCATTTTGGGTTTCTCCTGAGTGCGTCCGTGCCCCGAGTGGGCAGGCTCGCTTCAGCAGATGGCAACTTGGCATTCGGAAATCCTTATCACAACCGCGCCGCTGCAAGAACGTCCGAATAGTTGGAACGGCCAGGCGGGCGCGTCGATCGATTTTTGGGGCGTGGTACGGACGCTGGAGGACGGGCGCGAGATTTCCGGAATCGAGTACGAAGCGCATGATACGATGGCCCAGCACCAGATGGAAATGATCACGGAGGCAGCAGGGAAGCAGTTCGCTCTCGAAGAAATGGTCCTCGAACACCGGATCGGATTTGTCGCAGCGGGTGAAGCGTCGCTCTTCCTGCGGGTGGCGAGCGCGCACCGCGGAGCGGCTTTTGCGGCGAGCGCCTGGATCGTGGCCGAGCTAAAGAAAAAAGTCCCGATCTGGAAAAACCCGATTTTCGTTAGGCCAAAAGACTCGGCGGCGACCTCATGAACTGGGCGAACCGTCTCACCCTTGGCCGGCTGGTGCTGACGATTCTCTTCGTCCTCGCTCTCACTTCGCTCTGGACCTATGGCCGGACCGTCGCGCTCATCCTCTTCGCGCTCGCCGGAATCAGCGACTATTACGACGGCGAGATCGCGCGCCGTTACGGGATCGTGACGAATTTTGGCAAGCTGATGGATCCGCTGGTCGACAAGGTGATGATGTCGGCCGCTTTCATCTGCCTCGTGCCCTTGGAGGCAGTACCGGCGTGGGTGGCGACGATCGTGGTGGCGCGCGACTTCCTCATTACCGGCTTGCGGCTGCTCGCGTCTTCCGAGGGCCAGATTTTGCCGGCGGAGAAGCTCGGCAAGCACAAGACTTCCTGGCAGATCATTACCGTGGTCTTTTTTCTACTCCTCCTCTCGGCCAGCGAGTTGCGGCCCGGCCTGGAAGAATCCGGCTGGTGGCAAATCGCCTGGCGCTACGGCGGCAACCTGCTCCTCTGGATTACCATCGGCCTAACGATCTACTCGGGCCTGGGCTATCTTTGGCGGCACCGCGCGCTGGTCCGCGCCTAGAAGAAGCTCTGCGGCACTTCGATTTTGTCGCCCGGCTGAAGCTTGGGGTCGAGGCCGGGCTCTTTCCGAAATTGCCGTACATCGTAGACCGTAGCCTCGCTGCCGCGCAGGAGCCGCACGCGCTTCTGGTCGGCAAAATCGTTGAAGCCGCCGGCGGCGTTGATTGCCGTCAGGAGCGTCATGTCTTCGGTGAAAGAAACACGGTTAGGCGCACGGACGGCGCCCCCGACGTTGACGAAACGCGTCTGGGGTTGCATCACAATCGTGATTGTAGGGTTGGTGAAAATGCGGGCGGACTTGTAGCCGTTCTCAATCGCGCCCGCGACCTGAGCGGGCGTCAGACCTTCGGCGTGCACCTTGTTAATGTAGGGCATGTTGAGCATGCCGTTGGCGTCAACCGTGTACACGTTATTGACCTGGGCTTGATCTTCGGCCGGCACCCCGCTGATTCGGAGCTCGACTGGGTCGCCGGCGCGGAGAACCGCATCGGCCAAGGCGGCCGGTGCGCAGGCGGCGAGGAGGAAAAATGTGAGGAACCGGAAACGCACGCTAGTATTCCTCCGGATTGGTCGCCCCATTGCCAGTGGTCGCGACAGCGCGCTGCCTGCGACGGTTTGATTTGCGCTCGGCGCCGGGAGTCGGGTAGTAGCCGTAGTAGCTGGTGTAGTAATAATAATTTTGGTCGTGTTTCAGATCGACATTATTCAGGACGACGCCGAGGACGCTGCCGCCGACACCGATGATCGCCTGCTTCACCCGGGTCAACATCGCGCGCGGGAAACGGCGGTGCTGTACGACGATGATCGTCTGGTCGACTTCACTCGCGATGACCGAGGCATCGCTCACCCCGAGCATGGGAGGCGAATCAAAGAGGATCATGTCGTAGCGCGATTTCAGCTCGACGATCAGGTCCGACATGCGTCGCGAATTGAGGATCCCGACGGCATCAGAAGGAAGAACACCGCTCGGGAGAAGGGTGAGGTTCTCGACCCTGGTCGGGACGAGGACATCTTCGAGCGGGATCTCGGTCGTCAAATAATTCGTTAGGCCGATTTTCCCTTCGAGGTCAAAAAGTGTGTGCTGGACCGGCCGGCGCAAATCTGCGTCCACGATCAGGGTGGAATAACCGCCCTGTGCGCAGATGAAGGCGAGGTTGGCGAGAGTGGTCGACTTGCCTTCGCCCGGGCCGCCGCTGACGAGGGAGATGGTGTTGGTGTCGGGACTTTTGCGATTGAACTCGATATTGGTGCGCAGGATTCGGTAGGCCTCGGCGTCGGGAGTATCGCTTCCTTCCCTCGCGAGGAGGCCGATATTTTGCGGGATAATGGCCAGCACCGGGACGCCGAGGAGAGTCTCGACGTCGTCCATCGTTTTCACGCTCGTGTCGAGATATTCGATGAAAAAAGCGAGGCCAATCCCGAGGACAAGGCCGACGAGCGCGCCGAGCGCCATGTTCAACGCGACCCGCGGCCGGGCGGCATTCGCGGCCGGCTCGGCGACCTGCTTCACGCTCACAGCCTGGCGCGGCATCGCCATTTCCATCGTCTGGGTCTGAGCGCGGAGACGCACCCCATCAAGCAAGCTCTTCTCCTTGATGTAGGTGTTCTTCGCCCGAACGTAACTGGCGCTGAGGTTTTTCTGGGTGAGCTGGGCTTCGTTGATGTCAGTCAGCCGCTTCTTCAATTCGTCCCGCGTGCTTTGGGCAGAATTCAGGTTGCGCTTGAGCGCGTCGCGCACGCTCGCGACCTGCTGCTCGAGCTGACGGACGTAAACCGCCTTGGTGGCGCGAAGTGCTTTGACCTTGGGATGATTCTCCCCCAGGCCGGAATTCAGGAGCTGCGCTTCGTTGGCGACGGCTTCCTGATAGTTAGGCAGGATTTTTTGAATGGTCGGATCCTGAATGTTGAGCGTCGGCATCATCCGCATGAGATCGTCGCCCTTCAGGGATTCGATTTGGCGCAGCTTGGCCGAAAGAGTCGCCACATTTGTCTCGGCGTCGTTAACCTCGCCTTCCTGCTTGACCACGTTGGTATTGGCGGCGGTCAAAGAGTCCTCGGTCCCCTCAGGGTTGAGATCGACGATGTGCTCCTCGTCACGGATGCGGGCCACTTCTGCGGCCGCCTCCTCCACTTTGCGATCCTGCTTCGTCACTTCCTCGTTCATGGTCGAGACGGCACGGTTCAGGATCTCGCGCTCCTCCTGGATCTTTTTTTCCTGGTAAACAGCGACGATCTTGTTCGCGATATCGGCCGCCAGCTGCGGGTCGGAGTCAAAGACGCTGATCTGGAGCAGGTCGGTGTTGCGCACTTCATCAAGGTCGAGTTTGCCGCGAAGAATTTGGTAGGACTGTTCGCGGGTTGGGCGATAGCCATTGCGGGCCCATTTATCCTGCAGCTTCAGCTCATCGATCACCGGATAAAGGATGCCGGTACGCTGCAGCACCTGGTAAACGGTCGGGGCCAATTGCGGGTCGTGATATGTCTGCAGCCCATCATTGCCGAAGATGCGCGGATTCTCGGCCATCGACTTGACCTCGATAAAAACCGACGACTGGTATTCGCGCGGCTGAAAGTAGGTCACAACCGCCGTCGTGATGACGACGAGAAGAAAGGCGAGGAGAATCAGACCCCAGCGAACCCGGATTACCCTCCAGTAATCGAGAAAATGGAGACTTACTTCTTCTTGGTGTGCCATGAATTGTAGTGCCGACCGGGGTGGGAAACCTACTTGAATTACCACCCCGGCGCAAAAGTCGTGCCGGAGAAGCCCGGGAGGCTAAAAAGTCACGTTTAAGCCCAAATAATACCGGTTTCGCGCGTACGCACGAAGCGGGATGTCGGAGAAAACCTCGGTGTGATTATACCCAGCGATGGCGGCAAAAAGGCGGTTGATCTGGTAGCGCACCCCGAGTGCGACATCGAGTGAGTCTTCCGCGAAAGAAGGAACAAAGGAGGTCGGTGTAAGGAGGCTCTGGTTGTTGTCGTGCTGATAATAAAGCGCGAGAGTTGCAGAGAAGCGCGGGGTAAAAGCGTAATTTGCCAGCAGGCCGGTGCGAAAAGAGTCGCGCGAGGCCGCCCCGGGGTAGTCGGGTTCGTCGAGGCCGTAGCGATTTGTCCAACTGATGGAGGAGCGCTCGTTGAGCGCGTAGTTGAGCGTCGCCTCGCCATAGGGCGAGGTGCGCGCGGTCAGGTTGTCAAACTCGCGGAATTGCGCGCCGCCCCGGAGCGAGATATTGAAGCGGGGGTTGAAGCTGTGATCGAGGCCACCGAGGACATAGTTGGTCGAGGAGTCGCGGAGCGCGGTGTCGAAGTTGATGATCTGGTAACGATATTCGGCCACCACCGAGGTCGTCGGAAGGACGAGGAAGCGAAACTCGTTTCCAAAAAGATACTCGAGGCGATTCTCATAAATGGCGATCGAGCTGTCGTCGTAACGAATCGCGCCGAGCGTAAAGCTGGTGACCGTCGAGAAGCGGGGCGCCCATTGGTAGGAGACGGAAAACTTGTCCGCGCTGTAGAGATAATTCCCGCTCCGCCGATTGATCCCAAAGCCGGTGTTGAAGTCGGGCTCAGATTGGTAGGCCAGATAGACTGAGGCTGCGAATCCGAGCCGGGGCGTCGCCTGGTGGCTGGCCGTGAGGCTAAAGCCGGTCGTGATGTCGTAATCCTGACCGATGGGATTGGTGTAATAGTAGGTCAGGCCGGCGAAGGCGTTGAGCGCGAGTTGGGTGCGAGCGTTCCCGAATTTATAATCGAGAACAACATTGCCATTGGTGTAGAACGAACCGGTCGGATTGATGCTCGACGTGTCGACATTGTCGTCATAGCCCTCGCGGACAGAAACCGAGACACGGAACGGTGAAGGCGCGAAATTTCCCGTGCCGAGGGCCGGTTTTGTCGGCTCAGCCGACTCACTTGTCTCGTCTACAACCTCCGTGACCGCGTTCGCGTCCGGATTTTCCTGCGCCTGCAAGCTGCCCATGGCTGCAAAGAGAGCAATTGCGCCAACGAAGAAGTGCGTCCAGACAGGAGGAGAAATTTTCGTCATGAAACACACGAAGGAAGATAAACTTACGGCGTCCACCAGGGAACCATCGGGGCGCAGAGTATGCGCTTTAGCGTTAACAGAGCAACCTAATTCTCCGCACCTAGACGCCGCGCGGATGACTTAGGGCTCCGCCGGGGCGGGTGCGGGCAAAGGAGAATTTTTGTCCGGCAGTTCGTTGCGCGGGCGTTTCGAGCCGGAATCCGGCCGACTCCACAAAGCAAGATGCGCGGCGTAGGAGTCGTGCGTCGCCTTCGAGCGCGGATCCCAGTCGCGGGCTCGACCAAACATCCATTCCGCTTCCGGAAAACGCCCGAGCGCGTCGTAGACGCGGCCAAGCGCGATGAGAAACGTTTCGTCGTTAGGCGCAAGCGCCAGCGCGCGCTGGAATGGTGCGAGCGCAGCTTCGTTATATGAAGCGCCCGCCAGCGGGTTGGAGAGCGCCTCGGCCCGGCGGACACGGCTTTCGCCGAGGTAAAAAAACGTTTCTGGGTTCTGGTCGTCGAGCGCCACCGCCTGCTGCGCCCAGCGCATCGCGGCCAGGTGCCGTTCGTCGCGCAGGGCGGCCCGCGCGCGCTCGGCAAAGTATTCGGCCCGCGCATAGCGAAGCGACCCGGCCAGGAGGAGCAATCCGAGCAGCGGCAGAGCGAGCCGTCCGTAGATCACCGGCGGCGCGCCCTCCGCGATCTCTTTTTCGCGATCCCTTCCTGGGTTGGCGAAAATGCCGAAAACAAAGGCGAGCAAACAGACGTTCGCCGGAATGTGGAGATTGAAATCGAAAACGGAATGAACCAGGTAAGCGGCGACAGCGCCGAAGGCGCCGATATTCAAGGCCAAGTTGTTGCTCAAGGGGTGCCCCGAAAGCGCCACCCGACGCGGGCCCAGCTTTTGGTAGGCCCGCCAGCCGCTCGCCAGATGCGCGCCGAGGAAAAAGAGAAAACCCACCCCACCGAGCAGGCCGTATTCGGCGAGGAGATGAAGATAATCGTTATGCACTTCGACCGGATCGAGCTGCACCCGTTCGGTTCGAAAATGGCGGCCATAATAGAGATAAGTGCCGCTGCCCGTGCCGAAAATTGGCTGCAATTTCCATTGCGCAATCGCCGCGCGCCAGAGATCGAGGCGCATATTCTGGGTATCGACCACAGTTTGCGCGCGACCGCTCAGGTAATCGCTTTTCTTAAAGCCAAAAAAGAGCGCCCCGAGAAGCAGAAGTGCGAATACTCCCCCGCCCAATGCCGTCCGCCAGAAAATTGTTCGCCCCGCCCGCCGCAAGGCGAGCAAGGAAAGCGCTGCCACCGTCAGCAGGCTGGCGACGCCGCTGAGATAGCCGCCGCGGCTTCCCGTTAGGGCAAGGCCTGTAAGACAAATCCCGCCCGCGTAGCCGGTGAGGAGCTTTGCCCAGATCGGCCAGCGACTCCAGCAGGCGAAGCTGAAGCAGAATACACCGAGCACTTCGACGAGCCCGGCGAAATGATTCGGGCAGCCGTAAAATCCGCTCGCGCGCCGGCCATAATCGAAACGCTGCAGAAACGGGATAAGCATGAAATTATCCCCGCTCCGGAATTGAATCGCGCCGATCCCGACCTGGACGAGAGCGACACCGATGAGAAAAAGAAGAATCGTCATCCGCCAGGGCGCGGAAGTGAAAATGAAAGCGACCGCCAGGTAAACAACCAATCCGGCCAGGACCGAAAAAATATCCGTCCGGGCCAGATACGGAACCGGGGAAAACCAGGCGCGGAGCAGAATGTAGCCGAAGAAAACGGCCGAAGCCCAAAGGCAAACGCGTTCCGGCGCGGGCTTCAGGCGACGGACAGAAAAGATGGCGAGCAAACCGGCCACCCCCAGAAGCGCGTAAACCGGCAGGCTGTAAGCGAGACGGGTGCCGCCGATAAGGATCTGGATGCCGGCCAGGGCCAGTGCGACAAGGACGGCGGCCAGCACTTCGCTCGCGCGGGAGATGAGAGAAGCTTTGGCGGCCACCGGGCGGCGAAGTTACAACAATCTGCAGCGCAGAGGAGAATTTTTTTGCCGTGTCCTCTTAATCCTGCTCAACAAACAGCACCGTTAGGGAGTCGGGGCGGGACCAAGAGCCGGCGTTGCCGCTGGAGCCGAAGCCGGAGCAAGGGCAGAAGGCGGAGAGGGCGAAGCAGTCGGCGGGCAGGCGCCAACAAACGCATTGGGATTCGTGCGCAGAAACTCGTCGAGCTGGCTTGCCCGCACAGCGCGCGGCGTGCCTTCGACACATACGAGCTTGAGCGGCTCGCGCGGGTCAAACCCCTCATCCGGTCCGTTGATCGTTCCGATGAGCGGGCCCTGCTCAGGCGAAGCCTCCGGCTCCACCGGTTTGCTCCCCTTCCCGCCGCGCCGAACCGCCTCACTCATCGTCTCCGCACAGTCCGGCGCCTTGGCCGTCGCCGCGTCAGTGATCTTCGTCAGGTCGCCGTCAGCCGCGGCAGCGGCCGCCACGATTGTCCCCGCGAATTCACAGTTCATTTTGCCTACACAGCGCATCACCATCCCGACGATTTCACCGGCGAACTCGCGCCGCAGGCTGACGGCCGTCTGTGTGATGACCGCGGCACTACTGCGCCGACGGCGAACGACGGCACAAACCGCGCTCAGAAACTCCATTTGGCTGGCGCTTTTCAGGGTCTTGTTGTCCGGCAATTCGGCCGCGATCAAATCGGTTGCTTTTACTTCCCCAGCCGGCACCGCGGAGAACGCTACCGTCCAAAAGCCGGCTCCGAGTAGAAAAACCACGAGCAAAAGGAGAGCGCTCGGCATCCTGCTCCAGGACGGCGCTCCAGCCGAGGCGGAGTTGCGCAGTGGTTTCATCGCATTTCAACAAGACTCGCACGCCGGGGAGCGGGCAAAGGGAATCGAACCCTCATAGCCAGCTTGGAAGGCTGGAGCTTTACCATTAAGCTATGCCCGCGCGCGCCTAAGCTGCCGCGACCGAACAGCCTTGCCAAGTTTTTTTGCGACCGCAACCTCGCCGCACAAAGGCGGTTCCCATTCGGCAGGCTTGCCATCCGGGCCGCGGACGTCTAGCAACTGGTGTATGAAATTACTGCGCCTTCTCGGTTTTCTGGCTCTCTGCGCCACGGCTCGAGCTGATCTCACCATCGTCCAAACGATGGGCGGAACCGAGGGCATCCGCAAAATCACCTTCAAGGTCAAAGGCGACAAGGCGCGCGTCGAAGTCAATCCGCAGGTTACTACAATCATCGACGCGAAAAGCGGCGACCTCACCACACTGCTGAACGACAAGAAAACCGTCATGCGAATTTCCGGAGAAAGAGCTAAGGCGATGGCCGAGATGGCGAAATCTTTCGTCAAAGAAGAAGCACCCGACCAGGCGCTGCCCAAACCAACCGGCCGGAAGGAGACCATCAATGGTTACGAGACTGAGGAGTACGTCAGCGATTCACCGAAGTACCACGCCAGCTACTGGGTCGCGAAAACGTATCCAAATTACGAGAGCATCCTGCAACAAATGGCGATCCTGCAGCGCGGCGCGTTTGCCGGCATCACCAAGGGGCTCCCGGATTATCATGCGCTTCCCGGCCTGCCGTTGCGGACCAAGATCAAGACTCCCGGTCAGGCTGAGATCACAAGCAATATCGAATCGGTCAGCCTCGACCCCATCCCGGCTTCGGAGTTCGCGATTCCAGCAGGTTACTCCGAAATGAAGATGCCCGAATTCCTCGGAGGCAAACAACCGCCGGATTCCAACACGCCATGACAGGCAAACGGCCGCGTTTGATTCTCGCCTCCGCTTCCCCCCGTCGCCGTCAATTACTCGCCGATGCCGGCTACGATTTCGAGGTCGTGGCGCCGACGGTGAAGGAACAGCAATCCGAAAGGCTGACCGCTCGCGAGGCCGTTTCCTACAACGCTCTTCGCAAAGGCCTGGTCGTCGCGCGGGCGCACCCCAATCGAGTCGTGCTCGCCGCCGATACGCTCGTCGCACTCGATCATGAGTTGATTGGCAAACCAGCCGACCACGCCGAGGCGGCGCGCCTGCTTCGTTTGCTTAGCGACCGGACGCACGTCGTAGCTTCGGGCGTTTTCATTGCGCATCTGCATCGCGGGAGATCAATTGCTTTTTCGGTTCTTTCGCGGGTCGTCTTCAAAAAATTGAGCGAGCAAATGATCGCCGACTACCTCGCCACGATCGATCCGCTCGACAAAGCCGGCGGCTACGCGGCTCAAGGCAAAGGCGGCGCGATCATTTCCCGCATCATCGGCTCGCGCAGCAACGTCATCGGCCTCCCGCTCGAGAAAACCAGGAGCACGCTCGCCCTTTTCGAGATCTACCCGCGGGATTGACGCCTAACGAGTCTCGACCACGACCGGCTCCTCGTCCTCGGCCAGCTCTTCCTCCCGCCGCTCCCGCCGCAGGACGCGGTAGAGAAACCAAACGATGAAACAATTGACCGCCAGGATGAGGGACGCGACCACGCCCGGATGCAACCAGACGTGCCGCAGCTCAAACGGAATGAGCATCGCGGTCGCGATCACCATCAGCATCTCGGCCCAGCGTTTCTGCAGATAGACGCCAATCCCTTCCGTAAAGAGGACCGCGGCCGTAAAAAGCGCGATCACACCCGTCACCTGAAGCAACCCGCCCGTCACCACATCCTGCAACCTGTTCAGGAAATAAAGCATTGTCCGGCTGTGCGCCACCATCAGCTCGCCATCGACCCAGTCCGAGATGCTTTCCATCCAACTCGTCCGGCTGTGCAGGAAAAGCAGCGAAACGCCGATCGCGAGCAGGGCCGCCCCCTGCAGCATCTTGAAAACCGCGATCATTTTCAGATAACGAACGCGCCGCTGCGGTCGCAGCATTTTCTGGATCGGCGCGCTTGTGCTCATTTCCGTACGTCTCGCAGAAGCGCGCGCGATCTCAAGAGGGACGACTCTCGCGGAAGCAAATCTCGAGCTTGTTTCCGCTCGGGTCCTCGAAGAAGAGGGCGTAATAGCCGGGCGAATAGTCGCGGCACAACTCCGGACCTTCCAGGTTGCGTCCGCCTGCTTCTCGAACAATCTCGGCCAGTCGATCGACTTCCGCCCGCGACTCAGCCCAGAAGGCGATCCGGGTCTCGTTAGGCTGATGATTGGCCACGGGTGTGAAACAAAAAAACGCATCCGGCAGGCCGCCCGGAGTTTGATAGCCGCGGCATTCGTCATCGCCACACGCCTCGGAAAAGCCGAGCGCGGGCAGCAAATGGCTGTAAAATTTTTGCGCCGACGCCATATCGGCGACCCGCAGATCGATGTGATCAAAGATTCGTGTTTTCATCTTCGTTAGGCAGGAGAAAGAAGGAAACGGGCAATCGAGAGATAGAATAGCAAAGTCAGAATATCCGCCAACGCCAGGGTGAGCGGTCCAGCCGCGATCTTCGGATCGAGCCGCAAGGCGTGGAGAACGGAGGGAATACTGAGCCCGAGCAGGCAGGCCATGACGAGCGAAGCCAGGATGCTCGCGCCAATCACGATCGCCGGCCAGCCGGCCCCGAGCCAGAACCAGACGATCGCGCCGACCAGGAGTCCGCAGGCCGCGCCTAACAATAACGCGGTAGCGACTTCCCGGCGCAGGGTGCCGAGATACCAGCGCAAAGTCGGCCGGCTCGAGTGCAGCGCCTGGATCGTGACCGCCATCGATTGGATGCTGACGCTCTCCCCCAGCCCGAGGACGAGGGTGAGAAAGAAAGCGATCACCAGGCTCTGCGCGAGGGTGAGCGCAAAGACGCTTGCCAGCAACGCGCAAGCCGTCCCACTCGCGATCGTCGCGAGCAGCCACGGGAATCGATAACGAAACGCCTGCAGCGGCCCGGCGTCGCGCACCTGCGAGACATGGAAACCGATCGTCTCGAAAACGTCCTCGTGCTGTTCGCGCTCCGCGATGTCGAACACCTCCTCGGTGAAAACGCCAACGTCGATCACCCCCAGGATGCGCCGTTCCCCGTCCACCACCGGGAAGGCGAAGAACTTGTGCAGGACAAAAAACTCGCACGCCTCGAGCAGGGTCGCCGTCTGCGGAATCGCCACCACCCGCTTGATCATGAGATCGCCGATCCGCTGCGCGACCGCCGCGGTCAGCAAACGGCGGGTCGGGAGCACTCCGGTCAGCCGCTCTTCCTCATCGACGACATAAAAGTAAACGATCTTCTCCCCGATTCCCTCCCGCCGGACCGCCTCGAGCGCTTCGCGTGTCGTCATCGTCTCGCGCAGCTTCGCGAAATCGCGCCGGATGAACCCGGTCACGGGCTGGTCAAGATGTTGCGGGGCGCCGTTCACTGGGCCGATGATAGCCGCGAACACATCCGCTTTCGAACCGAGCGCCGGTTCGGGCTTCTACCGTTGCTGCGATCGCCAGACTCGCCCGCCTATGACTCACCGCCTCAAACCCATTGGCCCGCGCCAGGCGGGGGAAAATCTTCGCCATCCTCTACGGCTGCATGGGCTTGATCTTCCTGCCTTCTTTGCCCTCGCAGCCATCTTCGGCGCTTTCGCCGAGCAGGCTCAGCCCGTCGCGCTGCGCTGGCCGCGGCGATCTCTACGCCGTGATGGGCTTCTCAATCGGCATTATTAGCTCCGCGCTTTACAACCCATCGCGCGCTGGGTCGGCGGCCTCGAGTTCGAGGTGGAATAGCGCGTCAAACGCACACATCTCCTGCGATGAAGTGCAACCTCGTCACGAGAGTAAACACGTCGTCTTTCGAGACGGGCGCGCCCGGACTTGCGAGCGCGGAGGACCCGGGCACTCTATGACCATGTACTCCGCAAGCCTTCCGACATGCGCAAGACTGCTTTCATTTTCCTGATTGTTGGCGGAGCGGGAGCGGCCGCGTTGCTTTGGCTTCGGGAGCGAGAGCAAGAATCCAAGCCTAACGAGACGCCCGTGGCATTAAAGACGATTCAGGATCGGTTAGTGGAATTCGGCGAGCCCGTGCGGAAACGTTTCGCGCCCCACTTCCAGCAGGCTGGCGTGGCTTACCCGCCCTCGCGGACGGCCTTGGTCGCACTCAAGGAAGAGCGGAAGCTGGAACTTTGGGCCGCTAATGAAGGCGAACCGTTGCGGTTCATCCGCGAATACGACGTCCTCGCGGCGAGCGGCCGACTCGGCCCGAAGTTGCGCGAAGGCGATCGGCAGGTTCCGGAAGGCGTTTATTGCATCGTGCTCTTGAATCCCAACAGCCACTATCACCTTTCGCTTCGAGTCAGTTACCCAAACGATTTCGATTTGGCGCAAGCCGCGCGCGAAGGCCGGACCGAGCCCGGAACCGACATCATGATCCACGGCGGCGCGCGCTCGAGAGGCTGTCTCGCGGTTGGCGACGAAGGCGCGGAAGATTTGTTCGTCGTCGCGGCGCTGACCGAGACGCGCGAGGTCCCGCTCGTCATTAGTCCGGTGGATTTTCGGGTGCGCGCATTCGCCGCGCCGCCGGAGGCGCCGGCCTGGACCGAAGGACTTTATGGCGACATTCGGACTGCGCTGGCCGCCTTCCCGCGACCGCAGGCGATTCGGCAGAAGGCCGATTTGCCCCCAGCGGAGGCGTCAACGCGGTAGGCTTAACACCCGCCGTCCAGTCCAGACGGGTTCCGAAGCTTGCGCGATGTGTTATGCTTCCGCGCAGTTCTCTTTCTCTCGATGCAAATTACGCCTTCATCCGGATCTTCCGCCTCCCCGTTCCCACCGGGGTTTCACTTCCGGCCTTTTCGCTTCGTGCTCGGCCTGATCGGTTTCATCGGGATCATCATCACGTTGCTCTCGCTCCTCTTTGGATTCGTTTCCATCCCGACTAACTCGGTCGGGATCAAACTCCGCTTCGGCGCCTACCACAGCACGGAAGGGCCCGGCCTCGCTTACGCCATTCCCTACGTCGATGAGATCCTCCTCGTTCCGACCCAGCGCTTGTTAAAATTGGAGTTTGGGTTCACGACGCCGCAGGCGACGAACGAATTCCAAGGCGACGAAGCTCCCGAGGATACGGAGACGATGATCACGGGCGATCTCAACACAGCTCTCGTTCCCTGGGTCGTGCAATACCGGATCACCGACCCGAAACAGTATCTCTTCGGCGCGCGCGAACCGGAAAAGACCCTTCGCGACCTCTCGGAAAGCGTGATGCGCGAGGTTATCGGCGACCGCACGGTCGATGAAGTGCTCACGATCGGCCGCCACGATATCGAGATCGCGGCACTGGGACGACTGGCAAAGTTATCGAGCGAATACGAACTCGGATTGGAGATCCAACAGGTGCAGCTCGCGACGGTGCGTCCCCCACCCGCGGTGCAGGCGGCATTTAATGAAGTGAACCAGGCGCAGCAGGAAAAGCAGACCGCGATCAACCAGGCGTGGGCGATCTACAATGACGCGGTGCCAAACGCGCGTGGCCAAGGGAAAGAGCGCGAGAAACAGGCCGAAGCCTACGCTTTTCGCCGGGTCAATGGCGCGAAAGGCGATACGGAAAAGTTTTCCCTCTTGCTCGCTGAGTACCTCGAAAGCGCCCGAGATCACGCGGCAGCGACTTTATTTTGAATCGATGGAGTCCATCCTGCCCTCGCTCGATCGTAAGGTCATCGTCGACGACAGCATCAAAGGCGTCCTGCAGACGCTGCCGCTGATGGCGCCGACGCCTCCTCCCGCACCGCAACCCTGACCATGGCTAACGACATCTACCGTTCGCATTTCTCCACTCGCTTCGTCGGTTTCATGCAGAACCCGGTGCTCGCGATCATCGGCCTCATCTTCCTCCTCACGGCTCTGAAATGGGGCGCGCTTCTTTTCACTGTCCACCAATACGAGAGCGCGATCGTCACTCGCTTCGGCAAAGCCATCCGGGAGGAAAAAACGCCGGGACTGAAGTTCAAGGTTCCGTTCATCGATACCGTCCACCGATTTGACAACCGTATCCTTGCCTGGGACGGACCGCCCACCGAGACGCCGACGAAAGACAAGCTCTATCTCATCGTGGATTGTTTCGCACGCTGGCGGATCAGCGACCCGCTCCTCTACTACAATCGCCTGAACGACGAGCGCAGCGCTCTCTCCCGCCTCGACGACATCCTCGGGAGCGAGACACGGACCGCCGTCGCCTCGAACGATCTGGTCGAGATCGTGCGGGTCACGAAAGGACGGCGACCGGTGCGCGACGAAGAGCTGGAAAAGTCCGGCACCATCCTGCCGAGCAATCTGCCCGACATCGAACTCGGGCGGAGCGCGATCGAGCAACAAATCACGGAACGCGCTCGACAGAAGATCGAAGGGTTCGGCATCGAGTTGCTCGACGAGCGTTTCAAGCGGAGCAAATACAATCCGGCGGTGGCGGAGAAAATTATCGAGCGAATGTCGAGCGAGCGCCACCAGATCGCTTCGAAATTCCGCTCCGAAGGCCGCGGCGAAGCGGCCAACATCAACGGTCAAAAAGAGAGCGACGTCGCCAACATCCAATCGTCCGCCACACGCAAAGCGCTGAAGATCGAAGGCGAAGCCGATGCCGAGGCGGCGCGGATTTATTCCGAGGCCTATAATTCGGCCGAAGCGCAGAGCCTCTATTCATTTGTCCGCCGGCTGGAAGTGGCGCGGGCCGCTTTCGCTCGTGATACGACTGCGGTCATCTCGACGGAGACCGATTTCGGCAACTTGCTGAAGGGGATTGGCAAACCGTCGCCCCAAACGCCGCTCCGGCCCTAACGAACGCAAGGTGAGCCGGCGACAGGGTGGTCAGGCATCTTGCCTGACTCGGTCAGCGGGCTTCCAGAAGATTATGCCCCGTCATCTCCGCAGGTTTCGGCAAACCGAGCAGGAAAAGCAGCGTCGGCGCGATATCCGCCAGGATGCCGTTCTCAAGTCGGAAATTCTTCGCATCGGCCGCGACATAGATCAGGTGGACCAGGTTGGTCGTGTGCGCGGTATTAGGCGAGCCATCCGGATTGCGCATCAGCTCGCAGTTTCCGTGATCAGCGGTCAGGAGAAGCTTACCGCTTAACGATAATACAGCCGGCACGAGCCGTGCGACACAGGCATCGATCGTTTCCACTGCTTTGACGCCTGCCTCCACCACCCCGGTGTGCCCGACCATGTCGGGATTGGCGTAGTTCAGAATGACAAGATCGTATTGATCGAGCCGGCTGATTACTTCGTCGGTCACCTCGATCGCGCTCATTTCCGGCTGCAGATCGTAGGTCGCAACCTTGGGCGACGGAATGATCTTGCGGTCTTCCCCCGGCGCCGCCTTTTCCACCCCACCGTTAAAAAAATAAGTGACGTGCGGATACTTCTCCGTCTCCGCGATCCGCAACTGTTTCTTCCCCGCCTCGCTGACCACGTCATCGAGAATGTTCTTGAGCGACTGCGGGCCGAAGACATTTGGACAATCGTAGGTGACGTCGTACTCCGTCAGCGTGACGTAGTGGACCCGCGGCCAGACTTCACGCTCAAAGCAGTCGAAATCCTGGAAGAGGAAAGCCTGCGAAAGCTGCCGCGCGCGGTCGGCCCGGAAGTTGAAAAAGACAACCGTGTCACCGTCGTGGATCCGCTGCTCGTCAGGCTCGGAAAAAATCAGCGATGGCATGAATTCATCCGTCTTGCCCGCCGCATAGTGCCGACTGACCGCGGCCGACGGCTGATCCTCGCAAATCTCTCCGCGCCCGAGCACGATCGCGTCCCAGGCCAGTTTCGTCCGGTCCCATCGCCGGTCACGGTCCATCGCGAAGTAGCGCCCAACGACCGTGATGATGCGCGCCCCGCTCTGCGCCAACTGCACCGCGCAAGTCTTCAGGTAATCGGCTCCGCCGGTCGGCGAAGCGTCGCGGCCATCGGTGATCGCGTGCACGAGAATTTGCTCGACGCCCGCTACCTTGGCCGCCGCGGCCAGAGCAAGGAGATGAAGGCAATGGCTGTGCACGCCGCCATCCGAAACCAAACCGATAAAATGCAGCCGGCCGCTTTTCGCCTTCTGGAACGCTTCCCGCAAAACTTCATTTTGCTGCAGCTCGCCGTCTTTGATCGCCTTGTTAATCCGGGTCAGATCCTGATAAACGATTCGCCCCGCCCCGAGATTCAGATGGCCGACCTCGGAATTGCCCATTTGCCCCTCCGGAAGCCCGACATCCTCGCCGCTCGCGCTCAGCGTGGCGCAGGGATAGTCCTGGTAAAGCTGGTCGTGGAACGGTGTCTGCGCGAGCAGTGTCGCGTCGCCATTCCTTTCCCGCTCCGCTTTTCCTCCGGGATTGATGCCCCATCCGTCGCGGATAACTAAAACGACCGGCTTTGCCATAGGTGGTACTCTCCCGGCGTGCGTCCCTCGCCTCAAGCGATTTCCCGCGGGTGCAGGATTGACAATCGGCCCCGCGCTTCGCTCTATCGATGGATGAAATGGCGCAACCAGATCCTGGCTCTCATTTGCTTGCTGGTCTTTCTCGCGCTCGGCGTCCTCTATTTCCGCCACTGGGTGGTGCAAAAGCCTTTCGGGATCGTGCTTTTCATCGGGGAGGGATTGACTCCTGACCGCGTCGCCGCGACCCGCCTCTACGCCGGGGGCGCTAACGCCCATCTCGCACTCGAGTCGCTCCCTGCGGTCGCGCTGCTTTCCAATTATTCGCAGGACTTCGCCGTCCCCGATGAAGCCGCCGCGGCCACCACCCTGGCGACCGGTGTGAAAGTGAACAATCGCAGCCTAGGCGTCGGGCCTAACGACAAGCAGCTGACCAGCATGATCGATCTGGCACGCGAGAAAGGGCGCGCCGTCGGGCTGGTCACAAATGGCCGCCTAGCCAATCCGACGGCGGCCGCTTTTTATGCGACCGGCAAAGGCGCGGTCGATCTCGCACAACAGTTGGCGGACAAAGAGAAGATCGACATCGTGCTCGGCGGTGGCAGCTCGAGTTTTCTCCCGGAAGCAAAAGGCGGAGAGCGGACCGATGGCCGCGACCTCGTCCTGGAGATGCGGCGCAACGGTTACGAAATCGTCCGGACAAAGGCGGAGTTGGAAAACATCCCGCAATGGCGCCGTCCGCGCTTGCTCGGGCTTTTCAGCGATCGCGAGATGGCTTTCGGCAACGAGATCGCCGCCAGCAGCGAGCAGCCGGCGCTCGCCGACATGACGCGGCGCGCGATCGAACTCCTGCAGTGGAACACCGGCGGTTATCTGCTCATCGTCGACGCCGCTCTCATGCGGACCGCGGCGCGCGAAAATCACGGCGAACGCACCCTCGCGGAAACGATTGAGCTGGACCGGGCGATCGCGATCGCGAGCAGTTACATGGGAGAAAATTCTACGATCATGGTCGCGGGAAACCTTGGGATCGGAGGGCTCTCGCTCAACGGCACGCCCTTCCGACGCGACAGCGGCGTCGCCCTGCTTGGCGTAAATTCCTCAGGCGAGCCCGCGGTCACCTGGGCGACCGGGCCTAACGGAACCGACACCCGCGGCACGCTCCCGCCTCCGGATTCCGAAGGAGAGCCCGATCCGCCGGGAGAAGGCCCTGTCGCTCCCGCGAGATTGCAGGAGCCCGCTGCTGTCTACGCTCCAGAAGCCCGCAATACCGTGAACGATGTCCTCGCCGCCGGACGCGGCCCGGGGACTGAAGTCCTCCACGGTTTTTTAGACAACACGGTGATTTTCAAAATCATCACCGGCCAGTTCTAGACGCTTCGCTCTGCGAAGCGCGGGATATTAGTCACCAACCCAGGGGCTACAACGCCTCGATTTCCGCATTCAATTGCGGCACCAGCCGCTGCTTGAATTCCGCCCGGAAACCAATCTCATCGACCGCTTTCGCGACCGACGGAGCGGAAGATGGCGGCAAATTTGTTTTCGCGTAGCGCTCGAGCGTTGCGGCATCCTTCGGATTCGAGAAAAAGGTGAAGAGACCCGCGGCGTAACTGTTGACCCCGAGGGCATCCTGTTTCGCGAGGAGCGCCTTCATGTTTTCCTGCGCGTATTTCCAGACCAGTTCCGGATGTTCGCCGCGCCGCGCCGCGAGCGGGAGAAGCGCGGCCGCGCGACTGGTTGGCAATTCGTCGGTCAAAGCGATTGCAATCGTGCGTTGAATGAGGCGCGGCTCGATCGCGCTCGCGAGGGCTTCGTAAAGATATTGTTTCTCTTCGGCGCTGTTCGTTTTCAATCCGAGGCGGTGTAACTTTTCCCATGTCGGGGAATCGGCATAACGACCGACAACCGAGAAAATGGCCGGGCGCAGATCGGGCGAGATGCTCGATGGATCGGAGAGGAAACCATCGAAGCGGGAGCGGCATCCTGCGATGACATCAGAATCGTTTAGGACTCCAAGTCCGCGGATGAGCGAGGCCCGGAGAGAGGCAGTTGTCGATTTCTCGCCCGGCTTCGCTTCCCAGCCGACGCGATCGAAGGCGGGCCGCAAGAGAGCGCGGGCGTATTGCTGGAAACGCGGCCGGATCGGGTCGCCCGCGAGCAACCGATTGAGGAAAGTAAAGGTGTCGATGATCTGGTCGTAGACCGCGAGTTGATCGTCGTTCAGCACCGGGTCGAGCAGGCCAAGATAGTGCGAAAGCGGTTCGCGGTCGGCCTCGACCAGCGCCCAGGCGTCGATTAGCAGGTTGACCCGGTCGGCCTCCGAGAGGTGAGGGAGCTGCGCGAGGAGCAAATTCCAAGAGGCGTTGTCGTACTGGATACGATAATAGCCGGCGTCCCCGAGATTGAACTTGATTGCCTTATCGTTAGGCAACTCGTTAGGCAGGGGCGCGCTCTTGTCGCGGAGGAGAAAGCCGTTTGTCGCCGGCTGGTTCTGGGTGACGTAAGTGAGCGGGATCTGCCATTGGAGCGCAGGCGGATCGGGGAAGTGAACCGTAAAACGTTCCTGCGTGAGTTGGATCGTGTTCTCCTTCCGCTCCACCTTCACGACTGGAAAGCCGGGCTGTTCCGTCCAGCCGGGCGCGATTTCTCCGACCGGTTTGCCCGAGACTTCGGTCAGGGCCTCCCAAAGATCTGCCGTAGTGGTATTCGAATATTTGTGCGCCGCGATGTATTTGCGGATGCCGTCGCGAAAGACCTCTTCGCCGAGAAAACTCTCCAGCATGCGAATGATCGACTGGCCCTTCTTGTAGGTGATTTCGTCGAAAGCGCTGTTCGCTTCCGCCTCGGTCTCGATCGGTTGCTGCACCGGATGGGTGGTGGAACGGGCGTCGGCCTGCATCGCAACGTCTTTCGGGAAACCAATGCGGCGAGTCGGATTGGGCGACACGACGCGGCGCAGCCATTCGTTCCATTCCGGGTTGAACCGATCGGTACATTTCGATCCCATCCAGGAGGCGAAACCTTCATTCAGCCAGAGGTTGTCCCACCACGCCATCGTGACAAGGTCGCCAAACCATTGATGCGCCATCTCGTGCGCGATAACGGCGAAAATCGATTGCTTGGTTTCGGTCGAGGAATTTTTCGGATCAAAGAGCAGGACCGACTCGTAATAAGTGATCCCGCCCCAGTTCTCCATCGCTCCGCCAAATCCGCCCGGGATCGCGATGAGATCTAGCTTCGGGAGCGGATAGGGCACCCCGAAATATTCATTGAAGTAATGAAGAATCCTGGCCTCACTCTCCAGCGCATAACGACCCATCTCCGCCTTTCCCTTCGTCGCGATGACACGGAGTTTTACGCCGTCCTGTTCTGCTTCGATCGAATCGAGTTCGCCCGCGCAGAGGACGACGAGATAGCTCGACATCGAGGGCGACATGGCGAAGCGCACTTCCTTGCCGCCTTCAACCGTTGTCTCCCCTTCCACCGGCATGTTGGAAACGGCGAGAAACTTTTCCGGAACGACGGCGGAGAGTTGAAACCTGGCCCGAAAGCTCGGCTCGTCCCAGCAGGGAAACATCCGGCGCGCATCGGTCGCCTCGAACTGCGTGCCGAGCATGATCTTCTTCTCGTTCGTTCCCTGCTCCTGGTAGCGGGCGAAGAAAAGACCCTGCCCCTGGGCGTTGATTTTGCCGCTAAACTTGAGCGCGATCTCGTGCTCGCCCACCGCCATCTCGTTAGGCAAAGTCAGGGTCAGCGTTTCTTCTTTACGGTTGAGGACGATCGACTTTTTGGGGAGCTCCTCGCCGTCGACCGAGGCGGAAGCGATTTCCATCTCGAGCGCGTTGAGGATGAGCTCGGTGACCGGTTTTTCAGCCGATAACTTGACCGTCTCCGAGCCGGTAAAAGTCAGGTCCTCGAGGTTCGGAACGATCCGGATGGCGTATTCGGTCGGCCGGACTTCTTTTGGCAGTTTCCCCGGGGTCATGGCGAAATCGAATTTGGATTCGGCGTGCACGGGAGCGAGGACGAAAAAGAGAAAAACGGCGCAGAAGAGAAATCGCATAGGAAAAACCGCTACTGCACGACCAGCAAGAGCAGCAACTGCCCGTCCCCAATCTGCGGGCCTTTCACGACTAATGGACTCCTCTTGCTCAGATTCGCATCCGTCTCGAGCAAAACCTGACGGTCCTGATACAACAGGAGCTTGAGCCGGTAACCATCGCGCGTCGCGCCCCGCGCATCGACGTGCAATGAGAAGTGCTTGCTCGAGGCGAGCCAGTTTTCTTCCCCGGTCTTGAGGGCTTTGCGCGATTGGCCGATCAACTCAAATTGATTGTAGCCAAATGTCCGCTGGAGCGTGCCGCGGATTCCGCGCATCTCGGTCGGCACCGGGGTTGGTTTGACGACGTTCGTAGCCAGAACCAGGCCGCTCCAGACGTTCTCGTCCGCCCGCGCGTCTGAGAGCACAGAGCAAAAAAGCGCGAACCCGGTGGCGAGAGCGAGAAGTCGACGGCGCATCAGTTACTTGGCGGCGTATTCCGGCGGCAACGATTTCAAGCCGTCGACCCAGAGGACGGTGACACGATCCTGTTTCGTCTGAAAAATCGAAACGGTTGCATGTGGATTCACGTTTGGATCGACCCGGGCGTTCAGGATCTGGGTCAGATATTGCGACTGATCCGGCCCCGGCTGCTGGTGCAGGACGAAAAAGGTGCAGATCGCAAAAGCGGCGAGCGAGGCCGTGCCCGTCCAGAGCAAACGCCGGATTGTCCACCAGCTTCCCGCGTCCGCCGCGGCGGCGGCCGGCGCGGCCTGCTTCGTTTCCGCCGCGATGCGCTCGCGCAGTTGATGATGAAAAAACTCCTCGTTCCCCATCGCACGCGGCTGCAACTGTTCCTTCAACAAAGCGCGCAGTTTGTAAGCCTGGTTTTTCTCCAGTTCGGCCGCCGCGCGATCCTCGAGCGAGGCTTCGAACTCCGCGCGTTCCGCGTCGCTCAGCTCGTTATCGATCCAGGCGGTCCATTTTTCCTCAAACGTTTTCATAAACATCCCGCAACAGATTCTGCAGCTTCTTGCGCGCATAAAACAAGCGCGACATGACCGTCCCGATGGAGCAGCCTAACGACTCTGCGATTTCGTGGTATTGCATGTCCTCGATTTCTTTCATTAAAATTACAGCCCGATGTTCCGGCGAGAGCTGGGCGATGGCGGCGTCGATCCGGTCGCGGATTTCCTTGTGCTCCATCCGCTCGTGCGGGAGAGCGTCGGCATGCGGAACAGTGCGCGAGGCCGGGTCGATCTCTTTCAACTGAATTTCATCGTTGAACTCTGCGCCTCCACCTTTCACCTGCTTCTTGCGCATGGCGTCGATCGTCACGTTCATCACGATCCGGTAAAGCCAGGTGTAAAACGACGACTGGCCCCGGAAACGCGCGATCGATTTCCACGCCTTGAGGAAGCTGTCCTGAGCAAGATCCCAGGCATCCTGCTCGTTATGCACCATGTTGTAGATCATGCCAAAAACCCGGGTTCGGAATCGGCTGACGAGCTGATCGAAGGCCTCGGGATCGCCCGCCTGGGCTTGCCTCACCAGGTCGAGTTCCGGGACATCGGCTTCTGCCGCAGTCGCTTCCGTGTCCATCTTTGGACGGGCGCGGCCTCGATTCATTCAACCGCTAAAGGCTGCCGTAGCGCCGAAGCCATTCGCCGCGGAATTCGCCCATCAGCAGAATGATCCCGTCGCGCACCTGGAAGAGCCGCTGTTGCAGAGCGGCGTGCTGGACGCGAGAGAGCGATTTTTCGGCGATCAACTGCGCCGAAGCGTCCATCGCCACGGTGATCGCTTTGAGCGAACGCTTCAGATAGGCAATCGTCATCCCCAGCTCCTCTGCCTCCTCGTCGCTCAAGGCGGCCGCCAGCTTTGCACTCGCCAGGGCGGTATGGGTGGCGAGCTTGACCGCCGCCGGATCGTTTTGTAATGCTGGCGCGCCTTCAAACAGTCGATCGATCCAGATTGTTAGGGAAAAGGCCGCGCGATAGAGAACGTGTTGCTCGAAGCCCTCAGCGCAATCGTTGATCAACTGGCTCGCGGAAACATCCTCCTCCGCCTCGTCTTCATCGAAGGCGGGATCGAGATCGTCGGTCCATTCTTCGCCGCTCTCCTCGGGCTGATGACACCAACCCATTTCCCGCGCCACGATTTCGTCGCGCTGCGGATCGTCGATGTACTTCTCGAGCAGCTCCATGTATTTCTCCGTCTTCTGATCCTGCTGCTGGAGAAACCGTTCCCACTCGTATTCATCCCAAGCGCGGTCTGAGTCGTGCCCGGCCATGCCTCCATGTAGGCCATCTTGATTAGCTACGCAAAAAAGTTTTGTCCTTGTTCGCGGTCGGTCGAGGCTCCGGCGCCAGTCAGTTTTGACCGGCCCGATCATCCACCGCTACACTCCGCCATGCGCACGAGCGAAGAAGAGGACGAACAATTCTATCGCGACACGGAGACAATCGCATTTCCGAAGATCGACGATCGTCAGCTTGCTCTCCTTGATCCGTTAGGCAGGCGCCGTCGATTACGGCGCGGCGACATGGTTTTCAAAGCCGGCCAGCGCGATCTCCCCCTGATCGTCGTTTTGCAGGGCGAGATCGACGTTTTCGAAAAACGCGAGGAAACCGAGCAGGTCCTGGGGACGCCCGGGGAGCGGGATTTTGCTGGCGACGTCGCCATGCTTCAGGGCACCTCCGCCTTCGCCAGCGCGAGGGTAAAGTCCGATGAGGCCGAGATTCTGGAGGTCCCTGCCAGCGAGCTGCGGCGGGCCCTCGCCGAATTGCCCGGCGTGGCGGAGCCGCTCGTGAACGCCTTCATCATGCGTCGGAAACGTCTCATGAGGGACCCCGAGTTTGCCGGCCTCCGCATCATTGCCCAGCGCGATTCTCGCGAAGGCCGCCACCTGCATGATTTCCTGACCAAGAACCACGTTCCACACCGCCTGCTCGAATTCGAAGACGAAAGAGGTGCCGCACTCGCCCGCCGCCTTAATCTAACAAGTCGCGAACTCCCCGCGCTCATTACCGCCAACGGCGCCCCGCTGCGGAAACCATCCCTGCGCGAAGTCGCGCAAATCGCAGGCCTGCTTCGCCCGCTCGCCACCGCCGAAGAGGACGAAGTCCGGACCGACCTTACGATTGTGGGGGCCGGTCCCGCTGGCCTCGCCGCTGCCGTCTATGCCGGCTCCGAGGGACTCAAAACCGTCGTCCTCGAAAGCTACGCGCCCGGCGGGCAGGCCGGCTCTTCATCGCTAATCGAGAATTTCTTCGGCTTTCCTACGGGCATCAACGGCGGTGATCTTACCTACCTCGCGCAGCTCCAGGCTTACCGCTTTGGGGCCAGATTTTCGACTCCGTCGCAGGCTCTATCCATCACTTTGCATCCGGGCGACGAATACCGCGCCTGCCTCCAGATCGAAGGATGCATGGCCAGTCTGCGCACCCGGGCACTTCTCATCGCAACCGGCGCAGATTACCGCCGGATCGACGCGGAAGGTCGCGAGGAGTTTGAAGGCTCCGGGGTTTACTATGCCGCCACCGCCTTTGAAGGCCAGCTTTGCCGAGGCGCCACGGTCTTGGTCGCCGGCGCGGGCAATTCCGCCGGTCAGGCCGCCATGTTTCTCTCCGAAGGCGCAGCCAAAGTCCTCCTCGTCGTCCGTGGGAAAGGCCTCAGCCAAAGCATGTCGAGCTATCTCTCCCGCAGGGTCGAGACGAAGGAGAACATCGAGATACTTTATCAGAACGAGATTCGAAAAATGACCGGCGGCAAGATGCTTGAGACGGTCGAGATCGAGAACACCGCCACCGGGGAGCGCCGCACGATCGAAACGCCGGCCGTCTTTTCCATGATCGGAGCCAAGCCATGCACCAGCTGGCTTCCGCCCGAGATCGAGTGCGACGCCAAGGGTTTCATCAAGACTGGAACCGTGGTGGCCGATTCCCCGCTTTGGCAGAACGCCGGGCGTCCACCGGGGCCGCTCGAGACCAGTGTTCCGGGTATTTTCGCGGCCGGCGACGTCCGTTCTGGCTCAGTCAAGCGCTGCGCTGCGGCAGTCGGCGAAGGCGGGATGGCGGTCGCAGGTGTCCACGTCGCACTCGGGGAGGCCGTCTAAGCCGTCAGAGCGAGACGGTAACCGGGATTTCGGCTCGTTTCGTTTGAAGCCGGAGCTGGCCGCAGGCGGCGGCGATGTCGTGGCCCTTTTCCCTCCGTAGAGTAGCGACCGCGCCATGGCTGCGCAGAATGCGAAGGAAGATTTCCTGCCGGTTGCGCGAGGGGCGCGACCATTCAAGGCCTTCGACGGTGTTGTAGGGAATGAGATTGACCTTCGCCGAGAGGCGGAGCGCGTGTCGCGCCAACTGGTGCGCCTGCTCATCGCCGTCGTTCACCCCGGCGATAAGGATGTATTCAAACATGAGGCGCTTCTTTTGTGCGACGTAGGCGTCGCAGGCTTCGAGCAAAACGGCGAGCGGATATTTGCGATTCACCGGCATGATCTGGCTGCGCACGTCGTCGGTCGCACCATGAAGCGAAATGGCGAGACGAAATTGCGTCGGCTCCTTCGCCAGTTTGCGAATCTGCGGAGCGAGCCCGCTGGTCGAAATAGTGATGTGACGCGCGCCGATCTCCAGGCCCCACGGCGCGTTGATGATCCTGATAGCGCGGAGCAGGTTCGTCAGGTTAGCGAGCGGCTCGCCCATTCCCATGAAAACGATGTTGTCGATCTTCTCGCCACTCTCCTTTTCGATCGCGAGCAATTGATCGACGATCTCGCTCGCGTCGAGATTGCGCGAAAATCCGTCCAGCCCGCTCGCGCAGAATTTGCAGCCGTAAGCGCATCCAACCTGGGTCGAGACACAGGCGGTGCGGCGGTCGGAAGTATCGCCGTAGAGAGCGGGCGAGGCTGGAATCAGGACCGACTCGATCAGGTTGCCATCGGCGAAGCGAAACAAGAATTTTCGGGTCGTATCTTTCGATCCGAGAACGCGAACCAGCTCCGGCCTAACGAACGAGAATTCGCTCGCCAACCGGGCTCGGAACGCGGTCGGAAGATCGGTCATGGACTCGAACGAGTCGACCCGTTTCTTGTAGAGCCATTCGGTGACCTGTTTCGCCCGATAAGCGGGCGCGCCAGCGGCAGTCAGATATTCTTCCAGCTCATCAAGCGTGAGCGATTTGATGGAAGATTGGGGCACAGGCAAATCTAGCGGACCTGCCCGAGTTGTCATTTGCGGGCCACGAGGATGCCGTCGGGCTGCTCCTTCGTGTCGGGCTGATCGACTTCGATCGTGTAACCGTGCGCCTCCAGCAGTTCGCGGCATTCCTGATGCAAAGTCAGGCCAACCATCCGCCCGTGCGTGCCGATGAGGAATGCCCGGATCGCGCCCGCGCGCATGCTTTCTCGCACGCCTTTCAAGACTTCGACTTCCAGGCCCTGCACATCCATTTGCACAAGATCGATTCTGCCGCCTATTCGCCTAACGAGAGTATCCAGGGTAATGGTCGGGATCGTGAGCGTGGCGTTTTTCGGCCGGCGCAGTCCGATCGATTCGAGAAAACCTTTCCAGCGCCGGCTAAGCGAGATGTTTTCCTTTTCCCCGACAGGCGCGAGCTTGCTGCTATACCCGCGATCCATAAAGGTCTGGCTCCCCTCGCTCGAGGTAAGCCCTTCGGAATGAATCGTGAAATCGCTTTCCGTTAGGCCGTTGAGGAGAAGGTTCTCGCTCAAGAGGCCGCGATGCCGCTCGAGCGGCTCGACTCCGTGAATCGCGAGGCGCGGCGCCAGCTTGCGCGCCAGAATGAGATAGTAACCGATCGCCGCCCCGACATCGACGTAGCAGCCGTCCGGCGGGAGGCGGCCGATGAGGTCGACAAAGATGTCTTCCTCCTCCGCTTCGTGAACGTTGCGTTTCTCATAGCGGGCCCGCTGCCCGGCCCAGAGCTGGTCCTCATAAACCCGGACGCCGTTGTCGAAAGTATGAATGGCGCGCTCCATGACCGAACAACGTTTACGCCCGCCGTCCGCGGCTCACAAGGCACAACGAAGATCGCGAACGCCCGGCCTAACGAATTGCGCTGACTTTCCAGATCGTGCCGTGCGCGTCTTCGCTGAAGAGCAGGCTACCATCTTTCGCCACGGTCACGCCGACCGGACGCCCCCAGACATCTCCATCCGAGGTCACGAAACCGGTTACAAAATCTTCGTACTCGCCGCGCGCCTTGCCGTGGTCGAGCGGGACACGCACTATTTTGTAGCCGGTCCGGCGGCTCCGATTCCATGAGCCGTGGAAGGCGGTAAAGATATCGCCCCGATATTTTTCGGGGAATTGTTTCCCGTCGTAAAAACAAAGATTGAGAGAGGCGGAGTGCGCCTGCACGAGCACATCGGGCACGATCACCTTATCGGCCCACTCGGATTTCTCGCCCATGTGCCGCGGATCCTGGTGATTGCCGATGTAAAACCAGGGCCAACCGTAGAAGCCGCCCGGGGTGACGTGGCTGATGTAATCCGGCGGGAGATTGTCGCCCAGCCCGTCGCGCTCATTCGTGCTCATCCAGAGCTCGTTAGTTCCGGGTCGCATTTGGATCCCGACCGCGTTCCGGATTCCCCATGCGTAGACTCTCTGGCCGCTCCCATCGGGATTGAACTCGAAAATCCGCGCGCGATCGGCCTCGTCCGCTTTATCTGAGACATTCGAAAGCGATCCGATCGAGACATACATCTTCTTTCCGTCAGGCGAGAAAGCCAGGCCGCGCGTCCAATGCCCGCCGCCGCGGAGAAGACCGCCGGGCGAAAGATGCACGCCCAGTTTTTCCGCCGGTCCGCGAGCCTTGAGATCGCCATTACGATAGGGAAAACGGATCACCCCATCGGTATTCGCGACGTAGAGATATTGCGGCTCGGGTCCGGGGGGATAAAAGGCAACGCCGAAGGGCTTGTTCAGGCCGCTTTCGGCAAAGACCTGGTTGCTGTCTGGTTTGCCGTCGCCGTCCGCGTCGCGCAACACCTTGATCTGGTCGCCACGGCTTTCGCTGACAAAAATATCGCCGTTTGGCGCGGTCAGGAGGACGCGCGGATCGCGAAAGCCGGCGGCGTATTCCTCGATCTTGAATCCGACCGGAACATGAAGTTGCGCGCCCGCCGGGCGATCGACGATCGTGGGAGAGTTACGCGCCGAACGGCTCGCGCCGGGCGGCGGAAGATCGGCCACCGTGATTTTGCGCCGGACGCCGGGCGCGTCGCTCTTCCAATCCCCGAAGGCCACCTGACCAGTGAGTAATTTTCCACCGGTCGTTTCGGCGGACATTTGCCCGACACCGGTGAGCAAGAAGGCGGCGATGAGAAAGCGATTCGGAATTTTCATCCGCCAGAATACATTTTTCCGGGCGAAGCTGTAGCGGCGGGCGTGTCGCCCGCAAGCCGGCGGTTACCGACAAAATTCTTCGCGGATCGATCGTCCCAGCCCAGCGACCGACACGGCCGCCTCTACATTGCCTAACGAAAGATAGCCGAACTCTTGTCCTTCGCCTTCACCATCTGCTGCTGCGCTTTGCGCTGGTTGATGACGAAGGTGTTGTTGTTCCCAAGTTTGGCCCACGGACCGGGTGGCACTTCGCTGAACTCGACAAATTTCCAATCGGTCACATCGGTGTCCGCCATGCCGAGATAATCGCGCACCGCCGGCGAGACATCGAGTCCGGCGCCGCGGTTCAGGTTTGGTTTCGGACGCTCGTTGCCGAAGACATATTCCCAGTGATCAGTACGGAACGGGCCGGCATCTTCCCACTGCGCATAAACGGTGCGGTTCCCTTTGCGGATGGCAACCCAGCGCCCTTTGCAAACCGAAACGCCCGGGCCGCGATAGGCTTCCTTGAACCAGGGCACGACTTTCGGCGCCTCGGGCCGGTGACCTTCGCGCGCCTTATCGTTATAAGGCAGCGCGCAGTAAAATGGGTTTTGCCGGGGCGTGAAATTGACCGGGATGTAATCGTTCCGGCGCGAAGGTCGCGGGTCGTCATAACCGCCGTAGTTTTTCGCCCAAGCCGCGTCCCAACTGCTGGCGTGGTTCGGCACCGGATTGTTGCCTGTCGGATTTTCCCCAATCCAGAAGACGGTAGTGACGATCGACTTTTTCCAGGGAAAACGGTCTTCACCTTTCCTTCCATTGAACGCCAGACCGGGCGGCGTATAGCCGATTGGATCGACCTTGAGGAGCAAATCCTTATTCAGGCGATTCTGATTCTTGTTCAGTTGAACTTTTTTCGTCGGCACCTGCGCGGGCGCAGAAGGGGCAAAGCACGCCGAGACCGAGGAGAGCAAAACGGCGATAGCGTGGGTAAATTTTCCAGGTTTCATGAGAAGGCAAGAACTTCAGCAACCGGGCTGAAGTAAAGGCGCATACTTAAAATTCGGTCAGCAGACCGGAAATGCGCGTAAGTTGAAGTCGCGGAAGGTAGCATGCGATCCGCCTGAATCAACCCGCGCTAGTCCAAAAATTTGCCCGGATTCAGGACATCGCGTGGGTCGAGCGCCTGCTTGAGACGCGCGTGCAGAGCACGCGCAACCTCGCTCGTCGCTTCCGGCCACCAGCGTTTTTTGGCCAATCCGATTCCGTGCTCGCCGGTGATGACACCGCCCCAAGCGAGCACTTGCGTAAAGAGTTCATCGAGCGCATTTTCCACCCGCTCACGCACAGCCGCATCGTCGTAATTCGCGGCCATAATGTTGACGTGAATGTTGCCGTCGCCGGCGTGGCCAAACGTCGCAATTGGAAATCCGTGCCGTGCCTGTAATTGGCCGGCAAACTCGACCAGATCGACCAGCCGGCTGCGCGGCACGACGATGTCCTGATTGAGCTTCGTCAAGCCGGTGGCGCGCAACGAATTGCTGAACTCGCGCCGGAGCGCCCAGAGTTTTTCCGAGCCTTCCTCGGTCGTCGCTAAGTTGAGCGATATCGGCTTGCGATTCGCGAGCAATTCTTCCAGGGCGGCGGCTTCACTCCGCACTATGTCCTCGCGTCCGTCGACGTCGACGAGCATATGCGCGTTGCCTTCCGGAATGATTCCCTTCCCGCGATCCTGGCGTGCGGCTTCGAGGGTGAATTGATCGGCAATCTCGAGTGATGCTGGCAAGAATCCGGCTGCGAAGATGGCCTGCACGGTCGCGGCGGCCTCCGACATGCTGGCGAAGGAAGCGGAGAGGGTAGCCCGCGCGGGCGGCAAGGGCAGGAGGCGGACGGTGATTTCCGTAACCACGCCTAACAATCCTTCGGAACCGACAAAGAGGCCGATCAGGTCGAAGCCGGTCTTGTTTTTGTGCACCCGCCCACCGGTCCGCAGGATCTCACCATTCGCGAGCACGACCTCGAGACCGATGATGTAATGACGGGTCACCCCGTACTTGAGACATCTCGGACCGCCGGCGTTGGTCGCGACGTTTCCGCCCATGCTGCAATCACGGAGGCTGGCCGGGTCGGGCGGATAAAACAGCTTCTGCGCCCGGGCCGCAGCCTGCAGCTCGCCGGTGATGCAGCCCGGCTCGACGATCGCGATCGCGTCGCCGAAACTGATTTCCTTGATTCGATTCATTCGCGCGAGCGAAAGGACGATGCCGCCTCGCATCGGCACACAACCGCCGACGTAACCGAAGCCGGCGCCGCGCGCGGTCACGGGCACGTTGTTCTCGGAGGCAAAACTCAGGAGACGGCTGACCTGCGCGGTCGTTTCCGCGAAGACGACGACCTCGGGTTCGTGCTGCGCGAACCATTTATCGCCGCTATGGGCGGTGCGCGTCGGCTCATCCGCCGCCACGATCACATCGCCGAGGAGCGCACGGAGATCTGAGACCAAGTTCACCGTTCCACCATAACCGGTGGTTCGATCACTTCCACGTGCGTTCCGATTTCGGCCGCCTCAAAAAAATGCTTCGCCATTTTGATCGGCATCCGGACACAGCCATGGGAAGCACGATAGCGTGGGACAAAACCGGCGTGCATGCCGTAGCCGTCGCGAAAGCGCAGGAAATACGGCATCGGCGCGCCGACAAATTTCGCACCTTTCGGGGCGGGGTCGCTGTTCACATCGACATCGCGCCGGAGGACCGCGCCGGAACGTCGCGAAACGTACTCACCGGTACTGGCTGGAGACGTGGTTGGCGTCCTTTTGGATAACCCGATATTTCCCGGGCGGCGTCTCAAATTCCCGGCGACCCGAGGAGATGTTGCTCCGCCCGATAAGAGTTTTGCCACGATAAAAAAACGCCTGTTGCCGGGTCAGATCGATCACGATTTTCGCTTCGCCCTTGGCGGTCGGATCGTCGTACCAGGATGAAAAGATCGGGTGACGAGAAGCAGCATGTGTCTGGGTGACAACGGAGCGATGGGGGCGCACGCCGATGTCGTTAGGCAACTCTGTGCAGCCGGCGGCGGCGAGCACAACCAGGCCAGCGACAAGAAGGGCGCGCGCCAATGGGGGCAGGTTCATGGTCCCGGCGACTGTAGCGGTGGCCGCCATTTTACACAATATCCGGGCTATGAGGTTGCCGACGTGGTAACAGAGAGGTCGAAATGCGCAATGTTGTGGGGTTGTTCGCCTGGGCCACTTTCGTGGCGACGATTTGCGGCCTGCTGATGGCATGTTCAGATCGGTCAGGAAATGGTATCGACAAAGCGATGTTCGCGCCCTGCCCCGCTTCTCCCAACTGCGTTTCAAGCGACGCCCGAGATCCGCGTCATGCGATTGCGCCCTTTCTCCTGAAGTCTTCGCAGAATAGTATTTGGCCCGAGATCCGGACGGCGGTTCTGACTTTGCCTCGCACAAGACTCGTCGTGGACGACGAGCATTATCTGCGCGCCGAATGCCGCAGCGCAGTCCTGGGATTTATCGACGATTTAGAAATCCAACTCCGGCCCGGAGAGGATTTCCTCGGCGTCCGTTCGGCCTCGAGGAGCGGCTACTACGATTTTGGAGTGAACCGTCGCCGGGTCGAAACGCTGCGGAGCCTGTTGCGAAACCGCGGACTTATTCAGTGAGGACCGCCGGCGGCCGAATGGTGTAGCCGACATAGCGCAAAGTGTGAATGAGCGGCTGGTCGAAACCGGCCTCCACTTTCTTGCGCAAGCGGGCGATGAAAATCTCCACCGTTCGCGTGTCATATTCGTGTTCTCGCTGCCAGATGCGTTCGCAGAGTTCGGTTCGGGAGAAGACGCGCCCGGGTTCCTGCATCAGGACCTGCAGAACGTCGAACTCCCGCGGGGAAAGAGCGATTGCCTTACCCGCGCGCGCGACATGACGGTGGACCACGTCCATTTGCAGGTCGCCGACCTTCAAAGACTCGGCGGCCGTGGACGTCGCTGCCCGTCGCCCGAGCGCTTCAACTCGCGCCATCAACTCGTTCATCGAAAAAGGCTTCGCGAGATAATCATCTGCTCCCGCCTTCAAGCCTTTCACCCGATCGGCCACGCCGCCCAGCGCGGTCAGAATGAGGATGCGCGCGCTGGAATGCGCCTCGCGCAAACGAGCCAAAACCGTTAGGCCGTCGAGACCGGGAAGAGTGAGATCGAGTAGGATGAGATCGGGCGGATCGAGGAGCGCGGCTTGCAAGCCCTCTGCGCCGTCATTCCGCGCGGCGGGCTCATGTTGGCAGCGACGCAGTTCGCCTGTGATTTGACGAGCCAGCCGAACATCATCTTCGATTACCAGAACGCGCATGCAGTTCTTGACCGACGTGGATAGCCGTAAAATGGCCGACAACGCGAGCCAATTCCAATCTGAAAGGTTACGCGGCGGCGAGTGCAGGAGATTCTCGCAATCAGCGGCAGTTCGCGATACATCTGGCGTGCAGATGAGCGTGGAGCCGATTGTTCAGACTATTAGTTCCGGTAGCGAGCAGCGCATGAACGTTCCGATCGTGACGGTCGCGAAGTTTTTCGAGCGGCACGCGAAATCGCTTCAGCTCAAACTGGAAGGCGACGAGATCGGCTTCGACCGGCGCATCCGCGAACCGACGATTAACCGCCCCGGCCTCGCGCTCGCCGGGTTCTACACTTATTTCGCAGAGAAACGGGTCCAGGTGCTGGGCGCGGCGGAGCAGTCTTACCTCAAGAATTTATCGGCTCGCCAACGGCAGGCGCGTTTCCGCGCGCTCTGCTCGCAAAAAATCCCCTGCATTGTCGCCTCGCGCGGTTTTCATCTCGCGCCCGAGCTTCTCTCCATCGCCCAATCAGCCGGTATCGCGGTCTTCCGCACGCCGATGATCACGATGAAATTCATCAACGCGGCCACGATCGCGCTCGAGCTCGATTTTTCGCCGGTCGTAACCGAGTTCGGAAGCATGGTCGACATCCTCGGGGTCGGCGTCCTCATCCGCGGCACGAGCGGTGTCGGGAAAAGCGAATGCGTCCTCGGCCTGATCGAGCGCGGTTACAGCCTGGTGGCTGACGACGTAACGAAGCTCAAATCGCTCGAGGGACGGGAGTTGATGGCGACGGCACCGGATTTAACCCGCTACCACATGGAAGTGCGCGGGATCGGCATCATCAATGTCGTTTCAATTTTCGGGATCGGCGCCATCCGAATCGAGAAGCGACTCGACCTCGTTGTGACGTTAAAAGATTGGCAGGAGCTGGAAGAAGTGGATAGAATCGGTCTGGACCGCGAACTTTACGAGATTCTCAAGATCCAAGTGCCGCACATCACAATTCCGGTGCGGCCGGGACGAGATATCGCGCGATTGATCGAGGTAGCAGCGATGGATCAAAAGCTGAAGGACCTCGGTTTGAACAGTGCAGTGGAATTTAATGAGAAGTTGCTCGGTCTAATGAAGTCGCAGAACACCTGATGGGATTATTAAACCGCCGCTCCACGCCAGAAACGAACGAGAGGGTCGAGAAGGAAATCACGATCATCAATCGGCTCGGCATGCATGCGCGTCCCGCGGCCATGTTCGTGCGAATCGCGAGCCGGCATCGGTGCGACATCTGGGTGGCGAAGGAAGATGAAGAGATCAACGGCAAAAGCATCATGGGACTGATGATGCTGGCCGCTGGCCAGGGCTCGAAATTACGCGTCCGGGCCGAGGGGCCAGACGCGGCGCAGGCGATTAAGGATATCGAAGAATTAATCCAGTCGCGCTTCAACGAAGAATAGTTGACGTTCCGGTTATTGTTACCGGAATGAAGGGCGATCGCGACCACGAGGAAAAACGTTATCAGGGGGTTGCGGCCGCTTCCGGGATCGCGCGCGGACCGATCCACGTTTTCTCGATCGAGACGGACGACGTCGTTCGTTACCAGGTCGACCCAGCAAGCGTCCCGGACGAAATCGCGCGTTTTGAAAACGCGCTCATCCAGACCCGGGCGCAGATTCTCGAGATGCAGCAGCAGATCGCGGAAGCGATCGGGGCGAAAGACGCGGGAATTTTCGACGCTCACCTCCTGGTCGTGGAAGACCAGACGCTGATCGACGAGGTGCTGCGCAAACTGGAGGCCGAGCATTGCAACGTCGAGTTCGCCTTCCAGGAAGTGGCCAATCGTTACGTCGAATCGCTCAGCCGGATCGACGACCCTTACCTGCGCGAGCGTGCGATCGACATTCAGGACGTGGCCCGGCGGGTGATCCGCAATCTGCAGGGCAAATCGCCGCGGCCTTTTCTCTCGATCAACGAGCCTCACATCCTGGTCGCGCATAATCTCACGCCCTCCGACACCGCGACGATGAATCGCGAACAGGTGCGCGGCCTCGTCCTCGATCTCGGGAGCCGCACTTCGCACACTGCGATCATGGCACAGTCGTTAGGCATTCCCTCTGTCGTGGGGTTGCACGACGCGACCGAGACCCTGGAAACCGGCGCGCCTGCCTTGATCGATGGCTACCACGGCCTGCTCATCGTTTACCCGAGCGAAGAAACCCTCCGCCAATACGAGGAAATTGAACGCCAGAAAGGCGCGATCCAGGAACGCCTCACCCAACTGCGCGAGACCAAGTCAACCACCCGCGATGGTCGCCACATCGTTCTCTCGGCCAATATCGAGCTGCCCGACGAAGTCGATGCCGTGCTCGCCAATGGCGCAGAAGGAGTTGGACTTTACCGAACTGAATTTCTTTACCTCAACGAAGCGACCCTCCCGACGGAGGAAGAGCAGTTCGAGGTCTATCGGACCGTGGCGGAGCGGCTCGCGCCCGATCCGCTCATCATCCGCACCCTCGATCTCGGCGGGGACAAAATTTCCGCCGGAATCGAGAGTGGCGACGAACTGAATCCGTTTCTCGGCTGGCGGGCGATCCGTTTTTGCCTCGAAAATCTAGAGATTTTCAAAGCCCAACTGCGCGCCATCCTGCGGGCAAGCGTGGGGAGGAATGTGAAGATGATGTTCCCCATGATCTCGGGGCTCGACGAAGTGCGGCGCGGTTTGGAAGTCGTGGAAGAATGCAAAAGCGAACTGCGTCGAGAGGGCCAGCCGTTCCACGACGACCTCGAAATCGGCGTCATGATCGAGATCCCGACCGCCGCTATCATGGCGGACCGGCTGGCGCAGGAGGTCGATTTCTTCAGTATCGGAACGAACGATCTGATCCAATACTCGGTCGCGATCGATCGCACGAATGAGCGCGTCGCTCATCTCTACGAACCGAGCCACCCGTCGATCGTTAGGCTGCTCAAGATGGTGGCCGACGCGGCTCATGCTCATGGCATCTGGGTTGGGATCTGCGGGGAGATGGCGGGTGAGGTTTTGTTTACCCCGCTCCTCCTCGGCCTCGGAATGGATGAGCTGAGCGCGGGTGCGATGCTCGTCCCACGGGTCAAGAGCGCGGTCCAGCGCCTAACGATGACGGAATGCCAGGAGTTGGTCGAGGAGGTGCTGAAACTCGATACGCCTTCTGCCATCCTGGCCCGCTGCATGGAGATGGCGGAAAGAAATTATCCCGAGCTGCTCGGTTAATCCTCTTCTTCTTCCGTTTCCGATTCGCTTTCGGGACCGATCTCCGGCTTGATCCCGTCCTCTTCCATCTTGCGCAGGACGTCGCTCATGTCGTCAACCTCGTCCCAGACTTCCTGGCTGACGTAAATCTGCGCCTTTTGCTGCACCGCCATCGCGATGCAATCGCTCGGGCGGCCATCGAGCTCGATGATCTTCTTTTGTTGCAGCTCGTTTTCCGCCCGAATAATCATCCGCGCATAATAGGTCGCGTTTTTTAGATCGTTGATGATGACCCGCTCGACCCGCGCTCCGAGCGCGGTCATCAGGTGCCCCATCAGATCGTGGGTCAACGGGCGTTCCTTGACCGTCCCGCGCATGAACATGGTGATCGCGCTGCCCACGCTTTGGTCGACGTAGATGATGAACACCTTATCGGCGTTGCCCAGGAAGACCGCGCAGCCGCCGCTCGTCGGCAGGACCGCGCGGACCTGCACTTCAATGACTGTTTTGTTCATCTAAAAAAACCGTATCAGAGCGATATTGAAAAACAAGCGGAGCAGCCGGCGACCGCCTGTCCGAAGCATTTTTCCTGGATCCATTTCTCCTCGGTAAGCGGTTGATTTCTACTCCCTAATCTGTCGATTGAATTCGGGGACTGCTGCCCTACACTGCGCCACGATGACGAAGAGCGACTGGGATGTGGAAGCCGCCAGCACGATCTACAATGTAGATGGCTGGGGTGACGGTTACTTTTCGGTCAACCCTGCCGGGAACGTGACCGCGCGGCCGCTGAAAGAGGCCGGCGGTGCGATCGACCTGCTCGCGGTGGTAAACGAAGCGCGCGAGCGCGGGCTCGGTTTTCCGCTTGTCATCCGGTTCCAGGATCTGCTCCGACACCGGGTCGAGACGGTCAACCGCGCTTTCCAGGCTGCAATGGAGGAGTTCGGTTATCGCAATCAGTACCGCGGGGTTTTCCCAATCAAGGTCAATCAGTTGCGTGAAGTGATCGAAGAGATCGTCGACGCCGGCGCGCAATTTCATTTCGGACTCGAAGCGGGCAGCAAGCCGGAATTGATCGCCGCCCTCGCAATGCACAAAGATCCGGAAAGCCTCATCATCTGCAACGGCTACAAGGACCGTGCTTTCATTCGCACCGCCATGCTCGGGCGCCGGCTCGGCAAGTCGGTCATCATCGTCGTCGAGAAACTCGAGGAGCTTGAGCAGACGCTTCGGGTCGCGAAGGAGATGGGCGTCGAACCGCACATCGGCATCCGGGTTCGCTTGCACAGCAAAGGCGCGGGCAAATGGACGACGAGCGGCGGGGAAAACGCGAAGTTTGGCCTCAGCACGACGAATCTAATCGCGGCGAGCGAAATGCTGAAGGCGCAGGGACTCGCGCATTGCCTCAAGCTCGTTCATTTCCATGTCGGCTCGCAGGTCCCGGACATCTCGACGATTAAGCGCGCGGTGCGCGAAGCCGCTCGCTATTACGCGAAACTCTCCAAGCTTGGCCACGCCCTCGGTTATCTCGATGTCGGGGGCGGGCTCGGAGTCGATTACGATGGTTCCCGGACCAGTTTCGACAGTTCGACCAACTACTCGCTCCAGGAATACTGCAACGACGTCGTCTACAACATCATGGAAGTGTGCGACTCGGAAAGTGTCGCCCACCCCGCGATCGTAAGCGAAGGCGGCCGCGCGATCGTGGCCCATCATTCCGTCCTCGTCGTTGAAGCCTTCGGCGCGATCGAGAAGGACGTGCCGTTAACCAAGATCGAGGCAACGGCGAACGACCCCAAACCGTTGCGCGATATCATCGAGGTAAAACAAAAACTGAAGCGCGGCAATCGGCTCGAAACCCTGCACGACGCGCAACAAATCAAGGAAGAGACGCAGCAGATGTTTAACCTCGGGCTGCTCGACTTGGAAGCGAAAGCTCAAATTGAAGCGCTCTACTGGCAGCTCGCCCGCCAGATCGTCTCTCTCCACCGCGGCCTGAAATACATACCGGAGGAGGTGAAGGAACTTGAGACCTCGTTAGGCGATCAGTACATTTGCAACTTCTCTATTTTTCAGTCGCTCCTCGATCACTGGGCGCTCGGCCAGCTTTTCCCGATCATGCCGATCCACCGGCTCAACACCCAGCCCGATCGCCAGGGGACGCTGGTCGATATCACTTGCGACTCGGATGGGAAGATCAACAAATTCATCGACCTCCAGGACGTGAAGGACACGCTCCCGTTGCACAAGATCATTCCAGGCGAGCTTTACTATCTCGGGGTTTTCCTTGTCGGCGCCTACCAGGACATCATGGGCGATCTGCACAATCTCTTTGGCCGGGTGACCGAGGTCCATGTCTTCCTCGACGAAGACGAGGAATCGGGTTGGTACATCGAAGAGGTGATCGAAGGAAGCACGATCGGCCAGGTCCTGGCGCTGACTCAGTGGGACAAGATCGAGCTGATGCGGCTCGTGAAGCTGCAAGTCGACGCCGCGATCAAGAGCGACCGGCTCAAGCCTAACGATGCCATGAAAATCCTGGCTGATTACGAGCGCGGCCTGCAGGGATATACCTATTTGGCACTTGATGGCGCCGCCGCGCCTAACAGCGTCGCGGCACCGGTCGCGCCACTTTGATTTCGCGCGATCGCTCCTTGTATTTGCGCTCGTGGTCGGCCGGAACATAGGAGGCAAGTGTATGCTCGGTTCTCTCGGCAAGGCGCTTACAGGTCTTCGGGTATTGGACTTGAGCCGGGTTCTGGCTGGTCCGTTTTGCACCCAGATTCTAGGGGATCTCGGCGCTGACGTAATCAAGGTCGAAGATCCTTCCGGAGGCGACGAAACGAGAAGTTGGGGGACGCCTTACCTAAGCGGTCTTTCCGATTACTTCCTGGCGTGCAATCGCAATAAAAAAAGCCTGGCTTTAGATCTTAAGAAACCGGAGGGACCGGCCCTGCTTAAGCAGCTTATTAGCCGCAGTGACGTCCTGATAGAAAATTTTCGCGCCGATAGCCGCACTCGCCTGGGACTAGGCGCGACTGATCTGCACGCTCTAAATCCGCAGCTCGTTATTGCAACCATATCGGGCTTCGGTCCCGACGATCCGAAGCACAGGCCGGGGTATGACTACGTGATTCAAGGGATGAGCGGCATGATGGCGATGAATGGGCCGGCAGCGGGAGATCCCTATAAGTTCGGGGTCGCGATCGCGGATATCCTTACAGGCCTTTATGCGTCCACCGGCATCCTGGCGGCCCTTCATGCAAGACAAAAGAGCGGCGAAGGTTACGCGTTCGATGTTTCCCTGCTCGATTGCGCGGTCGCTGCGCAGGCGAACGTCGTGCAATCATTTCTCTGTTCCGGTCGGCAACCGAAAAAGCAGGGGCACGCTCACCTGCAGATTGTCCCTTACCAGCTCTTTGCGGCCGCGGACGGCTTTCTGATTTTGGCGATCGGCAATGACAAGCAATGGAGGCGGTTTTGCATAGCGGCGAATACCGATGATCTCGCCTCCGATTCTCGTTTTCGCACCAACAGGAGCCGCGTCGAAAATCGCGAAGTATTGGTCCCCCTCATCGCCGCGCGGATCAAAGCCAAGCCGCTCAGCTACTGGCAAGTCGACTCGAACCCGCCAATGTTCCGCACGGCCCGGTATGGACATTTGACTTGTTCAAAAGCAGTGACGCGTCGCGTAGCCGACTGCGAATTAAGGCCACGTCGGCGTCGGGGCAGACTGTTTATCTGGCGCGGTCGCCTTTGTGCCGGGATCACGACTCGGCAGAGTTACCCCCAACCTTGGGTGAACATTCGGAAGAGATACTGCGGACGGTTCTTGGTCTCGATCAGCGGGCGATCACCAGCCTGCGCGCCGACGGAGTGGTGATTTAGCTGACATAGAGCAATACAACTAGGTGCGTTTTCAATCGCCGAGAGGTCTTTCGACAGATCCTGCTATTGCAAATTGTAAACTTCGACCAATGCGACGCCCGTTCCGCCGTCTTTTCCGCTCACCACGGCGGTGTAATTGCCCGGCGTGAGCGAGCGGATGATGGCAGATTCAAGGTCATTAGTCGGGGCAAGACCGGTCGACTGGATGAGCGATTCCTGCGAGTCGCGCCAGTTATCGTCGCTCAGGATGATCGCGCCGTTGGCATCGTATAAATCAAGAGTCGGATCGGCCAAAGGATTGGCGACCCCAGCGTCAGCCAACGAAGGTCCGATCGCCCTCACGACGACCGTATCGCTCCCGCCGTTACCGATAATGAATCCGCCGATCAGAACATCGTCGCCTGTCTGGACAAGACCGCGAGTGCTCGTGTTGGAAAGGGCAGAGGTGGCGGCGGGATCGAGATCGTAAGCTTCCACCAGCCCGATGCCCGTGCCGCTATTCTGGCCGTGCAAAACGACGGTGTACTCGCCCGGATCGAGGGTCGCTATGATAGCGGATTCGAGATCCTCGCTCGGCTGCAACCCGGTGGCGGTGATTTCAGTTTCCTGGGTTTCGCGCCAGTTGTCGTTGCTCATAATGAGAACGTCACCCTGGTAAAGTTCGAGCACGGGATCGGCCAGGAGATCGGTGTCCGGGAGGCCGCTGGCCGCAAGCGAGGGTCCGATGCCCCTAACGATGACTTCTTTCGCGACGTCGCCGCTCACGATCAGGCCGCCGATCAAAACATCGTCGCCGGTTTCGACCGCAAGGCGGGCCGAGAGATTGAGCGACTGGGCGGGCGGCTCGGCGGTGCCATTGAGCACTTCGGACGCCGCGACCGCAATCTGGTAATGGCCCGCGGTCGTAGGATGAATCTCATCCCAAAACAGATATTCATCCGGATTTACATCAGCCCCTTGCGCGCTGTCACTGATGTTGACGAAGCCGTAATCCTCCGGGTTGGCCGCAAGCCGGTAGAAAAGCCCGTAGATGTCGAGCCGGTAGAGCGCGATGGTAATGCCGTCGGCCGCCAGTGCGCTGACGGTCGCGTCCAGTTGCGTATTCAGCTCGTCGCGATATTGAGCGGAGGCGGCGTTGAGCGAGGCCGCCGTGTCCGGATCGTCCTTGTAGTTCGGGACGAGCCCGAGAGGCGGAACGTTAGGGACAAGAATCGACACGGCTCCGGCACGGGCCAATCGGTCGACCAAAGCGCCCATCCGCTCTGCAGTCGCGATGACATTGTCGGAGCTGTCGTCATCAAAGAGATCGTTGCCGCCGCCCCAGACGATGAAGAGCGCCGCGGGATCGAGCGTCTCGTCGGTCAGATAATCGTCCACCTGTTTCCCAAGATTATCGATCGTAACGGTGAAATCGCCGCCGACGAACGGTTCGGGATTGGAAATGACTGTGACTTCCCGCGTCCCGTCCTCGGTCGTGGCACCCCCAAAAGCGTAGTCGGTCCCACCGTCGAGGCTGTTTGTGGCCGCCGGCAGGCCGAGAAAGTCGCGCGCGAGCTGTTCGTGCCAGGTGCCAGCATACAAATCGGAGGCAGGATCGGTATCGGAGCTGTTCGTGAATCGACCGTCGCTGTAGTTAAAATCCCCACCTGGATAGCTGATAAAATATTGATCTTCGAGCCGGTTTCGGATGTTGCCGTCATCGGACAAGCTGTCGCCGAACACGATCACCTGACTGAACGTTGGGGTGCTTTGGGCGTGAATCTGACCCGCGCCGCTGAGGAAGGCGGCGGCGACCACGCCGAGGCAGAAGCGGTAAAAACGAGAAGATAAAATCATGATGAATCAGGCTGATGGCGGAGGCTTTCAGCTAAGCGAATTCTTCCGCCTAACGAGCGACAAACTGTCAGCCTCCCCTTTGTTTCTCCGCCGCGCGGCGGCGAACGCTCAAATGTGAATCGAAGGGCAGGGCGCGGTCGGCCTACTTTTTTTCTGTCCCAGAAGGAAAAACGTCACTGCAAATTGTAAACCTCGACCAAGGCCACCCCGGTGCCGCCGTTTTTACCTCGGACCACCGCGGTGTAATTGCCGGGCGCGAGCGAACGGACGATGGCAGCCTCGGCATCGTCGATCGGCGCAAGCCCGGTCGAGCGGATGAGCGATTCCTGCGTCTCGCGCCAATCGTCGTCGCTCCTAATGAGGAGGCCATTGCCGTCATAGAGTTCGAGGGTCGGATCGGCCAGCGGATCAGCCACGCCGGCAGAACCCAGTGAAGGGCCGAGCGCCCTAACGACTACAGTGTCGCTCCCGCCGGCGCCAATGATGAAACCAGCGATCAGGACATCGTCTCCGATCTGCACAAAGCCGCGGGTGCTGGTGTTAGCGAGCGAGGACTTGGCGGTGGTGTCGAGATCATAAGCTTCCACCAGGCCGACGCCGGTGCCGCCGTTTTGCCCAAGGAGGACGACCGTGTAGGCGCCGGGTGCGAGGGTGGCGACGATCGCGGATTCGAGGTCGTCCTCCGGCGCGAGGCCGGTGGCTTCAATTTCGGACTGTTGCGTATCTTTCCAGTTGTCATTGCGGCTGATGAGCGTGCCACCCTGGTAGAGTTCGAGCACGGGGTCGGCCAGAGTGCCGGCGAGAGGGAGGCCGTTCAGAGCGATCGAAGGACCCAGACCCCTAACGATCACCTTTTTCGCTTCCGTGCCGGTCACGATGAGACCGCCGATCAGGACGTTCTCATCCGTCCCAACCGCGAGACGCGCGGAAAGGTTGAGCGACTGTGCCGGAGGAAGTGCCGTCCCGTTCAAAAGGTCGAAAGCGGCGGATGCGATCTGGTAATGGCCCGCGGTCGTGGGATGGATGTCGTCCCAGAAAAGGTATTCATCGGGATTGACGTCCTTGGCTTGAGAAACTTCGCTGATATTAACGAAATCGACATCCTCGGGGTTCGCGGCCAGTCGGTAAAAGAGCCCGAAAATATCGTAACGATAAAGTGCAATGCTGATCGCCTCACCGGCCAGGGTGCTGACGGCAGCATCAAGCTGGGTATTGAACTCTTGCCGATACTCAGTCGAGCCGGCGTTCAAGAGCGCGGCCTTGGGAATATCGTCCTGATAGTTCGGCACCAAGCCAAGCGGCGGGACGTTAGGCACGAGAATGTAATAGGCACCGGCACGTGCCAGCCGTTCGACGAGACCGGCGACACGCTGCGCGGTCGCGAGAACATTTTCGGAACTCGGATCATCGAAGAGGTCATTCCCGCCACCCCAAACAATGTAAAGCGCGGCCGGATCAACGGCGTGGCTGGCCAGATAATCGTCGACCTGTTTTCCGAGGTTATCGATCGTGATTGTGAGGTCGCCGCCGAGAAACGGCTCCGGGTTGGAAATGACCGTCCGCTCGCTCGCTCCGTCAATCGTGGTCGCGCCGCCGAAGGCGTAGTTCGTTCCGCCGTCGAGGCTATTAGTTGCGGCCGGGAGTCCCAGGAAGGCTTCGGCAAGTTGCTCGTGCCAGGTGCCCTCGTAGTCGCGCGAAGCGGGAAAAGTTTGAGTGCTGTTGGTGAAGCGCCCGTCAGCGTAGTCGAAGAGCAGACTCGGGAAACTGATGAAAACTGTCTTGTCTTTGACGACATGCTGGATGTTGCCGTTATCAGAAAGGCTGTCGCCGAAAACAACAACCTTGCTAAACGCCGGGGCGCTTTGCGCGGCCAGCCGGAAGGACGAAATCGCCAGCGCGAGAAGGAGGAAAAAGCTGCGGAAAGCCATGGAGACGTTTCGCTCTGCGAAACGCGAGTGTCGAATTGAAATCGACTGAAGCTGCGGATGGAGTCCGGTGCCGCGTTTCGCAGAGCCGAAACGTCTACACCTTACTTCTTCTTGGCTTCGCCGGGACGGTAGTCTTCCTCGGCGGCTTCGAAAGCCTTCTCGAGACCGACCATGTCTTCGCCGGGACGGAAGTTGTCGAACGCTTCAGATTCGCGCTTGAGCTCTTCCTCGGAGTAGTTGGCGGCCTTGATCGAGAGACCAATGCGGCGCTCGACTTTGTCGACCTTGATGACGCGAGCTTCGACTTCCTGGCCGACCTTAAGCACGTCTTTCACTTTCGCGACGTGGTCTTCGCTCAATTGCGAAATGTGGACGAGGCCGTCGATGTCATCCTGCAACTGCACAAAGGCCCCAAAGCTGGCCAGCTTCGTGACTTTGCCGGTCACAAGATCGCCGATCTTGTATTTGGTATCGATTTCCTTCCACGGATCGTCCGAAAGTTGTTTGATGCCGAGGCTGATCCGCTGGTTGGTCTTGTCGATGTCGATCACTTCTGCTTCGACTTCGTCGTTCTTTTTGAAGACCTCCATTGGGTGATTGATCTTGCGAGTCCAGCTCAGGTCGGAGACGTGAATCATGCCGTCGATGCCGTCTTCGAGTTCCACGAACGCACCGTAGGCGGTCATGTTGCGGATCTGGCCTTTAACGCGGCTGCCGATGGTGAATTTCTTTTCGATCTCATCCCACGGATTGGGCTCGAGCTGGCGCAGGCCTAACGAAATCTTCTGCTCTTCCTTGTTCACGCCAAGGACGACGGCTTCCACTTCCTGGCCGACGGTGAGAATATCTGACGGACGCATGATGCGTTTCGTCCAGGAAAGCTCAGAAACATGGATGAGGCCTTCGACACCTTCTTCCAATTCCACAAACGCGCCGTAAGGCACGAGATTGGTAATCTTGCCTTTGACCTTCTGGCCGGCCGGGAAACGCTCTTCGATCTGGTCCCACGGATTTTTCTGAGTCTGTTTCAGTCCTAACGAAACCCGCTCTTTTTCCTTGTTAATGTCGAGGACGAGGACTTCGAGCTGCTGACCGACCTTGAGCAATTCGCTCGGATGACCGAGCCGACCCCAGGTCATGTCGGTAATGTGGAGGAGGCCATCCATCCCGCCGAGATCGATGAAGGCGCCGAAATCAGTCAGATTCTTGACCGCGCCGGAAACGGTGTCGCCGACCTTAACGCCCTCTAGGAATTTCTGCCGCTTCTCACTCCGCTCCTGCTCGATCAACTCGCGGCGGCTGAGGACGACGTTTTTCCGGTCATCATTGATCTTAACAATCTTGAAATCGTAGGTATTCCCAACGAATTGCTGGAGGTCGCGCGGAGGTATGATGTCGATCTGGGAGGCCGGCAGAAAAGCTTCCACGCCGATGTTTACCATGAGACCGCCTTTGACGACGGACTTCACCTTGCCCTTGATCAATCCGTCACCGGCAAAGACCTGCGCGATCTTGTTCCAGTTTTGACGATAGGCGGCTTTCTCTTTCGAGAGGACGACCATGCCTTCATCATTTTCCAGGCGCTCGAGCAGCACCTCGACTTCGTCCCCGACTTCGAGCGACTCGATGTCGTCGAATTCCGCGGTTGGGATGACTCCCTCCGATTTGTAACCGATATCCACGAGAACTTCTCGTGGCCGAATCTCCAGAATGCGCCCCTTGACGATGCTGCCTTCTTTGAAGTCTTTCATCGACTTCGACATCAAATCCTGCATTTGCAACATAACGGTAGTAGGCTTTCTTGGTGAGGCGGGGCTCGGTGGTTAAAAGCAGCGGCGCTAATCGCCTGCTGTTCCCGCGGAAAGGGGAGGGAAAGTAGTCACGTTCTCGGGCGTGGTCAACTGGCTAGCCAGAATGGGTTTGATCCCCGCTCCTGCCGCCTATACTTTTGCGCACTTATGAGTTGGAGCACCAGTGAAGCATTAACGGATCCGGCAATTCGCGAACCGGTCTCTTTTCGATCGGAATTTAAGTTTCAACTCCGCGACATACCGGTAGAAATCACGCTTCGTCTGTATAATCGGGTCCATTCGAGCACGGTCATGATCCGCCAGAGCCACACTATTTCAGTTCCGGGACTGGACCCGCAGGAACAGACAAGCTGTGAAGATCAGACTCGAGGATGGAGAAGCATTGCAGGCCGTGATCAGCCAATTCGTTTGCGTCTATAACGCAGCAATCGCCAAGGGAATGGAGCCGGACGTAAGCTGGCTGCAACAAAACCCTGATTTTCAGTGATCGGCTTCGAGCCGGCTTACGAATGACAAAGCACCTTTTCAGCGCCGTTCTGGCCTTGGCTTTTTCCGCCACGCCCGTGCTGGCGGTTTCTCCCGCGGAACAAATAATCTCCGAAGCGATCAAGGCGCCCGGCCTTTCGGTCGTGCACCTGTGGGCGCCATGGTGTTCCAATTGTCAGACCGAGCTGAAGAGCGGGGGCTGGACGAAGACGGTGAAGGACAACCCGGAGGTAAAGTTCTATTTCGTCTCAGTCTGGAATGGCGGTGAGGATGGCCGCGCCATGCTCGCGAAATATGAGATCGCAAAGCAACCGAACGTGACGATCGTCGCGGACCCCGGTCCACGCGGGGCGGATCACATCAAGCAGTTTGCCGGTTTGCCGCTTAGCTGGATCCCGACAACCTGGATCTTCAAGGGGGGCGATCTCCGTTACGCGTTGAACTACGGCGAAATCCGGTTTCCGATGCTGCAGCAAATGATTTCCGACAGCAATTCCGGCTGGGATCATTAGCGCGCTCCGCGGGCGAAATTGAAGTTGCCAGAGCGGAGGGTGTGGAGCATCTTCCCCGTCCCCTGCGCCCCCCGGCGAATGCAAAATACCTATGTCCAACACGATTGAATTAGTGCCCGAGTTGCTCGAAGCCGGCGTCCATTTTGGCCACCAGACGAAACGCTGGAACCCGAAAATGAAGCCGTTCATTTTTGAAAAACGCAACGCCATCTACATCATCAACCTCGATGAAACGGTGAAGCAGTTGCAGCTCGCGACGGATTTTCTCCAGCAGGTGACGCAGCGCGGCGGCAAAATTCTCTTCGTCGGCTGCAAGAAACAGGCGCAGGAAGCGGTCAAGGAAGCAGCTCTTGCGTGCGGACAATTTTACGTTAACCAGCGGTGGCTCGGCGGCACACTCACGAATCTCGCAACGATCCGGAAAAGCATCGGGCGCTTGAAATACATCGAGGAAATCGAAGCCTCGCCCGAATACAAAAAGATGGGCAAGCAGGAACTTGCAGCGCTGGGGCGCGAAGCCGCCAAGTTGCGCCGCAACCTCGAAGGCATCCTCGAAATGTCGCAACTCCCCGACGCTCTTATCATCATCGACACGACGCGTGAGCAGAACGCGGTCAACGAAGCGCGCCGCCTCGGCATTCCGACGGTCGCAATCGTTGATACCAATGCCGATCCTGAAGTCATCGATTATCCGATTCCCGGAAACGACGACGCCATCCGCGCCATCCGCGTGATGCTGCAGAAGCTCGTCGACGCGATCGTCTCGGCCAGCGGCGAAGCGCGCCTGCGCGAAGAAGTCGAGATGGCCGGCGTTTCCGCCTAACGACGCTTTTGAGAGCCGGTGGTTGAGAGTCGAGCGAATCCGGTTCCTGTCTCGTCTCTCAACCCTCAACTAATAAATCTCAACTTTTCTTCATTCATGGAAATCAATCCTCAAACCGTCAAACAACTGCGCGAAAAGACCAACGCGGGCTTCATGGACTGCAAACGCGCCCTGACCGAGGCCGGTGGTGATCTCGAAAAGGCCGAGACGCTCCTCCGAACCAAAGGAATCGCGAGCGCGAGCAAAAAGTCGGCCCGCGCGACCAAGGAAGGCATCGTCGCTTCCTACATTCACCTTCAAGGGAAGGTTGGCGTTTTGGTGGAAGTGAACTGCGAGACGGATTTCGTGGCCAAGAACGAAGGCTTCCGCGCTTTTGTGAAAGACATTACTCTTCACATCGCCGCCGCCCAGCCGCTTTACGTGAGCCGCGACGAAGTCCCCGCCGCGATTGTCGAATCAGAGCGTGCAATCTATGCCGCGCAGGTGAAAGGCAAGCCGGAGAATGTGCTGGCGAAAATCGTCGACGGAAAACTCGACAAGTTTTACAGCACGGTCTGTCTGCTGGAACAGGGCTTCATCAAGAATCCTGATCTCACGATCAAAGAATTGATCGCGTCGAAAATTGCCGAGATCGGCGAAAACATCGTCATCCGGCGCTTTACGCGTTATTCGGTCGGCGAGCCGCTCGGCACCGAGGCGACCGCTGCTCCGACCGCTGCCGAATAGCGGGAGTTCCTGGGCGGATCGCTTCGCCCTGACCCGATCGTGCTCGTTGTTTCCCACCCGGGAAACGCGAAACCCGCCAACCGACGTTTTCACATCAGCGGACGGGCCCTCGCAGTCGAAGCTGGTTACGTTAGGGGCTGGTGGGCGGCACCTGCGGGATGAAGGTGAATGGAGGCACAAACGGGAGCGCCGGAGGGGGGCCTTCCGCGGGAGCAAGCGCCTCACCTTCCGCCGGGATATCTTTGTTATCGAGAATGTCTTTCCCGTCGAACATTTCCTTCCCGTCTCTTTGCTCAGCGGCGGGCTCGCCGGAGGTGCCGACGGGTTTCGCCGGACCGAAGGCCGCAACTTGCGCGATCGAAAAAACTTCGCCGCCAGTGGCCGGATGCCATTTTAACATCACATACCGACCAGTGACCTCGGGAAAATTCACAGACGCACAGCCTTCCCCGGTGCTCACGACCGAACCGACAGGTTTGAGTCCGGCAAACGCTTGCTCGCTGATGACCAACGATGGAGGCGACTCTGCGCCTTGACCGACATTCGCGATCTGCTGAATATCTGCTTGGCTGGCGTTTGTGTCATTAGCGCCGGCCGGGAGTTGATTCAGGACGTAGAAATCGACGCTGCCCGCTTGCGAAGCGTAGAGGGCCGAAAGACGGCTGAGATTGCGTTCCCGCCCAAGATCGATCACGGCCGTGGGAGCGGCGTCGTCCGGGGCGAATTGGTAGGCGGTCGCCGACTGGTCATCGATCATGGCATTCACCCGGTTGACATCGCCGGAGCTCACATACAAGGCGCGCGCTTTTGCATGCACGTCGCTGAAATTGAAGTTGATCAGGGCGAAACTGGCGGAGCTTTCCTCAAAGCTCACCTTGCGCGGGCGCGGCATTGTGAAGTCGGAGAGGGCCGGAGTTGCGTAAACTCCAAAGGCGGCAATGCGACCGGACTGAGTAGTGTTAAAACTCAGTTTCACATATTTGGCCTCGCTCGGACCGATCATCATGGCGACGGGTCCCTGCACCAGGACACTGCTATTGATGCGGTGCCATTCGGGGCTGTTCTCTGGGACGTCCGCATTCGAGATGGCGATCGTCATCTCCCCTTGGGCGCCGTCGTTTAGGAAAGAAACGCTCTGGATATTCTCAATGTTAGGCAATGAAACCAGGATGGACGACGCTCCGGCGGAGAGCCGGTAGCCGGTAGTCGGATCGTCGCAGAGCAGCGCGGCCGCGGAGGTATTCTGATCCTGTCCGTTAGCGCTTAGTTGCAGCTTGGCCAGCGAAGCGCCCTCGGGCGTCGCTTTAACGTCTGCACCGAAATGATAGCGAGCGAGATTTTCCGGAAAGTCGGGCGCCTGGCGAATCGTTAATGGCGGCGCTTTTTGGAGAACAACGTCCCCGGCCATACCGATCGACGGAGCAAGCCAGAGGACCAAAAAGAGAACCCTGGGAGAGAACGAGACGGTTAAAAATGGCATATAATTTCCATACTTACAAAAAACGGATAGTAGAAAATCAACTTCCGATTGGCAATGAAAATCTCGCCTCCATAAAGGAATGTTTCGCAGGCCGCCCCATCATCGAGTCTATGGGGAAAAGATCATGCCGGGAACGTTAAGTGCTGGAGTCTGAGAAAGCTTCTCGGCTCCAGTAGCAGTTGCAACGGATCGTCGGATGATCCCGCAATTCAGCCGGACTCTGCAAGGTCCGGTTGCACAGAACACCCAGCGCCCTTCTGGCGGCGATCCGTCGGGACGCGAAAAGATTAGTTTTGAGCCACCATCGTCGTCGAGGACGCGCGCAACTTGCGGGTTCCCTCATACGCGTAGTACGGAACGTAGGATCGCCCGCCTATTTCCTTGCCTTGGAAGGCGCGCCAATTGAACGTCGGATCTAAAATGTAGGTGCCGCTTCCGGTCTCCCATTCCACCCAGGCATGTGTACTCCGACTGGTGGTCGCCCTTTTGCCGATCACGAGGCGCATATTGGTCGCACCATGAGCCTGCATTCTCTCATAAAGAGCCACCGCCTTGGCTTTACAATCGGCCGGCGCGCCCGACAGAGTTTCGGCTGGAGTCTTCCACTTTTTCGTAAATCCGTAGGGAATCGCCCGCAGATCCCCCATCCAGTAATTCACAATCCTGAGGGAGACCTCGTTTTTTGCGGGCCGGCCTTCCCCGATCAAGATCGGGCGGATGCGGGTCATTTGTTTGTCGTAAGGCGTGTTCTTTACGGTCAGGAAAATGGATTGACCGAAGCAGGAGATGCAGGAAAACGCGATCGCGGCGAGGAGAAAGAGGAAGAACCGTTTGACGGCAAAAGGGTCGAGGCTTACGAAAATCATATTATCTATGGTTTCTATAAGCAGCGTCCGTGCCAGCAATCATATGACGCCGGACCTGGTCGCGAGTCCCGCTCCGCGGTACCCGTTTTCTGATTTCAACTAAAAGGGGGCAGGACGTGCAGCCATGAGGCTATCCTCCTCCCAAAGGCGAATTGAAGAGAGTGAACTCGATTTAACCCGTGGTCGTCAGCGCGACCAATCAGCAGAACGTGGCAAACGGAAGGAACGCCGCGGTGGAATCGGTGGCCGAGGGGTGAGCCACTGGGAGAACTTGAAAATTGCCTCCCCAAAAAGACTGCGTTCGCAGAGGGCGGCAATGGCGGGCGCCCGCAAAAGACGACGTCCGGTTGGCATTGCGCCAACCGTCACCGTTCTAAATTACCGAAAAACCTTGGCTCTTAGTGAGCGCCGAGGATTGTGATGGACGGATCCTGAACCAGGATTCCGGGTGTGGTGAATCGGCCCGTCCTATCTATCTCTGCCCGGGTATAGACTCGCACCGGAGAGGCTGTATCCGTGCCAATCGACTTAACCCGAACGCGTTGAGGAATGTGTGAGCCCGTCACAAAAACGAGCTTCTGCTTCCCGTCCTTGTCGGGGCCTTTACCTTCGACAGCCTTCGCCAACGAATCCCCAGCAGATATTCCGATTCCAACGAGACTCACGACGGCCATGCCGAGCGCCAGCTTTAACGTTTTCATGTTACAGGATACGCCCGCTGGACGACATTTCAACGCTCCACGTGTCCTTTGGCAACCCTGTAGGCCCCCCGTCGATCGCGTTCTGCGTTTGCCGAAAATTGGGCGCGGCTAATCCGCGACATGGACTCCATCGGTCGCGGTTCGTTGGGCAAAATGTTCGCCCAGGCGCCGCGTCATCGGACCAATCGCACCGTCACCGATGGTGCGGTGATCGATCTCTGTCACGCCCGCCAGTTCGCCCATCGTGCCGGTGCAGAAAACTTCATCGGCTTGATAAAGATCTTCCAACGTCAGGTAAGTCTCGATGTGCGGGATTTTCTCCGCAGCACAAATCTCCAGGACGGTCGCGCGGGTGATCCCTTCCGGGCAGGCGACGACCCGACTGGTCGCAACTTCGCAACTCCGGACCGCAAAAATGTGGGTCGCATTCGTCTCGGCGATGTGACCAGAGAGATCAAGCATGAGGGCGTCGTCCGCTCCCGCGGCGTTCGCTTCGATTTTGGCCAGGATGGAATTGAGGAGGTTGGCGTGATGAATGCGTGGATCGAGCACCTCCGGCGGAGGTCGGCGCATTTTGCTCGTGACCAAGGTTAGGCCGCTCTTTGCGTAAACCGGCGCCTTGTGCTCGGCGAGCACGATGAGAGTCGGGCCACCTTGGTTCAGCCGGGGATCCATCCCCGAGGTGATCTTCACTCCGCGCGTCAGAGTGAGGCGAATGTGGACGCCGTCGCGCATTCGATTGGCGGCGAGAGTGCGCTTGATTTCTGCGATAATCTTTTTGTTAGGCGGAATCTCAACGAAGGAAAGCGCAGCCGCGGAACGGTAGAGACGATCGAGATGTTCGTAGAGTTTGAAGATGCGTCCGTTATAAAGCCGCAGGCCTTCCCAGACCGCATCCCCGCCCTGGACCGCGGAATCGAATGGGCTGATCGCCGCCTTGTCGCGATGCACCAGCAGCCCGTTGATGTTCACCATCAGGTCGCGGTTTTTTTCGTTAAATTCCTGGAGCATTTCTTTTCCCCGTTTCCATCGTCGCCTGACTGTTTAGCATATTGGACACACATATGAACGCTCGTCATCTCCTGCTCTCGCTCCTTTTTCCGGCCATGCTCCTCGCCGCGGAGCCGCCGGCCGCATCGCTTCCCGCGCCCGACAGCCTTGTGCTCGATGGCGTGCCGCCGATCCCGGCGGCAATCGCCGAGCAGGTCGGCCGCTACACGGAAAGCCGCGCCGCCGCGTTTCTCGATTGGCATCCAAGCAAACCAGAGATGCTCATCCTGACGCGCTTTGGTGACACCAACCAGGTGCACCTCGTTACCCAGCCCGGGGGCGCGCGCACCCAACTCACTTTCTTTGCCGATCGCATCAACGACGCGAGCTTCGATCCGCGGGCCGGCGCTTTCTTTGTCTTCTCCAAAAGTGCGGGCGGAAATGAGTTCAATCAAAACTATCGCTACGACTTCGCGACCGGCGAAGCGACCTTGCTGACCGATGGCAAATCGCGCAACTCCAGCCCGGTCTGGAGTCGCGATGGGCAACAGATCGCCTACACCTCCACCCGGCGGAATGGCGCCGATACGGACATTTATCTCGAATCGCCTAACGATCCCAGGAGCGATCGCTTGCTCGCGGAGGTAAAGGGCGGCGGTTGGCAGGTCGAGGATTGGTCGCCGGACGGCACGCAGCTTCTCGTCCTCGAGTACATCTCGATCAACGAAAGCTATCTCTGGCTTTTTGATACCAAGACGGGCTCGAAGACCGAACTGACGCCTCGGCCGGCGGAGGATGCCGAGAAGGTTGCTTACTCGCATGCGCTTTTTGCGAGGGATGGCAAAGGCATATTCGCCACAACCGATCGCGAATCGGAATTCCAGCGACTCGCCTACATCGATCTCACAACCAAAGAGCACACTTATCTCCTGCCGGACGCGAAGTTCGACGTCGACGATTGGGACCTGAGCGGAGACGGAGAGCGCATCGCCTACACCTTGAACGAAAACGGCATGAGCACGCTGCACGTCATCGGTTTGGCAATGCGCGACGGTAAAATGACCGCCACTGTCCAGCCCGGCCCGGTCTTCGATCCACCGATTTCCGCCTCGATTGTTTCCGGCCTGAAATGGCAGCGTGGCGCACCGCAAAATCGGCTCGCCTTTAACGTCAACAGCGCGCGTTCGCCCTCCGACGTTTACACCTGGTCGCCCGACGCGCCGAAAAATCTCGCGACCCGCTGGACGACGAGCGAAACCGGCGGCATCCCGGCAGACCGCTTCGTGGAACCGAAACTCGTCAGCTGGAAATCCTTCGATGGCCGTGAGATCACCGGCTTCCTTTACCAGCCCGACCCGAAGAAATTTCCAGGACCGCGTCCCGTGATCGTAAACATTCACGGCGGCCCGGAGTCACAAGCGCGGGCTGGTTTCGCCGGGCGGAACAACTACCTCTTCAACGAACTCGGTTGCGCGATGATTTTGCCTAACGTTCGCGGCTCGGCCGGTTACGGAAAATCCTTTCTCCTCCTCGACAACGGATTCAAACGCGAAGACTCCTACAAGGACATCGCCAGTCTGCTCGATTGGATCAAAACCCAACCACAGCTCGATGCTGGCCGCGTCATGGCCTACGGCGGCTCCTACGGCGGCTTCATGGTCCTGGAAGTTGCGACCAATTACGCCGACCGAATTCGCTGCGCGGTCGACATCGTCGGCATTTCCAACCTCGCGACATTTCTCAAGAACACCGAGAGCTACCGCCGCGACCTGCGTCGGGTCGAGTATGGCGACGAGCGCGATCCGAAAATGGCCGCCTTCATGGAGCGAATCGCTGCCTTGAACAACGCCAGGAAAATTACCAAGCCGCTCTTTGTTGTGCAGGGCGCGAACGATCCGCGCGTCCCGAAGTCAGAAGCGGAGCAGATCGTCGCCACGCTTAAGAAACAAAAGACGCCCGTCTGGTACATGCTTGGCAAAGACGAAGGACACGGCTTCGGGAAAAAGAAAAATGCGGACTACATGTTCTACGCCACGGTGCAGTTCATCCGCGACTATCTGCTGAAATAAGATCTGGCCGCTACAATCGCAGGCGGTATGGACGAAGGAGATCGTAGGACTCGCGGCAACGCGCCTCGATGTCGCGCAAGCGGTCCGGCACTTCCGCGCGTCGTTCGCGATAAGGCTCGAACCCGGTCGACTTGATTACATCGCCATACCAATGTTTTGCCCAGACGCCGTCCGATTCCCGCAAACCCGGCGGCCAGGAAAGCATGGCCGAATCAAAGGCTATCTCGAGCGCACCGCATAAGCGGCGCAGCATTCGCTCTGGATTTTGCAGAAAGTCGCGCGCATCGATTACCGGCGGAATTGCGCCGGTTTGCGTCCGGATAAATTCGAAAATCTCCGCCTGCTGCGGAAAGCCAAGATCCTTTTCCGTCGGGTCTTCGTTCTTCTTCAGATAAGAGACGATCACTTCGGCCGGGTCGCGGATGAGAAAACAATTCGTTAAGCGAGTCAGCCAATCCCGTTCGATCTCCGGGAGCAGATGGTGCGTCATCTGTTTCTGATAAAAAATGTGGGAGGGACCTTTGTGCCCTGATGGGGGAACGCCCGTCGTCAACGCAGTCATCATTTTACGCCAATCCGTTTCGCCCGCTGCGATGACCTCGCGTGCCATCGGATGATCTTTCCCGGTCGATGCGAGGTAAAACGCATAAAGCGGCTCGTCCACCACCACCGTGTCGGCCCGATTCTCCCAGGCGCGCATCATGGCGGTCGAGATATTGCGCGGTCCGGACCACATCGCGACCCGCAGGATGTTCGCCATATCGTCAAGCAAATCCTACAGGCCGCCCACGAACTGCGCCATGCGCTCGCACATCTTCACATCCGGCAGGCGGCCCACTCCGCCGCGCATGTTGTCCTCCAGATGGCGCGGATCGCTCGTCGCCGGGATGGCACAGGTCACAGCTTCGTTAGCCAGGATCCACTTGAGAAGAAATTGCGCCCACGATTTGCAATCGAACTCCCCCGCCCAATCCGGCAGCGGCTTACTCCGCAGACGCGAGGACAAGTTCCCACGGGCGAACGGGCGATTGATCAGAACCGCGACCCCGCGCTCGCGCGCCAGCGGCAGGACACGCTTTTCCGCTTCGCGCTCGATGATCGAGTAATTGATCTGCAAAAAATCGAGCTTCTCGCGCTGCAAGACTTTCTCCAGCGCCGGCAAGGCCGACTCCACATAATGGGTGACCCCGACGTAACGCACCCGCCCTTCTTCCTTCCAAGCACGCACCGTGGCGAGCTGCGTGTCGAGATCGACCAGGTTGTGCACCTGCATCAGGTCGATCCGTTTCGTCTTAAGAAGCGCGAGCGAACGCTCCATCGAGTCGATCCCGGCCTGTTTCCCGGTCGTCCAGACCTTGGTCGCGAAGAAGAGTTCGTCGCGCAGTTTCAACTCCGCGACGAGATCGCCGATCACCTCCTCGGACCGGCCGTACATCGGCGAGGTATCGATTACTTTACCGCCGAGCTGCGTGAAACGCCGAAGCACTTCCTGGAGCGGCTTGCGTTCGTTAGGCGAACGGCCGACATCGAATGTGCGCGAAGTGCCGAGGCCGACCGCCGGAATTTTTTCGCCGCTCGATGGGATGACGCGGAGAATCCTGCTGGAGGCGGCATTCTCAACCGCGCCCGACCGCCAGGGCCAAATCGCCGCTGCCGCCGCCGCGCCGCCGATTAGTCGCGTCGCCTCGCGTCGAGTAACGGATGAATGTTCCATCACCTAAGATAGCAGCCAATCCTCAACGCGGCAGAGGCTGCTCGAGATTGGCCAGCCCATAGGCAAGGACGGCATTGATTGCAGCGTTCTCGGCCAGCTCGTGCGGATCGATTTTGTCGAGCGTGTCCGCAGCGGTGTGGTGATAGTTGAAGTAGAAGCGGCTATCCTGGATGGGACTGAAATTTGGCACGCCGAGCTTGCGCAACGGGTTGATGTCGGCCCCGACTTCTTCCCGTATTTGCACGATGCCGGCACCCGAGGCAGCGAGAATATTCGCCACCGGCTGCAAATAGTCTTTCGACCCCGGCTTGCCCGCTACGTAAATTCCAACCGGATGACCGGCCCCGCCATCGGTCTCGATGGCCGCGAAGTGATTCGCGATCTCGCCCGCATGTTCCTCCGCGTAGATTTTACCGCCTTGGAGACCGTTTTCTTCATTCATCCAGGCGATCACCCGAATGGTGCGATGAGGATGCAAGCCCAAACGCCTAACGAGATGCGCCGCGGCCATGGCGACTGCGACCCCGGCGCCATCGTCGATCGCGCCAGTTCCCAGATCCCACGAATCGAGATGGCCGGAGACGATCACGACTTGTTCAGGTTTCTCGCTACCCTTGAGATCGCCGATCACATTGTAGCTGACCGCGTCGGGCAATTTCTGCGGGGTGAGGATGAGATGCAGCCGCACCCGCCCCTCGGGCACGAGGGCGGCGATCAGGTCCGCATCCTCTTCGGTCAGCGCCGCCGCCGGAATTTTCGGGGCATCATCAGCATAGTCGGTCGCTCCGGTATGCGGCAGCCGATAAGCGGCCCCGCCAACGGAACGGATCAGAGCCGCGACCGCGCCTAACCGGGCGGCCGCGCTCGGGCCGTCGCTCCGATAAACGACTGCCTCGCCGTAGGCTTCGCCGCCGTGGCCCTGAGCGGCCATTCGCTTATCGAACGGACGATTGAAGACGACAATCCTGCCCTTTATCTTTTCTTTGCCTAACGATCTAAGCTCGTCAAAATCGTCCACCACCACGACCTCGGCCGTCAACCCCTTGGGCGGCGTCGCCACGCTGCCGCCGAGCGCCGTCAGAACAACTTTCTGTGTCGTGCCGGACGCCTGTCCAGGAAACTCAACCAACGCCGCGGTCTCCTCGCCGCGGACCCAATGTGGCACCATCACTTTCTCCAGCCGGACCTCGAGCCCGAGGGCCTTCAGTTCGCCCGCGACGTATTCGACCGCTTTCTGGGCCTGGGCCGAACCGCTCAAACGGGGACCGATATTGTCCGTTAGATGCGCGACCTGTTGATAGGCGTAGTTGCTCGCGAGAGCGGCTTCCTGGAGCTGCCTCAACTCCGTCAGGGTTTGGACCGAATAAAGCTCCGGCGTGGCGGAAGGGGAGGGCGAAGGGGCCGGCCGCTTCTCGCGTGCGGCCGTTTGCGCAGGTGGAGCGGCCTTGCCTAACGAAAGACTAACGAAAAGGATTACCGCGGCCAGAGTCCTGCCGGAGAGAGTCAGAAACATGCCGCACTTTGTCGCGAAACACGCGCAATCTCAATTCTCTTGCGGGACGAGGCGCGCTTTGGCGTGATCGGCAGCTGCTTCACTCAAAAAAACGATCACTCGTTCCGAGTCAGCGCCGTCTTCCGCCGCCACGCGCACCACGGCGAGCGAGAAGGCGACGGGCACGGAATTCCGGTTTACTCGTTTCTCTGCCGGTCATCTGCAGGACGGGCGCCCTTTTTTGCCTTCTCCAGCTCCGAACTGGCGACAAGCACAGGATCGCGTTTAAGTTGGAGACACCGCTCATGCCTAACGAAACCGTCGTCTCACTCGATCTCCCGGGCCTCACAAAATTGCGCAGCGGCAAGGTGCGCGAAATTTTCGACCTCGGCGAAACTCTCCTCTTTGTCGCGACCGATCGCCTCTCGGCCTTCGATGTCATTCTGCCCGACCCGATCCCCGACAAAGGGGCGGTGCTGAATCAGATTTCCGCCTTCTGGTTCGAAAAGATCTCGGACGCAGAAAATCATTTTCTGACCTCGGACTTCGCAAAATTTCCCGAGTCGCTGCACCCTTATCGCGCCCAACTGGCTGGTCGTTCCATGCTCGTGCGCAAAACGCAGCCGCTCCTCATCGAGTGCGTCGTGCGCGGCTACCTGGCAGGCTCCGGTTGGAAAGATTACCAGGCGACGGGCGAAGTCTGCGGACATCCTCTCCCATCCGGTCTGCAACTTGCCTCCGAGTTGCCCGAACCGATTTTCACTCCTTCGACCAAGAACGAAGCGGGCCACGACTTGAACATCGAGTGGGAACAATGCTGTGCGATGATCGGCCAGAGCGTAGCGGAAAAGGTGCGCGACCTGAGCTTGAAGATTTACCGAGCCGGAAAAGAGCACGCTGCCAGTTGCGGGATTATCGTGGCCGACACCAAGTTCGAGTTCGGCCTTACGAATGGCGACCTGCTCCTGATCGACGAATGCATGACCCCGGATTCCTCGCGTTTTTGGCCGGCCGACAGCTACGCGCCCGGCCAGAACCCGCCGAGCTTCGACAAGCAATTTGTGCGCGATTACCTCGAAACGCTCGATTGGGACAAGACCGCGCCCGGGCCCTCGCTCCCGCGGGAAGTGATCGAAAAGACAACTCTGAAATATCGCGAGGCTTTCCGTCGCCTAACGGGTCATGAACTTGACTAGGGAACGGACCGATTCCTACTGGCAATATGAGGCGGTCGTCGACCTGCAATTGCCGGTCGCGAAACCGCAGCTCCCGTTGGCCGACGAAATTCTCCCGTATCTGCGCCGGATTGATCAAAGCCGCTGGTATTCCAACGGTGGACCGCTTGTGCAGGAGTTCGAGGCGCGTCTGGCGGCGCATGCCGGTGGCGGTTCGGTCGCGACGGTCGCGAATGGGACCGTCGGCCTGACGCTCGCGCTACTGACCTATGACCTCCCGCCGGATTCTCTTTGCATGGTGCCAGCGTGGACTTTCGCCGCCACTGGTCACGCAATCGAGCACGCCGGGTTGGTTCCTTGGATTGTGGACGTCGACGCAGAGAGCTGGGCTCTCGAACCGGATGCGGCCCGCGATCTCCTGCGCGAGGCGCCCGGTCCGGTCTCAGCGGTCATTCCCGTAAGTCCATTTGGCCATCCGATTGATTTTGCGCGGTGGAGTTCCTTTCGCGATGAAACCGGAATCGCGGTGGTGGTCGATGCCGCGGCGATGTTCGATACGATCCGGTTCGGCTCCGTTCCAGCGGTCGTTAGTCTCCACGCCACCAAAGTCCTCGGAGTCGGCGAAGGCGGTTTCGTGGTCGGCGACGACGCTGGCTTTATCCAGGAGCTGCAGAAGCGGGCGAATTTCGGCTTTTGGGGGTCGCGCGAAGCAACGGTGCCCTCTCTCAACGGAAAAATGAGCGAATACGCCGCGGCCGTCGGTCTCGCCGCGCTCGACAGCTGGAAGGTAACGCGCGCCGATTTCGCGCGGGTCGCGGCCACCTATCGCGAAGCCTTTGCGGGCCAGGCAAAGGTCACGCTTCAGGAGGGATTCGGCGAGCGCTGGATAAGTTCGACCGTCATCGTGTCCGTGGAAGACGCCGGCGCCGAGGCCGTTGGACGCGCACTGGCTACGGAGCAAATCGGAACCCGCCGCTGGTGGGGCGGCGGGCTGCATCGCCATGGCGCCTTCGCGAAATTCCCGCGCAGCCCGACCGACCGGACTGAGGAGCTGGCGGACAGCGTCATTGGGCTTCCGTGCTGGCGCGATTTGCCTAACGAAAAAATCGAACGGATCTGCGATATCATTATCGCGGCCGCCCGGTGAAGCCGAAATTCATGGACGGGCCCGCGGGAACCCCGGCCAGGCCGCTCTACGCGACGGCAGCTTACGCGGCGGCCTTCGGCATGGGGTCGATCGACGTCGCAGAATGGCAAACGGCGCTTCTCACGAGACCAATTCCCCTAACGAATTGGTCGGATGCGCTCGGTTGTTATCCTCTGACTGTCTTTGGCCAGGATCCGGATCTGAGAGCAGGCTTGAATCGGTTGCGCGAAGCCGGACTGGTGAGCGTCGCTTTGGTGCCCGATCCCCTCACCTCTCCTTCACCTGAAACTCTGGCGGCAGGCGTTTGAAGTTTGCCGGCCGTTCAAGACTCATTACCTGATCGACCGGGCAGCCGGTCCGGTCCGATTCACGAAGAATCATCGCTGGTCGGTCCGGAAAAGTCTTCAGCATTGCGGTTTCGAACAGATCGAGCTGCGCGAGCATCTCGATCTCTGGCAGCAACTCTACCGACACACCGTCGCGCGCCATCGAGTGACCGGAATTCAAGATTTCGCACCCGACTATTTCCGCGAACTTTCCGAGATGCCGGAGGTCACGGCGCTGGCGGCCCGACACCAGGGAAATATCGTGGCGATTATTCTCTGGGTGCGGAACGGTGAGATCGTCTACGCGCACCTGGAGGGTGGCTCTCCGGACGCTTTGCAGACTCATGCCACTTACGGGTTGATCGCTGCGGCTAACGAACATTTCGCCGATTGTCGCGTCATTCACCTCGGCGGCGCCGCCGGGCTCAACGCGGAAGCGGGCGACGGCCTGGCACATTTCAAGAGGGGCTTTGCCAACCGCGAGGTGACCGCCTACTTTTGCGGCAGCTGTCTCGATTTCGATCGTTACGAGGCCCTCGCCGGAAATCAGCCGCCAACTTCGTTTTTCCCAGCCTACCGACAACCATGAATGAACCAGATTCTTCTTCCAAACCCGACGCTGGCAGTGACCTGATCTCCCCTCCACCCGGACGCCCCTACAAATCGCTCATTACGCTGGTTGAGAAATACTTCTCCGAGCATGGCGACAGTCACGAAGGTCTTGGTTACCCGAAACCGGACGGCTTTCACGAACGCTACCGCGTTTTCCTCGATGTGATGAAGTTGCGCCCGGAAGGCAAGAAACCGGTCAAGCTTCTGGATGTCGGTTGCGCCACCGGCGTGGTGCTGGACGAGATCAAGACGCTCGGTCTCACAGGAATCAGTTATCGCGGTGTCGATCTCTCGCCGTTGATGATCGAAAAGGCCCGCGAGAAGCATCCGGCAGCGGATTTTGTCCTCGGCGATCCTTTTGACCTGAAGGAAGTCTGGGAGGATCAACCCGACTACGTCATTCTCGGCGGGCTATTCCAATGCCGGCTGCAGATGAGTCAGGAAGAAATGACTGACTACATGGTGCGCATGTTGCGGCTCGCCTTTTCGCACTGCCGGCGCGGGATGGTTTTTAACGTCATGTCGGTCCACGTCGACTGGCAGCGCGAGGATCTGTTTCACGTGCCGTTCGATCGGATGGCCGACCTCCTGCAGGCGAATCTCAACCGCAACTACGTCTTCCGCGCAGACTATGGGCTCTACGAGTATGCGGTCTACGTCTACAAATAAGACTAGAGTTTTGCCTCGTTGACCCACCAGTCCGAGAGGCGTTTTTCCCGCACTACGCGCCCCTCGGCGAGCAGCGCTGCTACGTCCGACGATCCCGGAAACTGTGTCTCATACTCTTCACGCAGGCGGCCTGATTGAAAAAGCTCGATCCACCTTCGCCAATGCCAGCCAGTGTTGGGATGAAGCTGCGGATTTTTGGCGAAATAACCGATACCTCGCTCGATCTTTTCCTGGAACGCCGCATAACCGCGCATCGGCAGGTGGAGAATTTCGAGCGAAGAAATTTCCTTTAGCTCCTCTCTCGCCCCGACGACATTATGGTCGCCGGTCGTCGTCGTTAGGCTGGATTGAGAACGAATCATCACCTTGGGCGGCAGAGCCGAAAAGATCCACGGTGAAGAGAGCGCGGCAGAGCGATTCGCGATCCTCGTATCCGTCGTCACGATCTTTAGCGTCAGATGGGTGAGATAGTGCGCGTCCGCTCCCAGTGGCCCGACGCCGGTCAGGTTGTAACGCGGGACGCGTATCGCATCGACACCGCGGGAACATTCCACGGCCAGAAGCTCCTTCACATTTGCAGGGCCAGTCAGGAACTCATCCGGATCGAGAAAGGAAACCCAGTCGGCTGAGTTCTCCTTTCGGATCGTCTCCAGGATGGCATTGGATGGGTCGTAATCCGCGAAGTTGTGAGTCGGCAGCGGCACGAGTTGGACGCGGCCTTCGCGGACGAGAGGGACGAGCCGCTCGAGAGTCCCGTCATCCGAGCCGTAATCGGCGACGAATATCGTGTCGGCGCCCAGCCCCAGATGATAACGGCAAAACTCCGTGGCCAGATCGACCACGTTGTACATCCCGGAGATGATCGCCCAGCGCATTGGCGTTCGCGGCAATCGGCGCTCCGAGCCCTGCCCTAAGCGATCAACTCTTTGACGAGCGCTTTCTCTTCCTTCAGCTCGTTCACGGAGGCGTCGATTTTGGAACGACTAAAATCATTGATCGGCACATCCTGAACGATCTCCCATTTCCCGCCTTTGGCGCGGATCGGGAAGGAACTGATCAAGTCTTTCTCAACTCCGTAGCTTCCGTCGGAGCAAACCGCCACGCTATGCCAGTCGCCGCTCTTCGTATCTGTCGTTAGGCTGCCGACCGTGTCGACGACCGCGTTCGCTGCGGAAGCCGCGGAAGAAGAACCACGCGCCTTGATGATCGCCGCGCCGCGCTGTTGCACCGCCGGAATGAAAGTTTCCTTCAGCCATTTCTCGTCGTTGATCACCTTGTCCGCGTTCTGGCCGTTGATCTTCGCGTTGTAGAAATCGGGATACTGGGTCGCGGAATGATTGCCCCAAATGGTCATATTGCTGACCTCGGTAACGTCCACGCCAGCTTTCTGCGCAAGCTGCGCTTTACCGCGATTTTCATCCAGTCGAGTCATGGCAAACCAGCGATCGCGCGGGATCGACTTCGCGTTGTTCATCGCGATCAGGCAATTGGTATTGCAGGGGTTGCCAACAACCAGGATGCGCACATCGGAGGCGGCGCTTTTCTCGATCGCCTTGCCTTGCCCGATGAAGATCTTGCCGTTGATGCCTAACAGGTCGCCCCGTTCCATCCCGGCCTTGCGCGGGACACTGCCAACGAGGAGCGCCCAGTTCACGTCGCGAAATCCTTCGTCGAGGTCGGCGGTCGGCGTGATGCCTTTGAGCAGAGGAAAAGCGCAATCGTGCAGTTCCATCACCACGCCGTCGAGCGCGCCAAGCGCCGGCGGAATTTCGATGAGCGAGAGATGAACCGGCTGTTCCGGCCCAAACATCGAGCCCGAAGCGATGCGAAAGAGGAGCGAGTAGCCGATTTGGCCAGCGGCGCCGGTGACGGCGACTTTGATGGGTGAATTCATGGTCATTCCAATAGACGCAGTTCGGCGCGCTGTCATCCCTGTAGCCGCCTCCCTCCGGGAGGCGCGGGACCAACCAGGTTCCGGAAATCCGGGCTGCGCGTCGCAGGGCGAAACGTCTACAACCGCCCGCTCTTTTGCAGGAGGTCCCGCACCAGCGCCAACTGCCGCGTCAAGACGCGGCCGTGGCCAAGCTGGGAGACCGTCGTGTGCAGGCGCCGAGTCCAATTGGAACCGCTCGCCGTCCCGGGCACGTTGAAGCGCTCCTTGCGACCGAGCAGATCTGTGATCATGACGAGCGCAATCCACGATTCGCTGCGAAAAAGTGCCTCGAAAATCGCCGGATAAAACTCGCGCAAGTAATCGGTCGACTCGTTAGGCGGCGCGATCCCGGTGAATTCCGCCATCTTCGCCAGGTCGTGACGGGCCTGCTCGGGCGCGTCGGATTTTCTCTCGAAGGCCGCTTCCCAGAGGGCGCGGACCGGCTTGTGATCGTGGGTGGCGAAAGTCGCAACCGATCTGCGCTCATAAGCGCTTCCGGGGATGGAGGAATTGTTTTCGCGGTCGTTTTCCCACTGCGGGATCTTGAAGCCGGCGATGCCTAACGATCGCAAACTTGGACGCATGTAGTCGGGAACCGTGCCGAGATCCTCCCCGATGAGCCGATTTGCACCTGACTCCTCGAGAACGACTCGCAGATATTCTTCACCCTCGCGCCGGTTCGCTTCGCAGTTTTCCCAACTCCGATCGTCACGCGGAGCAAACTGCGGATCCCGTCCCCCGGTCCGCGCACGCATCTCGTCCCAGTTCAACGGCAGAATTTCCGCATTCTCCTGCGGACGCCAGGGGAAGGCGTAGATGCGGTAGAAGCCGAGGACGTGATCGATCCGAAAGAGATGAAAAATTTCCCGTACTCCGTGCACACGTTGCCGCCACCAGTCGAAACCGCGGGTTCGCATCACGTCCCAGCGATAGAGCGGGATACCCCAGTTCTGTCCCCATTTCTGGGTAAACTCGTCGTCTTTGAAATAGGGCTCGGGCGGCGCGCCCCCCGACCAGTCGAGCGCGAAGCGTTCGGGATGGACGAAGACATCGACGCTGTAATAGCTGATCCCAAACGGGATGTCGCCCATCAGCGCCACGTCATGCGCCTCGGCGTAGGATTTCACCTCGCGCCATTGCTGGTGCGCGATCCATTGCACGTAGCTGTGGAAGAAACGGCGCTTCTCGAGCACGGCACGTTCATCCTCGCCTAACGAGTCGAACCAGCGGCGTGCAGCGCCGATCTCGGAATGTTCCGACTGCCAAGCATCCCAGGTCTCGCGCTCTCCATTGAGCTCCATCAGGACCCGAAAAAAAGTGTAATCCTCGAGCCAGGATTTCTCTTTTTCGCAGAAGCCGGCAAAGTCTGCGCCGGAATCGCTGCGGGTCAGGAAAGCGGCAAAGGCGCATTCGAGAAGCTTCCTTTTCAGCGGCTTCACGATCTCGTATTTCACGCTCCCGCGGCAAAGCGCCGCGAGGTCGACGCCCCCGGTCACTTCCGCAAACGCTTCTTCCGACAAATCCTCCGGGCTGCCCGGCGCGAAGTGGAGCGTGGTCGGGTCGATCGCGCGCGAGCTGATCGCGTTGTAGGGACTATTATCGCCGCCGGTTTCGTTGATCGGCAGGAGTTGCACGAGCCGAAAGCCAATCGCGCGAGACCAGTCGATGAATTGCCGCAGAGCAGCAACATCGCCGACCCCGAGATCGTCCTCAGTGCGAAGGGCAAAAAGCGGGGCGAGAACGCCGGCCATCTTTTCGTTAGGCGAAAGATTCATTCGTTTAGGGCGCCCGGCATTCGATCAGGAGGCTTGCGACAGATCAGCGCCGCCGGACGTTCCAGTCCTCGACGAGCGTGGTCGGAATTTCCTTCAGGAAGCGCGAGGGGCGCTGGAACATGTCGCCGTAGCCGGCGTTGAGACGCATGTGCGGATAGGTGAGGTAGAGTTCGTCACGCGCGCGGGTCACGGCAACGTAGAAGAGGCGGCGCTCTTCTTCGATCGCCTCGCGCGTATCGAGCGAGCGGGTGCTCGGGAACATCCCGTCGGTCAGCCAGATGACGAAGACGGCGTAAAACTCGAGGCCCTTGGCCTGGTGAACGGACGAAAGATTGACCGCTTCGGTGTCGCCGGCCTGGTTCACCGCCGGCTCGGCATCGACGTTACTGATGAGGGCGAGCTGGGAGAGAAATTCGTGGATGTCCTTAAACTGACGCGCAAAGCCGGCTAACTGGCTCAGGTCCTCCTTGCGAAGCTCGTAATTGGCGAAAGTGGCTTTGGCATAGTCGTCGTAGATCGCTTCCACGATCGACATAATCATCTCGGTCGGCTGCTTCGGTTCTCCGTTAGGCGCAATCTCGTCCAGGGTATCAGCCAGTTGCTGCCAGGATCGTGTGGCGCGTGCGCCGACCGCCATGGGCAACAGTCGATTGCTCCAGGAAACGATTACCGAATCTTTTCCGAGCGATTCCTCCCAGGCGCGCCAGAGATTTTCCGCGCTCTTCCCGCCGATCCCGGGCAGAAGACGGACCATGCGTTTGAAGGCTACCTCATCGCGCGGATTGGCGACAAAACGAATGAAGGCAGCAACATCCTTAATGTGCGCCTGCTCGAAAAACCGAATGCCGCTCGTGATCTGATAAGGAATACCGCGGCGAGAAAGCTCGAGTTGTAACTCAACCGCGTGATAGTGCGAGCGGTAAAGGACCGCAATTTCGTTCAGCTCGATCCCTTCGTCGCGCAGCTCGAGGATGCGCTGGGCGATGAAGAGCGCCTGCTCGCCGCCGTCGTTCAGGGCGACCATGGCGGGTCTCGCCTGTTTCGTTAGGCGCGTGGCGCTGAGTTGTTTCCGGAATTGCTGGGTGTTGGCCGAGATGGCGGCGTTCGCGACCTGCAGAATCTCCGGCACGCTTCGGTAATTCAGCTCTATCTTGAAGACCTGCGCCTTCGGATAACGCCGCGGAAAAGCGAGAATGTTTTGGAAATTGGCCCCGCGCCAGGAATAGATCGACTGCGCGTCGTCGCCGACCACCATGACGTTCTGGTGCTCCACCGCAAGCAGGTCGATGAAATCGGCCTGGATCTTGTTTGTGTCCTGGTATTCGTCGACGAGGATGAACTGGAATTGCCGCCGGTAAAATGCCGCGATCTCCTCGTTCTCCTTCAGCATCCGGAGCGTTTTTTCCAGCAGGTCGTCGAAGTCGAGCGAATTGGTCGATTTCTTGCGCTTTTCGTAGCGCACGTGCACGTCTTTGATCTGCTCGAGGAGCGGGAGGAAATAGGGAAATTTTTCCGCGAGCAATTCCTCGATCGGCCGCTCGGTATTAACGACAAAGCTGAAGATGTCCGCCAGCACGTCGCCCTTCGGAAAGCGGATCTCCTTCGGATCGATCCCGCTCCCCGCGACGACGGAGTTGAGCAGATCCTTCTGGTCCTCGCGATCCATGATCGTGAATCCGCTCGTGTAACCGAGCGCACTGCCGTGCCGGCGCAGCATCCGGTTACCGATGGAGTGGAAAGTCCCGCCCCAGAGTCCGCTCGCGTCCATCGGGAGGAGATTCGCGACCCGGTCGAGCATTTGGCGGGCGGCTTTGTTCGTGAAGGTGAGAAGGAGGATGTTGCGTGGGTCGATGCCGTTTTCGAGGAGGTAGGCGACGCGATAAGTGAGGGTCCGAGTCTTGCCCGAACCAGCGCCGGCGATGACGAGGAGCGGGCCGGGCGGCGCGGTCACGGCAGCGTATTGTTGCTCGTTCAGCTCCGCCGCGTAGTCGATGCTGATCGTGACCGCGGAGGGGGCGCGCTGAAGCGTGTATTCGCGGGACATTGGGCGATTACGCTGCGGTCTCGCCCCTCGCTCTTCAACGAAAAGTTTTGCGTTTCCGTCCAGCCGGAAGGATTCGTTAGGCCTAATCCGCTTGAAGCGTTCGCTGCCCCCAGCGGAGAAAAGCGCATTCGGCTCGGAGGATGCATGCGCTGAGGTCAGCGCACACTAGAACGGGTTGCTTTTAGTTAACGCCCTCCCCCGCAAGAAGAGCGTTCTTCCGAACTTTCATGCTATTTGGCCGGTGGCAAGGTTACTGCTTATACGGTTCTAGAAATTATAAGAACTGCCTCCCCCTCCAGCTCTTGCACCTATGAAAATCCTGAATCGCGAGTGCGGCGCAGATTTCCTTGTCATCGATGACGACCCATCGATCACCCGGTTTCTCGCCGCCTACCTGAAGCAAAAAGGCCATAGCTGTGCCACTCTGACGGAGAGCTTCCAGACCGCGACCTGGCTCGAGGTGCATGACTGCGAAGTGGTCGTGGTCGACCTCAATATGCCGAAAGTCGACGGCATCTCACTTATCGCCTTCATCCGGGAGATTCAGCCCAGCTTACCGATTATCGTCTTCACTGGAGTCGGCTACGACGAGGAAAAGATGCACGCCGCTCTGCGCGCCGGCGCGAACGGCTACGTGAGCAAGAACCTGCCGGTCGACCAACTTTATTGCGTCCTGTCCCGGGTTCTGGCGACCAGCCGGCAACGCGCCGGTCGCGAATCGCTCCCCGCCACCCGGCCCGCCCTGCTTGGAGCGGCCTAACGAGGCCGGGCGTCGCGCAAGAGCTCGCGCAGACCTTCCGGGGAAAGGGTTTCCGCCCCGCTCGCGCTCGCCGTTTCCTGTTCCAGATAATCGCCCGTCGCAACGATCAGCCGATAACGCTCGGCGTACTTGCTCGCCAAGCGCTCGATGATCGAGTCCGCGGTCTGCCCGAGGCGGGAATAGAAGACCTGAATTTCGCCCGGTTCGGCTTCGTGCGAGATGGCGCTGCCGCGGCCATCGAAGACGACCACAACGTGGATCCCGGTCCAATCCTGGAATTCGCGCAACTGGCGGGTCAACGCTTCGCGAGCGAGCGAGGTGCGGCGTTCGTGCAGGGAACGCAGCTCGGGCCAGGCGAAAATGATGCTGTGCCCGTCGACCAATAGATATTGCGGCCGCACCGCTCAGGATAAGGCGGTCGCCCGGTCCGGATCAACTCGCCTCGGCAGGAGCGCTTTTCGCCGCAGGCGCTTTCTTGGCTCGCGCCTTCGCCGCCGGACGGCGCGGAGTTTTGGCCGCTGCGCGTTTGCGTTCGACGTACGCTTTCCGGCGCTTCCGCTTAACTTTGACTCGGTGTTGTTGGCCCATGAGGCAGTTGCTATAAGGCGGAAGCGCGAGCGGCGCAATTTCGAATCGTCTTCCCGGTACGCTTGGAAAATGGGATTCTTTTCGGGACCAAGGAAAAACCCGGCAAAAGGATGTTGCTTTTGACCGGCTCGACCAGCTAGAACGCTGCCTTAGCGTCTTTGTCCAATATCGCCCTACCCCAGCCACCCGCCGCCATGCCCAAGATCTTAATCGGGATTTCCATGTTCCTGATGACGTTGTCGCTCGTCTTCGGATTCTTAAACACAAATAAGGTCAAGGATCTAAGAAGCGAACTGGCTACGACAATTTCGGCGCGCGACATGTCGGACCGGGCGCGGACGGCGGGCGAAAAGAAACTGAAGGCAAAAGAAGCGGCTCTCGCGGCCGAGCAAAGCAAGGCAACCGCGGCGGAAGCAAAAGCAATCGCCGCCGAGGCGGACCTGAGCAAGGCGCAGAACGAAAAGGCTGAACTCGAATCCAATCTCCAGGCAAACGACACCCGTATCAAAGAACTGGAGGGACAAGTAGCTGCGGCAACCGTCGCCGGCGTGCCGGGCGCGCCGGACGGAGTCTCGCCGAACGAGATGAAAGCGATGCTCGACGACGCCAAGCAGCAACTTGAAGCCGCCGAGCAGGAAAAGAGTATTCTGGCCGACAAGGTGAAAATGGCCCAGGACAAGGTGGCTGAGATGGAGCAGGACAAGAAGCGGCGCGAGTCGGGCGTGAACGCTGCCGGCGTGCACGGGATCGTGCTGGCGGTCAACCAAGCCTACAACTTTGTTGTCCTCGACATGGGAGATCGCCAGGGGGTTGTCCCAAATTCCGAAATGCTCGTCATGCGCCAGGGAGCGCTGATTGGCAAGATCCGCATCTCCTCAGTTGAACCGACCACTTCGATAGGCGATATCTTGAGCAACACCCTGGCGCGCGGCGTCCAGGTGCAGCCCGGAGATACCGTCGTATATGCTGGAAATACCCGTTCGTAAATTACACAGCCTTTTTCTGACGATTGCGCTAGCCGCCCCCTGCGTGGTTCTCTTTTCCTCCTGCGCGACGACAGACAAACCGCGGACCGCTTTGATTGAAGATCCCGATGCCCGCAGGGAGTCTTCGATCCCGTGGAATAAGCCAGCCAAGTGGGAAAGCGGCGCTAACGTTCCTGGCGGACTGGGCGGCGGCGCCGCCGGCGCCTCGATCGATAATTAACGTTCGCGCGCCCCGCGTCCGCTCTCAGATCCAAAAGCCTGCCGGGATGACCGCATCCTTGGGCACCACGACGATCCCGTCCCGGATGTAATAATTGCCGGCGTCGAAGTTCGCCTCTTTGCCTTCCGGGGTGATCACGACACCGTCCCCGATGCGCGCATTCTTGTCGATGATCGCGCGATCGATGACGCAATTGCGCCCGATCCCGATCCGCGGGACATCGCCTGCCGGCTGCGGCGCAGCGCCTTCGAAATGGTCGCCTCCCATCACCACACTATTGCGAATCGTCGCTCCGCTCCGAATGATGCTGCGCACACCGATCACGCTCCGCTCGATGTGGGCATCGGAGATAATGCAGCCATCCGAGATGATCGCCTGGCGCAGGGTGGCGCCGTTGATCTTGCTCCCCGGCAAGAATCGCGGATGAGTGTAGATTGGAGCTGTCGCCTCAAAAAAACTGTACTGCGGCTGCAAATCGGTCAGATCGAGATTCGCCTGATAAAAAGCGCGGATCGTTCCGATGTCCTCCCAGTAGCCCTTAAAAATGTAGGAGTCGACGTGGCGTTCGCCGATCGCCTTGGGGATGACGTGTTTCCCGAAATCGTCCAGGTCGCTATCGAGGCAATCGACCAGCACCTGGCGATTGAAAACGTAGATGCCCATCGAAGCTTCGAAGAGTTCTTCATCGGCCTTGCTCCCGATTGATTCGAGGAGTTCGCGATCAAGTTTCAGCTCGTCGAGCAGAGCGGCCTCCTTCGGCTTTTCCTCGAAGCGCGTGATCCGGTGGTCGGGCCGGCTCAGCATGATCCCGAAATCCGAGGCGGCGGCGCGTTGCACCGGCGTGGTCGCAAGAGTGATCTCTGCCCCCGAGCGAATGTGCTGATGGAGCAGCGTCCGGAAATCCATCCGATAAAGCTGATCGCCGCTCAGGATGAGGAAATAATCGTAGGGCTGTTCGAGAAAATAGCGCAAATTCTGCCGGACCGCGTCGGCCGTGCCCTGGTACCATTGCGCGCCCTCGGGGGTCTGCTGGGCGGCGAGGATGTCGACGAAACTGCGCGAGAAATTATCAAACTTGTAGCTCGCCTGAATATGGCGGTGGAGCGACATGCTGTTGAACTGCGTCAGGACGTAAATCGAGCGCAGCCCGGAGTTGAGACAATTGCTGATCGGGATATCGACCAGCCGGTATTTTCCGCCTAACGGCACTGCCGGCTTGGAGCGGTCCTTGGTCAGCGGAAAGAGACGGGTTCCGGCTCCGCCACCCATGATGATGGAAAGGGTGCGTTGCGTCGTACCAGGCGGCAGTGCGGGTGATTGAGGCATGAAACCTCGCAAGATGAACCAGCTTCCGGCAAGCGTCCATCTTCCTCGTAATCGCAATCGAATGGAGCGATGGGACGGTTCCTTGCGCCCGGTCGCCGTCGGTGTCACGCTTCCGCCCTAACTTATGTGCGGCATCGTCGGATACGTCGGTCGAGCGGAAGCAGGACCCATCTTACTGGATGGGCTGCGCCGGCTGGAATACCGCGGTTATGATTCCGCGGGGGTCGCGATCGTCGATGGTGACCACGTCGAGACCCGGAAGTGCGCGGGCCGTATCGCCGGGCTCTCGAAGTTAATGGCGGAAAATCCGGCGACCGGAACCTACGGCATCAGCCACACCCGCTGGGCGACCCACGGCAAGCCGACCGATGAAAATGCGCATCCGCATTTCGATGAAAGCGGCAAACTCGCTCTCGTCCACAACGGCGTGATCGAAAACTATGCCCAAATTCGAGACGCGCTCCTGCAGGAGGGCGAGCACCATTTCACCTCCGAAACCGATACCGAAGTGCTGGCCCATCTGGTTGGAAAAATCTATGACGACTCCGCCAAGGGCGTGACCGACCCCCGGCGGCACAAGGCCCTCCTCGTCGAAGCGCTTCGCAGCGCTCTGCAGCAGGTCATCGGCACCTACGGCATCGCAATGGTGCACGCCGATATTCCCGATTTCATCGTCGGCGCGCGCCGCGGCAGCCCGCTCGTCCTCGGGGTCGGGAAAGACGAGAATTTTCTGGCCAGCGATGTGAGCGCGATCGTCGCCTACACCCGCGACGCTGTTTATCTGAACGACTTCGATCTCGTCGCGGTCGAGCGCGACAAATTCGAAATCAGCTCGCTCGCCGGCGAACGCGGAAACCATTCGATCAGCAAAGTCGAGTTCACCGCCGAGGACATCAAGAAGGGCGATTACCCGCACTACATGCTGAAGGAAATCTTCGAGCAGCCCGGCTCAGTGCGCGACGCGATGCGCGGCCGGCTCAGTCTCGAAGAATGCACGGCAAAGTTAGGCGGATTGAATATGACCCCGGCGGAACTGCGCGACGTCGGGCGGATCGTTTTGACCGGCTGCGGGACCGCGCTGCACGCCGGGATGGTGGGCGAATACCTGATCGAAAAGCTCGCTCAGGTCCCGACTGAAGTGGAATACGCGAGTGAATTTCGCCACCGCAACACCCCGATGACGCGTGACACCCTCGTCTTCGCGATCAGCCAGAGCGGGGAGACGGCGGACACGCTGGGCGCGCTCCGCGAGAGCCAGCGCAAGGGCTACCGCACGCTCGGCATCTGCAACAACGTCGCGAGCACGATCGCGCGGGAGAGCGACGGCGGCGTTTACATGCATGCCGGGCCCGAGATCGGTGTGGCCGCGACCAAGTCGTTTACTTCCCAGGTCGTGATCCTGAATTTGATCGGCCTCTTGTTAGGCCGGATGCGCCATCTTTCGACCGCGGAAGGCACCTGCATCATCGAAGCGCTCGAAGGATTGCCGGAGAAAATCGAGCAGTTGCTCAAGATGACCGACCAGATCAAAGAGATCGCGCAGAAGTATGTCGACGCCTCCGGGATGTTGTTCTTCGGTCGCCAGCTCAATTTTCCGATCGCGCTCGAAGCGGCGCTGAAGGTAAAGGAGATCACCTATCTGTACGCCGAAGGTCATCCGAGCGCGGAGCTCAAGCACGGCATCATTGCGCTCGTTAAGCCGGAGCTGCCTTCGGTTTTCATCGCGCCGGACGACGCGGTTTTTTCCAAGAACCTGAATAACATCGAGCAGGTGCGCGCGCGGAAAGGCCCGATCATCGCGGTCACGACCGAAAGCGGCGCGGCCAAGTTGAAAGGCATCGCCGACGATCTCATCCTCGTGCCCGACGCGGAGGACGTCGTGATGCCGGTCCTGACCGTCATCCCGCTCCAGCTTTTCGCCTACCATCTGGCCGTCGCCCTCGGCCGCGACGTCGATAAGCCGCGCAACCTGGCGAAAAGCGTAACCGTCGAATAGCGGCGATCAGTGCGCCTCGGGTCCGGCGCCCTTCACGCCCACCCGCACGAGATATTCTTCGACGCTCAGGAGATTATTCGCGCCCCGCTGCACGATCTTGAGCAGCGTATCCATCGAAGAGACTTCCTCGAGTTGTTCGGTCAGGAACCATTGCAGGAAATTGTTCGTGATGAAGTCGTTCTTCGCCCGGGCCAACTCGACGAGTGCGTTGATCTGGTGCGTGACTTCGATTTCCTGGTCGAGCGAAAGCTGAATCGCTTCCTCGGCCGTTTTGAAGGTCGGCTGCGGTGCGGCAATCGCCGGAATGACGACCAGGCCGCCGGTGTCGATGACGTATCGAATGAACCGCATCGCGTGATCGTTTTCTTCGGCCGCCTGGCGAAAAAAATGTTCGGCCAACTGCGGCAGCGCCTCGACCGAGAAATAGGACGCGATCGCAACGTACTGCATGGCCGCGCCAAACTCGTTGCCGATTTGTTTGTTGATTGCTTCGACGACTTTCTTGTTTGCCAGCATGGAAATGTCCTCCGGTTAAGATTCAGTGACGCCGTCGCGCGCGGGAAGCAACCCGACGGCTGTCGCATAAGATGGACTCGGAATCCTTTGCCGCCAGCGACAATGGCTATTTCGCAGGGCTCTGGACAAGCCGGGGCCGGGACTCGTCAGGAAATTAGCCGCGCTTGCCTGCGATCATCCGGTAGATGAGCAGGAGAATCATCGCGCCAATAACCGAAGCGATGAAACCCGCCGGCTGACCGGGTTGATACCAGCCGAGGACACGGCCGAGGTAGCCGGCGACAAATGCGCCCGCAATGCCGAGCAGGATGGTGATGATGCAGCCGCCGGGATCTTTCCCCGGCATGAGAAGTTTGGCGATTGCACCCACGACGAGGCCGATGATGAGGGTCCAGAGAATAGCGCTCATAGTTTGATGCTAGGAACCGAACGCGGCGAGGGCAACGGTTTTGTGTCGTTACAATTCCACCACCTGCGCGCTATGAATGTCGTCGCTCTGCGCGATCTCGGCGAGCAGCTCGGGCGGCGGCGCGGTATCGAGATTGAGCACCGTCAGAGCCCGGCCGCCGGCCTGGTTCCGGCTCAGCGACATGGTCGCGATATTGACGCCGTGTGTGCCTAACAATGTCCCGATACGTCCGATCATGCCGGGGCGATCGGTGTTCTCGAGGACGAGCAGGACGCCGTGCGGACGCGCTTCCACCGGGCGACTATTAATACTGACAATCCGCGGGGTGGCGCCAAAAAACGCGCCCGCCACGGCAAGCGTTTTGCCTTCCGCTTCGGCGGTCAATTCGAGCAGATCGGTGTAATCGCCCGGCGCGCTGAGACGCGACTCGGTGACTTTGATGCCTAACGTCGCGGCAAACGCGGGCGCGTTGACCTCGTTCACGTCGTCGCCGCCGGCAAGATGGAGAAAGCCTTTCAGGATCGAGCGGGTGATCGCGGTGGTATCGACCTCGTTCACTTTGCCGCTGTAGTTGATGTGCAGATTTTCGACCCGCTTGGGCGAGACCTGGGAGAGAAAACGCCCGAGCTTTTCCCCGAAACGCAGATGCGGCCCGATGATAGCGAGCGTCTTGGCGTCGAGGTTGGGCATGTTGATCGCGTTCCGGATCGTGCCGTGCAAAAGCGCGTCGCGAATAGCCTGCGCAATTTCGATCCCGACACTTTCCTGCGCCTCGACCGTGGAGGCGCCGAGGTGGGGAGTGAGAATCAGGTTCGGTATCCCGCGCAAGGGCGAATCGGCCGGGAGCGGTTCGGTTTCGAAAACATCGAGCGCCGCGCCCGCAACCTGGCCGCTGGCCAGCGCCTCGACCAGCGCTGCTTCGTCGATCAAGCCGCCACGGGCACAGTTAATCAGGCGGACGCCGCGTTTCGTTTTCGTTAGGCGCGCGGCGTTGAGCAGGTGGTGCGTCTCGGGCGTGAGCGGAGTGTGCAAAGTCAGGAAATCGGCCAGCGGGAGGAGCTCATCGATTTCCTCCACCAGTTCGACCTGGAGGGAGCGCGCACGGGTCGAGGAAAGATATGGATCGTAAGCCAAAACTCGCATTCCAAAGGCGATCGCGCGCCGGCTCAGCTCGGAGCCAATCCGGCCCATCCCGATTATGCCTAACGTTTTGTTATAAAGCTGGATCCCTTCGAATTTTTTCCGGTCCCATTTCCCGGATTGGAGGTTGGAATGGGCTTGCGGGATCTTGCGCGCCACGGAAACGAGGAGCGAAAAAGCGTGCTCAGCGGTCGAAATGGTGTTGCCGCCCGGCGTATTCATCACGATCACGCCGCGGCGGGTGGCGGCTTCGACATCGACGTTGTCCACGCCGACGCCGGCGCGACCGACGACCTTCAAGCGCGTCCCGGCCTGCAGGACTGGCGCCGTCACTTTCGTCTGGCTGCGCACGACGATGGCGCTGAAGTCGGGAATCTGCGCGACCAACTCCGCTTCGCTTTGTCCGGTACGGACGACGACCTCGAGCGCACCATCGGCGCCCAGTTCCTCAACGCCACGGGTCGAAATGGAATCTGCGATTAAGACTTTGGGCGCTGTCACTAAAGTAGAGTGAACGCGATTTAACCGAAGATCACGAGTCGGATCGATTCCGGCAGGTGCTGCGCAATTTGGGTGGCGACGCTGCCCTTGAGCAAATCCGCCAGGGTGCGACGCTGCGAGGCGCCGAGGATGATGTAATCCACGCCTAACGTCGCCGCGAGATCGAGGATCGTGGCCGAGGCGTCCTCGCTCACCGCGTAGACGGGCTGCACGCAGACACCGCGCTCTTCGCCTTCCTTGAGCATGAGCGACATGATCGCTCGGGCCTGGGCGTCGTCTTTCCATTTCGAACTCCCGAGAACGGCCGGCGCACCGGAAAAATAGACCGCGATCTCCTTGATGTAGACGACGCAAAGGACCGCTTTGCGCAGGGCCGCTTCTTCCAGCGCGAAATTCAAGACCGGATTAATTCCACGTGCCGCGACCATGATCTTTTGCCCTTCCTCCAGCTTCGGCTTCATAGTCTCCGGGAGATTGGGCGCGACCATTTCCGCCACCTCCTTTGTCATCGTGACGGTCTTGAGCCCGGAGAGTTTGTGCGAATAAGCGCGCAGGGCGAGACCGATCCCAAGCACGCAAATGGCAAAGAAGAGCGCGTCCGGCTTGGTCTTCGCGATCGTCAGTTCGACCGCGGTCAGGATGAGGAACGTAACGCCCATCAGGAGGCGCTGGTACCAGGTGAGATCGAGGTGCCTGTTAAAAGTGCACGCCCCGAGATTGACCGCGATCGCGCCCACCACCCCGATCGCGTAGAGACCGGCGAGGCCTTCGAACTTCGGAGTGACGGCCAAGATCACGATCGGGATCACGACCGCGACAAAGAGCGGTATGCGCGGCACGCCGTGACGATTGAGTTTCGCCAGTTGCTTCGGCATCTCGCCGTCCTGCGCCATCATGTAGATGACGCCAATGAGCGCGACGACCGCGGTATTGACCGCGCTGAAAAGAAGCAGGCCGAAAACGACGCCGACAAAGATGCCGAAGGCGCTCCCAAACCACTGCGCGACGACGAGCGAGCCGTAGTGTTCGCCAAGAAAACGCAACATGTCCTCCGAGTGCGCAGTCAGCTCCAGAGTAAACATTTTCGGCATCGAAAGCATGGCCCAGCCGAGCAGCGCGGTGCCAACCACGACCTCGATCGCCACCGGGATGATCGCCTTCGCGGCCGTCCGCGTGACTTTCGGATGCTCCGGGGTCGAGCCCGGATCGAGCTTCATCACGCCCGTGATGTTTGCGACCGCCTCGACCCCGCTGAGGGCGAGGATGACGCCGACAAATTGCGTCCAGGCCACCCCAAGATTGGCGTGGCGCGGCTCGAGATGGGTCGTGTTCAAATACCCGCTGCTCAATCCGATAATGACCAGGACCGTCAGAACAGCCGGGATGGCGAGGTAAATGGAAACACTGCCGCTGTGTTTGGGACCGAAGAAATTGATTACGCCGACCACGAGCACGAGCGCCATGGTGGCGACGCGTGCGTAGCCGGGCGCCACGCCAAAGTAGCTCACTGCCGCCCAGCCGCTGAGCGCGGCGGTGACGAGGAAATTCGCCACCAGGAGGAGCGCACCGGCTGAAGCGAGGAAGCGGCTTTGCGAGCGGGCGGCAGAATAAACGCCGCCGCCGTCGGGGAAGTGCGCGCAGATGATGATGTAATTGAAACCGACCACCGCCGTCAGCGCGCAGACGGCGAGAATGAGCGGAAAAGACGAGAACCCGGCCGCGACAAAAGCGAGGCCGATAACGTAAGCCTTGCTCGTGCCCCAATCGCCGTAAAGGAGGGCGGCCGCCCGCTTCCAGTCGACGTTTCGGGGCCGATGCACACCCGGCGCTTCGATAAGGGATTCAGCCATGAGTGGTGCGAGGGCAGTAACCAACGCATCCGAACGCCGGGCAAGTTATTTCTCGAATGCGCCCCGCCGCCGGAGGTCCTCCCGCCGCCGGCGTCGCGGAACCCGGGCACGGAGCAAGCGCGGAGATGGCGTTGCGCACGAATCGGCAACGCATGAAAACCATCATCTTGCTGACGATTTCCAATACCTTTATGAATCTTGCCTGGTATGGACATCTGAAGTTTAAGGATCAACCGCTTTGGATCGTCATCCTGGCGAGCTGGGGTCTGGCGTTCTTCGAGTACCTCTTTCGGGTCCCGGCAAACCGGATCGGTTCCAATCAATGGAGCGTCCCGCAGCTTAAGGTTCTCCAGGAATGCATCACTCTGGTGGTCTTCACTGTCGTCGCCTACGCGCTTTTCCGCTCGCCGATCCGCTGGAACATCGCCGCCGCCTATCTGTGTATCGTGGCGGCGGTCTACTTCGCTTTTCTCAATCGCTAGGCATAGACGACGAGGTCGATTTCCTCCGGCAGACTGGAAACTTCGCGCACGAGATTGCCGCCCTCGATGATCGGTTGCGAGCGATTCGGCGACTGGATTACCAAAAGACAGCGGATAACTAGGCTGCGGCTTCAGGCGGCAATTGCATCGGCTCGCCGAGTGGCAACCGGATCGAAAAACGCGCACCACCTGACGGGCGGTTCTGCGCGGTAATCATACCACCGTGGGCTTCGACCAATTGCCGGGCGATGGAGAGGCCGAGACCGAGGCCGCCGGCTGGTTTACCGGCGCCGCGGTAGAATCTCTCAAACACTTTGGTTTCCTCGCCCGGGGCGAGGCCGGAACCGCGATCCGACACGGCGAAGACCAAGGTATTATCGTCGCGCCGGATGCTCGCCTCGATCGGCTCGTTCGCTGGGCTGTAATTTGCCGAGTTGCTCAATAGAGCGGCGAGCGCCTGCTCGATCAGACCTGCGTCGACCGAAACCGTCGGGAGGTCGTCGCCGATCGTGATGCTGACCGGCCGCCGCAGATCGGCCTGGCGGGCTGCTTCGCGGAGCAGCTCGCCCGGTTCGCACCATTCACGGACCGGCTGGAGCAACCCCGACTCCAGCCGGGTGGCGTCGAGCAAAGTCTCGACCGTCCTTGTGAGACGGTGGGCGGCTTCCCGCAGTTCGGCGCAATCGGGCTGCGCCTGTTGCAAGGTGGCGGACATCGCGGCGAGCGGGGTTTTCAGCTCATGGGAGACGAGGTCGAAGAGTGCCTTCTGCAGCTTCTGCGATTGGTTCGCGACCTGCGCCTCGCGACTCTCCTGGAGCGCGCGCTCTTTGTGCAAGTAGAGAGCGAGTTGGGCCGCCAAAGCGTCGAGTAACTCCCGTTGCTCATGCGAAGGCGCCAGCGGGAGGCGGACCGCGAGCACGCCTTCTACTCCACCGCCGGCGAGCAATGGCAAATGAAGCGCGGCCGATTCCGGCAGGGTATCGGTCGACATCCCGGCAGCGCGCTTCTTTTGAAAGGCCCAGGCTGCCACGCTTTCATCCTTCTCCGTGCTGCGGAAGGAGCTGGCCGGATGCGGCGCAAGGCCGCTTTCGGAGCGAAGATAGACCGCACACTCGGCGCGAAAGTTTTCCTGGATTAGCCTAACGACTGCCTCCAGGCCTTCAGCCAGCTCGCCGCTGGCGGCGAGGGCGCGCGTGAATTGATAAAGAGTGGTGGCGCGGGTTTCGCGCCGGCGTTCCACTTCTTCGCGCTCACGCAACTGCGCCGCGAGATGGCCGATGACGAGCGCGACGACGAAGTAAATGCCGAACATCATGAAGTCCGGCAGTTGACTGATGTAGAAGGTGAAGCGCGGCGGGATGAAGAGGAAGTTCCATAGGAGCGCGCTCAGGGTCGCGAGGAGGAGCGTCGGCCCGCGGTGGAGCCGCAAACCGGCGACAGTCACCGCCAAGAGATAAATGAGGGCGACGGCCCAATAGCCGGTGAACTGGAAGATGGCGAGGGAGAACGCCGTCACGACCGCGGCGATCACAATCGCGAGCCCGTATTCGCGCCAGACCAAATCAGAGAGGCGGCGTTCCCGCTTGACAATCGGTTCTTCGTCCGAGCGAATCATGTGGATGTCGATCTCGCCGCTGTGCCGGACGAGCCAATCGACCGGCGATGCTTGCCGGAACGGCCAGCGTCTCCCGGGTGGTTTGCCGAGAATGAACTGGGTCACGTTGTGTTGTTGCGCAAGATGCAGAAGGGCTTCGCCGACATGCGTTCCCGGCGTGCTGATGACTTCCGCCCCGAGCCTGCGCGCGAGCGCGAGGTCGCGGTTGAGTTGGGCCTGTTGTGGCTCACTCAGCGGCGCACCCGTATCGACGTTCGCGACAATCCAGGAAGCTTCCATCGAGGTGGCCAACCGGCGGGTGTAGCGGATTAGCTTTTCCGAGGTCGCTCCCCCGCGAATCGCGGCGAGGAGGCGGTCGCTGCTTTTCCAGGGGCCCGGGATCCGCTCCTCCTGCATGATGTCGCGCAGGTCGCGATCAACGTGTTCCGCCACGACTCGCAATGCCATCTCACGCAAGGCCGTCAGGTTGCTTTCGCGGAAGAAATTTTCCGCCGCGGCCGCAGCCCGGTCACCGAGATAAACCTTGCCTTCCGCGAGGCGGGCGCGGAGTTGCTCCGGGGTCAGGTCGATGAGCACGATCTCGTTCGCCGTATCGAGAATGGAATCGGGGACGGTTTCCCTGACGACCACGCCGGTGATCTGCTGAATGGTGTCGCGGCGACTTTCAAGGTGCTGAACGTTGACGGCGGTGAAGACATCGATCCCGGTCTCGAGCAACTCGAGCACGTCCTGATAGCGCTTTGGGTGGCGGGAACCGGACGCGTTCGTGTGGGCCAACTCATCGACGACAGCGATCTGGGGATGCCAGACGAGAATCGCATCCAGGTCCATCTCGCTCAATTTCGTTCCGCGATACTCCAGCTCGGCGCGCGGAACGATCGGAAGGCCGTCTAGGAGCGCCTCGGTTTCGGCCCGGCCGTGCGTCTCGGCGATCCCGATCACTACCTCGCGGCCATCCTGCTGCGCCTGTTGCGCAGCCTGGAGCATGGCGAAAGTTTTGCCGACCCCCGGGCACATGCCGAAGAAGATCTTCAGCCAGCCGCGGGCCGACTTCGCCTCCTCGCGTTGGATGCGCGCCAGGATTTCGTCCGGACTCCGTGTTGGCGTCTCCGCCATGTTCGTTAGTTTAAGGCGCGACAGGGAAAAGCACAGTCCGGAAAGGGGTTAATGGAGGTCGTTGAGGGCGAGGTTCAACTTCAGGACGTTGACCCGGGGCTCGCCGAGAAAGCCGAACTGCGGCCGCTCGGTCAACCGATCAACCAGAGCCGCAACCGTCTCGTTAGGCAGATGCCGCGCGGCCGCCACGCGCGCTGTCTGGAAGCGGGCCGCCTCCGGCGACATGTGCGGGTCGAGTCCGCTCCCCGACGCGGTGAGCAGATCGACCGGCGCGTCCGGCCCGAAGCGCGCCCGGCGTTCCGCGATTGCCTGCTTTAGGTCGACAGCTGTTGGCCCCTTATTGCTCGCGCCAGAAGGAACGGTTGCGAAGTCGGCGGCGGATGGCCGGGACCAGAAGTATCGCGGCGACTCAAACTTCTGCGCCAAGAGCTCGGAGCCAACGAGTTTTCCCTCAACAAAAACGAGCGAGCCGTTGGCCGGTTTGGAGAAAAAGAGCTGCGCGATCCCTGTCATCGCTAGCGGATAGAGGATGCCCGTGAGCAACGTCAGGACGAGGTAGATGCGAAGTGATTGCAGCGCGGTCTTCATTCGTCAGGTGAAGTGCAGGCCGACGAGCGCAAGGTCGATCAGCTTGATCCCGAGGAAAGGCGCGACGAGACCGCCGAGACCGTAGAGGAGAAGGTTGCGCCGCAGAACCTGCACCGCGCCGACTGCTTGATATTTCACGCCAGCGAGAGCGAGCGGAATGAGGGCGACGATGATGAGCGCGTTGAAGATAACCGCGCTCAGGATCGCGCTCTCGGGTGAGTGAAGGCGCATGACGTTGAGGGTGGCGAGCGGGCCAGCGCTCGCGCCACTCGTTACGTAAAGGGCGCCGAACATCGCCGGAATGATTGCGAAATATTTCGCGACGTCGTTTGCGATGCTGAAGGTCGTGAGCGCGCCGCGGGTCATGAGGAGTTGTTTCCCGATCTCGACGATCTGGATGAGCTTCGTCGGGTTGCTGTCGAGGTCGACCATGTTACCGGCTTCGCGCGCGGCCTGAGTCCCCGTGTTCATCGCCACGCCCACATCGGCCTGGGCGAGGGCCGGGGCGTCGTTCGTGCCGTCGCCGGTCATGGCGACCAGGTGGCCGCGGGCTTGTTCCTCGCGGATGCGGCGCAGCTTGTCCTCCGGCGTGGCCTGCGCCATGAAATCGTCCACGCCGGATTCGGCCGCGATTGCACCGGCGGTCAGCGGATTGTCGCCCGTGATCATGACGGTGCGAATGCCCATCCGGCGCAGTTGGGCGAACCGCTCCTTGATTCCGCCCTTGACGACGTCCTTCAGCTCGATGACGCCAAGCGCCTGTGCCCTCTCCGCCACCACCAGCGGCGTGCCTCCGCGACGCGAAATTTCCTCCACCGTCTTCGTCACCCCATCCGAGAATGTGCCGCCGCAGTCCTGAACATAGTCGCGGATCGCCTCGGCCGCGCCTTTCCGGATGCTCCGCACCGGCTGATCGCCCTGCGGGTGAAGATCGATGCCGCTCATTCGCGTCTGGGCGGCGAAAGGGATAAATGTCGCCTGAAGTTCGTGCATTTGCCGGCCCCGGATCCCATATTTTTCCTTGGCTAGGACAACGACCGAGCGTCCCTCCGGGGTTTCGTCGGCGAGCGAAGAAAGCTGAGCGCAATCCGCAAGTCGCTCGCCCTCGACCCCGGTGACCGCGTGAAACGCGACAGCCATTCGGTTGCCGAGCGTGATCGTGCCGGTCTTATCGAGCAGGAGAACATCGATGTCGCCGGCGGCTTCGACCGCACGTCCGCTGGTCGCGAGCACGTTGTGCCTGACGAGCCGGTCGATCCCACTGATGCCGATCGCGCTGAGCAGCCCGCCGATCGTCGTCGGAATGAGACACACGAGGAGGGAAACGAGAACCGGCACGCTGACATTGACCGCATTGGTCTGCTCGGCGGCCGCCTCGCTGTAGTGGGCGAAGGCACGAAGGGTAAAGACGACGAGGAGGAAGAGGACGGTGAGACTAACGAGGAGGATGCCGAGCGCGATCTCGTTAGGCGTCTTCTGCCGGCGCGCTCCTTCCACCAAACCGATCATGCGATCGATGAAGGTGTTTCCCTGCTCGCTCGTGATCCGCACGACGATGCGATCGCTCAGGACGCGCGTCCCGCCGGTGACCGCGCTGCGATCGCCGCCGCTCTCCCGAATCACCGGGGCGGACTCGCCGGTGATGGCGGATTCGTCGACGCTCGCGATTCCCTCGATGACTTCGCCATCGCCCGGGATGATGTCGTTCGCCTCGCAGACGACGAGGTCGCCTTTGTTCAAATCGCAGGCTGGGATCTTCGTCTCGTGATTGTTCGTTAGGCGGCGCGCCATCGTGGTCGTCCGCATCCGGCGCAGGGTATCGGCCTGCGCTTTGCCGCGGCCCTCCGCCATCGCCTCGGCAAAGTTGGCGAAGAGGAGGGTAAACCAAAGCCAGAGCGTGATCTGGAAGTTGAAGCTGCCGAAGTCCACCACCGTGATGGCGGAGGTCCAGAGCGCGCCGAGGAAGACGACAAACATGACCGGGCTGCGCCATTGCACCCGCGGGTCGAGCTTCTTCAGCGCCTCCCCAAGTGCTGGCCTAACGAGCGTGGGATCGAAGATGGATGACTTCTGTTTCCGGCTCATGAGCTAGAAGACGCGGCCGGCCTGCATGAGGAATTGTTCGATCACGGGGCCGAGTGAAAGGACGGGGAAGAAAGTGAGTGCGCCGACGATGAGTACGACACCGAAGAGGAGGAGCGTGAAGAGCGGACCGTTGGTAGGGAAGGTGCCGCTGGAGGCCGCGCTGGCCTTTTTTTCGGCAAGGCTGCCGGCGATGGCGAGGACCGGGACAATGACGGCGAAGCGGCCAACGAACATGTTCAAGGACAGCATGTAGTTATACCAATCCGTGTTGGCGTTCAGGCCCGCGAAGGCGCTCCCGTTGTTTGCCGCGGCGGAGGTGAAGGCGTAAACCACCTCGCTCAAGCCGTGCGGACCGCTGTTGTTCAGGCTGCGCAATGCGGCCGGGTAGACCGTCGTTAGGGCGGAACCCACCAGGATCAAGAGGGAGGGCGTCAGGACCGCGATCACGGCCCAGGTAACCTCGCGGGCTTCGATTTTCTTGCCGAGATATTCCGGCGTGCGGCCGACCATAAGCCCGGCAATGAAAACCGTCACGACCACGAACATTAACATGCCGTAAAAGCCCGCGCCGACCCCGCCAAAGATGACTTCGCCGAGCATCATGTTGACGAGCAGGACGAGCCCGCTCAACGGCATCAGGCTGTCGTGCATAACGTTGACCGCGCCGCAGGAGGCGTCGGTCGTAACGGTTGCAAAGAGGGCGGAATTAAACTGTCCGAAGCGCACTTCCTTGCCCTCGAGGGAGGTGGTCAGGCCAAGGGCGGCGTTCGGTTGCAGCTCCGCCCACCAGACGACGGCGAACCCCGCGAGAAAAAGCAGCAGCATGACGCTCCAGATCGACCAGCCCTGGCGCTGATCGCCCGCCATTCTGCCAAACATGTATGTTAGGGCCGAGCCGAGCCAGAAGATGACGAAGACCTCGACGAAGTTGGTCAACGGGGTTGGGTTTTCGAAAGGATGCGCGCTGTTCTGGCCGAAGAACCCGCCACCGTTCGTGCCGAGCTGCTTGATCGCGACCTGCGATGCGGCCGGCCCGAGCGGGATTTGTTGCGTGGCCCCTTCGAGCGCGGTCGCGTTAACATAAGGATGGAGCGACTGCACCACGCCCTGTTGCATGAGGATGACGGCGATGATGATGGAGAGCGGCAACAGGATGTAGAGGGTGCAGCGGGTAAGATCGGCCCAGAAATTTCCGATACCCTTCGCCTGTCGGCGAACCAGTCCGCGGGCGAGCGCGACAGCCACCGCCACGCCGGTCGCGGCACTGACGAAATTGTGCACCGCAAGACCGGCCATTTGGGTGAAATAACTCAGGGTTGATTCGCCAGCGTAGGCCTGCCAGTTGGTGTTGGTCGCGAAACTGATCGCGGTGTTGAACGCGAGGGCGAGGGGGACGTTAGGCAGATGCGCGGGGTTGAGAGGCAGCCACGCCTGGGTCAGCTCGAGTGCGAGCAGGACCGCGCCGCCGATGACATTGAAGAGCAGCAGCCCGATGGCGTATTCATGCCACGACATCTCGTGCGCCGGATCGATCGCGCCGAGCCGGTAGATGATGCGCTCCAGCGGGCCGAAGAGGCCGGTAAGGAAATTCGCCTGACCAGAAAGGACTCTGGCGAGAAAGATGCCGAGAGGCGGAGTAATGGCGAGGAGCCCGCCTAGGAAGATGGCCAGTTGCACCCAATCGCGGGTATGGAGTGCTACCATGGTGTCGGGACTGACTTCTGCGCTGGGACGGGCGCGCTAATGCGCGCCTGGCACGCGTGGGTTCTCGATGAACCAAGTCCAGAAGGGCGGAGTGGGTTCCCCGCCGCGATCCCACAATTTGTCCGGCGGAACTTCGCGCTCGAATCGGCGCGGCTTCGGCAGGTCCTCTTGCGGGAAAACTGTTTTCTTTTCCGCGACCGCCATCACGATGTTTTGCATGACCCAAGGTGATCCCGGGTCAGAGCGGTCCGTTAATTAAAACAGGGGCGAGAAACGCTAAAAGTTCGTTAACGAGCTAGTCGGGCTCGAGCGAGAGCCGGTAGCCGATTCCGACCTCAGTCTTGATCAGGCTCGAGGCATGAACGCCGGTCTCGAGCTTCTTCCGCAGATGGGTCACGTAAACGCGGAGATATTGCGCCTGGCTTTCGGCTTTTTCTCCCCACACGATCCGGAGCAACTGCCGATGGGTAACGACTTTTCCGGCGTTCTGCACCAGCACGCGCAGGAGCGAATACTCCGTCGGCGTGAGTTTGATTTCGGTGCCGTTGAGTTTCACCTGGCGCGCCGCGAAATCGACGCAGAGCGGGCCGGATTTGAAAACTGGTTCGCCTGTTTCGTTCAGGGAGCGGCGTTGAGTAGCGCGGATGCGGGCGAGCAATTCGGCGGTGTCGAACGGTTTCGTGACGTAATCATCGGCGCCCGCGTCGAGGGCTTCGACTTTTTCCTCGGCGTCGTCGCGCACGGAAAGAATCAGGACCGGGACGTCGGACCATTCTCGAAGATTACGTAGGACCTTGACCCCTTCCATATCGGGCAATCCGAGATCGAGCAGGACAATATCGGGCCGGCGGTAAACGATCGCTTCGAGACCCGCGGCTCCGGTGTCGGCTTCGAAAACCTGGTGGTCCGCACCTTCCAGCGCGAGCCGGAGCAGGCGGCGGATTTGTTTCTCATCGTCGATGATGAGAGCGACGCGTTTCGATTTCATGCGGTCGCGTCAAGCGCGTCGCCGTCGGTCACCCGGACTGGCAGGATGATCGTGAAACGCGCGCCACCGCCATCGCGATTCTCGACCGTGAGGGTCCCGCCGTGCGCTTCGACAAAACCTCGTGCAATCGAAAGCCCGAGACCGAGCCCGCCAGCTTTGCGCCCGTCGCCACGGTAGAACTTTTCGAAGATAAGGCGCGCTGTCTCGGCCGGGATGCCGGGCCCGCGGTCGCTCACGGAGATGACGAGACGCTGATCACGATATTCGGCGTCGATCTCGATCGGCGAACGCGAATCGCCGTGGCTGACGGCGTTGGCGATGAGATTGGCCACTGCCTGCTCGATAAGGGCGTGATCCATCAAGGCCAGCGGAAGGTCATCCGGCACATCGAGCCGCACCGAACGCTCGTTGAGCGTCTCGCGTTCAATCTCCACTGCGGACTCGAGCAACTCGCGCACGTCGCACCATTCCTGCCGCGCCCGGATGACACCGCTCTCGAGCCGATTCATGTCGAGGAGGTTGTTGACCACCCGATTGAGACGGCGTGAGCCGTGATGAATTTCGCCGGCGAGCTGCTGGAGCGCTTCGACGTTTTGAACGTTAGGCGCGGCGCGCACCAGTTCCTGGCTCGCAGCCCCAATGGCGGCGAGCGGCGTCTTTAGTTCGTGCGAGACACAATCGAGCAGGGTCTTGCGCAACCGTTCCGATTCCTGGGCGAGCTGAACCTGGGCCGCGAGATGTTCACGGGCCTTTAGCTGCGAGGTCAACCCCCCGACCGTGATCGCAATAATGAAGTAGGTCGCGAAGGTGAGCACATCTTCGAACTTTGCGATGTGAAAGGTAAAGAGAGGCGGGATGAAGAGAAAATTCCAGGAGAGCGCACTCAAGGCGGCCGCAAACAGAACCGGCCCCCGGTGGAAAACTATTCCGGCCATTAAAACTCCGAGAAGAAAGATGAGCGAGATGGCGCTGTAAGCGATAAGCGGGCGGACCAGCCAACAGAGAATCGTTAAGAGGCCGACTCCAAGAAAGACGAAGGCATACTCCTTCAGGGGCGGGAGCGCGGGCCGCACCGGGGTGGCACCTGCTTCGATCGTAACCGGAGGGGGAGCCTCAGCGAAAAGCTTCTCCAGACCGCGGGAACCGGACGACTCCAGCACTCTGCAAAGGTAGCGCATCCGACGCGGCGGGAAATGGCGCTCCGGAATTTTAGTACCGTTTTAATTACTCTGGGATGACGCTTAGCTTAAGCTGAAGGAGCAAGAATGAACGCGCTCATCGCGACTCAAGAGGCAGCCCCCGTCTCTGCGGCCTCCCCGATATCGACAAAAGTCGCATCCGCACCGAAACGGCGGCTCGCCCTGCTCTGCCTGGCCAGCCTGGGGATCGTCTACGGCGACATTGGCACCAGTCCTCTTTACGCACTGCGGGAGTGTTTTTATGGAGAACACGCCGTCCCGCCCACGCCGGCCAACGTCCTTGGGGTTCTTTCCCTCATCGTCTGGTCGCTCCTGCTCATCATTTCGGTCAAATATCTAATTCTCATCCTGCGGGCCGACAATCGCGGTGAGGGCGGCATACTCGCGCTCGCCACCCTCGTCAGCGAGGTGGTCCATCGCGGGAAATTCGTTTTCCTGCTCGGCCTGTTCGGGGCGGCGCTGCTTTATGCCGACGGCATGATCACGCCCGCCATCTCGGTCTTGAGTGCGGTCGAGGGCTTGCACGTGGCGACGCCCCTCTTCGATCCATTTGTCGTCCCGCTGGCGGTCGGGATTCTGATCGGGCTTTTCCTTTTCCAATCGCGTGGCACGACCGGCGTCGGCAAAATTTTTGGTCCGGTCACGATTTTGTGGTTCCTGGCACTGGGCGTTCTTGGCGTCCATCACATCCTGCGCGCCCCGGAGGTCCTGGCGGCGATCAACCCGCTGCACAGCTACGCTTTTTTCGCCCAGAATGGTCAGAAGGGTTTTGTCGTCCTCGGCGCGGTCTTCCTCGTCGTGACCGGCGGCGAAGCGCTCTATGCCGACATCGGCCACTTCGGCACCGCGCCGATTCGGCTGACCTGGTTCGTCGTCGTTCTCCCGGCGCTGATCCTGAACTATTTCGGACAAGGCGCCCTGCTGCTCAATCAACCGGACGCAGCGGTCAATCCCTTCTTTCGCATGACACCTTCCTGGGCGCTTTACCCGATGGTGGTGCTCGCAACCGCCGCTGCGGTGATCGCCTCGCAGGCCATTATCAGCGGCGCTTTTTCGCTCACCATGCAGGCGATTCAACTCGGCTACAGCCCGCGGTTGAAGGTGATTTACACTTCGGCACGCATCATCGGGCAAATCTACGTGCCGGTGGTCAACTGGGTGTTAATGCTGGCTTGCATCGGCCTCGTCCTGGGTTTCCGCAGCTCGAGCCGCCTCGCCGCAGCCTACGGCGTGGCGATCACGACGACTATGTTGATCACGACGATTCTTTTCTATCTCGTCGCGCGCCGGCGATGGAATTGGCCGGCTCCCCTCGCCCTTCCGGTCGCGACTTTCTTCGTCCTGATCGACCTCGCTTTCTTCAGCGCGAACATGCTGAAAATTACCCATGGCGGCTGGGTCCCGATTCTTATCTCAACCTTCATCCTTTTCCTGATGCTGACCTGGCGGAAGGGACGCCGCGTCCTCCGCGATCACCTGGGCGACATCTGCATCCCGCTCGATTCGCTCCTGTCGGACTTGAAGAGCAAACGGATCGCGCGCGTCGCCGGAACGGCGATCTACATGTCGGGCAACCGGCACGGGACGCCGCTCGCGCTGCTGCACAATCTCAAACACAATAAGGTGGTGCATGAGCGGGTCGTTCTGCTCACCGTGCGGACCGAAGAGGTTCCCTACCTGATCAACATCAAGGATCGGGTTTCACTGGAGAGACTGGAGGAAGGCTTTTGGCGGGCGCAAATCCATTTCGGTTTCATGGAAAAACCAGATGTCCCAGCCGCCCTCGCGCTGGTTAAAGAGCGCAGCCTGCAAATCGAGCCGATGCGCACCACTTATTTTATCGGCCGCGAAACGATCCTCGCAACACGCAAACTTGGGCTCTCTCCGTGGCGCGGTACCCTGTTTGCCTGGATGACCCGCAACGCTGGCGACGTGACCTCCTACTTTTGTCTTCCGCCTAACGGCGTCGTCGAGTTGGGCACGCGGGTCGAGGTTTAATCTCCCGGCTGGGCACCGATGAGATGCGCCAGCACTTCGATCTCGGCCGTCTGCGGAAACATGTCGAACGGGGTCACGCTCTCCAGTCGGTAGGCCGCGCCGAGGTCGGCTAGGTCGCGCGCCAGGGTGGGCGGATTGCAGGAGACGTAGAGAAGGGTCGAAACCGGATGGCGCCTCAGGATTTCGCGAACGTCGGCTCCGAGCCCAGTGGCGGGTGGATCGACAATCACTGTCGTGGCGGCAGGGCCACCGGCGAGCGATTCAGCCAAAGCCGAGGCGATTTCACCTCCCAGGTAAGTTTCGCTGGAGGTCGCATTCGTCTGCGCGGCTGCGATCGCGTGGATATCCCAATCGAGACCAACCACGCGGGAGAATTTCTCGAGGAGACGCTTGGCAAAGAAGCCGGCGCCGCAGTAGGCGTCGACGAGGAGCGATTGGTCAGGCGGAATCGAAGCCGCGATCGTGTCGGCCAGGTGGGTGGCGACGGCATCGTTGGTCTGCGAGAAAATCCGCGGCCCGTGGCGCGCGCGCAACGTGTAGTGCCCGTCGCGCGGACGGCGTGCCCGCAGGCGGGTCAGTTCTTCGTTCACTTCCGGCATCGCGATAGAGCAGCGTTCGATGTCGATCAGCCGATGTGCGTCGTGTCGGAAGAATCCCACAATGCCGTTCTCGACGTGCACGGTGATGCGGTTGCGATACTCGTATTCGAGCGGCGAAGGCACGATCGGACGTAGCGGCGGCTCCCGAAATTTCCCGATCCGTTGCAAGGCCTGCGCGACCTGGTGCGATTTCCAATGCAGCTCGTGTTCGTAGCTCATGTGCTGGTAGCTGCAGCCGCCGCAGCGGCCGAAGTAGGGACAGAGGGGCGGCGTGCGGTGGGGCGAGGGTTCCATCACCTCAACGAACTCGGCCTCGGCAAAAGATTTCTTTTCCCTAACGATACGCGCCGCGACTCGTTCGCCCTCGATCACAAAGGGAACAAAGACCGCTTTCCCTTCGGCGCGCCCCACCCCTTTCCCGCCAAAGGCGATGTCGTCGATTAACAATTCAATTTCGCGGTCCACAAGAAAAGCGCTGGCGGCCAGTTGTAGCCGGGGTCGATGGCCCCGGCAAGGGTAGACGCCGCCACGAATGCCCGGATCACCGCTTCCGGCTACAACAGCTCTTGGACCGTCTTCAGATCCGGATCATTTTTCGCGATCACACGAAACTGGCCGTCCATCTGGAAGCTCGTCTCGAGGTAACGGCGCGCGTCCTGCGGGTGCCCGAGCAGCGCTTCGTAGCAGCCGAGATTGTAATAAAAAATCGGCTCCCGCCGCAGAGCCGGCGGGCCTTTCAAAAGAATACGGCGCGCATCTTCCGTGCGACCGAGTTGGTTCAAACAAAAGCCGGCATGAAGAAAACCGGCGCCGCAATCAGGCGCGACCCGGCAGAGCTTGCGGCTCAGGATGAGCGCGCGCTGCCACGATTTGCGCATCATGAGATGGTGCAGCCGCAATTGCAGCACTTCCGGGCGGCCCTGCTGCGCTTTGGGGATGGAATTCAGTTCGGCTATGGATTCACGATCCATCCCGAGTTCGGCGTAGCCGCAGGCGCTGCGCAATTGCCAGTCGATTCTCATTCGCTCTTTGAATAGCAATTGGTGGGCCCACTGTCGGTCACCGCTGCGGAAGAGGCGTGGCGTGCGCTGTCTCAGCGCAATCCCGAGCGCCGCCCCTCGTTCTGTCCGCTGGAGACAGCGGACGCCATAACCCGCGTCTAGAAAAGGCCTTCCAGCTCGCTCAAACGCCGGTCAAATAGACGGAGCGTGCTCTCGACTGGCGCGGGCGTTCGCATATCGACTCCCGCCGCCTGGAGAGTCTCGAGCGGAAATTTCGAGCCGCCCGATTTGAGAAAACCCAGATAGGCCTCGACCGCGCCGGGCGCGCTCGAGAGGACCCGTTCGGCGAGCGCAATCGCCGCCGAGACACCGGTCGCATATTTGTAAACGTAAAACGCACTATAAAAATGCGGAATACGCAGGCCCTCGAGATCGAGCTCCGGATCGAGCACTACGCCCGATCCGAAATAAGCCTCGAGGAGTTTGCGATATTCGGTTTTGAAAACCTCGAGCGTCAGCGCCTCGCCACTCTCCTCCAGCGCGTGGATGATCTTCTCAAACTCGGCGAACATCGTCTGCCGGAAGAGCGTGCCGCGAATGTCGTCGATCTGACGATTTATGATGTAAGCGCGCATCTTCGGATCGGTCGTGCGCTCGAGCAGATAATGAGTGAGCAGCTCCTCGTTGAAGGTCGAGGCCACCTCCGCGAGGAAGATCGGGTAGCTCGCGTCCTGGTAGAGCTGCGTCCGTTGCGCGAACCAGGTGTGCATCGAATGCCCCGCTTCGTGTGCCAGAGTGTAGACGTCGGAGAAGACGTCGTGCTTGTAATTCATCAGGATATAGGGCGGCGCGCCGTAGCTTCCTGAGGAAAAAGCACCGCTCCGTTTGCCCTTCGTTTCGTAGCGATCGCACCAGCGGCCGCGGAGGCCAGCACCGAGCGCATCGACGTATTCCGCGCCTAACGGCGCCAGTGAGGCGAGCACGTCACTGATCGCTTCGTCAAAGGAAATGTCGGTCTCGATCTCCGCCACCAGCGGCACGTAGGTGTCGTAGGCGTGCAATTCGTCTAATCCGAGCACGCGGCGGCGCAGTTCGTAATAGCGAAAGAGCGGTGCGAGGTTTTGCCTGACGGACCCGATGAGCGCGTCGTAGACGGCAGGCGGGATGTCGTCCTTGAAGAGCGAAGCCTCCAGAGCGGAAGGATAGTTCCGCGCCCGGGCGCGGAAAACATCCGCCTTCACCGAATAAGAAAGCGCGCTCGCGAGAGTGAACTGGTGATCCTGAAACTCGGCGTAAAACTGGTGAAAGGCGCGTTTCCGCAATTCGTGATCGCGCTTCACGAGGAAGGAGCTGTAGGAACTTTGGGTGAGCGGTCGCTCCTCCCCCTTTTCGTCGAGCAGGACGCCGAACTTCATGTCAACATCGGTCAGCTGCGAAAAAGCGTCGTCGTATCCGTCGAGTGCCGCGCTCCCGAGCGCGAGGAGTCGCTCTTCCTTTTCCGAAAGGACGTGCGGCTTCATCCGGCGAATTTTTCGCAGGCTGGTGCGCCACTCCGCGAGCGAGGGATCGTCGAGAAACTGCGCGAACTTTTCGTCCGGGATCGCCTGAATCTCGGGCGTCATGAAGGAAGTCGCTTCGCCGATTGTGGTGAGCAGATTCTGCAACTGACCCATACGCGATAGATAGGCTGGATTCGCGCCGTCCTCGGCCAGTTGAAGCGAGGCGTAGTGGTAAACGCGCTCGATTTTCAGGTCGATCGTCATCTCAAACTCGAGCATCTCGGCCAGGGTCGCAGCCGATTCACCGACCCGTCCTTTCCAGGTCGTCAGGCGCGGATAGTTCGCCTGGATCCAGGCGAAATCTTCGCTCCACTTATCCGCGCTCGTGAAAAGGTGAGTGAGATCCCATTTGTCGGCTTCCGGAATTTCGTCCCGGGTCAAAGTTTTCGTTTCGTCCATTATGATTTCCTCGCTGCAAAAGTCGCCGCTGTCATCCCTCAGGCAAATTGCGGCTTGGTTCGCGCCACCCCGGGCCGCTAACCTCCGCGCCATGACCATTCGATCTTCGGCAAATTTTCGCGTGCTTCGCGCCCTCCGTTTCCTGGTTGTCATCGCGCCGGGCTGCATCGGGTGGTTTACGGCCAGCGTGAACGCGCAATCCACACCGGCGGCCGTCACGATCATCAAAGCTGACCATTTGCTCGACGGCCGCGGCGGGGCGGCGTTGGCCCCGGCGATGGTGCGGGTGGAAGGCGAAAAAATTGCCGAGGTCGGGACGAATCTCGCGGTTCCCGAAGGCGCAACCGTGATCGATCTGGGCGACGCGACTTTGCTCCCGGGACTGATCGATCTGCACACGCATCTCACCGGCAAACGCGACATCCATTGGGAAGATGTGCTCGTCAAAACCACCCCTGGTCACGACGCGCTCTGGGGCGCGCGCAACGCGCTCGTGACTTTGCGCGCCGGCTTCACAACCTGCCGCGACATGGGACCGACCTGGCCATTCGTCGACGTCGATCTGCGCAACGCGATCAACGAGGGCGCGGTCCCGGGCCCGCGCCTGCTCGTGGCCGGGAATTACGTTTCCTCAACCGGCGGCGCGGGCGATGCCCGGCAATTTTCCATCTACGTCGATGTGCCGGTGGTGAAAAATCTCGCCGACGGTCCGGACGAAATCACGAAAGCGGTCCGGACCAATTTCAAAAACGGCGCCGACTTCATCAAGATCATGGCGACGGGTGCCGTGCTCTCAAGAGGAATCGAACCCGGCCGTCAGCAGTATTCCGACGCCGAAATTAAGGCGGCCGTGGATGAAGCTACTCGCTGGGGCGGGCCGGTCGCCGCCCACGCGCACGGCGCCGGGGGCATCAAAGCAGCCATCCGAGCGGGAGTGCGGACGGTTGACCATGGATCGGATCTTGACGACGAAGCGATCGCGCTGATCAAGGCGTCGAAGGGAAAAACTTACTACGTTCCCACGCTCTCAGTGATCGATGCGATCGAAGAGGATGGTAAAAAGAACCACATCCCGGAGTCCGAACAGGAGCGGAGTCGGAAAATGAAGAACATCATGTACGCGGGATTCAAACGCGCCCTCGCGGCCAAAATACCGATCGGTTTCGGGACGGACGCCGCCGTCATTGAGCACGGCGAAAATTGGAAGGAATTTGCTGTCCGTCACAGTCTCGGCGAGCCGGTCGCGTCCGGAATCGTGGCCGCGACCAGCCTGAATGCCGAGATCATCGGCTGGAGCGATCGTGTCGGCAGTGTCGAGCTGGGGAAATACGCCGACCTCATCGCGGTGCCGAGTGATCCGTTGCAAGACGTCAACCTGCTCGGTCGCGTCGGCTTCGTGATGAAGGGCGGAACGGTTTACCGGAATGATCTCGCATCGCATTGATTCATGAAACGACTGGCAATCCTGATTTGGTGGTCTTAGGCGCGACCGCGCGCGCCCAGACGTCCTCACCTTCCGCAAGCCCGACGCCTGTTCCACGCACACCTTATTGGCGGTGCGAACTGCCCGGCGGCACCTATGAAGTGGCGATCCGCTCCATCGTTTCGGTCAGCAGCCACTAGTATATCGCCGATGGCGTGGCGCGGGTGAACGAGGTGAATGTCGATACTCAGGGCAATATGGCGGTGCGCTTTTATTTCATCGAGCCGACCGCAGCCAAGTCGCCGGTCGGAGTTGGACGATCAACCATCGACCGAATCAGCGACCTCGCGAAAGAGGCCGGGCAACGAGCCGGCGCGGACCACATCTGGGAGCGAGAGGTGAAAACTTATCCCACCACCACGCATGCCCACTCGATCGAGTACCGGGTCGAGAGCGAGGAGCAATTGAAACAGATTTTCAGCAGCGCACAGCGCGCTTTTGAATCGGGCGCAACCGCAACTTTCAAGCTGCCGGATCAGTGAGGAATCAAGTCGAGCAGCTTCCTGGCGGCGTCCTCCAAAGTGCCCTTGGAGTTTTGCAATAGCTCGCTCGCGGCGGCGGCGATCAATCGCTTCGTTAGGTCTTCGTGCGGATGATCGACCGATCCGCTCACGCGCACCGGCGTCCAAAAATATCCGTCGCGCGCGACCGTGAAAACGCGCGCCTGCGAACCGGGAAGCCATTGCAGACTCGCGGAGGTCACCCCGATCTGGAAAACACCGTTGATTTTTTTCTTCGCAATCGTGCAACCGCCTTCGACCCTCATCAACCCTTCCGATTCCAAGACGAGCTTTTTCAGCACCGTCCGCTCGCCCTGGTTGCTGAAAGTGACTGAGCCGCGCGTCAGCGCGATGCGCCGAAATCGTTCCGTCCGGGTAAAGCTTGCGATCTGGTCGAATAGCGGGAGCGCCTCGAGCTCGCCTTCGACGAGCTGGAGATTGCCCTCAATTCTTACCGCGCCCTCCGGCAACGGAGCATGCACGGTTGCTGTACCAGCGATTTTTCCGTGCAAACGGGCTCGCCAATCCGACGGGAGAAATGGCGCGAAGTCCACCTTGTCGAGCCGCATCCGCAAATCCGCGGCGCGATCGAAATCGATTTCTCCGTCGAGATTAATCCGCCCGTTGCCCGCCCGCAGTGCACTCTCGGTCACAAAAAGCGAATTGCCGGTATAGCGCAGTTTAGCCGACTCAATCGTCAGGGTCGGCCAGCCGGTTTGCGCAACCGTGCCGCTCTTCGCCTCGATCAGCCAGGAGCCGTTCTCGGGCGTGAGAGTAAATCCACTTTTCGTTAGGCTTCCGCTCCTCTCGGCCGTGCTTCCCCAGCGCCAGGACGACTGCGCGATCTCGGCCTTGCGCAGGTCGAGTTTCCAAGAGCCGGGCTTCGGCGAGCTCGGCTTCGGTGAAGACGGCTTCTTTACTGTCGGCACCATCGCCGTTGCTTTCGGCTTTGTTCCGTCCGCAAATCGAACATCGAGATTCTGAATATTCAGCTCGTCGACTTCCCAGCGCCGGTCGAGCAGGCCGCGCCAATTCACGACGGCGCGGATTTGATCGGCCCGCAGATCGGAGAAAAACGCGCGGCCAGTCCCTTGGGCCATGAAGCCGTCGGAATAAAAGGTGCCGTCGATGTAATGGAGCGGCTGAAAGGTGCCACTGGCTTTGAGTTCCTGACTGACGGCACGCGTGATCTGATCGCGAAAACGATCGCTCCCGAAGTACCAACCGGCGACGAAACGCGCGAAAATGGCCGCCAGCGCGAGGAGAAGGAAAACGGACCAGGCCGCGCCTCGCTGGAATTTTGTCATAGCGTCTCGTCAAGCTACCGCAGATGCGCCACGATCCCAACCATCATGCTCGAATTGCGCGAGGTCAGCGTCGTCTCCACCCGGGCAGGGCCGGAAAGTCGGCTGCTCGATGCGATCAACGCCCATTTCGCGCCGGGGCAGTTGCACGCTGTCGTCGGGCCGTCCGGTTGCGGGAAAAGCACCCTCCTGAAAGCGATCGCGGGCGTCCATCAGCCCAGCGAGGGCGGCGTCTTCTGGGCCGGGCGCGATCTCGACCGGCACGATCTCGCGCCTAACGAAATCGGTTATGTCCCGCAGTTCGGGATCGCCTTCGACCTGCTGATGGTTGTGGAAAGCATCGAGACCGCGCTCAGCCTGCAATAATTGGCCTAACGAAATCCGGCTTCGCCTTCCTTGTGCAGGCGCGGGCCTTTCGTAACCAGCTTTTCGCGCGCCTGCTCGACCGGAACATTCGGACAGCTGTCGATCCACGGCTGGCCTTCCGGAGCGGCCCAGCGGACGGCATTGCGGAGGACTTGCCTAACGACCGGGTAAAAGTAGATCGGGTAGGTCTCGTGTCCGGGACGGAAATAGAAAATCTTGCCGTTCCCCCGTTTCCAGGTGCAGCCGCTCCGGAATGCTTCACCACCCTCAAACCAGGAAAGAAAAACAATCTCGTCGGGAGTCGGAACAGCGAAGGGCTCGCCGTACATTTCGCTGTTCTCGATCTCGAAACAGTGATCGATCCCGCGCGCAATCGGATGGCCCGGATTGCACACCCAAAGTCGCTCGCGCTCGCCTGCTTCCCGCCAGGTAAGCGAGCAACTCGTGCCCATCAGGCGTTTGAAGATTTTTGAATAATGCGCGGAATGGAGCGCGATGAAACCCATCCCTTCCCAGATGCGCGCGAGTACGCGCTCGACGATCGAATCCTTCACTTCGCCATGTGCGGCGTGGCCCCACCAGAGGAGGACGTCGGTTTGGGCAAGGGTGTTTTCCGTCAGGCCGTGCTCATCGTCCTGCAGCGTCGCGGTGCAGACATTGAAGGCCGGATCCTCCCGCAGACCTTGCGCGATACAGTTGTGCATTCCGTCGGGATAAATCCCGGCCACGATCGCATTCTTCCGCTCGTGCATATGTTCGCCCCAGACGAGGACGCGGATTCGATCGGGCATGAGGAATGAAAGGATGAATCAGGAACGCAGGAAAGCAGGAAAAAGAGTGAATCTGGAATCCAGGAAGCCAGAAGGAAGGGCGCGCTATTTTTGTTCGTTCCTGGTGCCCTGGTTTCCAGATCCCTTCCTGCTTTCCTGCTTTCCTGATTCATCCTCCGGAAAAGCGGCGTGCCTAACGATTCGCGCAAGTGCCCGCTGCAGTAGTTCGCGACCGGGAGAGATACGATGCCAGGGCGAGGCGCCGGAAGGATGAGGCAGCGGGATGAGATCGAACTGCTTCCCCGCGCGGCGAACGCGAAAACTGCGGCCGATCACCTGGTCGAGTTTGCCGACCTCCATGAACTGCGCGATGGCCAGTTTCCCGACGGGAATGACGAGGCGCGGCTCCAGGATTTCGATTTCACGTTCCAGCCAGGACGAGCAGTTTGCGATTTCCTGCGGATTTGGAACCCGATCGCTTCCGCCCGGCGCTTTACCCGGAAAACAGCGACAGACGGCTGCAAAATAAATCTTCGCGCGAACGGCTTCTTCCTTCAGACCGGCCGCCTCTTCGAACCAGCGAAAAAGCGTTTTGCCCGCGGTCCAGGCAAAGGGTTTTCCCACCACCGGCTCGCGGACGCCCGGCGCCTGACCGACGAGCAGCACCCTGCTCAAGACAGCGCCACCGGAAACCGGCGGCGGATGCATGAGCGGACAGCGCCGGCAGTTGCGCAGCCGCGCGACGTGGCGCTCGAGGCGCGCGTGTTTTTCCGTTCGGCCGGCCATTTGCCTAACGACGGAAAAGAGAAAGGAGCAGGCTGAGCACGATGCTCATGATGATGCAGGTGACGATGGGGAAATAGAATCCCGAGTTACCGCGCTCGATCCGGATGTCGCCCGGCAGGCGTCCAAGCCACCCGGCCCCAAAACCGCTCCAGAGCGCGAGCCCGATGAGAACAACGACCGCTCCAAAAACCACCAGCATTTTCCCGATCTCCGGCATCCTCACACAATCTCGTGTTCGGAAGAGGGAGCGGCAACCGGCTCTTGCTGCGCGGTGCATCGGATCGCATTTTGGCTACATGCAGCTCGGCCAACTTAGCGAAGCCGCCCTCTACACAAGTGATCTCGCCGCAGGGGAGCGCTTTTATCACGATGTCCTCGGGCTCGAGATCGTTTCCAAATTCGAGGATCGTGGAATGTCCTTTCGCTGCGGTGCCACGGTCCTGCTCCTCTTTGATCCGGCCCGGACTCGCGTCGCCGACGCCGGTGTGCCGACGCACGGCGCGACCGGCGAGGGACACATCGCTTTTGTCATCGACGAATCCGAGATCGAGCCGTGGCGAAAGCGGCTGACCGAAGCCGTCGTGGCGATTGAGTCGGAGGTCGACTGGCCGGAAGGCGGTCGCTCGCTTTATTTTCGCGACCCGGCCGGCAATGTCGTCGAGTTGGCGCCGCCGAACTTGTGGCTGTAGACGCTTCGCTCTGCGAAGCGCGGGGAAAAGCTCCGCTCACGCAAAACGCTCTCCTAAAACTCGCGCATGCCCGCGTCGTCCTGGGCGACGTCTACAAAAGCGTCGGGCGCAGGGCCACGGCCGCAGGTTAGTCTTTGAACTCGGTGACAACCAGGGTCGCGTTGTGCCCACCGAAACCGAAGGAATTATTGACCGCAACCCGGACTCTTTTTTCCCGCGTAACGTTTGGGGTGTAATCGAGGTCGCATTCCGGATCGGGATTTTCGAGGTTGATCGTGGGCGGGATCTTGCCGTCCCGAATCGCCATCGCGCAGGCCGCCATCTCAATCGCACCCGCTCCGCCTAACAAATGGCCGGTCATCGATTTGGTCGAACTGATGGCGAGCCCGTTTTTGGCGTGTTCGCCGAAAACGGTCTTGATCGCGCGGGTCTCGCAAATGTCGCCGAGACCGGTGGAAGTGGCGTGCGCGTTCACGTAGTCCACCTCGCTTGGGGCGATGCCGGCGTGATCGAGCGACATTTTCATCGCGCGGGCCGCTCCGTCGCCGTCGGGCGGCGGCGCCGTCATGTGATAGGCATCGCTCGAAAGACCGTAACCGGCCAGCTCGCACCAGATCTTCGCGCCGCGCGCCTTGGCGTGCTCAAGTTCCTCGACCACCATCACGCCTGCGCCTTCGCCCATGACGAAGCCGTCGCGGTCGCGATCGAACGGTCGCGAAGCGCGTTGTGGCTCGCTGTTCCGCGTGCTGAGCGCTTTCATCGCTCCGAAACCGCCAAGCCCGATCGGGATAATGGCCGCTTCCGAACCGCCGGCGAGAAAGATGTCGGCGTCGCCGAATTTGATGATCCGCCAGGCTTCGCCGATCGCGTTGTTGGAAGTCGCGCAGGCCGTGACGATGCACATGTTCGGGCCGCGCAATCCAAATTCCATCGAGATAAGCCCGCTCGCCATGTTGCTAATGAGCATCGGAATGGTGAATGCGGAAACTCGACCGGGACCCTTGGTGACGAGGGCGGTATGCTGGTCCTCAAGCGTTTTCAGGCCACCGATCCCACTGCTCACCAGGACGCCGAAGCGGTCGCGATTCACCTTATCGAGATCGATCCCGGAATCGCGCATTGCGCTTTTCGTCGCCGCCATCGCGAGATGGGCAAAGCGATCGGTCCGTTTGTGCTCCTTGGGATTATTGAAGACCGGCTTCGGATCGAAGTCGCGAATCTCGCCTGCAATCGTGCAGTCGAACCCAGTGGTATCGAAGCGCGAGATCTCGACGATGCCGCTTTTGCCCTCGAGCAGGTTTTGCCAATAGGTCTCCAGCTCCATGCCCAGTGGCGTGGCGACGCCCATTCCAGTGATAACGACGCGGCGGTTCATTAGAAACAAGGTGATCCCAGCGACTACCTGTCACTCATCACCCGGCACTTGTCACTTCCCGTTAACGGGTTCCCATTCCGACGCTTTGGACGGTCTGGAAAAGCTTGCCCTCCGTCCGGATCGAGGGCGCGATGATGATTTCGATCTGTTGGAATTCCGGAATGGAATTGGCGCCGACGTTGCCCATGCAGGTCGTGATCGCGCCGACCAGGTTTTGACTGCCGTCGTCCACCTCTGCGGGACCGAAGAGAATTTGTTTCAGCGAACCGGTCGCACCGACCTTGATCCGCGTCCCGCGCGGGAGATTGGCGTGTGGCGTGGCCATTCCCCAATGGTAGCCGCTGCCCGGCGCCTCATGCGCTTTGGCAAATGCGCTCCCCACCATGACGGCATCGGCTCCGCAGGCGAAGGCCTTGCAGACGTCGCCGCCCTTGCTCATCCCGCCATCGGTGATGATCGAAACGTAGCGCGCGGTTTTCTTGAAATAAGCATCCCGCGCCGCGGCGCAATCGACCGTCGCCGTAACCTGCGGAACGCCCAACCCGAGCACGCCGCGCGAGGTGCAGGCCGCGCCCGGCCCGACCCCGACCAGGACGGCGGCCGGTCCGCACTCCATGATCTCGTAGGTGGCATCGAAGCCGACGGTGTTGCCAACGATCACCGGGATGCGCATCTCGGCGCAGAATTTCGCGAGCTCGAGCGATTTATATTCCGACGAAACGTGTCGCACCGTCGAGACGGTGCTTTGGACGACAAAAATATCCGCGCCTGCTTCCTGCGCGATTGCACCGAAGCGATCCGCGCGTTGCGGGATCGAGCTGACCGCTGCCGGCACGCCCGCGTCCTTGATCTCGCGAATCCGGGCCGCGATCAGGTCTTCCTGGACCGGTTCCGTGTAGATTTTCTGGAGGAGCGCAGTGACCTCGTTCTTATCGGCGTCGACGATTTTCTGCAAAACTTCCTGCGGATTCTTGTAGCGCGTCTGGACGCCTTCGAGATTGAGGACGGCGAGTCCGCCGAGTTTGCCCATCGCGATTGCGAACCTCACATCGACTACGCCATCCATCGCGCTGGCCAGGATCGGAATTTTGAATTCCAGCGGCTCCGCCTCCCGGCGCGCCAGGCGCCAGGTGATGTCGACTTCGTTAGGGTTAATTGTCACGCGGCCCGGGACGAGAGCAATCTCGTCGAAGCCATAGGTCACGCGCGCTTTTCGGTTTCGGCCAATCCACATTCCCATGATTTAAATACGATCCAGTTTAAAACGTTCGTTCAGGCTGCCGCAGCGCGGACAACGGGGCAGAAGCGTCGGCGTTCGGTCTTCGAACTCGAATGCGCAAATCACACACCGTAGCCGGTAGCGCAGCGCCCGCTGCTCACGGCGTCGACGATTCCACTCGTCAAATATCCAGAGGAGAAAAACCGCCGCAAGAAAAAGCAGCAGATAAATCGTGACCAACGCGGCCAGGCTAACCCGGATCACGGCCCGCGCTCCGGCGCGCTCGGCGGCATCGCGAGATCTGTCCCAAACTCAAACGTCGCGCTCGCCCAGCGCAGTCCATCTGCGGAAACCGTTTTTCTAATCGGCGCGAATCGGCTGAGAGCGAGCGCTTGTCGCGCCTGTTCATCGAGTGCCGTGTCGCCGGATGATTGCTCGAGAAAGGTGTAACGGATCGCGCCTAACGAGTCGATCGCGATCCGAAAACGCGCACTTTCCGGGGCGTCACGCAAAGAAGTCCGGAACTTCAATTCCGGATGCGTGACCGGAACTTCTTTCAGATCAGCGGTGACGGTCAAAACTGTCGGCGCCGGCTGCGGCGCTCCGGGATTCGGCGCCACTGGCACCAGGACAGGTGCCGGTGGCATGGCGGACGGAGCGGCGGTTGGGATCTTGCGGGCCGGCAATTCCTTCAGTTTCGGCGGAACAGAAAGATAAGAGGGCACGTGCGCGAGCTTCGGAAGCTGAAAGGCGCGCGCATCGGCAGGACGCTGGGTTTGCGAAGCGAGGGCGGGGTCTTCCGCTTCGAGCCAATTCAAAAAGTTCCGGGCCTCCGCCGAGTTCGGTGCAATCAGACTGACCTGCGCCGGAGGCGGCAAAAGCGAAATGGCCGGTGGATAGACGACCTGGAAAAGGTAAAAGCAGAGGGCGTGGAGTGCGGCGGAGGCGGCGAGGAACCCTGCGATCGCGACTTTCCGCCGGCGCGGGCGTTCCCAATGGAAAAGCAAACCACCGGGGCCGGTAACGTAACTCTCCGCGCTCACTGTTGAGGTGTGGTGGCGAGCGCGACCGAGGTGATCCCGCGCTCGAGGGCCGCATTCGTGACTGCCATGACCAGATCGTAGGAAACGCGCCGATCAGCCTTGATCACAATTGAGCGGCCTTCACGCTTCGTGATGTCGAGCGCTGGACCGAGCTGGTCGAGCGTGACTTTTTGATCACGCAAATAGATCGCCGGGTTCGGGCCGGCCGTAATGCTGATGATCTGCTGGTTCGGCTGCGGGCCGAGGGTGAAACGCGAAAACGGGACGGTGACCGCGATCCCCGGCTGAAGAACGAAACTCGAGCTGAGAAGAAAGAAAAAGATGAGGAGAAAAACCACATCGAGGAGCGGGAAAACGTAAAGCCAGCCGAAGCTGATGCTGCTCGTTCGGGAAAGCTTCATTTCTCGTTAGGCGCGAGAACGAAGGATCGCTCCGCCCGGGAGACTAGCGCTCCCCTCGGCGGAGCGCTTCTTTTTCCTGCGCCTGTTGAAAGCTGATGATCTCGGCCGAAGGCGCGTGGTCGGTCAGCATATGAACGACTTCGATCCCGGCACGCTCCATGTCGTGGAGCAAGGTGTTGACTCGCGAAGAGAGATAACTGTAACCGACAAAAGTCGGAGTCGCGACGACCAGGCCGGCAGCGGTCGTGAGAAGGCTCTTGTAAATCCCGGTCGATAGTTCCGTCACGGTCGCGTAACCGCCATTCGAGGAAACCATCCCGAAAGCTTCGATCATCCCGGCGACTGTGCCTAACAAACCAATGAGCGGAGTCAGGTAAGCAAGGGTTGCAAGGACGCCGAGAAAGCGTTCCAGCTTTGGGACCTCGAGCTGGCCGGCTTCCTGCACGATCTCGCGCAGTTCGGCGCGGGGCGCCTCGTGGCGAATGATGGCCGAGTGGATGACGCGCGCCACCGGGCCGGGAGTGCCGGCGCATTCATGTAGCGCCTCGGCGAAATTGCGCCGTTGCAGGAGATTGGAGAGCCCCTGGAGGAATTCACCGACGTGAATGGTGGCGCGATGAAAGTAGAAAAGCCGTTCCGCGAAGACGGCGATCGAGATGATGCTGCAGACCAGAATTGGCCACATGAGCAGACCACCCTTCTGGATGTAATCGATCATGCGAAGACCTGATAACTCTCTTTACCCTCGCTGGCAAGTGGCACGAGGGAAGACCTAACGAGTGAACGAGAGTGGCTTTGCATTCAGGGTTTGCCGCGGGCGGCGGGCTTTTTTGCGGTTGTGCGTCCGAGCAAACGGCCATCACCATCATAAACCGCATAGCCGGCGGAGTGACCGGAAGCGTCATAACTGTAGACAATCCGGTTCTGGACCGAGCCATCCTTTGCCAACTGCGTTTCCTCAAGAAGATGGCCGGCCGCGTCGCAACGGTAGCGAGTTTTAAAACGCAAACTGCCGTTGGCCGCAAAGACTTCGCCGCTTTCATAGCGGCCTTCCGCATCCAGTTTGTAAATAATCTTCCCCTGCGCTTTCCCGTTTGCCCCCGTCGTGGTCGCGGTTGAGCGACGATTGGCACCGTCGGTTTGGTAGACGGTCTTCGATCCGTCGGGGTTCATCGTTACGGTCACCCGGACGGCGTCATGGCCCGATTGCGCGAGCGCGAGAAGGCTGCTTCCGCAAATCGCAGAAGCGACGCTCAGCGTAAGAAAAGGTCGAAACATGGGCGGGGCCGGAATTTACGGGGCCAAAGAAAAGCACGCAAACCGGCATTTATTTTATTGACCCGTGAAATGCGTAGTGGTTTAAAGTGGGGGGAAGTGGATTAAATTGGAATAATTCTCCTGCGGTATGAATTCGGCCTCTTCAAACTCAGTTTTTTACGCGGGAGAATTTCGTCATCAACTCGACGACAAACATCGCGTCACAATCCCTTCGCGCTGGCGGCGCAACGGAGGGGGCGAGGAGTTCATCATGGTCCCCGAACCGAGCGGGCAGTTTCTGCTCGTCATGCCGCCAACCGAATTCGAGCGGATCAGTGCCGCGGCCGAAAATTTCCCGAATATTTCGCCGAGCGATCTGCGCATCTATTTGCGCCAGCTCCATTCCCAGGCTCAGCACGGCGCCTCCGACAAACAGGGCCGCCTCGTCCTGCCGGATGATCTTTGCAAGAAACTCGACCTGAAACGCGAGATCGCCCTCGTCGGCGGGCGCGGGCGTTTCGAGATCTGGAATCTCAAACGTCGCGAGCTCGCCCATACCGAGGAGCATCCCACTTATCAGCACGTCGCCAACATGGTCGGACTCTAGCCGCCGATGAACGCACTGTTATTTGAACGGCCCATCCGCTTCGCGACCGGTCCGCTGCTGATCAACGAGGAGGCGCAGGATATGGAAGACTTCACCTATCACCGCCCGGTGCTCGCGACCGAAGCGATCGAGCTGCTCGCGCCGCGACCGGGCTCTCTCATTCTTGACGGCACCTGCGGCGGCGGCGGTCATACCGAGGCGATTTTGCGCACCGGAGCCGATGTCCTGGCACTTGATCAGGATCCCGACGCGCTCGAATTCGCGGGCGCGCGCCTGGCGAATTTTGGAAGCCGCGTCACTCTGCACCGAGCGAATTTCCGCGATGCAGGCTACGTTCTCGATGGACTCGGGATTGCGCAAATCGGCGGAGCGCTTCTCGATCTCGGCGTTTCCTCGCGGCAGTTGGAAAACGCCGATCGCGGTTTCAGCCTCATGCGCAACGGCCCGCTCGACATGCGGATGGATCCGCGACGCGAGCTGACCGCGGCCGAAGTCGTCAACAGCTACACCGAAGAAGAGCTGACAAATATTTTTCGCGAACTGGGCGAAGAGCCGGCCGCGCGTCGCATCGCAAGCCAGATCGTGAAGCTGCGCAAGGAAACGCCTTTTCGCGAAACACTCGCTCTGGCCAAAGCGATCGAGAAAATCGTCGGCCGCCACGGCCGTCGTCACCCCGCGACGCAGGTTTTCCAAGCCTTGCGGATGGAAGTGAACGACGAACTGGACGCCCTCGAGGAAGGTCTTCTCGCTCTCACCAGTCGCCTCGAACCTGGCAGCCGGATCGCGGTCATCACTTTTCATTCTCTCGAGGACCGGATTGTGAAGAATTTCTTCCGCGACCGGAGCCGCGAGTTTCTCGACCGGCCGGAATGGCCCGAGCCGCGACCGAATCTCGATTATTCTCTGCGGCTCATCACCTCGAAACCGGTCGAACCCGACGCAGTCGAACAGCGAGCCAACCCACGGTCGCGCAGCGCCAAGCTGCGCGTCGCAGAAAGGATCGGATGAACCGGCGCCGGCGCAAGAATTACAACCCGATCGACGCCCCGGCCCTCGCGCGCTGGATCGTGATCGTGACTTTTCTCGCCGCCACCGGGCTGAGCTACGTCTACCTCACCGTCCAGCTCCACCACCAAGGCGTGCAACGCCGCGCGCTCGAGCAGGAGTTAATCGCCACTCGCATCCAGAACGAGGACGCCAAGGTGCAGATCGCCGCGCTTACCTCCCGCACTGCCCTGCAACGACGGCTTAAGGAAGGCTATCTAAAGATGATTCCGATCACGGAACAAAGCATCGTTAGGCTGAATTCCAACGCCCATCCCACTGGTGAGGACGAAGTCCAGCCGGTCGCCAACCAGCGCAGTCGCCCATGAACTGGAATAGCCGAACTCGTTGCGCGCTGGTCTGCGTTTTCTTCGCGTTCCTCTTCAGCATCTTTTCCTACCGGCTGATTTATCTCCAGTTGGTGATGCACGACTACTACACCCGATTGGCCGCAGACAAGAACGTCGGGCGCAATGTCATTCCAGCCGAGCGGGGTGCGATCTACGACGCTGGCAATGAGGTGCTTGCCCAAAACGTCCCGGTCGCGACCATCGTGGCCGACGGCACGCTCATCACCAACGCCGCGGCTCTCATCCCGATCCTCGCCGATACCCTGCACCTTCCGCCTCACGAGATCGCGGAGAAGATCGCGAGCCACCGTCCGTATATTGTCCTGAAACGCGAGGTGCCTGACGCCGACGCCCGGGTTCTCGAGAAAACTCTGCGGCAGGAAAAGCTGCGCGGCATCCGCTGCGAACGCGGGACGGTCCGGGTTTACCCGAATGGTCCGATGCTCTGTCACGTCATCGGGTTTTCCAACTTCCATCAGGAGGGCATCCAGGGCGTGGAAGCCTCGATGAACCAATATTTGCGGGGGGAGGACGGTTATCGCTACATCGAGCGCGATGCGCAGGGTCGCGAAATCGTCCTCTACCGCGGGCTGGAACGGGCTCCGCGCAACGGCTGCCAGGTCCACCTCACGATCGACATGGGATTGCAGACGATCGTCGAAAACGAGCTCGACGCCGCGATGCGCGAATACACGCCGGCCAAGGCGACGATCATCCTGATCCGCCCCCAGACGGGCGAGATCCTGGCGATGGCAAACCGGCCGAACTTCGATCTCAATCTCCGTTCCGAAGCGAAACCGGAGCAGATGAAAAACCGCGCCATTATCGACATGATGGAACCGGGCTCGACTTTCAAAATCGTGACCGCGGCCGCCGCGCTCAACGAGCAGAAGGTCAACCTCGACTCGATGATCTTCTGCGAGAACGGCGTCTGGAACGTCTTCGGCAAACCGCTGCACGATCACGGCCACAAGGGCTACGGCGATCTCAGCGTGCGGGACATTCTCGTCCACTCGAGCAACATCGGCGCCGCCAAATTGGCCTGCATGTTGGGGGAACAGAAGTTTTACGAGTACATCCGCCGTTTCGGGTTTGGCGACCGCACCGGGATCGAGCTGCCGGGCGAAATTCGCGGGATGGTTCATCCACCGCGGAGCTGGAGCAAGATATCCATCACTCGCATCCCGATGGGGCAGGAAGTGGGCGTGACTCCTCTGCAGATGGCAATGGCGATGGCGACTGTCGCGAACGGCGGCAAACTGGTCCAACCGCGCATCGTCAAGACGATCATCGACGACAAGGGCAAGGTCACTGGCGACCTCAAACCGAGTGTTGTTAGGCAAGTGATCTCACCGGAGACGGCCTCGCAGATCGCCCTCGCTCTGCGCGGGGTGGTGAGCAAACGTGGAACTGCGGCCGAAGCGGCCGTCCCCGGGTTTACCATCTCCGGCAAAACCGGCACCGCCCAGAAAGCGGCTCCTGGCGGCGGTTACGAAAAGAACAAATACGTCGTCTCATTCAGCGGTTTTCTTCCTTCCGAGAATCCTGCTTTTGTCGGCCTCGTCGTGCTCGACGACGCCCACACCAAAGACCCCAACCTAAATTACGGCGGCACGGTCGCCGGACCCATTTTTTCCCGCGTCGCGGAACAGGCGGCGCGGTATCTCGATCTTGAGCCGCATGAGGAAATTGGAACGCGAAACCCGGCCGGACGAGTCGCCTTAACTAATGCCAGTCGTTAGCTTTCCGCGCCTCGCGTGTCCACGCTTCATGCAGCTCAAAATTCTCGCCGACTCCATTCCGGTCCAGGAAGTCCTCGGGCCGCTCGACCGCGAGGTCGACGGCATCTTCTACGACTCGCGCCGGGTGCAAAAAAACGGCCTCTACGTTGCGGTTCGGGGCGCAAGTGTTGATGGCCACAAGTTCACCGAACAGGCGATCGAGAGAGGCGCGTCGGCGATCGTGGTGGAACGCCCGGAGTCGCATTCCCGCGCCACCTCCATCGTGGTCGAGAACAGTCGCGACGCGCTCGCCGACCTGGCGTTTACCTTTTTCAAAAAACCCGCGCTCCGGTTGAAGATGGCCGGCGTCACCGGGACGAACGGCAAGACGACGACCACCTTCCTGATTAAGCACATCTGCGAAAACGCCGGGCTGCGCAGCGGATTGATCGGCACCGTGCGCTACGAGATTGGCGAGCGCGTTTTGCCGGCCACGCGGACCACGCCCGAGTCGCTCGATCTCCAGGAAATGCTCGCGCAGATGGCCGGCGCCGACTGCAAAGCGGCCATCATGGAAGTCTCCTCGCACGCCCTCGCCCAAGACCGCACCCGGAGCCTGGAATGGGACGTCGCCGTCTTCACCAACCTGACCCAGGACCATCTCGATTTTCACGAGACGATGGAAAATTACTTCGAGTCGAAGGCGCGGCTCTTCACCGGATTGAAGAATCAGCCTAACAAGAAGGAGGCGAGCGCGGTCATCAACCTCGACGATCGCTACGGCGAGCGGCTCGTGAAACGTCTCGGCGACGACATCCCGGTGGTCACCTACGGGATGAGCGCGCGGGCCGATTTCCGCGCTTCAAATTACCGGGCCGAATTCAGCGGCACCTCTTTCCAGCTCGACGCCGGCGGCAAAATCTACCTCGTCCGCGTCCCGCTCATCGGCCGCTTTAATGTCATGAACGCGATGGCCGCCCTCGCCGCCGCCACTTCGTTAGGCGTGACCATGCGCGAGGCCGTCCTCAGTCTCGCCAAGTCGCCCCAGGTCCCGGGCCGGCTCGAGATCGTCCCGGCGAAACGTCAGTTCCAGGTTTTCGTCGACTACGCACATACCCCCGACGCACTGCTCAATGTCCTCAAGACCCTCCGCGAGCTCGAGCCGCGCCGCCTCATCGTCGTCTTCGGCGCGGGCGGCGACCGCGACAAACAAAAGCGCCCGCTGATGGGCCGAGTGGCTGATCAAAACGCCGACTACAGCATCATCACCTCCGATAATCCGCGGAAAGAAGATCCTCTCGCCATCATCGCGGACGTGAAAAAAGGCTTTCGTTCGGAGAATTTCGAAACTGTCGCGGATCGCACGGAAGCAATCGCCCGCGCCATCGCCTTGGCTGAGCCGCGCGACATCATCCTTATCGCCGGGAAGGGTCACGAGACGTACCAGGAATTTTCCGACCACACTATCCCTTTCGACGACCGCCAGATGGCGCTCCGCGCCCTCGATAATCGCCCGCTGGAGTTTTGAAGATGACCAAGCCCACGGAAAATCCTCGCCGCCAACTCCGGGGTGTGCACGCGCCACGCTGACGATGGACCATCTTTCGATCGACCAAATTGCGGAGTTTGCCGGAGCCGTCAGGGAAAACGGCAATCGCGACGCCATCGTCACGAATCTCAGCACCGACTCGAGAACCGTCCAGCCTGGCGACCTTTTCGTCGCCCTTCGCGGCGAAAATTTCGACGGCCATAAGTTTATCCCCCAAGCGGTCGAGCGCGGCGCCACCGGCGCGATTGTGGAAAAGAAATGGAGCGGTAAAGCGTCGCCCGAATTCTCGCTCCTCCGGGTTGCGGACACGCTCCTCGCTTACCAACGGGTCGCGGCCCAATACCGGCGCTCGTTAGGCTTAAAAGTCGTCGCCATCACCGGCAGCAACGGCAAAACGAGCACAAAGGATTTCACTGCCTCGGTTTTGGGGAACCGCTTCCGCGTCACAAAAACGGAAGGCAATTTGAACAACCACGTCGGCCTCCCCCGGACCATGCTCGAAGCAACCGGGCGAGATCAAATCGCCGTCTGGGAAATCGGAATGAATCATCCGGGCGAGATCGCGCACCTCGCCGAACTGGCGCAGCCCGACGTCGCGATCATCACCAACATCGGCATCGCCCATATCGAATTCATGGGAACACGCGAAGCGATCGCGCAGGAAAAAGGCGAACTGGCCGCCGTTCTGCCCGAGAACGGCACGCTCATCCTAAATAGGAGCGACGAATTTGCCGACACCCTCGCCCGGCGTACTTCGGCTCGCGTCATTTTCGCCGGTATCGACGGCGGCGACGTGCAGGCGCGCGAGATTGTCCAGACCGCGGAAGGCGCGGAATTTACCGTGTTCGAAGGCGCACACCGCTGCCACGCCGTCCTCCCGGTCCCCGGGTTGCACATGGTGCAAAATGCGTTGCTCGCGATCGCCGCCGGGCGTGTTTTCGATCTTTCGCTCGAGGAATGCGCCACCGGCCTGGCTGCCGCGCCCGTGACCGAGGCGCGCTTGCAGATCAAGCAGATCGGCGGCGTCCAGTTCATCGACGACAGCTACAACGCGAATCCCGACTCCATGAAGGCCGCCCTCCGTACCCTGGCCGAGCTCGAAACCGATGGACAACGAATCGCAATCCTCGGACAGATGGCCGAGCTGGGGACCGAATCCACCCGCGGCCATCGCGAAGTCGGCGAAGTGGCGGCGTCGTTAGGCATAAATTGCCTTGTTTCGTTAGGCAAAGACGCTTCCGAGATTACCGCCGCCGCCCGCGCCGCCGGCTTGGAAAACAGCCGCACCCTCGCTTCCGCCGAGGAAGTGGCCGACCTGCTCTGCGAGACAGTTCACCCCGGCGATCTCGTCCTGGTCAAGGGCAGCCGCGCGGCCCGCACCGAACGGGTCCTGGAGGAATTCGCGAAGCGCCAAATGGAGACTCCCTGCGCGCCATGATGTTTTACCTACATCGTCTGACGGAGGAGTTCAAAGGCTTCAACGTTTTCTACTACGTCACTTTTCGCGCCGTCCTCGCCGCCATTACGGCTTTCGCGATCTCGCTCCTTTTCGGTAACTACGTCATCCGCAAACTCGTCTCGCTCAAGGTCGGTCAGCCGATTCGGACCGCCTCGGAAGTGCGGCATCTGGCGGAGTTGCACGGTGGCAAACAAGGCACGCCCACGATGGGCGGCGTGCTCGTTATCGGCTCGGTCGTGTTCGCCTCGGTCGTCTGGGCGCGGCCGGACAATCCCTTCGTCTGGCTGGTTATTTTTTGCATGGTTTACCTTGGTATTCTCGGCTTCGTCGACGATTACCTGAAGGTCACGAAGAAGAAGTCGGACGGGATCAGCGGCCGGCTGAAACTCGTTTTCCAGCTCGCGCTCGCCGGAATCGTGACTGGCTTTTTTCTCTTCAATCCCCTCATCGAAGTGCAGGCGCGCTCGCTTTACCTGCCGTTCTACAAACTGCCCGTGATCGTGAACATGGGCGTCTTCACCTTTTTCTTTTTCGCGCTCATCATCGTCGGCGCGTCGAACGCCGTGAACCTGACCGACGGCCTCGACGGTCTCGCGATCGGTTGCACGATCACGGTCGCGTTTGCCTACGCCTTGCTCTCCTATGCGGCCGGAAATTTTCGCATCGCGCAATATCTGCAGGTCCCGTTTTACCCTTTCTCCGGTGAACTGGCGGTTGTCTGCGCCGCGTTAGTCGGCGCCGGTCTCGGCTTTCTCTGGTTTAATTGTCATCCGGCGAAGATTTTCATGGGCGACACCGGCTCGCTCGCGATCGGCGGAATGATTGGGGTGGTCGCGATCTGCTGCAAACAGGAGCTCCTCCTCGCGGTCGTGGGCGGCGTCTTCGTTATCGAAGCGGTCTCGGTCATCCTCCAGGTTTTAAGTTTCAAGCTGACCGGCAAACGGCTCTTCGCCATGTCGCCGATCCATCATCACTTCGAGCTGAACGGCTGGAAGGAAAACACCGTCATCGTCCGATTCTGGATCCTTTCGATCGTCTTTGCGCTCCTCGGCTTGGCCACCTTAAAACTGCGATGAAGCCCGACTACAAAAACAAGAACGTCGCGGTGCTCGGGGCGGGCCGGAGCGGAAAAGCGGCCGCGCTTCTTCTCGCGGAGGAAGGCGCGAAGGTGACAATGCTCGACAGCGCGCCGGAAGAAAAACTGGCCGGCCTCGATCCGTTGCGGGCGAAGGGCGTTTACCTGCTCTGCGGTCCGGCGGCGGAGGAAGATCCCGCTGTTTACGATCTCGGCGTGCTCAGCCCCGGGATCGATCCAGAGCTGCCGTTAGGCCGAAATTTTTTGCGCAAGAACATCCCGACGATCGGCGAACTCGAGCTCGGCTGGCAATTTTGCAACGTCCCGGTGATCGGGATCACCGGCACGAACGGAAAGACGACGACGACGGAATTGATCTCGCAAATGTTGAACGCCTGCGGACAACGCACCGTCGCTTGCGGCAACATCGGCAAGCCGCTCGTGGAAGCGGCCCGCGAAAAAGAGGACTACGTCGTCCTGACGGTCGAAGTTAGTTCGTTTCAGGTCGAAACGATTCGCGAATTTCATCCCGAGATTGCTGTCTGGCTCAATTTTGCGCCCGATCACCTCGATCGTTACCCGTCGATTCGCGAATATCGCGCGGCCAAGCTGCGCATTTTCGAAAACCAGAACGCGGACGACACCGCGGTCCTCAACGTCGCGGAAGATTTGCCCGGTCTGAAGGCCAGGGTCACCACTTTCAGCGCCTGGACCAATGACGGTGACTTTTCGTTAGGCGACGGCTGGATTCTCTATCGACAACAACGCGTCCTTAACCTGGCCGAAGCGCAACTGCGCGGCCCGCACAACGCCGAGAACATGATGGCGGCGCTCGCCGTCGGCCGGGCCCGCCGGCTTGCCTTTGAGGAGATGGTGCCGCCGCTCTGCGCCTACCGCGCACAACTGCACCGCCTCGAATTCATCCGCACGATCGCAGGCGTCGATTACATCAACGACTCGAAAGCGACTAATCTCGACGCGCTCGAAAAAGCGCTCCTCAGTACAACCAAGCCGATCGTTCTGATCGCCGGCGGAAAGGACAAGGGCTTCGCTTTCGATTCCATCGCCCCGCTCGTCGTCCGCAAGGTGCGGCACGCCGTCCTGATCGGCGAGATCGCCTCGCGCGTCGCGCACGACTGGCGCGAGGCGACGGAATGCGAGCTGGTTTCGTCGTTAGGCGCGGCCGTCGAGCGCGCCCAGGCCGCGGCCCGAGAGGGCGAGATCGTTCTCTTTTCCCCCGGCACTTCCTCCTTCGACATGTTCAAGAGCTACGCCGATCGCGGCGATCAATTCCGCGCCCTCGTGCGCGGTCTGCCCGACCCAACACTATGAAAATGCCATCCATCATCATGAAACGAAAGAAACTCCGGGCCACAACCGCGCGTCGCTCGCGTTCGCTCGGTCTGCCCGACGCCATGGACTACGAGCAGATGTCGGAGCCGAACATGAAATTGTCGCGCGCGCTCCTCATCGTCCTCGTCCTCCACATTGTGGCCGTGGCCGGGATCATCGCCTTCAACACAATCAAGACCCGCGAGACGATGGCGACGGCCAACGCACCGGAGGCGATCGCGACTCCCGCCGTCCCTGCTGTCGCGGAAGAACCGGCGACGACTGAGCCTAACGAAGTGACGAAGGTCGCGATCAAAACCGAAAGCAAAACGCCGGAGAAAACCGCCGAGCATCCCAAAGCGGTCATCGCACCTCCGACGGTGCCCGATTCGGGCAAGATCTACACTGTCGTGAAAGGGGACAACCCGGTCACGATCGCGCGCCATCTCAAGGTCTCGGAAGCCGACCTGCTCGAGCTCAACCAGATCACCGACCCGCGCAAATTACAGATCGGACAGAAACTCCACATTCCCGTCCAACCGGCGAGCAAAGGCAAAACAGACTAACGAGAGCCGAAACCGCCCCATGCAACGGAAGAGCGCCTACATCCTGTTTCTCGCTGTCCTCGGCCTCCTGGCGATCGGCATCGTGATTCTTTTCAGCACCGGTGCCTTCGCGAAAGACAGTCACAACGACGTCTATTATTTCCTCCGTCGCCACGCCATGTGGCTCGGAATCGGCCTCGTCGCCTGCACCGCCGCGGCCCTGATCGATTACCACTTCTGGCAGCGCACCTGGTGGATCTGGTTTGCCTTCTCGCTCGTCGGGCTGGCGCTCTGTTTTCTCCCGCCGCTCCGGCACAAGATCAATGGCTCCTGGCGCTGGCTCGAATTTCACGGCATCACCTGCCAGCCCTCCGAGTTCGCCAAGCTCGCGGCCGTCTTCTTCCTCGCCTTTTGGTTTTCGCGCTATGAAAAGGAGAGCAGCAAGGTCTGGCGCGGCTTTATCCTCCCGATGGCGATCGTTAGCCTGCTTCTCTCTCTCATCATCACGGAGGTCGATCTCGGCACGACCGTTCTGATCGGGGGCACGACCTTCGTCGTCATGTTCATCGCCGGGGCCAATCTCGCTCTCCTCGGCACCCTGTCGTTAGGTGGAGTCGGCGCCATTCTTTATCTCGCGACCCACATCGCGGAGCGGAATGGCCGCATATTGGCTTTCCTCCATCCCGAGCAATACAAATTGACCGCCGGCCTGCAGCAGATGCAGGCCCTTATCGCCTGGGGAAGCGGCGGGATCGAGGGCCTCGGGCTCGGCAACGGCCGGCAAAAAATGTCCTATCTGCCCTACGCCCACACTGATTTTATTTTCCCGATCGTGGGCGAAGAACTGGGCCTCCGTTTCAGCCTCCTCGTGGTTTTTCTTTTCGTTCTCATCATCATCTGCGGGATGACGATCGCCCTTCACGCGCGCGATCGTTTCGGCCTCCTCTTGGCGAGCGGTATCGTGGCGCTACTCGCATTCCAGGCGGCGATCAACATCGGGGTGGTGACTTCACTTTTGCCAAACAAAGGGCTGCCACTTCCGTTCGTCAGCTATGGCGGATCGAATCTTGTGGTGGCGCTTTTCGCGGTTGGGCTTCTCTTGAATATCTACCGACAGGGCGTGCTCGAGCCCGCGCCAAGAAAGGAAATGGCGCTCCGGGCGCGAGTCACCCCACGAATCTGATGAACGCTGTGATCGCATGTGGAGGAACAGGCGGGCATCTCTTTCCCGGTCTCGCGGTCGCCGAAGTGCTGCGGGAACACGGACACGAGGTGCTGCTCTTTATTTCCGAGAAGGAGGTCGATACCCTCGTCGCTGAGGGGCGGACGGATTTTCGTTTCGAGAAACTTCCGACCGTTGCGCTCCCCTCGCCTTTTTCGCCCGCGATTCTCGCGTTCGTTAGGCGCTTCAACGACAGCCTGTCGCTCTGCCGCGGGATCTTTCGCAAATTCAATCCCCAGGTCGTCCTCGGGATGGGCGGTTTCACTTCGACCGCGCCGGTCATCGCCGGCCGGATGCGCGGCATCCCGACCTTCATCCACGAGTCGAACGCCTTCCCAGGTAAAGCGAACCGCCACACCGCGCGCTTTGTCCGTGCGGTCCTTCTCGGCTTCCAGGAGTGCGCTGCTTTTTTTCCCAAGGCGCAGACGGAATTTACCGGTACGCCGATCCGTTCCAGCCTGCACCGGATCGATTCCAAGGAAGCGCTCAGGAAACTCGGGCTGAAACCGGGCGTTCCGACTCTCCTTGTGATGGGCGGCAGCCAGGGCGCGAGCGGGATCAACCAAGCTTTGATCAAGGCGATGCCCTCGCTCCAGGGCGTCGCGCTGCAGGTAATTCATCTCGCCGGTAGCCGCGACGCGCGCTTGCTGGAGGATAATTACCGGCGCGAAAACATCCCGGCCTTCGTCGCGGCCTTTCATCACGAGATGGAGGAAGTTTATAGCGCAGCCGACTTCGCCATCGCCCGGAGCGGCGCGGCCAGTCTGGCCGAGTTGGCCACCTTCGGTCTCCCCGCGCTCCTTATCCCCTATCCTTACGCGGCGGACGATCACCAGACGCGCAACGCCGAGATATTCGTTAGGGCAAAAGCCGCTCTCCTTTTAAAGGAATCCGATCTGAACGGGGAATTGCTCGCCCAAAAAATTCGTGACTTGCTGAGCGATCCCGCAACCCTTCGCACCATGTCGGCCAACGCGGCCGCGCTCGCGCCAAAAAACGCGGCCACTTTGGTCGTCGAAACGATGGAGAAATATAGCCAGCCAAATGACGCCGCTGCTGCCTGATCTCTCAAAATTCCTGACCGCGGAACGCCATGCAATCCATCTCATCGGGGTGGCGGGGAGTGGGATGAGCGGGATTGCTACCCTCCTCCTCGAACTCGGACACGATGTCCGCGGCTCCGACCGGGTGCGCACCCAGGAAACGCAGCGGCTCGCCCAGCTCGGTCTGCGCTTTTCTTCACCCCATCGGACGGAAGACGCGGAAGGCGCTGAGCTGATTGTTTTTTCGTCCGCGATCAAGGAAGACAACCCAATCCTGGCGGCGGCGAGAGCGCACAAGATTCCCGCGATCCGCCGGGCCGAGGCGCTCGCCGCCGTCATGCTCGGGAAGCGTGGAATCATCGTCGCCGGGATGCACGGTAAAACGACCACGACCGCGATGATGGCGCACGTTTTGCGCGGCGGCGGATTGCATCCATCGCATTACGTCGGGGCGGAGATTCCGATTCTGGGGAGCAACGCGCATTGGGATTCGCGCGGCGAATATTTCGTCGCGGAAGGGGACGAGAGCGACGGCACGCTGCAACTGTTCCAGCCGGAGCACGCCCTCATCCTCAACGTGGAGGAAGAGCATCTCGACTATTACAAAGACCTGGCCGCGATCGAGGAGGTCTTCGCGAAACTACTCCGGCAGGCAAAGGGCTCGGTCTTTTATTGCGCCGACGATCTACACGCCCCTCGCATCTGCCGCGCACACGCCCGGACGGTTTCCTACGGCTTCAGTGAGGAAGCACGCTATCGCGCAACCGGACTCGAGCTGCAGGATTTCGCCGCTATTTTCTGCGTCCAACGCGGCGGCGAGAAACTGGGCGATGCGACCCTCAGCGTGCCCGGAAAGCACAACGTGAGCAACGCACTCGGGGTCATCGCACTCGCCACCGAGCTGGGAATTCCGTTCGACAAAGTCGCAAAATCGTTAGGCACTTTTCGACACGCCCGCCGCCGCTTCGAGATCAAATACCAGAGCGATCGTTTTCTTCTGGTCGATGATTATGCGCATCATCCAACAGAGATTCGGGCGACGCTCGCGACCGCGCGCTCCGCCGGGCGCAAGCGGATCCTGACGATGTTCCAACCGCATCGTTATTCCCGAACGAAGGCTTTGCAGCACGAATTTGGCGCGGCCTTTGACGATGCCGATCAGGTTGTGATCACGGATGTTTACGCGGCCAGCGAAGCTGCGCTCCCGGGGATCAGCGGTCAGACGATCGTGGACGCGATTTCGCAGCACGGCCACCGCGCTGTTTCGTATCAACCGCGACTCGATCGGCTGCATGGCGATCTCGGCCGGATGCTGCTGGAGGGCGATCTCGTCCTCAGCCTCGGCGCGGGCAACGTGCACGAGCAATTGGCCAAGCTCGCGGCCGAGTTGGTCATCGCCGAGCGCTTGAAGGAGCTCGTCGGGCCGAAAGGCGAAGTCCGCCTCTCAGAACCGCTCGCCAAGCACACCACTCTGCGGGTCGGCGGCCCGGCGCAATTCTGGGTCGAACCAAGAACCGAGGAAGCTTTCGCGAAATTGATCCGGTTTTGCCGGCGCGAAAATCTCCCGCTCTTCGTCATCGGTCGCGGGTCCAATCTGCTCGTGCGAGAGGGCGGCATTCGTGGGGTAGTGGTTCATCCGAGCGGCGGCGAGTTCGATAAAGTCGAGACGGCCGGTCTCGAAGTGACGGCCGGAGTGGGGGCGAAGCTGAAGCAGGTCGCCTATGCGGGGAAAGCCGCGGGGATCGGCGGTTTTGAATGGATGGAAGGAATTCCAGGATCAGTCGGCGGCGGCCTGCGGATGAACGCCGGGGCGATGGGAGCGCAGGCTTTCGATCAGGTCGTTCGGGTGCGATATCTCGATCGCGAAGGAGTGGCCCATGAAAAGACGCCGGCCGAATTGGAAGTGCAATATCGTCACGTTCCCTCGCTCGAGGAAAACTTCGCTGTTTCGGCTGTTTTTCGCGGGGAGAAATCGTCGGCCGAGGAAATCGTCAGGCGACTGGACGCGTCGCAGGAGAAACGCCGCGCCACCCAGCCGAGCGCGAAGAGCGCGGGCTGCATTTTCAAAAATCCGGCAGCCTGCCCGGCTGGCAAACTGGTCGACGAGCTGGGCCTGAAAGGCTCACGGGTGGGCGATGCGCGGGTCTCGGAAGTGCACGGCAATTTTATTGTGAATGAAGGCGCCGCCACAGCCGACGAAGTCCTTGAGTTGATCGGGCAGATCCAGGCGACGGCGCGCAAAGAACGTGGAGTCGAGCTGGAAACCGAAGTCCAAATCGTGGGGGAGAATTCATGAACCGCGTCGGCGCGAAATTCTGCGGCACGTTCCTTTCTTGTCATCCCGAGCCGGCGCAGCGCGGCGAGGGACCTCGCCGTTGCCATAGACGTTTTCGCGCAATCAGAACACACGGGTTGCAGTTGCGAGGTCCTTCGCCGTCTCCGCGGCTCAGGATGACAATTGTTTTACGGGCGGAGGTCACACCATGAGCAATCTGACGAACAAGAAAATCGCGGTTCTCAAAGGCGGTCCCGGCTCCGAGCGCGCAGTCTCTTTCGCGACCGCTGCCGGGGTTGCCAAGGCCCTCCGCTCGTTAGGCGCGGAAGTCACCGAGGTCGACGTCCAGAACGCAGACTTCATCTTGCCTAACGACACTGAACTGGCCTTCATTGCCGTTCACGGCACCTTCGGCGAGGACGGCGAGTTGCAACAGATCCTCGAAGACCGGGGCGTGCCCTACACCGGCGAGAACGTGGAAGGCAGCCGCCTCGCTTTCGATAAGATCGAGTCGAAGAAGAAATTCTCCCAGCACGGCGTTGCCACGCCGACCTGGGAAATCATCCACAACGGCCAGCAGCCTACTCTTCCTCTGCCCTACGTCATCAAGGCGCCTCGCGAGGGATCGACCGTCGGTGTTTACATCGTGAAAGAGGAGTCGACCGTCGCCACCGACCTGCGCGAGGCCGCCAAGTACGACGACGAACTCTTGATCGAGCAGTTTGTTCCCGGGCGCGAGTTGACGATCGGCGTCCTCGGCGATCTCGCTCTGCCGGTCCTCGAAATCATTCCCAAGAGCGGGTTCTACGATTTCAATGACAAATATCCGTTTCTCAACCCGCAGGGCGGCGGCGGCGCGGAGCACGTCTGCCCGGCGCAGATCGCGGGCGATCTGACGGGCAAGATTCAGGACCTCGCTCTGCTCGCCACCCGCTCGTTAGGCCTGAAAGTTTATTCCCGCGTCGACCTCATGCTTTCGGAACGGAACGAGCCTTCCGTGCTCGAGATCAACACCATTCCCGGCATGACCGAGACCAGTCTGCTGCCCGACGCCGCGGCGGTTGCCGGCATCAGCTACCCGCAGCTTTGCCTCCGCATCGTCGAACTTTCACTCGCCGCCCGACCCTCGCAAAAATGAGAGCGAAATCGAGCAAGAACCAACCGCGCGCCGCCAATCGCCGCCTCTCCACCTCGCGCCAGCGTAAGCAGCAGCACCTGCTCGACGTCAAGGTACGGGCCCGGCGTGCTTCCCATCACCGCAATCGCCGCCTCCTCCTCGTCGTCTCGAAAATCGCTCTCATGATCGCGCTTTGCGCGGGCGCTTATTACGGCGTTCGGACCGGGTTGAGCCGCTTCTTTTTCGACAATCCCGATTACCAACTGAGCACGATCGCGGTCCGGACCGACGGTACCTTGCAGCGGGATCAGGTGCTGAAAGCGGGTGGGCTCAGCCAGGGCTTGAATATTTTTTCCGTCAACCTCGCCCAGGTCCACGATCGGTTGCAGCAGCTCCCGCAAATCGACGAGGTGCAGGTGGAACGGAAGATGCCTAACGAAATCGACATCACGATCACGGAGCGCAAGCCGATCGCCTGGATCACGAGCGAGAAAGCAGTCGCCGATCCCTTTGCTTCCGATGCCGCCTTCCTCGTCGACGCGCGCGGGATCTTGATGAAAGAAAAAAAATTGCTGCCGGAATATCTCGCCCTGCCCTTGATCACCGGCTGCTCGAGCGAGGCGCTCGTTCCGGGCAAGACCGTCGATTCATTCGAAGCCAAATCAGCCCTCGAGCTTCTCCGCCTAACGACAACCAGCTTCATGCAGACGCGCTTCCAGATCCGCGAGGTGGATGTCTCGAAAGGTTATTGCCTGCTCGTGACGGACAAGAATCACACCCGGGTCATGTTCGGCTTCGACGACCTCGACCTGCAGATGGAGCGCCTCGAGCAATTCCTCGTCTATAGCGACGACACGCAACGGCCGATCGAGACCGTCAACCTCCTCGTTTCGCGCAACATCCCCGTCACTTTTGCGCGGCCCGCCTCGGAGATTATTTCAGAACTCGAGCCTGAACTGGAAATGATCCCGCCGACGCCGCCAAAGGAATCACAGGGTGCACCGAAGGAGCTCAAGGCGGCCAGGAAGGAACCCGAGATCCGCAAAGCCACCGCGGTTCGCCCAACGACGATCAAAAAAGCGCTCCCTTACAGCCCGGGCGTCAAACAATTTCACTCCAGCCCCGCACCTTTGCCGGTGCGACGGGCGGTTCCACTTCAACGTTTCAACCAGGAAGGTAATGGTAATGGCTAGCAGCAACTTGATGGTCGGTCTCGAAATCGGAACTTCGAAGATTTGCGTCGTCGTCGGCGAAGGAAAACCAGACGGCACGATCAAAATTCTCGGGGTCGGACAGGCGCCCTCGCGCGGCGTACGCAAGGGCGAGATCGTCGATTTCGAGACCGCGATGAAATGTGTGCACGAAGCGGTCGTCGATGCCGAGGAGAAGAGCGACATCATGATTCGCAGCGTCTATATCGGCATCACCGGCGCGCACATCCAGAGCTTCAATAACCGCGGTTGCGTGACCCTGCCGGAAGATCGCGAGGAGATCGACGAGCAGGATGTCGAAGACGTCAAGATCAATGCGCGCGAGGTCAGTATCCCGGCGCAGAACGCTTTCCTGCATTCGATCATCCAGAGCTATCACATCGACGGACACGACGGCGTGCTCAGCCCGGTCGGGATGCTGGGCGAGCGGCTGGAAGCTGATTTCCACATCATCCATGGGGTGCGGAACCGGATTCAAAATACGATCCGCTGCGTGAAGGAACTGCCGCTCGATGTCGAGGACGTCGTCTTTACGCCCTTTGCCGCGGCCCAGGTCGTCCTCACTCAGCACCAGAAAAATCTCGGCGCACTCGTCATCGATGTCGGCGGCGGAACGACCGATTACATTCTCTACGTCGACGGTGCGGTGAAACAAAGCGGCGTTCTCGCGGTCGGCGGCGACCATATCACAAATGACATCTCGATGGGCCTCCGCATCCCGATGACGCGTGCGGAAAAGCTCAAGATCGAGGAAGGCAGCACCGTTCTCGGCAATTGTCTCCCGGGCGAAACGGTCCTGCTCAAGGACGACTCCGGTTTCGCCGGCAAAGAAATCGAACGCGAGACTCTGAACACAATCATCCACATGCGGCTGCGTGAGACTTTCGAACTTTTGAAACGGCGTCTCGAAGACGAGCCGCATCTCGATTATCTCGGCGAAGGCATTTTCATCACCGGCGGCTGCAGCCAGTTGAACGGGATCGACAACCTGGCGGAAGACGTTTTCGGCCTTCCGGCCCGCGCCACTCACGCCCGGACGATGTCAGGCCTAACGAGTGCGTTCGAGAACCCGCAGTTCTCGGCCGCGATCGGCCTGATCAAATATGCCCAGGCGGTCCAGGGCGATCGCCAGCCGCGCAGCCGGCTCGGTCAGATCGTGGGCAAACTTTTCCAGAGAATGCGATGAATTCATCCTGCCGCGCTCGGAATGCGACGACGCATTCCCGCACTTACCTAACGAAAAGCCAAGAACTATGATCCAACTCAGCCGCAACTACAGCCTGCCGGAAAAAAAGGAAGACGACCTCGCGATCAAGATCGTCGGTGTGGGCGGAGCGGGCGCGAACGCGCTCGACCGCATCGTGCTCGACGGGATGGAACACGCCGAAATGATCTCGGTCAATACCGACGTCCAATCGCTCGCCAGCTCGGTCGCGACGAGCAAGGTGCAGATCGGTCGCGACGTGACACGCGGTCTGGGCGCGGGAGGCGACCCAGAGCTGGGCTACAACGCCGCCAAGGAATCGGCCGAAGAATTACGCGCAGCACTGGAAGGGGCGCGGATGGTTTTTGTCTGCGCCGGGCTCGGCGGCGGCACCGGCTCAGGCGCGGCTCCGCTGATTGCGGAGATGGCGCATGAGAGCGGCGCGCTCGTGGTTGGGTTCGCAACGTTGCCTTTCGCCTTCGAGGGCAAACGCCGTGCCGCCCAGGCGACGGAGGCGCTTCAAGAGCTGGAGCGCGTTTCCGATGCGGTCGTTTGTTTCGAGAACGACCGGATGGGTGACATCGTATTGCCGAAAGCCGGCATTCACCAGGCCTTCGCCGTTGCCGACACGACCATCAGCCAGAGCGTGCGCGCGATTGTCAATGTCGTTAGGCGACCGGGTCTGATCCGGATCGGATTCGACGAACTGATCGCCGCCCTGCGCGGCCAGAACAGCCGCTGCCTCTTCGGCTTCGGCGAATCGGACAGCGACAACCGCGCCCATGAAGCGCTCGCCCTCGCTCTGAAAAATCCGCTTATGAATCGCGGCAAAATGCTGACCGACGCTCAGGCGGTGCTGGTTCAAATCTCCGGCGGCCCCGGTATGACGCTGACCGAGGTCGAGATCGTGATGCAGGAATTGAACCGGCATGTCGAAGATCATACCCAGATTCTTTTTGGGACCTCGGTCGACGGAAAAATGGGAAACCGAATGAGTGTGACCTTGATCAGTTCGCTCTCGGCAGACGGCCCGGTGCAGGCTGCCCCGATGCGCCCGGCCAAAAGACCCGAGCCGAAAATAGAGCCGCCGGTTGTCGAACCGGAACCGACATTCGAAGCCGAGCCGGAACCGGTTCCGATCGCGACTGAGTATGCAATTCCGGCGCCCGAGCCGGTAGCGACCTCTTTCTCGGAAGAGGAGCTCAAATCAATTACCGAAGAAGCACCCGAACCGGTCATGGACGAGGAGGCTGCGCCGGTGGACGAGGTTCCGCCGCCGTCTCCGGTTCGCAAAGTCAGGAAGCCCGCGCCAAAGATCGAGCCCGAACGGACGCCCGAACCCGCGCCGGTAAAGAAGGATAAATATGTCCAGGCACGCCAGGAAGTGATGCAGTTCGAGCCCGTCACTCGCGGACGCTTCGAAAAGAGCGAGCCCACAATCGTAGAAGGTCAGGACCTCGATGTGCCAACCTTCCTGCGCAAAAACGTCCGGGTGAAGTAGGTCGCTTTGCTTCTCGGAAGCCGCGGATGGAATAACTGACAACTCACGGCGCTCTGATAGTGAATCCATGAATAAACTTTTTCTCATCCTCGCGCTCTGCGGGCTCGCCGGCTCTGTCCACGCTGAAACCAAAACCGCCATCTTCGCCGGCGGCTGTTTCTGGTGTATGCAGGAGCCGTTTGATCACGTCAAAGGCGTGACCAAAACCGTCGTCGGCTATACCGGCGGCGACAAAGCAGACGCTAACTATTCCGCCGTCTCCGCGCACAAAACCCAGCATCGCGAAGCGATCAGGATCACTTACGATCCGGCGCAGGTTTCCTACGAACAATTGCTCGATATTTTCTGGCGGAACATCAATCCGACGCAGGCCGACGGTCAGTTCCACGACATCGGGCTTTCCTATCAGGCGGCGATATATTACGGCAACGAAGAGGAGAAAAAAATCGCGGGAGCCTCCAAGGAAAAGCTCGCGAAGTCGGGCCGCTTCGAGAAGCCGATCGTGACCGAAATCCTGCCGGCAAAGCCTTTCTATCCGGCGGAAGATTATCACCAGAAATATTACGAAAAGAACCCGGCCGCCTACGAGGCCTATCACATCGGTTCCGGCCGGGTCAGTTACCTGGCGAAGATCTGGGGCAAATAGGCCTCCGGGTTCCTCGGACGAGCGGATTACTTTTCCGGCGAGATGACGCGTCCGCTGACTGCATCCACCCGGACTGTCGTCTGCTGTTTGTCCTGCGCGATTTCGATAACCCAGATCCTTTTGCCCTCGATCGTTTCCAGCCTGGCGGCCGTCACTCGCGCCCCATCGTGACCTAGCAGCGCGATGTGCTCGGCCTCGTTCTTCGTGATTTTCGTTCCGGGCTCTTTCTCCAGTGGACTGGCGCCAACAAGCGAGAGCCCGAGAAGCAGGGAAAGAACGGAAGGAAAAAAGAACTTCATCCCGCAAGCAAGCGGCCAGCCCCGGCATTTTTCAAGCAAAACCGCTTTTCCCAAACAGCAAAAATAATTCGTTAGGCTGGAGGATGCGTGCTTATTCCTTCATTTTTTTCCGAAAAAAGCTTCCCCCGCAAAGGTTACGAGATCCCGTGGCATACCCACTGCTTAAAAGGGTTGTGCGAGCTGGGAAGTCACTACTGCAATCCATAAAGTTACGTTACGTTCCTGAAGCCTTCGCGGCGCGGCCAGAAATGGCCGCGCTTTTTTTTGGAGCGGCGCGGCTATCTCAAAATTTATAGAGCTCCGACTTGTGCGGCTCGACGAATTCCGCCCGCGCGACGGTCAACTGTTCATTCAGGGCCTTTGAGAGTCCCGTCGCGAGCGCGTCCGCAATCGCCTTCGGCTCGCGGGTGTAGATCGGAATGGGGAACGAGCCACCGTTCCGATCATAGCCGTAAATCGTCCCGGCGGTTTCCCAGACGCAATAGGCATGGCCGGCGGGACGATTCTTGTAGCGGACGAGGAGGATTTTGGCCCAGAAATTTGGCTCCAGGCTGTGCTGGGTTTCGACCACCGCGAGGTAGTTGCAGGCCGAAATGACGCAACCGTTGAGAACGACCAGGTCATTTTCGGCGGGAACCAGGATGACCTTCTGTGGCTGACAGGCTCCGAGAGCAAAAGCAGCTAGAAGAGCGGGGATGATCCGAGAACGAACCATGGCGAAGGACGGAATCATTTGTATCGGATCTATGGTGTTTATAGCACTTTGCCGGCGCTTTTGGGAAGGGCTACTTTCGTTCTGAGCAGGGCCTGGCCGCCTCCGCACACTCTTTCGACCGCTTGGACCGGCCCTCGGTTCAATCGTCACGAACCTCTTTCCGCATCCTTTCCGGGCGGGCAGTTTCCAGATCGGCGTTTCACGCCTCTCCCTTGACATCTCCCGCGGGCGGCGGGTACTTCGCACTTGTCTTGAAGCCGTTATTTCATCCGCCGCTCGTTAGAGCGACCGTCGGCCTCGCCGCGCTCCTCGCCTTTGCCAGTTGTAACCGGAGCGACAACCAGATCACGGTCTATCGTATCCCGAAGGAAACGCCACCGCCGGCCATGCTGCAGAAAGCGGCGCCAGATGGCGCCGCGCCCCCGGCGGTGAATTGGACTGCGCCCGCCGGTTGGGCGGAACAACCGCCCTCCGGCTTTCGCAAGGGCAGCTACATCGTGACTGGCTCGGACGGGAAGAAGGCGGACGTCTCGGTGATTTCGTTTCCGGAAGCGGCCGGCGGGTTGCTCGCGAATGTGAATCGCTGGCGCGATCAGTTGAAGCTGGCGCCGATCACGGACGTGGTCCAGGCCGGGACCCCGATCGAAGTCGCGGGGCGCGACATGTTTTTTGTCGAGCTCGTGAGCGAACAGCCGCTGTCGCCCGATGGATCGAAGTCGCGCATCCTGGGCGGAATTTTCCCGGCCGGGGCGGAAACGTGGTTTTTCAAAATGATCGGCCCGGACGCGCTGGTCGCGTCGCAGCGGGAGGCGTTCAAGCAATTCCTGAAGAGCGTGCATCCCTCGGAAGGCGAGGTCGCCTCCGCGCCAGGGCGCGCCCCGATGAGCGCAAATTCGGGCGGGGAAAACACGAACGCCCCCAATCCGCCGCCGATCGAGCCGGCCCAGAGCGCTCCCCTGCAGTATACGCTGCCCCCCGGGTGGGAGAAAAAACCGCTCTCGCCGATGCGTCTGGCGAGCTTCAAGGCGGCCGGGCCTAACGGAAAGGAGACGGATATTTCGATCGTCACCCTGCCCGGAATCGCCGGGGGCGACCTGGCGAATGTGAATCGCTGGCGCGGGCAGGTGCAGCTCGCCCCGATCGATGAGGACACGCTGGCGAAGACGGCTGAACATGTGAAGGCGAACGGCCATGATTTCCTGCTTGTCGACCTGGCGAGCGAGCAGCCGATCAATGGCGAGAAACAGCGCATCCTGGCCGCGATCATGGATGAAAACGAACGCGCCTGGTTCATTAAAATGACGGGCGAAGACACAGCGGTCGCATCGCAAAAAAACGCATTCACCGATTTTCTGCGCGGACTGAAAATTCCCTAACGAGTCATGCCCGAAGCCGTTGTCCGTCCATTTCCGCTTAAGTCGCCGCTCCGGGTGCTCTCGTCGCTCCGCCTAACGGTGGCCTGCCTCGGAATCGGGATGTTGCTCGTTTTTCTCGGCACCCTGGCCCAGGTGCATCTCGGGATTCATGCCGTCCAGGCGCGCTATTTCCAGAGCCTGATCATTTTCTGGTCGCCACCAGGAGCGGGCTGGAAAATCCCGATTCTGCCGGGTGGTTATCTGCTCGGCGCGGTCCTGCTTGTGAACCTGATCGCGGCCCATGCCGTCCGGTTCCAGCTTACAAAAAAGAAGATCGGGATCATCCTCCTCCATTTCGGCGTCATCTTGCTCCTCATCGGTCAGCTCCTGACCGGTCTTTTCGCGCGCGAAACGCAGATGCGGATCGATGAAGGACAGACGGCTGGTTACTCGGAAGCGCCCCGCGAGGTGGAGCTGGCGGTGATTGATAAAACGGATCCGAACTTTGACCAGGTGGTCGCGATTCCCGAAGCGGTCCTGGCCCGCGGCGGAACGATCCAGAATCCTACCCTGCCCTTCACGCTCAACATCCGGAAATTCATGGGCAACGCCCATCTCGCAATGCGCTCGCAGGCGCCGCAGAGCTCGCCCTCGCTCGCCACTGCCGGCTTCGGACCGAATATCGTGGCGGAGGAAGCGCCGCGCACCGTGAAAGATGACGAACGCGACCTGAGCGCAGCTTATGTCGAAATGAATGGCGTGCAGGGCTCGTTAGGCACGTGGCTCGTCTCGAATGCCATTCCCGATCCGCAACCGGTGACGGTCAACGGGCATACCTACGAACTGGTCATGCGACAGCGGCGTTTCTACAAACAATTTGCGCTCACTCTGCTCGATTTTGCGCACGACCGTTATGCCGGAACCGATATTCCAAAAAATTTCTCCAGCCGCGTGCGGCTGGTCGATCTGGAACGCAATGAGAATCGTGAGGTGCTTATCTCAATGAACGACCCGCTGCGTTATCGCGGCTTCACCTTTTACCAGAGCGGTTTCGAGAACAACGATAAGACAACGATCCTGCAGGTGGTAAAGAATCCAGCCATGCTGCTCCCTTACATCGCGTGCGGACTGGTCGCAGCCGGGTTGCTGGTGCAATTTTCGATGCACCTCTTTGGGTTCGTGAGGAAACGGGCGCGATGAAGACAAAACGTCCCTGGATTCTCTGGCTAGTTGTGGCGGCGACGCTCCTCTATGTCGTGGCACCGCTTTTTCAGCACGACAAGCGCGGCGGTTTTGAGATGGAGAAGTTCGGCCGCGTTCCGGTCCTGTTGAACGGCCGGATCAAGCCGCTCGATACGGTTGCGCGCAATTCGCTCCTCATCATTCACGGGAAGCAAACCCTCGCCAGCGAGCAAGGTTCGTTGACGCCGATCGATTGGCTGGCCGAGGTCATGATGAAACCGGAGCAGGCCGATCTGCGGAAGGTTTTTGTCATCCGCAATGCCGACACCCTGGCCGCGCTTGGCTGGAAACCGGACGCCGGAAAGTATTTCTCGTTTCGCGAATTCGTCCCGCGCCTGCAAGAGATCGACCAGCAGGCGGCACTCGCGGATAAAGTGGATGCGCAATTGCGCTCGCCGTTTCAGCGCGACATCATCAAGTTGTTTGAGCGACTGACGCTTTATCATCGGCTTTCGAACAGCCTGGAGGTGAAGGGCACAGTCGATTTCAAGAGCCAGATCGACGACTTGGTGAAGAACATTCACCCGTCGCCCGTCCCGATGGACAGCGGCATTACAGCCGAGGCCCTGAAGAATCTCGGGTTTCTCGCCGAGACTGGTTATTTTTTTCCGATCCCGCCTTTTCCGCCTAACGACGACCCGCTGCAGTGGCAGAAGATGGGCGAGAGCCTGCTCACTTTCCTGACAAACGGAAAACTGCATCCCGCGGTTGGCGTCTGGGCGACACTCGCAGCTTCCTACGCGGCAAACGACCCGGCGACCTTCAACCGAACGCTGGACAATTATTCCGCTCAGTTGCAGCGCGATCTGCCGCGTCGCGTCTGGAAGGCGAAGGTCGAGGCGGTTTTTAATCAAATGCAGCCGTTCTACAGCGCGATGGTGATTTATGTTTTGATTTTCATCCTCGCCGCCGGGTCCTGGCTGGTCTGGCCGGAAACGTTAGGCCGGTATGCTTTCGCCCTCCTCCTCGTAACCTTCGTCGTGCACTCCGGCGGGTTAATCACGCGGATGTATCTGGAGGGCCGGCCGCCGGTTACGAATCTTTATTCCTCCGCCGTCTTCATCGGCTGGGGCGCGGTCCTGCTCGGGATTTTCCTCGAGCGCTTTTTCCGCAACGGCATCGGGAGCGCGACCGCGGCGATGATCGGCTTCATCACGCTCCTCATCGCGCATCATCTTTCGATGGACGGCGACACAATGGAAATGATGCGCGCCGTGCTCGACACCAATGGCTGGCTCGCGACCCACGTGGTTTGCGTCACACTCGGTTACGCCTCGACTTTCCTGGCCGGTTTCCTCGCCCTTACCTACATCGTGCGCGGCGCCTTCACGCCCTCGCTCGATCGCGACACGGCGCGCTCGCTCACCCGAATGGTTTACGGCATCGTTTGTTTCGCAACTCTCTTCAGTTTCGTCGGCACCATCCTGGGTGGAATCTGGGCCGATCAATCGTGGGGCCGGTTCTGGGGCTGGGACCCGAAAGAAAACGGCGCGCTCCTGATCGTCCTTTGGAACGCCATTATCCTGCACGCCCGCTGGGGCGGACTCGTCAGGCAGCGCGGCCTGATGGTGATGGCCGTTTTCGGCAATATTGTCACGAGCTGGTCGTGGTTTGGAGTCAATATGCTCGGGATTGGCCTGCACTCCTACGGTTTCATGGACAGCGCTTTCCCTTGGTTAATCGCTTTCGGCGCGAGTCAGCTCGCTTTCATGATGATCGGCCTCCTCCCGCCGCACCTTTGGCGGAGCCAGCTGGAGTCGCCTCCGGCGAAACCAGCTCGGGAGTTGGTGGAAGTCGCCGGTTAATCAACCGAGGCCGCAGGCGACGGCGTCCCCATCCGCCCTGCCTGGAGACGCTCTGGAGCGCCTCCAAGCATGTCGGATCATAGATCCGGGGACTAGCCGTGGTACTGACATCGAAGTGTCACTATCTTTTCCATGCGCAAAATTTCCGCAGCGTTGCAAAAATAATGAAAAAATTGGAAAAAGTTCATTCTCGCTAATAAGCAGTCGTCGGCTCAGGCGCCGCGAGGATGCGCTGAAAATGCGGGTCCTGGCGGAGCGGATCCCATTGCCAGCGCGTGCGTAAATCCGAGATCGTCAGGGATGCTTCGTTCAGGGGCGACACGCAGCCGGGCTGACGCAGGAGCGATTCGACCAGCACCACCGCCTCGGCCGTGTCACCGACCCAGGCGTGGATCAATGCCAGGTTGCAGACCCACAAATGTCCATCGATCGCGTCCTTGGAAACGGGCGTGATTTCGATCGCCCGTTTTCCCTCGTGCAGCGCCTCGGCTTTTTTGCCCAGGTAGGCGTAGAGGAGACCAAGACGAGCATGCCGCATGGATTCCTCTGGCTGGGCGAGAGTTTCCGCTTCCATCGCTGGCCGGGCCATCTCAAACGCAGCCTGAGCCTGCTTACGATCGCCCTTCGCCAGCCAGGTGCACCCTCTCAGGTAGCTCTTCGGAACCGGCGCCCCGAGGACGGTGGGCAGGGTCTCGAACGGGAAAGCGTCCAGTACGGCATCGGCGGCGACATAATCACGCGCCAGCATGGCCACGTCCCATCGCATCCAGGTGAGGTCTCCTTTTGTGTCGAGCACTTTAGCGCCCGAGGCAATTAACTTTTGCAGCGGCTCAAGGTGCCCGTTTTGCCAGTAATCGACGAGGGTGCGCTGCATCCGCAGTTGCACGGCAGGCGACATGGCCAGGGCGAGATCCACATGCAGCGCCGCCGCCGACCAGTCCCGGAGGAGACAGGCGGTGGCATGGAGTTCCTCTTCGTACCTGCGGACCTGGGGGTCGAGCTGATGAGCGCGTTCCAGACCGGCACGCGCTTCGCGCCAACGTCCCTCGCGGCGGCGAATCAGCGCGACGAAGGCAATCGGAGCGGCGTCGTTAGGCAAGAGATTCCGCGCGACCTGCAACTCGGCCAGCGCACCCTCGAAGTCGTCTTCGATCCGATAGAGATTCGCTCCCTTGGCGAGATGGGCTTCACCGAGGTCCGGTTGCAGTCGCAATGCTTCGCGCACTGCGCTCGCTGCCTGGATCCGCAGTTCATCGCTCGGACCGCGGAAGCGATAGAGCATCCCCAGGACACCGGCGAGACGGGAGTAGGCAAGCGCGAAACCGGGATCAAGCGCAATCGCCTGGCGGTAAAGGACCGCCGCCGCCTCGTAGTTTGAAATCTCGGTCGTCACGCTATCTTCCAACTGGCGCGCCTGCAGGTAAAGGGCGTAGGCATCCGGATTTAAGGTCGAACTCGCCCGCACGTCCGCGCGCTCATCGGCGCTTAGCCGGGCCTCGAGCGCATCCGCGACATTGCTCGCCAGTTCGCCCTGGAGACTTATCGCGTCTTTCAGTTTCCGGTCGAATTTTTCCGACCAAATCTGATGGCCGTTAGTCGCATCGACCAGGGAAACCTCGAGCACCACCCGATCGCCCGAGCGGCGAAGGCTGCCGGCCAGGAGATGTCGCGCGCCCAACTCACGGCCAATGGAGGGAAAATCAGGGGCACGACCAGCCGGCAGAACCTCCGTCCGCGGATGGCCGATCACTTTCAGGTCGGGGATCCTGACCAGGCGCGAAACAATATCGTCCCGCACTCCCTCCGCAAAAAAAGCATCGCCCGGGTTTTGGCTAAGGTTGGCAAACGGCAGGACCGCAATCGCCTTGTCGGCGGGTGCAGACGAGTGCCTGGCGAAAAAGGCCAGGCCGACGAGCGCCGCGCTCAAAGCCAACACGCCGAAAAACGCCCAGCGGCGCCGCCGCAGCGCGGCCGCTTCTGTTAGCGATCCCAAGCTCGATTCAAAGAGACCAATGACGGTCGCGAGAGAAGGCGGCGGGTTGCCTCCGTCGGGTGCGAGCAATAACCCCAGGAGAGCGATTACTGCCGGCGGCACGCGGCGGGCGCGAAGCTCCGCGCCTGGCAAGGTCCCATCGCCAGCCGGGTTTGCGCCGCAGAGCGCAAAGCAAAGTATCTGGCCTAATGAATAAAGATCGTTATGAGCAGGACCGGCCCTCGTTTCAGAGTTTTGGCAGAGGTGGAGACCAAGGTTGACCACCTTGACCCAGACCGCCCCGCGACCTTCAAATCGCGAGGCGGCGGCGATCGATTGGTCGTTCGCGAGCATGACATTCGACGGTTTCAGGGCACGGTTGACAAGACCGCGTTTCCCCGCCTCAGCGAGGGCACGCGCTACTTGCAACGTAATCTCGAGCGCGGCCAGGGCCGGTAGCGGGCCCCGGCGGCGAACCCGCCCTTCGAGGGATTCGCCTTCGACAAACTCCATCGTGTAAAAGCACTCGCAACACGGGGAATTTTCAGCCGGCGTTGCGGACACAGGTCCCTCAACCGTCCCAAAATGGAAAACCTCGGCGACATTCGGATGATGCACTTGCGCCGCGGCTTGAACCGCTTTTCGCACTTCCCCGCACGCTTCTGGATCGGCCGAAAAACCGGCGGTCAAAACCTTGAGAGCCACGATCGTATCGAGGTTTACATCGTGCGCTTTGTAAGTGACGCCGATCTCGCCACGTCCCAATTCCCAAAGCGACCCATCCGCTCGCTCGAGAACCTCGTAGTGCAGGTAAGTGCGCCGGGAAGGTTCCACCTGCCCGGGTTGGTTCTCGATCCCGTTCTGGAGCAGACAATTCAGACAGCCTTCGCCCGCCGCGTTTGCCAATGGTGCGCCACATTGTTCACAAACAGGATCCAGACCATGGGAGGATGACGGCATCGAAAGGGGCTTCGCTCAATAGGCGGTGACCGGTTCCGGCGCCGCGAGCAGTTTTTGGAAACGCGGATCACTCCGGAGCGGATCCCATTGCCAGCGGAGGCGCAATTCCCACAGGCTCATGCTCGCTTCGTAGAAAAAGACGCCGCCGGGTTCCTTTAGGAGCCACTCTACGGCCGCGATCGCCTCATCCTTGTCGCCCAGCCAGGCATGAATCAGCGCCAGATTGCAAAGTTCTTCCGGTCCCTCAAAATGGTCCCGTTCGATCGGCTTCAACTCGACCGCGCGCCGCCCCTCGCGGATCGCGTCCTCCCGCCGACCCATGTAAGCGTAAAGCAAACCGAGCCTGGCATGTCGCACCGGGCTTTCCGGATGTGCCAGAGCTTCTGCTTCATAAGCGGGACGCGCCGCTTCAAATTTCTCCAGAGCACGCGGCCGATCTCCGGTGGCGAGAGCGATGCAGCCCTCAAGGTAACTCTTCGGCACCGGTGCGCTGTAAACCGAAGGCAGAGTGTCGTATGGGAAACCGTCGACTGCTTCCTGAGCAGCCGCGTAATCGCGCGCCATCATGGCCGCGTCCCAACGCATCCAGGCGACGATGCCTTCGGAATCTCCATAGGTGGGAATTGCTGCGAAAACCTTACTCAATGGCTCGACATCGCCATCTTTCCAAACCGCGACCAGGGCACGCTGAACCTTCAGCAGTTGCTGCGATGGTCCGAGTGCTTCGGCCCGAATGGCGTGCTGTTCAGTGGCCGGCCAGTCCCTCAACAGATAAGCCGTGGTGTAGAGCTCTTCCTGGTAAGTCACGTTACCCGGATCGCGTTCCAGGCATCGTTCGAGACCGGCTCGCGCTTCGCGCCAGTGCCCGCGGCGCCGCTCGATATAGGCGATGAAGCTTTCCGACTCGGTGTCGTTAGGCAAAAGGCGTCGCGCTTTCTCCAGCTCCGGCATGGCGTTTTCAAAATTCCGATCGATTCGGTAGCTGCAGAGCGCGCTCGCAAGGTGGGCCTCGCCCAACTCCGGCTGCAGGCGGAGCGCTTCCCGCGCCTCCCCGTAGGCGTGTCTGCGCAACTCGGCGCTCGGCCCGCGAACGCGATAGAGCACGCTCAGGCTGGAAGCCAGCCGGGCATGCGCGAGCGCAAACCCAGGATCGAGGGCGATCGCCTGGGTGTAGAGCGCTTCCGCTGCTTCGTAGTCCGAAATGGCATATGTCAGGCTGTTTTCAAATTTGCGGCCACGCAGGTAAAGGACGTAAGCGTCGGGATTATGCGTCGGACTTGCCCGCACCCCGGCGCTTTCCTGCGGGCTGAGGGTGGCGTTGAGCGCATCGGCGATGTCGGTCGCGAGCTCGCCCTGGAGATTGATCGCGTCCGCCAGGTTACGGTCGTAACCTTCCGCCCAAAGCTCGTGCCCATCCGTCGTATCGATCAATGCGACATGGAGAAAGACGTGATCCCCCGAGCGCCGCAGGCTCCCTTCCACGACATGGCGGACCCCCAGGGCACTTCCGATTTTCTTTAAGTCGCGCGGCATTTCCGCGGGATAACGGGATGCACCAATGCGGCTGATCACCTTCAAATCCCGGATCTTGACCAGGCGGGAAAGAATATCGTCCTGAATGCCTTCGGCGAAAAAGGCGTTGGCCGGATCCCCGCTCAGGTTGCGAAAAGGCAGGACCGCGATCGACTTGTCGTACGGCGCACCCGCTGAGATAACGAAGAAGGCGAGCGCGAGCAAGCCGGCCGCGATCCCGACCGGAACGAGGATTCTTTTCCGTCGGCTCGCACGGGCGAAAGAAACCACCTTGGATGCGGAAGCCCCGCTTAGTTCATCGAGACACACCTGCAGCCTTTGACCAAAGTCGGCCGCCGTCCGCGGGCGATCATTCAGATTTGGAGCCACGGCCGCGGCGAGGAGGGAGCGGAGCGGAGCGGGCACGCCTCGCTCTACCAGGGGAGCGAGGTCGGGCGGCGTTTGCAAATTCGAGCTATCTGCCTCGTTAGGGGCGTTCAGGTTCCGCGGCGGCCGCCCGCTCAGAGCATACCAAAGCGTCGCACCTAACGAGTAAAGATCGGATCGGACACCGAGCACACGGCCTTCGATCTGCTCCGGACTGGCAAAGGCATAGGTCCCCAAAAAACGCGCCGCAGGCCGTTCTGTTCCCTCGAACTGGGCGAGGCCGAAGTCGATCACCTTGACCCAGGCCTCACCGGCGCTCTGCATGCCCTCGCTTACGAGCATGATGTTGGAGGGTTTCAGGTCGCGATGCACCAACCCGCGTTGCTCGGCCGCGGTCAGGGCGCGCGCCACCTGCACCCCGATCGCAGCGGCCTCCACTGGGCTGAGCGGCCCGCTCCGGCGCAGGCGCGCCTCGAGAGTCTCACCACCCACGAATTCCATCGCATAAAAGCAATCCCCAGCCTCCGCCTTCTCCTCCGGGCTGGCGGCCGCCCCTTCCGTCGCCGGCAGGGCGTTGATCGTGCCAAAGTGGAAAACACTCGCCACATTCGGGTGGCGCAACTTTGCCGCGGCACGGGCTTCCTGGAGGAAGCGCTGACGCGCACCGGGCCGCGCGGCGTAACGCGCGTTAATCAACTTGAGGGCAACCGGGGTATCGAGATTCACGTCGCGCGCCTTGAAGGTCACGCCCATCGCGCCCCGCCCCAATTCCCAGCGCGAGCCACCCGGCCGTGTGAGAATTTCGTAGTGCTGATAAAAGCGCGTCCCCATCTCTTCCAGCGACGCCTCGCCCGCGCCCTCCTCCGACTCTAAGCCGGCCGTCAGAAGACAATGCAGACAATCATTCTCTCCCGCCCGGCTCCGCAGGGGCGCTCCGCATTGTTCGCAAAGAAGAGTCTGGTTATTGGTCGACGAAGGCATGAGAAAATCAGCGGCGATCGTCGCTTCCTCTCTAGGACTGCGCGATCAGGATGCGGCAGAGATAGCGAAGCTCTTCGTCGATATCCCGCTCTTTCGGCACCGTGCGCAGGACCTCGGCTCGTAGCAAGGCCCGGTAGCGCGCCCGCATCCGGCAAAGATGACTCCTCAGCGTCTCCTCCGACAAGGCGAGGCGCATCGCGGTTTCTTCCAGGGTCGGCAGACCCACGCCGCCGGTCAGAAACGGCCGCAGTTCGGCGAAAACCCGGGCCTTTGGTCCGCTCCGGTATTCGAAGCTAAGCGCTTCCATCGCGCGTCCGACGAGAGCGGCGGCCCAGTTCCATTCAAACAACCGCTCCTCGTCGAGCGGCGCCGCGGTCGCCAGTGCACCGTCGGCCCTCCCCGCGACTTCGTTGAACTGGAAGCTGTCGAGATAAAGCATCTCTTCTCCCCCGCCCCGTTTTTGCCGACAACGGAAGGAACGGTCGGCGTTGAGATAACGTTTCAGGATGACGAGCAGAAAAGTGCGAAACCGTCCTTTGCTTCGATCAGGCGTCGAATAAGCCTTTTTTTCCAATAAATAGGCAAAAAATCCTTGCGTCAGATCGCGTGCGTCATCGCGGCTGTAGCCGCGCTGGCGGACGAACCGATAGAGCGGCGGCCAGTAATCGCGGCAGAGGCGCGTCAGGGCTGCCTCAGCCCGATCGGGCGCCGTCTCCTCGAGGGAAAAATCGTCCACCACGCTCCAGTGCGTGGTCATAAAAGCTCCCCCCGCGGTCGGAAAAGTTGTGACGCTCTCGTTCAAACCGGGCCGAGACTAACCGTGAACTCAACTGGGAGTCAAGCTTCCGTTACCTACGGGAAAAACCGAGATTGAGGAGGCAAGAGTAGGAAAAGGGCTGGAGCGCGCTATTGCTAGGGGCAGGATGCCGATAAACGAACCAGAAGAGTCAGACGCGGAGCGGTCTTTTATCCTGACGCGTTGTCCAGCCTGCGGTGGTGAACGTTTTCACGAGCAAACGGTGCTTTGGCCAGAGTTGATCGCGGAGTGGGAGCTGTCGCCAGAGGAAGTGCAATACATCGATCAGCAACAGGGCTTCGCCTGTCTCGATTGCGGAAACAATCTTCGAGCGATGACGCTGGCCGCCGCTATCTCGCGCTCTTTCGACCACGCCGGTCCTCTGCGCGAACTTTGCCTCGCCAATACGCGGTTTCGTGAATGCAAACTGCTCGAAATTAATTCCGCGGGCGAGTTGACCTCCATTTTCGCACTGCTGCCGCACCATTCGCTTGTCGCCTTCCCGGAGTTCGACATGCAACGGATGAACCTGCCGGATGCATCGGTCGAGATCATCATTCACTCCGACACGCTCGAACATGTGCCCGATCCTTTGCAGGCCTTGCGTGAATGCCGACGGGTCCTGAAAAAAGGCGGTCTTCTTTTCTATACCGTGCCGGTCGTGGTCGGCCGCCTAACGAGATCGCGGACCGGGCTTGCGCCCAGTTATCACGGCACCCGCGCGGCCGGAGCGGTGAATGATTACCGGGTGCAAACCGAATACGGAGCCGATTTTTGGAGCGAACCTTTCGCGGCAGGATTCGACAATGTGACCATCTCCAGTCTCATCTTTCCCGCCTCGGTTGCGATCTGTGCGAGGAAGTAGCTGGGCAAGAAGAGCGCGCGTCAGACGTTCTAAGAGATCGCGACAATCACAGGCCGTTCTTCACATGAGCGCGAGGTCAGCCTCGCTCCGGGCGATTGCGAGTTGGAGCAGGATTGAAAAATGAGGCGATCACGCTAGATTGGTGCCTCTCAAAAAAAGGGGGCGTACTGGTTTCGACTGATTGTTTGAAGCGCAGGCGGCATGTCGAGGATGGTTCGTTGGCCTCGTTAAAATCCGGACCAAAAAAAATAAATGCAGATCACCAAGATCTCGCTCTCGCGGCTTAATTGACCGCGATGTCTCGGGCTGGACGCCTGCTACGGCTCGGGACATGGACAGCAGGCTAATCGGACGGCGGAGTGACCGCGCCGGACGGTGAAGGAATTTCGTGGTGGCTCGGTGGACGGCGTGTGTCGGTGCAACGTCCGACCATCTAAAAATAATCATCGGCTACACATGTAGAAGCTCGCGGGGATAGCGATTAGGACAGGGGTTCAACTCCCCTCGCCTCCAATCTTCCTTCGCCGCAGCGGCGAAACGCGAAGGCTGCTGGCGCCGAAGCTTTGGCGAATGCTGATCAGAGTCGATCGATCACGAGAAATGGGAGGCAGCCTCATCCCGTCGGGAAGTTTTTGCACTCAATCGGAACGCGACGACCGAAAGGAAGGAAACATCAACCAGGAAAAAACATCATGGCAAAAGTACTCAAAGTAATCGAACTGCTCGCGCAGTCGGACAAAAGCTGGGAAGACGCGGCTCAAAGCGCGGTCAAGGAAGCCTCCAAAACGCTGCGGGGCGTACGCTCGATTTACATCAAGAACTTCGAAGCCTCGGTCGACAACGGCCAGGTGACGCAGTATCGCGTCAACGCGAAAGTGAGTTTCGATATCGGTGCGGCAGGCACTGAGAAAAAAAGCAAGCGCCGGAAAAAATAGCAGCGGCCGAGCGCCACGTTGCCTGGAATTAGCCCGGCACGTGATCTTTCAAGGCCGTGCTGCCGTCGGCGCGTGCGCAGTGGGCGCAACAGAAAATGCGATCGCCTTCCTGCACATCGTGGCCAATGACGCGACACCCGCAGTTAGCGCACTTGGGTGCGAGGGCGTGGATTGCGCACTCGAAGCTGTCGAAGACATGTTTTTTGCCCGCCATGATTACTTCAAACGCTTTCTCGTAATCGTTCCCGCAAACTTCGCATTGAGCCATACTAATGGTTCGCACGACGCCCGCCGATCGGTTCCTTCGAGGAAAGCGTCAGACGCGCCCGACGCGCACCGTTAAAGGCCAGATAGCCCGTTTCGGCTCCGCGGGGTTTCCCCACGCTTCTGTCAGCTCGGGAGTGAGCGCCGCGACTGGATCGTCCCGCCCCGCAGCCATGAACCGCTCCGTCGCTGACCAGGTGCGGAGATAACCGAGCAGTTGTTCGAGCGACCACTGCACCTCTATCTCAAATGACGGCGTCTCGATTTCGTGGAAGGGAAACGACAACCGGAGATAACCGCGTCCGACGATTATTCGTTCCGGCGGCCAGTAGGGGCCGACAACGTTGTCGTGGAAATGCCTAACGATCGTATCCACCTCCGGAGTGATCTGCAAATCATTGTACGCCCAGGCGGCGAGCACTCCGCATGGCTGCAGAAGGCGGCGCACCTCCGCATAAAACAAGTCGAGATCGAGCCAATGCAGCGCTTGCGCGACCGTGATGGCGGCGAACGATTGGCCGGTCAGACCGGTCGATTCCGCGGCCGCGACCCGGTATTCGACTCGCTCGGCGGGCTCGACCCGCGCGAGCTGGCTCGCACTCGCGTCGAGTGCAATCACCTCCTGGAAATGAGCCGCCAAGGCCACCGCGGCCTGGCCGTTGCCGGTCGCGACATCGAGCGCTCGCTCATTGTTAGGGGCCACTGTCGCGATGAAATCAAAAAGCGATTGCGGATAGCGCGGGCGAAATTGCGCGTACTTTGTCGCCTGCCGGGAGAAATGATCTTTGAAGCTCACTCTTCCTTCCTTCTCTTGCGCCCAGTCATCTGCTCGACCCGGGAATACATCTCGAAATAAATCCGCTCCAGCGCGGCAGCCGGATCTTCCAGCATCATACTTTCCTTGATCTTGCTCGCGTAGATCGGAAACGAAAACGGCGAGACGACCGGCAACTCCCGCAAGGTCCATTCATAATCCTGGACGTCATTCAAAAATTCGTAAGCCGTCTCGGCGTCGAGAAAGGTGTGCGTCGCCTGCCGATAAGCTTCCTCGAGCAGCGGATGATCTGGTTCGTGTTGCTCGAGGACCCGAAACAGAACCTCCGAACTCCAGCTAAGCTGGCGCGGCTTTCTCTCCCGGCCCGGCAGATTGCGCGGCACCATTAAGCCGGTCTGGGCGACCCCCCGAAATTGCCATTTCACCAGCTCGGAGCCGCGCAGAGCGGCGTGCAAATTCTCTTCCGCCTCGGCGCGGCAAAAGCAGCCTTTCCATTGCGCGAGCGGCAATTCCTGGAAGCGGCGCAGGGTGAGAAGAAATCCGTAGTCATCGATCGTGACGAGCGCGTTGCCTCCGATCCGGTCGCGCACCCGCAAAGCGACAATCCGCGAGAGAGCGTCATTCGCACTCCGCCCGATGAGCGCGTGGAAAAAGTAATGGGAAAAATCGCCGTCGCGATAGAGTTCGATTAAGAGCCGGCCCGCCACCGGGATTTCGGAAATGGCCTGCTGGGCGCGAAAGAATTCGACGATCGGCTGGGCGTTCGCGATCGAGATTTGATACGACTCAACCAGCCAGTCGATCGCTTCGGTATCGGAACCGGCACGGAGGCGTTGATCGAGCTCGGCCCGGAGACTACGCACAGCTCGGGCCAGGCCGGAAGTGAGCGGCATCTTGGCCGCGTTCCAGCGCGGAATGGTCGGGAGATGTCCGTCGGCCCGCTCCACGTAAGCTTCCTGCACGCCGGTCTCAATCAGCCTAACGACGCGTCCACCGAGGACGAAAAGGTCGCCCACCTGAAGTTGCTTGATAAAGCCTTCCTCGACCGAGCCGAGTCGGCGCCGGCCGAGCAGAACGCTGACGAAACCTTCCGAAACAATCGTCCCGATATTGACCAGGAATTCGCGTGTCACCCGCGGATGGGCGAGCGAGATGATTCCGTCGACGATCGCGATTTTGCCGAAAAGACCGGTGTATTGGCGCTGCAACGATTCGCCGCCGCCGGTCAGATATTCGAGGACATGCTCGAACTCATCGCGTTCCAGGTCGCGAAAGGGATATGCTCGCCTAACGATCGCAAATGCATCCTCGACCGTGATCGGAGCCAGTGCGGCCATTCCAACGATGTGTTGAGCGAGGACGTCGTTAGGCTTTTCCAGCACCTGGATCGGGTCGAGGACCGCCTCTCTGACGAGCTGCGCCGTGGCGATCGCTTCCACGAGGTCGTTGATGTTGGTCGCGACGAGCACACCGTGGCTGCTCTTGTTCAACGAATGCCCGGAACGGCCGATCCGCTGGATCGCGCGTGACACGCCTTTGGGCGTCGCCACCATCACGACCAGGTCGACCGCGCCGATGTCGATCCCGAGCTCGAGACTGGTCGAGCAAACGACCGCGCGCAGTTCGCCGTTCTTAAGCCGGTCTTCCACCTCCAGGCGCACGCTGCGGTCGAGCGAAGCGTGGTGTGTTTCGATCTGGTCCGCCAGTTCAGGCAGGAGTTCCTTTAGCCGCAACCCGAGTTGCTCCGCCGCCGAGCGCACATTGGTAAAAACGATGACGGAACGGCGCGAACGGATCAGCTCAGCCAGCTCCGCGTAAAGGCGGATGCCGGTGTAACCGGCAGGCGGATACGGTTTGCGGCGAATCGGCGAAAAGACTTCGACGATCGATTCCTTCTCCATCTTCGCCTGTGCGATACGGCACGGGCGATCATCCCCCGCCAGAAAGCGTGCCAGCAACTCGAGCGGAGCGGCGGTCGCGGACAAGCCGATTCGACAAAGCGAATTCGGCCTAACGATTTCCTCCAGCCGCTCGAGCGAGAGAGTGAGATCCACCCCGCGTTTGTTGCCGGCGAACGAATGCAGTTCATCCACGATCACGAAGTGGCAACTCGCCAGATGTGCCGCGTAAGATTCCTGCGCCAGCATCACGGCCAGACTTTCCGGCGTCGTGACAAGGAAATGGGATGGCTTCCGCCGAAATTTCGCTCGTTCGCCCGCGCTCGTGTCGCCCGTGCGGACATGAACGATCAACTCTTTCTCCAGCCCCATCCCAGCAATCGGCGCACGTAAATTTTTTCCAATGTCGTAGGTCAGCGCACGCAGAGGTGAGACGTAGAGGCAACGCACGCCTAACGACAAACTCTCTCCTTCCAGTTCCCGCAGGAGATGATCAAAAATTCCGAGAAAAGCGGCGAGGGTCTTGCCGCTGCCGGTGGGCGAGGTGAGGAGGATCGATTCGCGCTCAAGAATCGCGGGCACACAGCGCAGCTGCGCGTCCGTGAAGTCGGCAAAGGTGGCGCCGAACCAGCGCGCAAGACGCGGATGTAGCCGGCGTAGAAGCGACTGGCCTTTTGTTGTCTCCTCGTCTGGCACTCGCCAAATTCGAGTCCCGCGCACATTTCTGCCAGCGCCCTCTTCCGAGCTCGGTATCGACGTAGCCCTGCGACCCGGTTAGCATCTGCCAACGATGCTGCGGCGAGGCAAATTCAGCAGACTTGAGAGATGGATCGTCTGGCTGATTGCTCTTGCGCTTCTCGCCGCCGGAGCGATCGCGATGGTTCTGGCGATCGCGCGCGGCGAGTGGAAGATCGGTCTGGCTGGTGCCGGGGTGATCGTGGTGGGGTCGATCTATCTCATCGCGGCGAAACGACGCCGACCGCTCTGATGCCTTCCCACGCACCAATCAGCAATCGCGAGCGACCACGGCGGCGATTGCACTGGGCGCAGTCGGCGGCCATCTTTCCCGAGTGAACTTTTCATCTCTCGCCGTCGTCCACGAGCATGGCGATTCCGTCTTCGCCTTGCGGATCGTCTTTAGCATTTGCCTCGTGTTCGTCCTACTAGGTGGCGTTTATGTTTTCAAAATACGGAAGCGACTTTTCGATCGCGACCCGGAGGTGGCGGCGGACCACTGGGCGGCGCGCAACCTCCGGCTCTGGCAGGTCATTCTTGTCTGGCTGCTGGCGGTCGATCTGCTCGTAACAATGCTCTGGCGGCTTTAGGGTTGCGCCGGAGATACCAGTTGTATTCCGGCGAAAGGCGACGATCTTCCGCCAGTATCTCTGCTGCGATTTTTCGGGGACATCTCCAAGTTCCCTATCCCGCCTAGGGATAAGCATTCGTCGTTAGCCGCGAGTTCTGTCGGTTCGTCACCTATGAAAACTCATCTCCTTCTGTCCGCCTCCAAAGTCATCACCAATCAGATGATGCTCGTAAATGTCATCTCGCGGCGTGTCCGCCAACTCTCCTTCGGGCACCGGCCTTTGGTCGCCTGCGCGCCGGGCACCGGCCTGGCGGACGTTGCTCTCACAGAAGTGATCGAAGGGAAACTTTCTTACGAAGCGGCCCCCGTTCTAAAGGTGACCGACGAATTGGACGCGGTTATTCCTTTCCCGGTCAAGGATCGCCCGCGCAAAAAAGCGGCCTAGGTTTCCGCCTAGCAATCCGGGTTGACCGGGAAGTGTTTGTTCTTCAAGCTCTCCGGGACGCGCTGCGTTTCCTCAGCTTCAATTTCCTCGGTCGCCGCCCCTAACGAATCGTAGGCCTCGCGATTTTTCCTGGCCCGGCACATGTAGCAAACGGCGTGGGCCAGCGGGATGCGCGCCTCTGGCATCCCGACGAACTCGACCGCCTGCTGGGTCGCGATCGCGAGCGGTAGCGCTTCGGCATCAGCCAGGCCGACATCTTCGCTCGCGAAAATAACGATCCGGCGCGCGATGAAACGAAAGCCTTCCCCGGCGTGCAGCATCTTGGCCAGCCAATAGATCGCTCCCTTTTCATCCGAGGCGCGCATGCTCTTGATGAAGGCGCTGATCGTGTCGTAGTGCGCGTCGCCCGCCCGATCATAGACGACCGCCTTGTTCTGGATGCTTTCTTCCGCCACCTGGAGGGTGAAACGGATGACTCCTTTTTCGTTAGGCGCAGTGGTCAGGACCCCGATCTCGAGGGCATTTAGACATTTGCGCGCGTCGCCATCGCTTAGCTTTGCGAGATGGCGCTTTCCATCCGCGTCCATCTTCACGCAGAACTTCCCGAGTCCTCTTTCTTTGTCCTCGAGAGCGCGATCGATCAGTCCCTCGAGATCCTCCACCCCTAACGATTCGAGTTGGAAAACCTGCGACCGGGAGACGAGCGCGCTGTTGACGTAGAAGAACGGATTGTAGGTCGTCGCTCCAATCAGGCGCAGGTTTCCGCTCTCCACATCCGGGAGCAGGATGTCCTGCTGTGCCTTGTTGAAGTGATGGATTTCATCCACAAAGAGAATAGTTTTTTTTCCGGAAGTCCGGCGCCGATTGGCAGCGGCCGCAACTACTTTGCGCATTTCGGCCACGTTGCTTTCCACCCCGCTGAGGCGCTCAAATTTCGACTCCGTCATCGCTGCGATGATCTGGGCGAGGGTCGTTTTCCCCGTTCCCGGCGGCCCTGACAAAATGACCGAGGGCAAACGGTCGGCCTCGATCGCGCGGCGGAGCAGTTTGCCTGGTGCGAGAATGTGCTCCTGTCCGACAAACTCTGCGAGTGAGCGCGGGCGCATCCGGCTGGCCAGAGGAGCGGCGCGATCAGGCCTGGTTTCCGGCTCCGCGTCGCTGAAGAGGTCCTGCACAGGAGAGGATACCGACCCGACCCGGCTTTTCCAACTGCTTGACCCTTGCTCGCCCGTCCCGCATTCTCCCGGCAGGCGCAGAGCAATTCCCACTATGAAACGAATCCTCGTCCCGGTCGATTTTTCCCCCGCGATGGAAGGCGTGCTGTCCAAGGCGGGCGAAATGGCGCGCGTCCTCGGAGCGGAATTGCATCTTGTGCACGTCCGCGAGATCGCTCCCGTCCCGGTTTTCCCGGCAGCCACCATAGGTTACCCCGGCATCGGCATGCCTGAAATGGGAATGGCGGGCGGGCTCCCGGTCGGATGTTCGGGTTATCTCCCGGCCGATCAGCCTGACGAAAAGGAAAAAAGCCGGCTCGAAATCCTGAAAGGCGAGTTGGCGCGGAGCGGGCTCAACGCCATCGCCCACGAACGGGAGGGAACGGTGGTCGAAGAAATCCTTAAGACGGCCGAGGAAATTTCGGCCGACCTCGTCGTGATGGGTTCGCACGGACACGGGCCGGTCTATAATCTCCTCGTCGGGAGCGTGACCGAGGGTGTCTTGAAGGCCGGTCAGCGCCCGCTGCTACTGGTGCCGGCACCAGCGCCCGCGCCCGAAAAATAGCGTTCCGCCTTGCGCCTCACCGCGTTTGCTCGAAACGTCTTCCAGCATGCGCGCGCTTCGATTTTATCTCGCCTTCCTCGTTTTCTTCTGCGTCAACGCCGGCCTAACGGATGGTGCGACCCTCCCTTTTGGGACGGTTTTCAAAGGCCGTGACAAATTCGATTACCTGGTCGCAGAGGCGCGGGCGAACGATTGGAAATCGCTCCGCATCGGCGACCGGACGGCGGCGGTCGGGCACGCTCTCGTCGGGACGCGCTACAAATCGTTTACCCTCGAGATCGACGATCGGATCGAGGCGCCGTCCGCGAATTTTTATGGGATGGATTGCTGGACCTTTTTCGAGATTTCACTCGGCTTTGCGCGGATGCTGAAGGATCCGGAAGTGGAGTGGACGCCGGAGCGGCTGCTCGGATACATCGAGCTCGATCGCTACCGGGGCGGAGAATGCACGGGCGAGTATCTTTCGCGCCTCCATTACCTTGAGGATTGGCTGGCGGATAACGACCGGCGCGGCCTGGTCAGCGATCTCACGCGTCAGCTCGGCGGCGTGCGCGCCAACCATGCGGCTCACGAAATGACCTACGGCTGGCGGCATTATCGTTACCTGAAAGCAAATCCTTCGCTCCTCAAGCCCCTGGGCCGAATGGAAGCTAACGTGAGCGCGCGCCCACTTTATCAGATTCCAAAAAACCGCGTCGCGGGGATCGAATCGAAACTCAAAAGCGGTGACATCATCGGGATCGTCTCGCGCGATCGGCCTGGGCTCTACTCGACTTCGCATGTCGGACTGGCATATCGGACGAACGACGGCGTGCTTCATTTCATGCATGCATCTTCGCCGCGAAACCACGGGAAGGTCGTGGTCGACTCGCGGCTCTCGAGCTACCTCGCGCGTTATCGGAGCGACAGCGGGATCCTGGTCGCACGACCGCTGCGCTAACGTAGACGCTTCGCCGCGAGGCGCGGCGGTATGGCCGGCCACCAAATCGGCTCCCGCTTCTCCCAGAGAGAGACGTCTACGAATAATCTCGCATTTCGCGCACCACTTTCGTGAGGCGCTCGATCGCTTCGACCGCATCCGGTCCGGAAGCTTCGAGGGTGGCGACAGCGCCCCGCTCCAGGTTCGCCCGCATGACGTCTATCAAGCTGAGCGCGGAAAAGCGCCCAGCCTTGGTTACAATCCAGATATCGGAGCGAAAGGCGTTCGCTCTCCTAACGAACTCCGCGGCGGGTCGGGCATGCAAGCCGAGTTGGTTGACGATCGTTATTTCGCACGCCGCGTGAGCCGTTTCCTTTTTCATCTCCCGGCTATTGACTCGTCCCCCAGCGCCGATGCAGAAAACGCTCCACCGGTGCGAAGAAGGTCTTGTCGGCCACAAGACCGATCAGGACGATGACGAACATGATTGCGATGACCTGATCCATCGCGTTCAGTTCGCGGCCATAGTGCAGTAACTGCCCGAGACCGAAGCCGGAGAGGATGGTAACAAAAATCTCCGCCGCCATGAGCGAACGCCAGGCAAAAGCCCAGCCCTGTTTCATGCCACTGACAATGAAAGGGAGAGCTGCCGGCAAAATGACCCTAAGCCAGAGATGGAGACTTTTGGAGCCCATCGTGAGCGCCGCGCGGCGATAAATCGGCGGGACGTGACGCACGCCGGTATCGGTCGCGATCACAACCGACCAGAGCGTGCCCATGACCACAACGAAAAGCATGGCCGCTTCCGTTTGGCCAAACCAGAGGAGGGCGAGTGGCACCCAGCAGACACTCGGCAAAGTCTGAAGCCCGAGAGCGAGGGTACCGATCGTGTCATGTAAAACATTCCAGCGCGCAGTGAGGAGACCGAGCGGCACGCCTGCGACCAAGCCAATGACATAGCCAATGACCAGACGTTTAATCGTGATCCGTGTCGCTTCCCAGAGTGTGCCGTCAGCGGCTGCCGATCTTAGGTATTCCGCAACCTTGAGCGGAGACGGTAGAAGCACCGGCGACCAAATGCGCGCCCGCACCGCCAAATCCCAGAGCAGCAGGAGGCCGGCAAAGAAAAGAACCGACAAGAAAAACCGTTTCATTCTGCCACCTCTCCATGATCTTCTTTGAATCCCTTGAGCGAGCGCATGATTCGGGTGGCGTACTCCGCCAGGTCCGTGCTGTTGATATCGCGCGGGCGCGGCAGTTTGATCACGAATTCTTCCCGGATCCGGCCCGGATGCGGCGAAAAGAGGAGCACCCGATCTCCGAGACACGCGGCTTCGCGAACGTTGTGCGTGACGAAGATGATCGTCTTGCGCCGGGCGGCCCAGATCTTTTGTAGATCGCCATAGAGTTGCTCCCGGGTGAGCGCATCGAGCGCGGCGAAGGGCTCATCCATCAGGAGCATGCGGGGGTTGGGCGCGAGCGCGCGGGCAAGGGCGACCCGCTGTTTCATTCCTCCCGAAAGCTCGTGGATGTTGGCGTGCTCGAATTTCGTCAGGCCGACGAGCTCGAGATAATAGCGCGCCACGTCCTTGCGGTCCTTGTTCGTCAGGTTGGGTTTCATTTTCAAGCCAAAGAGGACGTTCCCGAGCACATCCAGCCAGGGAAAGAGCGCCGATTCCTGAAACATGACGAGCCGATCGCGACCAGGCTCAGTGACGTTCCGGCCATCCGCCGAAACAGTGCCACTGTCCGGCTTTTCCAGGCCGGCGATCATATTTAGGAGCGTCGATTTGCCGCACCCGCTAGCGCCGACCAGGCAGACGAATTCCCCTTCGCTGACTTTCAGGCTCACGCAGTCGAGAGCCTGCACGCTGCCCGTCCGGGTTTTAAAAGTTTTGGAGACATTTTCGACCGTTAGCTTGCTTGGCGGGACGAACTGCAATTCCTCCCGCACCGACGAGCTCGTGCTCGGCGGCACCGCCGGGTGGGAAATCGGTTCCAATCCCGCGAGGTGACTGGAGTCGTCAGGCCGGAAGCTCATGGAAGCGCGAGCAGTTTGGAGGTATCGGTCGCGCCCCGGACGAGCCCGGCATCTTTCGCGTCCTGCACCGCCTTGGATACGAGTTGCGGCGAAACCTCGGAGGTAAACTTGATCCGACTCCAAGCCTGCGCGATCGCCTCCGGAGCGATTGTCGCCTTTGTCTCATCTTTTAATTCGGCAGCCAGAAGTTTCTGGGCTTCCTCCGGGTGGCTTTGAATCCACTGCGTTAATTCGACGTTGGCGGCCGCCACTTTTTTGGCCAGCGCCCCGTGCTCCTTGAGAACTTTCGCGCTCGCGACGAGCCAGGTTGTCTGGACGTTGCTGTCTTCCAGAAAGACTTTCCCGCCCGCTTCGCGTTCCAGCCGGGTGACCCAGGGCTCGGCCGTCCAGACCGCATCCACCTGGCGGCGTTGAAAGGCCCCCAGCTGATCAGGGTTGGCGACCGGGAGGACCTTTACCTCCCCGCCGAGTAACGTGACCTTGTAGCCCTGCGACTTGAGCCAGGCGCGGCAGGAAATGTCCTGGGTGTTGCCGAGCTGCGGGGTAGCGATGGTTTTGCCGCGAAAGTCAGCCGCGCTTTTCAGGGAGCCATCCGACCTAACGACCAAAGCCGCCCCCCCGGTCGCCGCCCCACTGATCACCCGGATCTCTTCCCCGTCCGATTTGAAGTGCGCGTTCAGGGCTGGACCCTGCCCGACATAAGTCAGATCAAGCGACCCGGCGAAGATTGCCTCCATCGCCGACGGACCGGCGTTATAAGTGAACCACTGCACGCTCACGCCGGGCCCGAGCCGCTCTTCGTACCATCCCGTGCCCTGGCGGGACAAGGCATGGGCGATGACGCCCTGGGCATGGGTGATGTTGGGAAAATGTCCGAACCGGAGCGTTATTTTCTCTTCGGCATTTGAGTTTTGCGCGCAAAAGGCCAGCGCAACAATGACTGCTATGATGTGTTTTATTTTCATGGATTGAACGCTAGAAGCTGAATGTCGTCATGACGTAGCCAAAGTTGGCATCCGAATGCGGGCCGGTATCCACCAGATACTGTCCGGCAAAAAAATGGCTGTAACCGACCTGGACCCTGCAGAACCTGTTCAGCTCATAAGTCGCCGTCAGATCGATTTCCTGGCCGGCGAAATTGCTCGCCCCGATTGTTCGCACGTTCCGTCCATCGGGTGTTTTCGTGCGCAGGGTCGAGAGGCCGTTGGAGCGATACCAATAGTCGTGCGTGTTGGCGAGCCAGAAGCCGTGATAGTCAAACTCAAGGTCAAGTTTTTTGATCGGCCTAACGTTCGCCTGGAAGCGAAGATCGTGGATGTTGCGCCAGCTAAATTCGTCCATGAATCCATACTTGTCGTGGTTGGATGGAAAAAGGTTTCGGAATGACTCCGAATTGCCGTCATTCGGATCGTTGTCGCCGGAGGCAAAGTTGTACTCCAGGCCAAAACGAGGCGTCCACGGAAACCCTTTTGCCGTATAGCCACCTGTTAGGTTCAGAGCAAACGCACTCAAGTCGGATCGCGATGAGCTAAGAGTCGTTTGATAAGCATCGCCGACTTCGCAGGCAGCTTCGGCGGCGTAATCCCAGCCGTTTAGTGAATCGGGTATTGATTTTACACGGGCACCAATGGTGGCGAATCGCGCCGCCGGACCGTTCCAGAATCCTTGCGGATCGATTGTGTTGGTCGGATTCAGTTCGGGCTGGTTACCGTCTTTGTGCTGGTAGTAGACATAGAAGTCCGTCGTCTGAATTGGAACAAGATCAGTTGAGAAATAGCCGCCAAAGAAGTTATCCGCCGAGTCACTCGAATCGAACTTATGCCGGATGATTTGCACCGGTCGCATGGCAAAGGTTTCAAACCAGTAATGCGGTTCTTCAAAGCGCAACCTGATCGCATCGAAGCTGCGGAAAAAATTGCCCCACCTTGAATCGGCCACAAGCCGGCCGTCGCCGTAGGTGATCGCCTGCCGACCGACGCTCAGAAGGAGCGGAAACCTCTGAAGGTCGCCGAGCAACAGGTAAGCCTGTCGGAGATCGATTTCGTCGTCCCCTTCCGCTCCCGCCACCCCGGGAATATTGGGCCGGGGCGAATACGCTTCGCGCGAGTCTTGCCCCTGCCCGTAAAGCTTTAGCCAGGAGACCGGCTTGACCGCCAATCCGATCCGGAATCGGTTCACCAGCCATGAGCCATCGTTGTTGTCTCGAATCCCGCGATTGAAGTCGCGGTTGTTTTCCCGGCTTTCCTCGCGCATCCGTTCTTCGAGATCGAAAATGAGGCACCCATCCCAAAAGGTGAGGAGACTTTTCTCTTTCGCTTCCTTTCTCTTGCCGAGCGCGGGCGGCGCGGTGGACTTGATTTCCGCTTGGCCCCCAGCCGCAAGAGTGAGGGACGGAAGAATTGAAAGAGCCGCCGCGAACCCGAGTCGTCCCTGCAGCACTTTCTGTAGATAGATCGAAATATTCTTTAACATGGAGCAAACACACTAGGAGCGGTTTCCGGTGGTCCGGTGCGACTCTCCGCTGAGTTTTGGTTCCTCCAGTTTGTCTGGTCGGTTGGAAAAATGGCTGTCTTGACGGCTTTCGATTCTGGTTTTCTCCGTCCGCTCGATTTGGGTGACTCTGGAATCGTGAATGACGATTTGGACCACCCCGTAGCGCAGACTCTCGACCTTCTCGCGCATAATCGTCAGGCTGAAGGATTCGCGCTCTGGTTAACCGAAAGGAGTTCGTTTAATCCGAATGACTGCCGGGCAAACGGGACCGGCACCTTGTCCCGGCGCATTTTGCGCAAGGTGATCTCGACGATTTGAGCCAGGGTGGACCGATCAAGAATGCGCGCGATGGCATTGCGCACGTCGAGCATGAGCATGCGCAAGCCGCAGTGAGCCTCATCGGGACAGGTGCAACGCTCATAAGCCGTTTGGCTCACGCAGGCGATCGGAGCGAGCGGGCCGTCGAGGAGCCGAATGACCGCGCCGAGTTTTATCTTCGCGGCGGGCTTGGCCAGGGAGTATCCACCCAGCTTGCCGCGCCGCGTCTGCACATAGCCGGCCTGGCGGAGCTGAGTGAGTATTTGCTCTAGAAACTTGGTCGGAAGTTTCTCTTTGTGGGCTAGCTCGCTGACTTGCAGAATGGGACGGCCGAGCTCGCGGGCGATCCCGAGATCAATCAGGGCGCGGAGGGCGTATTCGCTTCGTTTGGAAAGATTCATCCCTCTGAGTGTGGCAGGCGCTTCGGCTTGTCGAGTCGGGGAAACAAAAAGGTCAGACCGAAACGGGGGAGGAAGGGAGGTGACCTCCTACCATGGCCCGGCGCGGGCGGAGAGCAGCTGCCCTTGTGCAAAGCACCGCCACCGGAAAGACAATCAGCGCGGCCGGTAACGTCAGCGCCCAGAAAAAGGTCGCCCCGACGACCCGCAAGGTTTCCATCAAGATCGAGTTCAGTTTTTTCATGAAGTTTAATCTCTACTTAATCGGTATGGATTAATACTCTATCGCTCCAATAGAGATTACAACATATTTTTTTAAGATTTTTTTGGGCTTCAGTTTTGGCCTGAAAATTCTGCTGGAACGCGATCCGCTCCGCCTTCGCAGAGAGCACCCGAGAACAGCGACGAGCTCGCTCGAGGAAGAGATTCGCCGCCCTTATCAGGCCACGCTGTAAACGAAGCGCGAATCGAGTTTTTGCAGAGCGGCGGCGGCGTATTCCTGGTCGTTAGGCGACAGATAATCCTCGAAGCCGCCGATTTTTCCCCGCCGCACCTTGAACGATTCGGGATCACGTGCGTCGCCCGCGCGCAGGATCTTGGAGTCGAACTCTCCCGCGCTCTCCATTTTTTTCATCTGCCCGAAGTCGGAAAACTGGAGGGCGTGGGCGAAGGCCGATTCTGTTACCAGCTCTTCGCCGAGAAGCCGAAGGAGCGCGCGGAATCCCGGCGCCGGCTCCTCTCGCAGGGTCTCGTAACGGAGGAGCAAAAAATCGGAACGATCCGACCATTCCGCGAGCCAGCAATTCATCACCTCGATCATCGACCGGATTCCGAAAGCCGGATCGCGCAGCAAGTCGGTCGCGCTCTTTTGCTTCAATTCGGCCGGGGTTTCCTTCGTCCGGCGGGTGAGCTGAATGTGGAGCGAGACAAAGGCGTCGCGCGGGTCGCGCGCCAGAAGTATGATCGGGAGACGGGCGCGTTCCCGCGGCGGAATGAGAAATTTCCCGCGCACCTTATCCCAGCGATCGGCTTTCGTCCGCTGCTCGAAAAGATCGTGCGTGTAAATGACTCGCGGCACGCCCGGATACTGCTCGGGTTCGAGAGAGAAGGGTTGCCCGGCTTTTTCGCAAAAATAGGCGCAGAGAAAAGTGCGCACCCAGGTGCGACCGCTTTTCGGGATCGAGACCAGAATTGCGTCGCCGCCCGAGAGCTCGCGCGCGCGGCCGCTCACATTCCACCTCACGATTCGCCTCATGTCAGTTCGATCGGCTTGCCATTTTGGGCCGCGAGGGCGCGCTTGAGCCGCACCCGGCCGAGCGCGCGACGCAGGCGCCGCTGCCAAGACCGTTCAGGAAAAACCGGGCGGAAAAATGGATCGATCCTGACTCCGTGCGATCGGCAAAGTTCGATCGCTTCCGGCATCCAGAGACCGCGCGAGATGGCGGACATGAGGTAACGAATCGGCGCGTTTTCCCGGCTGGCGTAGGAAAGGATCTGCATCTCCTGGGTGCGGGCGCTGCCGCGCGCTTCAAAATTCCACGCCGTCTCGCCCTCGCGAAGAATCGACTGAAGCGCGCTCCGTTTCCAGAGCGTGACCTGGCAACGCGTGCGACCGAGGGATTCGAGAGGGACGGTTCCGTAACGGTCATTCAGTGGTTGAAAACCGGCGTCGAATTTGGAGCGCGCTCGAAAGCAGAGCGAGTCGGCCTCCTGTTCAATCGCTTCGGCAAAATCGCGCGCCAACTGCGCGCGCTCGACCGGGGCGATCAGGAAATAGTCTTCCTGGAAATAGAGCACGTAGGGATAATCGATCTGCTCCAGGGCAAGCAAAAGATTGCTCGACCAGCCGCGATCTTCGCCGACGGAGATACCGCGAATGCGGGACGAGCGAATTTCCAGTTCGTTCGTGAGCAGAAAAATATCGAAAGGGCAATCGCCCCAGAACGTTTCGAAGAAGGCGTTAAAGGGATGCCAGGCGTCGAAGAAGGCATCGCAACTGGATACGAGAAGCGCGACGGAGCTTTTGAAATCGTCCAGCTCCGTCATGCAGGATTCGTCTCGCACACTCGTGTCGCGAGCAAGATTTTTCGGAGCTGGTCTCCTCGTAATCGTATTCGTGATCGATCATTTCGAGCCGAGTGTAGTGGCGGCTGTGTCAGCCGCTGGCGGAAGGCTTTGCGGGCGGCACGCCCGCCGCTACACCTCCGGAATCGAGCACGTGCACGCGGAAAGAAAAAAGAGGGCGGACCTTGCGATCCGCCCTCCCTCTCCGTGGAGCAAGCTTCTCCCTAGCTTTTGCTCTGCGAAACTACTTCGTTCAGCTTGAAGATCGGCAGGAACATCGCGATCACGATGCCACCCACGATCACGCCGAGGAACACAATCAGGAGCGGCTCGATCAACGAGGTGAGCGCGTCGAGCAGGGCCTCGATCTCTTCGTCCCAGAAGTCCGCCATTTTCTCCAGCATCGTGTCGATTCGGCCCGTCGATTCGCCGGCTGCGACCATTCGCAGCATCATCGGCGGGAAAATTTTCTTCTTCGAAAGCGCGACCGACAGGTTGTCGCCCTTTTCCACATCAGCGCTCACGCCCTTGATGCTCTCCTCGACGACGTGGTTGCCGGAGGTGCCGCCGACGATGTCGAGTACTTCGAGAATTGGCACACCGCTACGAATGAGCTGCGCAAAGGTGCGGGCAAAGCGCGACATGCAGATCTTATGGATGAGCGGACCGAAGACCGGGAGCTTCAGCTTCCAAATGTCGCTTAACTGCCGACCGCGGGTGGAGCGCAGAAAGGTGCGGATCGCGAAAAAGACCCCGCCAATCCCGAGAATCATGAAGTACCATTTCGCGCGAATGAAATCGCTCAGGTCGATCAGGAATTGAGTCGGCGCCGGGAGTTTGGCGCCAAAATCCTTGAAGATTTCGCCAAAGACCGGAACGACCCGGACAATGAGGAAGGTCGTGATCAAAAAGGCGATGCTGATGACGATGACCGGATAGGTCATGGCCGACTTCACCTTTTTGCGCAGGCGTGCGCTCGCTTCGAGGAAGCCGGCCAAACGGTCGAGAATCTCCGAGAGCAGACCACCCGCTTCACCGGCTTTCACCATGCTGACAAAGAGCCGGTTAAAGACGCGCGGATGTTTCGCGATCGATTCGTTAAAGGTTTCGCCGCCCTGGACCCGCGCGGTCACGTCACTGATGACGTTGCGCAGGTTTTTCTGTCGTTTCGGATCGCACTGCTCGTAGAGCGCGGTCAGCGCCTGGACGAGCGAAATGCCGGCCTCGATCATGGTGGCGAGCTGGCGAGTGAAGAGAACCAGATCGGTTTCCTTGACCGTCCAGACCTTTTGTTTGGAGCGGGTGGCAGCGGCTTTCTGCTGGAGTGAAAGCACCATGAGCCCGCGGCTCATGAGACTGGTGACAGCGTTGTCCTCGTTGATCGCGTCTTGAATACCGTTTACGATATTCCCGGCACCATCCCGAGCTTGATAGGAGAAGGTCATCATATGGTGTTTATACTAATCATGTCTATTATAGCAGCTACGGTGCCACGCCCCCCCGCTCGTCGCCTAGTTCGCCATGCAGCCGGCTTCTGATTTCCTTGCCCTGTCGCCTTCGCTTGCCCTCTGGCAGGTTTACGATCCTTCCGTGAAGTCGGATCTCTTTGCCACCGCGGTAAAAACGTCCGCCGGCTTTTTCCTCGTGGATCCCATCCCTTTGGCGCCCTCCGCCATTGAGGAACTAATCGCGTCCAACCACGTCGCCGGAGTCCTGGTCACGAATTCGAATCATCTCCGGAAGTCCGCGGCCTTTGCCGGCCAGTTTAACGCCCCGATTTTCGCCGCCCCGGTCGTGGCCGGCGAGTTCGAGAGCGCCCGTTCGATTTCAGATGGCAAAGAAATCAGCCGCGGTGTATTCGCCATTGCTCTTGCCGGCGCTGCACCTGGCGAGATCGCCTATCATTTCGCGGAGGACGGCGGAACTTTCGTGGTTGGCGATGCGCTAATCAATTTCGAACCCTACGGCTTCACTTTTCTACCGGCGAAATATTGCGCCGACCAAAAAGAGATGCGGCGCTCGCTCCGGAAGCTGCTCGACTGGGATTTCAAGCGCCTGCTTTTCGCCCACGGCGCGCCGATCCTCGCCTCCGCCCGGGAGCGGCTCGAGACGCTGGTCCGATGAAACCGACCGAGTCAAATCTGGAAGCCAGGAAACCAGGAGTCGGCTAATTAGATTTCATGGTTTCCTCTTTCCCAGCTTCGTTCAGGGACAGCGGCCTGACCCGCTTCCTGCGCCTCATCCGCTTTTCGCATACCGTCTTCGCCCTGCCCTTCGCGCTCGGCGCTCTCCTCGTCGCGACCCGCGGACGGCCCTCGCTGCGGTTGCTCAGCCTCGTTCTACTCTGCATGGTCTTCGCCCGGACGGCAGCGATGCTTTTTAACCGCCTCGCAGACTGGACCCTGGATCAGCGAAACCCGCGCACGGCGATGCGGCACCGGCTTATTTCGCGACCGGTCGCCGCGCTCCTCTTGGTGGCAAGCTCGGCCGCTTTTGTCGCGTGCGCGGCGGCTATCAATCACGTCACTTTCCTTCTTTCGCCTGTCGCACTCGGAATCATTTTCTTTTATTCGCTAACGAAACGGTTCACCGCCACCAGCCACTTTTTTCTTGGGCTCGCGCTGGCCGTCGCGCCGGCGGGGGCCTGGATCGCGGCCACGGGTCGGCTCGCGCTCGCTCCGCTTCTCCTCGGCGCGGGCGTAGTCGCATGGGTAGCCGGCTTTGATCTGATTTACGCGACCCAGGACCTCGAGTTCGATCGGCGCGAGGGATTGCGCTCACTCGTCGTGCGCCTCGGCATCGCGCGTTCTCTCCGGCTCGCGCAGTTCCTCCATTTTGCGATGTTCGCCGCTCTCTTCGCCTTCGGTCTCGCGGCGTCGTTAGGCGCGATTTACTTTGCCGGGATGGCGCTGGTGGCGGGCGCCCTCGTCTACGAACACCGGAGCGCGGCCCGGCTCGATCTGGCCGGGATCAACCGCGCATTTTTCCAGAGCAATGCCTTCGTCAGCGGGGTCTTTCTTATCTGCGTCTGGTTCGCTCTGTAAACGCTGCACTCTGCGAAGCGCGGGGAAAAGGATGGATCTCGGAATCTCGCGTCCGGGCCAAACCAACGCCCGCGCTCAGCAGAGCGAAGCGTCTACTGATCGAGCATCGCGATCCGGGCGATGTGGCGCCCGCCTTCGAAATCGGTCGTTAACCAGACTCGCACGATCTGGAGCGCTAGTTCCTCGGAAATCATCCGCTCGCCTAACGACAGGACATTGGCGTCGTTATGCCGGCGCGAAAGCCGGGCGCTTTCCTCGTTCCAGCAGAGCGCGCAGCGAACCCCGCGCACCTTGTTCGCCGCCATCGCCTCTCCGTTGCCCGAGCCGCCGAGGACGATCCCGCGTTCGCACTCGCCCCGCGCGACCGCTTCCGCCGCCGGCCGGATGAATTTCGGATAATCAACCGGCTCTTCGCTCGTCGTGCCAAAATCCTCGACCTCGTGGCCCAACGAGAGGAGAAGTTCCTTGATTTTCTCCTTGTAACGGAAACCGGCGTGATCGGAGCCGAGCGATATTTTCATTTTGTTTGTCTTAGGGAATCAGCGCGGGTTTGTCGAGTGAGCGAATTTCGGAGATCAAGCCGGCTTCGCCGCGAGCTGTTCCCAAAGGGCGCGCTCGGCCTCGCTCAGCTTTTTCGGGATCGCGATCTGCACGACGACGAAAAGATTGCCGCGCCCGCCGGTCGCGGTCGGCAGGCCGCGGCCGCGCAGGCGAAAACGCTGGCCGGCCTGGGTGCCGGCCGGAATTTTCAGCCGGCGAAAACCTTCCAAAGTCGGCACCTCCAGCGCCGTGCCGAGGACGGCCTCCGCGGGGGTGAGCGTCGCTTCGTGCACGAGGTCGTTTCCTTCGACCGAAAAATCGGGATGCCGCGCCAGCCGCACCCGGAGAAAGAGGTCGCCCTTTTTCCCACCGCGCGTGCCCGGTTCGCCCTGCCCCGCGAGCCGGATGCGCTGTCCTTCGTGCACCCCGCGGGGGATTTTGACCTGGTAGGTTTCCACTTTTTCGGAGTCGCTCCGACGCAGGGAAACCTGGCGGGTGGAACCGTTGAGCGCTTCCTCGAGCGTGACCATGATATCGGCCTCGACATCCTGCCCGCGCTCGGCGGTCGCGGGACGTCGCGCGAAGCCGCCGCCGCCGCCAAAAGCCGATTCGCCGCGGCCGCCTCCGAAGAAGGCCTCAAAAAAGTCGCTGAACCCGGTGCCGCCGAACTCGAACTCGACCCCGCCGCCGTTGCCACCGGCATAACGATGGAAGCCGCCGCCGCCCGCTCCGCCCCGGCCCCAATCGGGCGGCGGTTGAAACCCGCCCGGCTGATTCCAATCGGCCCCAAGCTGGTCGTACTTGGCGCGCTTCTCCGGGTCGCTCAGGACCTCGTAGGCTTCGTTGATCGTCTTGAATTTTTCCTCGGCCGCGGCTTTCTCCTTCGCCTTGGCCATATCAGGATGATGCTGGCGCGCGAGTTTGCGAAAAGCGCTCTTGATCTCATCGGCGCTAGCCGTTTTCGCGACGCCGAGAGTTTCGTAATAATCCCGAAATTGAACCGCCATAATTCGTGCGGATGAATTTCCCGCATCGATAGGAATGCGCAACCGCCACGGACGCTCCCATCCAGGAGCGGCCGCCCTAACGATCGCTAAAGATCGTCGCGCTCACATCGGCGGCGTCGAAGCTGAAACCGTGACCACCAGTGCGATCGAGCGATTTCAAGAGCTCGGACACGGCCAGCGCCGTCCCCGCGGTATAAAACCGGACCAGCCCCACCGTGGTGCGCGGTCCGAAAACAGTGATCATGATCGTCTCGTCATCGACCGAGTTCATGAAAATGTGGCTCCCGTTGCCCTGGTGATAGAGGGCGTTGAATTCGACCTCGCCGATCCGGCGAGCCAGCTCCTTGGTCGCGGCAAACGAGCCAGCCGCGAGCGCGGCGATGATTGTCACGTCCATGACCGCGACATCTCCAAACTGCGAGATGACGTTTCCGCCGCGGTCGATCACGACCGTCAAGTCGGCGTCCGATTTGGAGAGAAAATCAGCCAGGATGCCGTCGAGGGTAGCAACGTTTTCGATCGTCAGCGCAGGGATGCAGTTCATGACGAGACCTGAATAGCAAGCTTCGGGACCGGAGCAGGCGCCGGACTCCCCGGCTCGACCGGCACCGCGACGGGTGCGGGCGCACCGCTCGAGGCGACCTCGCCCTGTTTGCTGAATTTGTGGAGCAGCATTTGCGAGACTGCATTGAGCGAGGCGAAGACGTTTTGCCCGGTGCTCGAGATGACCTCAAAACTCTGCGCGCGCTTTTTGCGATTGTTCATAAGAAACTCGAGGTAATTGATCGGAGCGATGTTGTTGAGATCGCGCTTGTTGTACTGCAGGACGTAAGGAATATCGTCGATCGCGATGTTTTGCTGGGCCAGGTTTTCCTCGAGATTTTTGAAGCTCTCGACGTTTTCCTCCATTTTTTCCCATTGCGAATCAGCCACGAAAACAACCCCGTCGACGCTCCGGAGGACGAGCTGGCGGGTGGCGTTGTAGATCACTTGGCCGGGCACGGTGTAGAGCTGGAATTTGGTCACGAAGCCTTTGATTACGACCGCGTTGAGCGGCAGGAAATCGAAGAAGAGGGTGCGATCCGCCGCGGTCGCAAGCGAGACGAGATCGCCCCGGTTCGAGGGGCTGATCCGTTCGTGGATGTAACCGAGGTTGGTCGTCTTGCCGCAGAGCGCAGGACCGTAATAAACGATCTTGAACTGAATCTCGCGGCTGGCGTAGTTGATGATGGACATGGGCGTTTTTGGTTAATCGTTAGGCTGGCTGAGCATACATTTGGGCGAGTTCGCGGACCACGCAGCCGAGGCGGTCGCGAACTTCGGCCGTGATTTCGACGGTCGAATGGAGAGCGGCCAGGCAGATGTTGCGGTGGGCGAAAAAGCTGACCGGCGTCTTGGCGCAGTAGAGGGTGATCGCGTTCAGCCGCCCGAGGCTGGCCCCGACCATCTGTTCGTTGATCCGTTTCACGATCGAGGGCGCGATCGCGCAGAGCGCGTCAGCCTGATACTCGGCAGGGATGTTACCGGCTAGGCTGAGGCCGTCGGAGAATACAATCGCGCAGGCGCTCACGCCCGGCAGGCGGCTGGTGTGAGCGACGATCGCTTTTGCGTCCAGGACCTCGTCGGTACCGAAGACGACCTGAAGCGCGCTCCGGGCGGAAGTATTGGCCGGGATCGGTGATCCCGGTTCGGCGCCTTTTTCCACGGCAATTTCCTCCTCAGCGGCAACCGGGCTGGAATCAGCAATTTCGTCTGCCACTGGCGAGACTGGGTCTGGGTCGGCGATCACGGTTGCAACCGGTTTCGCGATCGGGCCGGTCGAGACTTTCATCCGGGCGGCGTCTTCCGCCGCTTTCGTGCTGAAAGGCGTTTCGAAGCCCGGGGCGATCTCGATCTCTTCCTGGTCTCCTCGAAGCTGCAGACTCTCGCTAGGCAAGTTCCGCAACACGTCCTGGAGAGGCAGAATGACGGGCAATTCGGTCTCTTCGACTTTGAAAAGGGAGCGGTATTCCTCCGGCAAGGCGGCCTGGAACTGCACCGGGGAAACCGCGATCCGGCCTAACGACAACTGCGGCTCGATGATCGAGAACGGAATCTCAATCCTGGCCGTTTCCGGCACATCGTCGACCGGGCCGGACAACTGGAACGACGAAATACCGCGCAGGACATCCCGCAACGGCAGGCTGACGCGCGGCCCTTTCGTCGAGAAAGCAGCTGTCACCGGCTTGATCGAAGGCGTCATCGCGGCGGGCTCGGATGGCTGCCGCAGATCGTTCGAGGGCGGGCTGACTTTGAATGGAATCCGCATCGGCGGAGGTGGCGCGATGGGCGCAGGCAAAGGGGTGGGAACAGGCGGCCCACTTGAGGCTGGAACTCTCTCAGTGGCGGGCACGCCCATTCCGTTCGGTGAAATTTTGTTCGCCGGGAGCGGAGCAGGCACGGGCGGCGTCTCCAGCCGGTTCGGCGCCGGCGCCACGGGTGCGGCGGCGCCTGGTTTGGCGTCGTTAGGCAAAGAGAGGCGAATGGGTCGACGAGCTTCGGCGGGAGCGGGAGCTTTGGCCACGGGCGCCGGCGCAACCGGGGAAATTTCCGGCTCCGGTTTGCTCGCGGCTGGCGCAGCCGGCCTGGCAGGCGGGATCGGCGCGGCTGCTTTCCCGAAGCGCTCGCCATCCTCGATCGTCATTTTCAGGAAAGGCGTTTCGACCTGCGGGACCGCTTCGCTGGCCAGCTGATCGGGGCGCACCTGGAAAGCGGTAAACTGCTCGAGCACCTTGCCGACTGGGAGCGTTACTTCGCGCTCGTCGCTCGCGTCCACATCGCTGACGAAGAAATCCGGCACCTGTTGAAAGATGGAGCGGAGGAGAACGGTCGGGCGACCGCTCGCCATCCCGCGCTCCAGCTCGGAGGCCTTAAAAAGAACCCGCTGTTCGGGATCGATCGGGGTCGATTGCAAGAGGCCGGCCGGCAGATGCTCGACCAGATCGGCCAGTTGGAGCGCAATCGTCCGCTCGGCCGCCGGGCCGGCGCTTTCCGTTTTCGACGCGAGCGAGATCGTGCCGTTCCCACCTAACGAAATCTTGCGCGGGCCGGGGCTGGACATTGACGGCACTGCAGCTGACCCAGCCGCCCCTCCATAACCTCTCGAAAAATCACGTATCGGCTCTACGCCGACGATGCGCGAGACGTTAGGCATGACCGTTTTGCCAAAACGGTCCGAGGCTGGTTTCTCGATCGGGGTGGCCGGTCGCGGCGCGACCGCAACGCCCCCTTCGGCGCCTTTGTCCTTCTTGAAATTAAAATAACGGAGAAACGGTAGGTTCATTCTAGTGGTCCTCAGCGGTCACGCGCCAGACTTCTTCGAGGGTGGTGATGCCTTCCATCGCTTTGTCGATGCCGACCATGCGCAGGGTTTTCATGCCTTCGGTGATGGCCTGGTTCTTGATCACCGCCGCCGAAGCGCGCTTGATGATCAGGCGCCGGATCGATTCGCTCACCGGGAGCGCCTCGATGATTGCGGTCCGGCCGGAATAACCGCGCCCTTTGCAGCGATCGCAGCCGACGCCCTGGTAAAAGACGGCCCCTTCCGCCGGCTCCATCACGAGGCGCTCAAACATTTCCGGCTCCGGAATAAATTCCTCGCGGCAATTGCTGCAAACTCGCCGGATGAGTCGTTGCGCGCAGGCCATGATGACCGAGCTCGAGATGAGGAAAGGCTCGATCCCCATGTCGTCGAGACGCGCGATCGCGCCCGCCGCGTCGTTCGTGTGCAGCGTGCTCAAGACCTGGTGACCGGTGAGCGCGGCCTTGACCGCAATGTCGGCCGTTTCGTTGTCACGAATTTCGCCCACCATCACGATGTCCGGATCCTGCCGTAGAATCGAGCGGAGCGCGGAAGCGAAATCGAGCCCGATGTCGGGCCGGGCCGCGACCTGGTTCACGCCCATGAGCTCGTATTCGATCGGGTCTTCGACCGTCACGATGTTGTAGTTCGGGCTGTTCAGTTCCTGGAGGACGGAATAAAGCGTCGTCGTTTTACCCGAACCGGTCGGGCCGGTGACGAGAATCATGCCGTGCGGCGCGTCGATCGCCTTCCGGAAACGGCGGATCGTTTCCTCGTCCAATCCCATGTTGTCGATGCTTCCGGCAAGAGCCGATTTATCGAGGATACGGATGACGACCTTCTCGCCATGCGAAGTGGGCAAAATCGAGATACGCAGATCCACTTCTTTCCCCATCACCTTGATGCGGAAACGGCCGTCCTGCGGGACGCGGCGCTCGGCGATGTTGAGGCCGGCGAGAATCTTAATACGCGATGTGATCGCGAGCTGGAGGGCCTTGGGCGGCGACTCGGCGGCGATCAGGTCGCCGTCGATACGGTAACGCAGCCTCAGCGAGCGCTGGAACGGCTCGATGTGAATGTCGGAAGCTTTTTCCTTGATCGCCTGGGCCAAGATCAGGTTCACGATCTTGATCACGGGTGCGTCTTCGCTGTCCGTCGCGAGCCGGTCGAGATCGATGTCTTCGCGCTTGCTCGCCTGGACCTCGACGTCGCCGGCCGCTTCCTCCGCGACCTGCTTGAGCACCTCGCTCATGTTCGTGCTCGCTCCGTGCACGCCACTGAGCGCGTCGCTCACGGCGCGCTCCGTCGCGATCATCGGCACGATCTCCATCTGCACGCGCCGTTTCAGGTCGTCGACCGCGAGCACATTGGTCGGATCGGCCATCGCGACAAAAAGCTTCTCATCGAGCCGCGCCACCGGGATCAGCTTGTGCGTCTTCGCCATTTCGCGCGGGACGAGATCCATGATGTCATCCGGCACCCGCACTTTCGAGAGGTTGATCGGCGGCGTATTCAGACAGCGGCCCATGCTGAAAGCCATGTCCTGGTCGCTGACAAATTGCTTGTCGGTCAAAATCTTGAGCAGCCGGCCACCCTGCTGCTTTTGGATGTCCATCGCCTCCTCAAGCTGAGTAGGCAGGAGAAGGCCGTCCTCGATCAGGACATCCGCGATGCGTTCGCCGAAAGACTTGCCACTCATCTCGACTCCAGCTTGTAGATATCCTGCAGTGTCTTGATGATCACCTTCGGCTTGGCCAAGTACCAGGTGACGGCGTAATCGAGCGACTGCTGCACCGCCTCGCGCGCCTCCGCGTCGAACGGATTGCAGACCGCCACCATGATGGTCCGGCTGACCAGGTCGAACGGCACAAAGAGCCGGTTGATCGTCAGTTCGTCGGGCAACATCCGCACGACCTGGCGATCGATATCGTAATATTCCAGCGGGATATAGGCGAACTTCGTCCGATCGATCAAGGCCGAGAGCACCGTTTCCATTTTCTTGTAATTGTCCTGGCAAAGACGGTCCAGGAGCGAGTTGGCCAGCATCTGGCCTGTCACCGCCTTGTTCGCTTGGTTCACCTCCTCGAGCACAGCGGTCACCTCGTGCTCGGGAAAGAGCTGTTGCAGCACCAAAAACTTCGCGAGCTGATCGTTTCCCTGCCCGGAATCGACCCGGGAAGAGCGTTTCCGGCCCCCGCCGGGATTGCGTCCGCCCGCTTCGATCAACCGGCTCTCGGCCGTTGGCGTCGCCGCGGTATAATCGGCCACGAGCGCATTGAGAGCGCCGGACTGCGTCTTTTCGTAACCTGACTGCCGGAGACGGGTTTCGATTTCGCCGAGCATCGCCACGATCTCCGGCGCGTCCGGTTGGACTGCCAGGATGGCCTCGCATTCCTGCATCGCGAGAGAGAACGAGCCGACCCCAAAATATGCCTCCGCCAAGCGACGCGAAATGTGCAGCGCCTCCTCGGTTTTGCCGAGTTTTTGATAGGCGACCTTGAGGATCTCGAGCGATTGATAATCGTCCTGCTGTGTTTGAGTGATGACCTCAAACATCTCGATCGTCTGGAGGATCTGGCTCCGCTCCTCTTCGGATAATGTGTGTTCCAGCACGGGAGCGTAAAAAGCTAGAACCATGCCCATGCCTTGGTGGCGTCCCGCTTTTGCGAAAAACAGCCAAGCGATTTCTCAGGAACGCAGGAAAGCAGGGAGTCTCGAAGCGGCGTGTCGCCCTCCCCCTTCATCCTTTATCCTTGATTCGGTCTCAGCGCGCTCCCGGAGAGGCGCCCTGTCCCTGTCGCTCGCCCCAGGCGCTCCGTTCAGAGGTCGGCTTTCACTTCATCCTTCTTCATTCTGCCTTCATCCTTCTCTTCAGTTATCTGCTTCCACTTTCTCCTTTCTAATTTCTCTTTTCCTCTGCTATAAGCGCGGGCCTTGAATCCGATACCGCTTGCCGTGTCCGCACCGTCCGCCAAGCCGCGCCGCGCCTTTACGTTGGTCGAGATGCTGGTGGTGGTCGTGGTGATCGCAATTCTCCTGGGCTTCCTGATTCCCGCTCTCTCACCGAGCTCCGCCCGCGCGTTGGAGGGCGACGCTCGGAACTTCGCCGCACAGTTGGAGAACGCACGTCTGCTGGCCTTGGCGAAGCGGACCAAAACACGCGTGTTGATCGCGACTAACAACGATTGGGGAACAGAATTCAGTTGGCGGGCTTACGTCACGGCTCGCTTCGACAGCACTTCAGGCAATTGGTTGCAGGAGGGAAAATTCACTCGGCTTTCCAAATCCACCGCTTTCGATTCGGCGACTGGCGTGATTGCCGCCCGTAGTACCGACTCAACGCAAATTGTAAAAGCCCCCAATGCCACTCCGACACCGGCGCCTTCGCCTTTCGTCGGCGCATGGGTGGAGTTCAGTCCCAGCGGCACTACCAGTCTCGATCCAAGCGCAACACCTGAAGTGATCCGGATCTCCGACGCCTTTGTCCCAACCGCTGGTTCGTCCCCCACGCCGGTAAAGAAGAATCAGGCGCTGCACACGGATGTTACGGTTGATCCGATCAGTGGCGCTCTGAAAGTGAAATGAGAACGCCGCAGCATCTCGCCCGTCGCCGGGCGTTTTCTCTTGTAGAGGTCGTTGTCGCCATCGGCATCGTCAGCTTCGCCGTCCTTTCAACCTTTGGTCTGCTTTCAGTGGCGAACGACACCAATCGACGGTCTCGTGACGAACAAGCGTGCGCCCAGTTGGTGCGGAATGAATTCCAACGCATTCGGTCCCTCGGCGCCGTGAATTTCCCGAACACCATTTACATCACGCGCTACTACGACGCCGGTTTGAACGATCTCGGCACGACCATTAACGGAGCGTCTATCTATCAACTCAAAATGGCGATCGTCACACCCGCCGCTCCGGCCCCAGCCGACCGGATCTTCAACGCCGAGGTCCACTACCCGGCAAATGCGGCGCCCGCGAATCAGAAGGTCGTTCGCTTCACCAGCCTGATGAATCTTCCGTAATGAGACGCGCAGGCGCCTTCACCTTGGTGGAATTGCTCGTGGCCCTCACGATCACGATCATTCTCGTTCTTATTCTAACCAGCGTGGTCGCGGCGACCCTTGGCGCGTGGTCGCAGGGACGAAATCGTCTGGACACCTACGCCAGCACCCGCCAAGTCCTGAATCGGATCACCGACGAACTCAAAGGAGCCAAAGCAAATCCAGCGGTTAGCGGAAGCCAGATCCAATTTGTCGAAAACGTCGCCCTTGGCGGCGTCACGACCCCGAACGATCACACTTCCGAAAGTGTGTTTTTCGTAGCCCCGCATCCGAATCTCGGCAGCGGTGATCTGTGCACCATCGCCTACGCGCTGGACTCAGCGACACACGAACTAAAGAGGGCTTTTCGAGGCAGTGAACAGGTCTGGGCTGACGGTACCGGCAACCGATACCAAGCCGCCGGTCATACCTATGCTGCCGCCGATTGGCACGTCATTGCTACGGGAGTGTTGCAGTTCGAATTGCGCTGCTACTCGCAGCACGATCTAGATACCGATACGGACCCTCCGGCATCAACCTGGGATTCTGAGTCGACAGATACCTATATGATCGGCCAGGCGCCCCGTCGAGTCGTCATTCGAATGCAGGTCGTGGACGACCGAGCTGCGGCGCAGTTGGCCGGCATTCCTCCTGGCACTATTTACAACCAAATCGTCCAGCGATCCGCGCGTCAGTTCTTCTCCGAAGTTTCGCTGCCGCAGCCATGATCACATCTCGTCGTAACGCTGGTTTTGCTTTGGCTGTCACGCTCGTCCTAATGGCGCTGATCGTCATCGTTATCGTCGCCTACCTGGCAAATACACGAACCGATCGTGCCACCTCGTCTATCTACGCCAACCAACTGCGCGCTAAAATCATTGCGGAGAGTGGCTTGGCTGCGGCGACCAAACTCCTCAAAGACAACACACGTTACGGGAATTACATAACCGCCATGCCGGCACCCTCGCCCTCTCCAGCCAAGTTGTATACGGAACTATACCGTCCTACTGATCCAACGGATACCACAGTGGCGAAAGCTAATGACTTTCTCCAACTCTCGAACGCAGCGGGTGTAATCCTCACTTCGAGAGCTGTACCATCTGGCACCCCTCAGGTGGACCCACGGCCCACACCCGTCATGATTCCGCCAGCCGGACCATTTAGCATCGCCGATCCGGGCTTCACCGCCGCTAACAGTTACGATTTTAATCAGATTGTGCGCCTTGGCACGAATGCTAGCGGGCGGCTCGTTTTTTCCTCGCCAACGCCTGCTTACGCTCAGTGGGTTCAATTGCGAAACAACAGTAACGAACTCGTCGGTCGTTACGCATTCCTCATGGAAGACGAGAGCATGAAGGTAAACGCCAACGTATCTGGCAACAACCTCTCCTCAGGTTCACATCTTCGGATAAACGACCTCACTCTTCCCACGCCTGCGCCGGCCCCCGCCAGTCAAATACAAGAACTTGATCCTGCCGCGGTTCTGCCCTCGGTTCCCGCAGATCGCATAGCGGCCGACGCTGCCCTAACTGGAATTGGGAATCCTGGCAACCGCATCGCCACAAGATCGACCCTCGCACTACTTGATAAGTGGAACATTAATTTTTCCGACTATGCGCATCTGACGACGGCATTTTCTCGTGATGACGATACAACTGCCAAGAGCTGGCAGCGGATGGATCTAAACGCTCTCGTCGCGTCAACTACGGACAATGCATCAAAGGTTGCAGCTGCGACCAGAATCGCCAATTGGATTCGGGACGCATGGACAGGTCCCCCGCTGGCGGGCCTCGCCAGCTATCAGATGTACAATGATAGTCGGATGCGCCTCCAGATCGCAGCTGACATTGTCGATTATATCGACAATGACAATATTCCCACCGACATGGGTGACGTGGTTCCCGACGGCTACCCCATAGCCGTGCCCGTTCTCGGAATTGAAAAAATTCCTTATCTCGCGGCGGTCGAAATTATTTACGAAGCCTCCGGCAGCACATGCCCTGGCCCTCCCGTCGCCGGCACGTACTCGGCCACCCTTAAGATGAAGATACAGTTGCGATTTCTGAACCTCTACGAAAACACGATCGATCTTTCAGGTATTGTCGGAAGGGTCGAGATTAAAGGAATTCCCATCGTATCGAAAAATGGATTCACCGTCTTCGACAAGTCGACGGTTAATTACGTCATTAACCTGGCCACCCTAACTCCCGTTGTGGGAACCGGAACGTCTGTCCCAGCCGGGATTGATGGCGCCAGCGATTCTGGGGCGCGCACTTTTCAAACCGACTGGCTCGAAAATCAGTCAGTTTCGTTCACGGTCACTTCAAGCGATGCCAAGCCACGTTTTCTTGCGGGCCTAATCACGGCGAAAGTTTTTAACCCAGTAAGTGAACGCTTGGACGACACGGCCATTGTCACGAATATTGTCACAACCGGCTACAATTGGAGCGGATCCACGTCTACCGGCGACTTTCTTAACGAAGCGTTTAGCACTGCTTTACAGACCGCCTCGATCAATCTGGTCTACGGCTTGGCCCCAGGCACTACGACACCAGTTCTTAACTTCGGAGATCCTCGATATCGCGGAGTACTTCTTAGCGATCGCTGGCTAAATATCACACGCAGCGACGCGTCCACTCCACCGACTACAAATCGAATCGCAATGTTCATCGATAAAGCCGAGGAGGGTGATCGTACTTATGGTTTCGACTGGTATGATTATACCGGTAATCGCCCATTTGCCTTTATTCGCAATGGACCAATGCTCAATGTGGGCGAACTCGGCAACGTTACCGCTCCCGAGTATCCCTGGCGGACGATTTACCTGCAATATCCCGAGCGATTGGCCAACACTACCCAACCCGGCCCTGTCACTGATATTCCGCTTCGACGCAGCACTTCAGTCGACTATGTTTTGATGGATTTGTTTCGCACCCAGACAACACAACCGCGGATCGGTGCGATTAACATCAATACACAGCAACGGTTTGGCACTCAGCAACATCCACTCGGTTCTCTTTTTCTATCTGAATCCGTCGGAAGCGTGCCGGGACCAACCCCCCCTCAAATCCTAAATCAAACAGTGCTGGATCGATTCTGCGACGCGACTGGCAGTGCGACCATTAGCCCCATTTTCAATCGCAGGATCGCGGCTGGTCCGCCAATCGACAACACGCCGGTACGTCCTTTCTTTCAAGTCGGTGAACTTGCGTCCGTGCTAAGCCGAATGGTGAACACCAGTGTTAATACTACGACGGGCTCGCCTGCACGGTCGACCGTGACTTATAGCGCCCTTCGGACTAACCCCACCACTGCTTCCGAGGGTAATCTGAATTTTCGCAGTGATATGTATGCCGAGCAAGAGTTTCGCGAAATAAGTAATTCGGTCACGACGCGAGGGAATGTTTTTCGCGTTCTTTACGTTGGCCAGAGCGGCAAGGATCTGAACGCTAGCGGAAGCATCGATGTTTCCGAGGTTCAATCCGAATACCTGGGCGAGGCTTTTGTCGAGCGACAGGGAGTTTTTCAGCCAGAAGGCTCAAATCCAGATGCCATGAAAACCTCCGATAGCATATACAAAATCCTAGCCAATCGCGTTATAACACAATGACTGGCCGAGTCACACCGCTTGTTGTCTTCCTGTTTGCCGCAGCGACCGCTGCTTTCTCATTCGAGCCGCCAAAACTGATCTCGAGCTCGCCTCAGTTTTGGGCAGTCGGAGTTGATCCTTTAAGGCAAAAGGCTGTTTCCGTCACCTTCGATCAGCGAATGCGAACCGGATTTTGGGATTTTCTCGGCCGAGACACACTGAGCCCGCCCACCAATCTTGAAACCAAGATGAGCTCTGATCTAAAGAGCTACGAGATGAGTGTGAGCTTGCAACGAGGCAAGGTGTATATCCTGGGTTTGAACGAAAGAGGATTGCCCGGCGTCGGCTTTCAAAACGAAAAGGGGCTTTCACTCCCGCCCGTCTATATTGTTTTCCAAACTGCCGGTAACCCCGCTGCGGAAGATGCTCCTCCCCGTGCTCTGAGCACCTCTCCGAGCAACGCTTCACAGGATGCGAATCCGGCCACGACCAAAGGGATCACGGTGATTTTCGATCGTCCGATGGAGACTAAGAAGCACGGCTTTCATCTCTTCGAGGAAAAGAAGCTCGTCGATCTCAAGGCCGTGCCTTTCACCTACTCGGCTGACGGCAAGATTTTCACGCTTAACTATCCGCTCAAGCCTTCGACCCACTACGAGGTGGTGATGAACAGCGCCGAAGACATCGGTTTCGCAGCGACGAATCGCGTTCCGCTTTGGCCGGTCCGTTTTGCTTTCACGACCGGTCAGCCGCACTGAGCGGTCTCCAAAAGGCTGAACCGACGGGGGCCCTGCGCTCCCGCCGGCCGCACCATGCCTCCCCCCACTTCACGGCGGGGATGGCAATTTCCGGGGAAACAAATTCGTTAAGGGGTCACCGGCGGCGTAGTCGGAGGCACTTGGACCTGGCCGGTCGCACGGTGGCTGCCGAGGGGGATCTCCTTGCGATCGTTCATGGGGTTGTTTGCTTTCAATAAGTATCTACGGGATTTGGCGGTCGAAGTTCTCGTAATTTTCTCGCCGGAGGGCTTTTATTTTGCGCGGAGGGTCGTCCCTTTCGCGCAGGTCTGCATCCGGCCTGCGCAAAGCCGGGTTTGATCTGAGAGACGCGGGATTGGGATGGCTGTTTCCCGCGTTTGAGATGATAACCCGAGTGACGCGGAGAATGCGATCTGCGAAAGCCGTTCTTTGACTGCGCTTTACGACGCTCTGGCCAGGCTGGCATCTCCGCTGCTAAGGTGTGCGCGTTCACTCTCCGCCATTAACCATTAAGCACTAACCAATCCGCCGATTTTCATGATCACCCAATCCACCTTGCGCCTCGCGCTCCTTGTCTCGCTTCTTCTTTCCGCGATTGTCGGTCGCATGTCGGCCGCTGAACCTTCGCCCCCGCCGGCGGCGAGCCCGGCCGGGTCCGGTGCCCCGGGCTACACTTACCAGCCGGTCGATGTAGGCAAGGCGGATAAGCCGCTTAACATTTTGATCCTGGGCGGGACGGGGTTTACGGGCCCGTATCAGGTGAAGTATGCGCTCGCCCGCGGCCACAAGGTGACGGTATTCAACCGCGGCAAGACGCACCCGGGCGAATTGCCGGAAGGGGTGGAGCAGCTCATCGGGGATCGGAACACGGGCGATCTCTCCGCGCTCAAGGGGCGCAAGTGGGACGTGGTGATCGATAACCCGACGATGCTCCCGAAATGGGTCCACGACGCGGCCGAGATCCTGAAGGGGAACGTCGACCGGTATGTCTTCATCTCAACCATCTCGGTTTACGGCGATGTGCCGACGGCCGGGCTGGACGAGACGGCGTCGGTCGCGAAATACGAGGGCAAGGACGCGATGAAAGAGACGCGCGACACCGTTATCGCTTCGAAGTTTGCCCTCTACGGCCCGCTCAAGGCGCTCTCGGAAAAGGAGGCGGAGCAATGGTTCCCGGGGAAGGCGCTCATCATCCGGCCGGGGTTGATCGTGGGGCCGGGGGATGAGACGGACCGGTTCACTTATTGGCCGGTGCGAATCGATCGCGGAGGCGAGGTGCTGGCGCCGGGGAATCCGAGCGATCCGGTGCAGTTCATCGATGCGCGGGACCTGGCGGAATGGACGATCCGGATGGTCGAGCAAGAGGCGACCGGAACTTACAACGCGACCGGCCCGGCCGAGCCGCTGACGGTCGGCGGCATGCTGGAGGGGATCAAGGAGGGGCTGCACTCGAACGCGACATTCACCTGGGTGCCGGCGGATTTCCTGGAAAGGGAAAAGGTCGCGCCGTGGTCGGACATGCCGGTCTGGGTGCCGCCTTCGGGCGAAGATGGTGGGCTTGGGCAGATCAGCATCAAGAAAGCGCTCGCGAAGGGGCTGACCTTCCGTCCGCTCGGGGTGACGGCGCGCGACGCGCTGGCGTGGTTCAAGGCGTTGCCGAAAGAGCGCCGGGAGAAATTGAAAGCCGGGATCACGCCCAAGCGCGAAGCCGAGGTCCTGGCGGCTTGGAAGAAGCAGAAAAACTGATCTGCGGAGAGTTACCGCTGGATCGGCAGCAGCGATCCCGGTCATCGAGACTTGTCTCGCTATTAAGCTTCCCTTTGGCGTTGCATCTTCGGTAAAAAAGGGTCTCCCTGCGATTTCTTGCAGGGATGAACCCCGCCGAACGGTGTTCCCCGCGGCAATGAAACGTTAACCATGGGAGAACCGTATTATGCACACATTTAGCAGAATCATGAGCGGGAGCGTCTTGCTCCTCGCTCTTCTGCTCCCCGCAGAGCAAACCTTTGCCCAATGTGACGAGACCAAGCTCACTGCCTCCGACGGCACCGACGGCGATCGGTTTGGCGACGCGATCGCGATTAATCGCAATCTCATGGCCGTGAGCGCGGACGACGATGGTGAAGGGAGTCTGCTCGGCGTGGGGTCGGCCTATCTTTTCCAGAGAATCGGTGGCACCTGGATGGAGGTGGCCAAATTCGTCCCGAGCGATGCCCGGAACGGGCAGGACTTCGGTCAGGCGATCGCGCTCGAGCGCCACTTCACCGTCGTCACTGCGCCACACGACAAGGAACTCGGTGGCGATTCCGGCGCGGCCTATGTCTTTGCCCGGGACGGCGCGGGCGGTTTTGTCGAGACGAAGCTCCACCCTTCAGACGCAATGGCGGATCAGCAATTTGGTGAATCGGTCGCGGCGGCCGACAACCGGATCGTGGTGGGCGCGCGCGATAGCGAGGCCGGGGACGCGGCCGGCGCGGCATATGTCTTCCGCTACCAACAGGGCACCTGGGTGGAAGAGCAAAAGCTGATCTCGCAGGATATTCACGCGCTCGACGTTTTCGGCTACGCAGTCGCGATGGGTGATCGCCGGATAGCGGTCGGCGCGTTGGGGGCGCAAACTGATGGGGTGCGTGTCGGCGCGGTCTACGTCTTCAGCCGGGCGACCGACGACTGGGTCGAGGAGGCGAAACTGGTCGCGAGCGATCCGAACGAGCTCGATTTCTTCGGCAATGCCGTGGCGATAACACGGGATGGGACACGGATCGTGGCCGGGGCGTATCGGGATGATGAGGCCGGCTTCGACGCCGGTGCGGCTTATGTTTTTCACAAGGAAGGCGGTAGCTGGGTGGAGGAAGCAAAATTGATCGGCGATAATACGGTGGCGTTCGATTCCTTCGGCATATCGGTCGCGATCGCCTATCCGTATTGCGTGGTCGGCGCTCCGAATAGTGAGTGGCAGGGCGCGGCCTATCTCTTTAAGCACGACGGGGTGAACTGGAACCAGGTCGGCCGCTTTGAGGCCACAGACGAAACGGAATTTGATGACTTCGGCACAAGCGTAGCAGTGGATCTGCGGACGCTGGCGGTGGGTGCGCCCTTGAACCCGTTCCAGTTCGGGCCGGGCGCCGTCTACGTTTACGATCCAACCTGCACCGCCGAGGATTGATGTAGAGGCGGCCGTGTCGGCCGCAGAGGCCCCAGGAAACCCCTCAAATTGCGGGCGGCACGCCCGCCGCTACAAGGCCAGAGACTACCCACGTTTGCGGCCGATACGGTCGCCTCTACACTGAGCGCTGAATGAAGCTGCTTCGTAAACTGGTCGACGTCCGGCCTAACGAGGTCCGCGCCCTTCTCCTTGCCGGGCTCTTCAACTTCGTCATCCTCGGCAGCTACTACGTCATCCGCCCGATCCGGGACGACATCGCCGCGACCAGCGGGGTGCAGAATCTCTCCTGGATGTTTACCGGCACGCTGGTCGTGACCCTGCTCGCGAATGCCGCCTTCGCCGCCATCGTCGCGCGGATGCCGCGCCGGAAATTTCTCCCGATCGCCTACCGGTTTTTCATCGTTAACCTGATCATTTTTTATTTCCTCATGCGCCACACTCCCCCGGCGCAGCAGAACGTCTGGATCGGGCGCGCCTTCTTCGTCTGGCTGAGCGTTTTCAATCTCTTTGTGGTGACGATGTTCTGGGCGTTCATGACCGACCTGTTCAACAGCGAACAGGCGAAAAGACTTTTCGCGTTTATCGCGGTCGGCGGGCAACTCGGCGCGATCGCAGGCCCGCTCATCACGGTCGCGCTGGTCCAGAGGCTGGGCGCCGCGAATCTGCTCCTGGTGGCGGCTGCCGGGCTCGAACTCGCGCCCTGGTGCGTGAAATATTTCCCTGCGATTCGCAACGATCCCGTTTCTCCTAATCCATCCCCTGACGGCAATCGAAGGGAGCAGGAAAAAGAATCAGGCGCCGAGGAACCGATCGGCGGCGGGATCATCACCGCGTTTACGCACGTCATCCGCTCGCCTTATCTGCTCGGCATTTGTGGGTTCATGCTCCTCTACGCGATCACGTCGACCTTTGTTTATTTCCAGCAGGCCGATATCACCCGGGCGCATTTCCACGATCGCGCGGTGCGGACGGCTTTCTTCGCGCAGCTCGATTTGGCGGTGAACACGCTCACTATCTTCGGTCAGCTCCTCATCACCGGGCGGTTGCTAAAATGGTTTGGGGTCGGGGTGACGCTCGCCTTCCTCCCTATGCTGAGCGTGCTCGGTTTTATCGGGATGGGTTTTTGGCCGGTGATCGGGGTCCTCGCCGCGCTCCAAGTGATGCGGCGGGCGGGAAATTTCGCGATCACCCGGCCCGCGCGCGAGGTGCTTTTCACCGTCCTGCGCCGGGAAGACAAATACAAAGCGAAGAGCTTCATCGACACCTTCGTCTATCGGACTGGCGACCAGGTCGGCGCGTGGTCTTACACCTTGCTCACCTGGCTCGGACTCGGCTTGACCGGGATCTCGTTTGTCGCCGCGCCGCTCGCTGCTCTCTGGTGCGGTCTGAGCATCTGGTTAGGCAAACGGCAGGCCGTAATGGCGGGAGAGATTTCTGAGGAAAGCAGGAAAGCAAGAATGGAAAGAGGTCCAGAGGCGACGGCGAACTGACGTTCGCCGACTATTCGCCTCAAACTCAACTCTTCCGCCTTCCGCTTCCTGCGTTCCTGCTTTCCTCAGAGAATCTTCATTCGCCCTCTTCGCTCAGGCGCCGACCGGTTTTGGCGATGAAGACGTCTTCCAGGGTCGGCTTCGCGAGTGTGACAGCGTCGATCTCGCCCGGGAACGCCTCCATCAGGCGCGTGATAAACGCGGCACCCTCCGGATGCTCGATCCTCACTTCGTCGTTTAAGACGCTGACTTCCACGCCTAACGAATCGACGATTCGCTCGGCGAGCGAGGTGGCGTCTTTCGCCCGCGCGCTGACGACATCGCCGCCGATCCCGGCGCAAAGCGCCTCGGGAGTGTCGAGCGCGACGAGCCGACCGCGATCAAGAATCGCGACCCGGTCGCAGCGCGCCGCTTCCTCCATCAGATGAGTCGTCAGGCAGACGGTTACGTTTTGCTGGTCGCGGAGACGGTAGAGCGTTTGCCAAAGATCGATCCGTGCCCCGGGATCGAGGCCGGTGGAAGGTTCGTCGAGCAACAGAAGCTCGGGGCGATGAAGCAAGCTCTTCGCGATCTCGACCCGGCGCTGCAGCCCGCCGGAGAGCGTCTCGACGAGGTCGTGGGCACGATCGCGCAGATTGAACTCGAGCAAAAGATGATCGATCCGCTCCCGCAACGCGGACCCGGCCATGCCGTAGAGATGCCCCTGGTGCGCGAGGTTTTCGCGGACCCGCAATTTCTTGTCGAGGCTCGGAGCTTGGAAGACGACGCCGATCCGGATGCGCAACGCCCCCGTCTCGCGCAGGATATCGAGCCCGAGAATTGAAGCGGAGCCGCTCGTCGGCCTAACGAGCGTGGAGAGAATGCGGAAGAGGGTGGTCTTGCCGCCGCCGTTTGGCCCGAGGAGGCCAAAGATCTCGCGCGGCGCGACCTGGAGCGAGAGATGATCGAGCGCGACGCGCTCGCCATAGCGATGGGTGAGCTCGTTTGTAATCAGCGCGGGCGCGGACATGAATCTTCACGATAGCGGGAAGTGCGCGCTCCGCACGCCCGACGGAGGTGTAGGGGCGGCCGTGTCGGCCGCAATCCGTCCCCCGTCGCGGCGCATGGCGCAGGAGATGAAGCGAAATCGCCCACCAGCGGGCGACACGCCCGCCTCTACACTTTGGCCCTCCTGTTACAAGCGCGATTTGCCGGCACGCTGGTTAGGGCGGCCGGGCGTGCTGCTGCTTCCCGCCCCTGGGCCCTCTCTTTTTTGCGCACCGCCCTTGGGATCTCTCCGCGCGCTCAGGTCACTCACTTTGGTCACGACTTTTTTCTTGGTTGTCGTCTTGCTGGATTTTTTGGCCATAAAACTCCTCGGGTTTGTTCTGCACCAGCAAGCGCCTCGGACGATCGAGGGTCAATCAAAAAATCGCGGAACAGGCTGAGTTGTAGCCGCTTTACAGGGTGGATCAGCAGTCGCAAGTTCGCCGATGCCAAACCTGGCCAGTTGGATCAGACCCTGTGATGAGACGCGGTTCCAACCGTTCCTCGCGACGCGTCTGGAGATCACGGTCTGCAATGCCGCACAACACCCGGTGGAGCTGGCGGAAATGGACGCGCTTCTACTCACCGGCGGGAACGACATCGGGGCCGAGTTTCTGCGCCAGCCGGTCCCGGATCCATCCGTCCTGGAGAAGCCCGATCTGGTGCGCGACCGATGGGAATTTGAGGCGACTCAGAACGCGCTCCAGCGCGGGTTGCCGATCTTTGCCATCTGCAAAGGCCTCCAAGTCGTGAACGTAGCACTCGGCGGCACTCTGCGTCTCGACATTCCCGGGCATAATCTACCGGAACAAAAAGACGAAGACGTGCAGTCGCTGCGCCACGACACCTCGACCGCGCATCGCTTCGAGAAAGTGAACAGCTCGCATCATCAGGCGATCGATCGACTGGCCGACGGTTGCGTAGTCGAGTCGTGGAGCGCGCACGATGACGTGATCGAGCAGATTCGCCTGACGGATCGGCCGTTCGGTATCGGAGTCCAATATCATCCCGAACGCGGCACGATTTACGGCGCGCTTTTTGCCGATTTCCTGGATCGGATCAACGGCAGCTAAGCGAGAGCCACGAATTCTCCTCTCCCCAATCCCGGAAATCCTGTTAATCTGTTCCCCTGGCGGGCAAAATGCCCGCTCTACACGGCCGCACGCCGCTATTCGCCGCGATAGACACAGCGCGCGGTCGGCGTTTCGTGGACGACGATCTCGCAGAGGCCCGGGCATTGCGTCGCGAGCTTTTCCCAGAACCATGCCGCCATGATCTCGATCGTCGGATTCTCCAAACCGGCGATCTCATTCAAATAAACATGATCGAGCTGCGCGATGAGCGGCTTCATGGCCGCACTGATCCGGGCATGATCGTAGACCCACCCGCGCGCCGGATCGACTTCGCCTTCGAACGACACTTCCACCTTGAAACTGTGGCCGTGCATCTTGCGGCACTTGTGACCTTCGGGAGCAGACGGCAGCGTCTGGGCGGCTTCAAAGGTAAAGTCTTTCGTGAGGCGGGCACGCATCGCGGCGGAAAGTCGCATCGGAGCGCCTGCCTGTCATGCGCGACGGGATTGACGCCGCGTGGGCGCATGAAAATCATCGGCCTCCCAGTCCTTGGACTGCTCCTCGCCCTCAGCGCTCTGGCCCAGGACATCCCGACACAGCTCAACGGCAAGCTTGTCGCGCTCCGCGGAAAATCAGCGCTCCCCTTCGCCGCACCCGACCTGCCGAAAACGAAATATATCGCGCTTTATTTCTCGGCCGGCTGGTGCGGGCCCTGCCATCAATTCACGCCGGACCCGATGAAATTTTACAACGAGATGAAGCCGACCCATCCCGAGTTTGAAGTTGTCTTCATGAGCGAGGACCAAGGCGCGAGCGCGATGGAGAAATACATGAGCGAAATGTCGATGCCGTGGCCGGCCCTGCGTTACAGCGCGGTGAAAGGAAGCCGACTGGCCAAATATGCTGGCGGCGGCATTCCCGATATCGTCCTGTTGAACGAAAACGGCGAAGTCCTTTCCGATAGTTACGTCAGCGGCAACTACGTCGGCCCGCATAAGGTGATTAGAGACTTGAAGAAGCTGCTGACCGGCGACGGCAGCGGCATCGCGACCTCCGACCTCGCCACGCGCGCGCCGGTCGCGGCCACGACGACCACTGCCGCCACACCGGTCGGCAGCTCGATCAAATCTCCCAGCGGCACAAACTGGGACGAAGTCTTCAAGAAAAAGCCCTAACGAAATTTGGATTTGGTCGGCTGGGACGGCGAAATTCGCGTTCAGACCGCGCTTGGATAATTTCTGCTATTCGCCATGGGTTCCGTCACCACCGAAACACATCTTACCCAGAGTGGCGACGAACCGGGCGCGCCGCCGTCCGGCAATCCGACCGTGCTCGCGATCCTCTTCGCGATCAGCTTTTCCCATCTTCTGAATGACGCCATTCAATCGCTCATTCCAGCGATTTACCCGCTCCTCAAGACCAGCTTCCATCTCAGTTTCGTCCAGGTTGGGCTGATCACTCTCGCCTTCCAGATGACGGCCTCGATTCTGCAGCCTTTCGTAGGGTTTTATACCGACCGCCGGCCGCGGCCCTACTCGCTCGCCTGGGGGATGGGCTTCACCCTCGGCGGTCTCGTGCTCCTCTCTCACGCCACGCACTACGGCATGGTGGTCGGGGCTGCCGCCCTTGTCGGCCTGGGCTCCTCTGTTTTTCATCCCGAGTCGTCCCGCGTCGCGCGGCTCGCTTCCGGCGGCCGGCACGGTTTCGCGCAATCGATTTTCCAGGTCGGCGGCAACACCGGCAGTTCGTTAGGCCCGCTCCTTGCCGCCCTCATCGTCGTGCCGCGCGGTCAGGGCAGCGTGCTTTGGTTCGCACTCCTGGCCCTCCTTGGAATCGCCATTCTCACTGTGGTCGGTCATTGGTATCGGCGGCATCTCGTGGAAGCGAAAACGCGCCCCGCGCCGCCCAGTGTCTCCTTCCGCAACCTGCCCCGGCGGGTCTGGCTGGCCCTCATCGTCCTCGGCGTCCTCGTCTTTTCGAAATATTTCTATCTCGCCTGCCTAACGAATTACTACACTTTCTACCTCATCCATCGTTTCCATCTCTCGGTCCAGGGCGCGCAGTACCATTTGTTCTTTTTCCTCTTCGCCGTCGCGCTCGGGACCATCCTCGGCGGGCCGATCGGCGACCGCTACGGACGCAAACTGGTCATCTGGGTTTCCATCCTCGGCGTCGCCCCCTTCACCCTTTCCCTGCCTTACGCCAATTTGCTTTGGACCGGAATTCTCTCCTTCGTTATTGGAATCATCCTGGCCTCGGCGTTTTCCGCGATTCTGGTTTACGCGCAGGAATTAGTGCCGGGAAAAATCGGGCTGATCTCAGGACTTTTTTTCGGGTGGGCTTTTGGCATCGCCGGCATCGGCTCGGCTGTCCTCGGCGCGCTCGCCGATCGCACCAGCATCGAACACGTTTTCTATCTTTGCTCGTTTCTCCCCTTGATCGGGCTGCTGACCGCTTTTCTGCCCAACGTGCGCCGAGTGTAGAGGCGGCCGTGTCGGCCGCAGAAGAGGAATTTCATCTACTGGGAATGGGGACGCTTTATCAACGACATCTTTCCCCAGCGGGCGACACGGCCGCCTCTACACCCCTCGTTGCGTCGGGGTCCAGATGAACTTGTGCATCTGGAGCTGGAAACGGACCGGCAAATTGTCGGCCAAGACCCAGTCGACAATCTCCCGCGATTCGATCCGTCCGAAAATCGGGGAGAAAAGGACGGCCCGCACGCGCTCTGCGAGGCGATGCTCCCGCACCTGCGCGCGCGACCATTCGTAATCTTCGCGCGAGCCGATGACGAACTTTACTTCGTCGTTAGGGGTGAGGTGCTCGATGTTGGAATACAGGTTCCGCTCTACCTCGCCGCTTCCCGGAGTTTTCAAGTCCATGATCCGATGGACCCGCGGGTCGACCTCCGAAATGTCGTGCGCCCCGCTTGTCTCGAGAAGAACGGTGCGGCCGGCATCGGCCAGCAGGGTCATCAGTGGCAGAACGTTTTTCTGCAGGAGCGGCTCGCCGCCGGTGATCTCGACGAGCGGACAATCGTACTGCAGGACCGCCTCGACGATTTCGCCCAACGGCTGCTTGTTTCCTTCGTAGAAGGCATACTCCGTGTCGCAATACGTGCAGCGCAGATCGCAGAAAGTCAGGCGCACGAAAACGCAGGGCAGCCCCGCCCAAGTGCTCTCGCCCTGAACCGAGAAATAGATCTCGTTGACCGTCAGCTTTTTTTCGCGATCGGACATGCGGCTGGAGTTTACCACCAGATTGTAGCGTCCGCTGTCTTCAGCGGACCGAGACAGCCGAGTCGCCCAACGGGATGCGCTGAGACAGCGCAACCTTCAACGATTCCCAGACATGCGAGCCGTCAACTCCAAAGCCAGACCAGTCGTGCCGCAAAAAATAGCATGACGAGGGCACTGACGGCCTGCGTCCCGATCTGCCATGATGGCCGGGCAAAGATCCGCGCACCCAGTTTCAAGGCGGTACAAAGGACGATCGTCCAGGCAAGCGCGCCCGAGACCACGGAGGCGGCGAGCAGAAGTGAACCGAGGAAGGTGGAATGTCCCTGGGCCGCGCCCTGGCCGCCGACAACCGCAAACCAAAATCCAATGTTCCATGGACTCGTTAGGGCGAGGATCAGTCCAAGGAAATAGCCGCGTGCGTTGCCGCGCCGGAGCGGAGTCGGCGCGGTCGAATTCACATTTTCCCGCCAGACGCGCCAGGCGCCGCGCGCAAAATTCCAAGCGAGAAAGAGCAGGAGCAGGAAGCTGATTACTCCGAGCGCGAGATGGAGCCGGGGCGAGGCGAGGAGTGCGCCCGCCCCCGCCGCTACGCCTAACGCCCACATGAAATCACCCGTGCAGGCGCCGAGGCCCAGTTGCCAGGCCGGCCAGAATCCCCCGCCTTGGGCGGACGGGAGAAGCACCCGCCGGATCATCTCCGCATTAATCGGCCCTGGCGGCCAGGCGACCGACCAGCCAAGAATGACACCATTTAGAATCGTGACGGTAGAGAGGTCCGCCATCGTCAGGCCGAAATCACATCCCGCACTTTTTCTTCGCCTCCGGATAGCTCGAGCGAACGCTCTCGAGGCTGGCCAGGTACTGATCGAGCGCCGGCACCTGGTCGATCCGGGAGAGATTCGCCGGCGTGTAAAGCCGCGAGAAAATCGCGCGTACGATCTTGCTCCGGAGCACGCTTTTTTCCCCGTAGCCGAACGGGATGTTGCTCGACCAGAAACGCACGTACTCGAGCCCCGCTTTTTTTTCCGTTCCCAGATAGATGACCGAGTGCCCGTGCTCGCTGCGGCCGACTTCCGGCGACCAGAAGATTTTCATGAAATCACCCGGCTGCGCTTCCGCGAAATCATCAAAATTGGGACCGAGACCGAGCTCGTAAAAGAGCCGCGCCGTGCCCGGGCCATTCGCGTTCCAGCGGCCCCAAATCCCTGCACCGTCGCGCTGCCCGCGGATCATGAGCGCGTCGAGCGTTTCGTAGTCCAAATCGAGATCGCCGCGCTCACGCAGCGCCTCGATTGTTTTCATGAAAACGAGATAGGTCGCACCCGAGCAATAACTGGGGGAGGCGGCATCCGGCAGAACAAAGAACTTTCCCGATTCAAAGTGGGCCGCCGACTGGAGGCGAATGGTGGCGGTCCGGGAAGCGGAATACTTCCCTCCGACCGGCATTTTCTTGATTTGTTCGAGGATGACCTCGTTAAGCGGGCTGGGTGCGAGCTGGGCGCGTGATTCGTTAGGCAAAAGGCCCAGAACCAGAATCGCGAGGAAGAGATAACGCACCCGCCATCAATAGGGGAAATAGAGGCATGAGCAAGGCCGTGAACTTGGCTTTCCGGCGAGAGTATGTTAACCACCAGTCGCATGCTGCGTTTCACGAAAATGAACGGCGCGGGCAATGATTTCGTCCTGCTCGATAATCGCGCGGGCGACATCGAGTTGACCGGCGCACAGATCGCGCGCGTCTGCGACCGCCATCGCGGGGTCGGAGCGGACGGCGTCCTTCTCCTCGAGCGTCCGGCCAATGGCGCCGATTTCCGGATGCGCTACTACAATGCCGACGGCGGCGAAGCTGAAATGTGCGGGAATGGCGCCCGCTGTTTTGCGCGTTTCGCGGACCGGACTGCGGGCCCCCTCCAGCAACTGACCTTCGAGACACCCGCCGGAGTGATCGGTGCACAGCTCGTCGGTGAACTTGTCACGCTTCAGATGAGCGAGCCTAACGATCTGCGGCTCGGACTCGAGATTCGGGTCGGCGGGGAAAAAATCCAGGCCGGCTACGTCGACAGCGGCGTCCCGCATGTCGTCGTTTCGGTGGCAAGAATCGATGACGTCGACGTCCGGGCGTTGGGTTCCGCCCTTCGGCATCATCCCGACTTTGCGCCCCGTGGAGCGAACGCCAATTTCAGCGAACAGCGCGGCCCGCACCAGATCGCGATCCGCACCTACGAACGCGGGGTGGAAGATGAAACCCTCGCCTGCGGCACAGGTGTGGTGGCGAGCGCGATTCTTTTTGCGGCTCGCGAAAGCGTTTCCGGACCAATCGACGTCCTTGTGCGAGGGGGCGACACGTTGAGCGTCGATTTCACCCGGGAGGGCGATCGATTCACGAAGGTGACGCTGACCGGCCCGGCAGATTTTGTCTTTGACGGCACGATCCAACTTTAATTGACTTACCTTGGCCTAACGAACAATGTTTCGCGGTACCTACACAGCGCTTGTCACGCCTTTCAAAAACGACGAAGTCGATGTCGAAGCCTTTGAGCGGTTGATCGAAGCCCAGATCGCGGCTGGCATTACCGGCATCGTGCCGGTCGGGACGACGGGTGAGTCTCCCACGCTGAGCTGCGGCGAGCGCAACCATGTCATCGAGCTGGCGGTGAAGACGGCCCGCGGCCGCTGCCAGGTGATCGCCGGCACTGGCTCGAACTCGACCCGTGACGCGATCGCGCACACGAAGGAAGCGCAGACGATCGGAGTAGACGGCGCGCTCCTCGTATCGCCCTACTATAACAAGCCGAGCCAGGAAGGACTCTTCCGCCATTTTGAAGCCATCGCCCGCGAGACCTCGCTCAAGCTTGTTCTCTATAACATCCCGGGACGGTGCGGAGTTGATATCGCCGCCGACACGGTCGTTAGGCTGGCGGAGCAGTGTCCAAATATTGTTGCGATCAAGGAAGCGAGTGGAAGCGTCGACCGGGTGAGCGAACTGGCTTCGCGTTTGCCTGATGCGTTTACCGTATTGAGTGGCGATGATTCTCTCACCCTCCCATTTCTGGCGGTTGGCGCGGTCGGTGTGGTTAGCGTCGTCTCCAATCTTTTTCCTACCGAAGTTGTCCGGCTCGTCAGGCTATTTCTCGAAGGCAAGGCGGAGGAAGCGCGCCGGCTGCACCTGAAATTCTTTCCGCTCTTCAAGGATGCATTCATCGAACCGAACCCGGTCCCGGCAAAGACCGCGCTCGCCTGGCGCGGAATGATGGCGCCTGATGTGCGTCTGCCGCTCGTCGGGATGAGCAAGGCGAACGAAGAGCGCCTGCGCCAGACCCTCGCGAGACTGGAATCGTGAGCGCCGCGACGCGTGTCTTGCTCGTCGGGGCCGCCGGCCGGATGGGAAAAACGGTCGCAGCCGCTGTCGCCAAGGATTCCGGATTAACGATCGCGTACAAAATCGAGCGCGGGGACGTGCTCGATCCGGCGCTGGATGAATGCGAGGTCGTGATCGACTTCAGCCTCGCGGAGGCGACCGAAACGGTTTGTCGCGCCTGCGCGGCGAAAGGCAAGCCCCTCGTGCTCGGCACGACCGGACATAACGCGGCGCAAAAGGCAGCCATCGCCGCCGCCGCCGAGCAGATTCCTCTCGTTTACGCCGCCAATTTCAGCGTCGGGGTCAATGCCCTCTTCGCCCTGACCCGGCGCGCCGTAGCATTGTTAGGCAAGGAGTTTGACGTCGAGGTATGCGAGCTGCATCACCGGACAAAAAAAGACGCGCCAAGCGGAACGGCCAAACGTTTGCTTGAGATACTGCAGGAAGCGCGCGGGAGCGGCGAAATTCCCGTCCACTCCGTGCGCGCCGGAGATATCGTTGGCGAGCACACCGTGCTTTTCGCCGGGCCGGGCGAGCGACTCGAATTGACGCATCGCGCCGCAAGTCGTGAGACATTTGCAGCCGGTGCCTTGCGCGCCGCACGCTGGGTGGTCGGCCAACCGGCGGGCCTTTACAGCATGGAAAATGTGCTCGGGTTTTAGCGAATTCCGGGGGACACAGGCATGAGAGCGGGTATCGCGCTGGGCGCAAATCTGGGCGAGCGCTTGCTCAGCCTAACGACCGCACGGGAGCAGATCTTCGCCCTGTCCGAGGTCACTCCTCCGTTTCTTTCCTCCGTCCTCTACGAGACCGAGCCGGTCGAGTGCGAACCGGGAGCGGAGAAGTTTCTGAACGCGGTCGTCGAAATCGGATATGGCGGTTCCTCTCGCCGGCTGCTGGAAGCGCTGCGAGAAATCGAAGATGCGCTCGGCCGGCCGCCTGGGCACGCCCGCAATCGCTCGCGCACGATAGATCTCGATTTGCTCTATCATGGCCCGCGCCCCCTCGATGAACCGGGCCTGCAACTCCCACACCCGCGTCTCCACCTGCGCGGTTTTGTTCTTCAACCTCTGGCCGAACTCCGGCCTAACCTCGTCCTCTCCGGCCAGGCCAAAACGATCCGCGAATTGGCCGAAGAATTGTCGCCTTCACCTTCGGTGGTGCGTTCCGCACGACAATGGTAGTGTCGGCGACGATGGAGGATTTTCGCGCCCGTAAAAGTCGCGGCGAACGCATCACGGCGTTGACCGCCTATGATTATCCGACGGCCCGCCTGCTCGACGAAAGCGGGATCGACATCATCCTGGTCGGCGACTCGTTAGGCATGGTCGTCCTCGGTTACGACGACACGACCGAAGTAACATTCGAAGAAATGCTGCACCACACCCGGGCGGCGGCGCGCGGAGTGAAGCGAGCGCTCCTGGTGGCCGATCTGTCCATCGGCACCTACGACACGCCGGAGGAAGCAGTCGCCAATGCACGGCGCCTCGTGGCGGCGGGCGCGCAAGCGGTCAAACTGGAAGGCGGCGCCAGCCACGTGGCGCAGATCGAGGCGATCGTAGGGGCAAATATTCCGCTCATGGCGCACATCGGCATGTTGCCCCAGAGCGTGCGCCTGGAAGGCGGCTACAAGGTGAAAGGCCGCAGCGCGGTCGAGGCGGAACGCCTCCTGCAGGATGCGCGCGCCGTCGAGACGGCGGGCGCTTTTTCGGTCGTGCTCGAGATCGTGGCGGCGGAGACCGCCCGGCAGATCACAGAGGCGATCGGCATCCCGACGATTGGGATCGGCTCGGGCGAACATTGCGACGGTCAGATTCTGGTCACGCATGACCTGATCGGTTTGTATCCCTGGTTTACGCCGAAATTTGTCTCGCCGGTCGTGCAGGTGGCGGAAGAAATCCGGCGGGCCGCTCGCAGTTTCGCCGATCGGACGCGCGGGAGCATTCGTTAGGGGAGCGCACTCCGCAACAGAGTCCGAAGGTTTGACAAACATTTTCACGAGTCTTGTGTCTAACTCGCCATGAATGCCGTCACCGCCCGCGCTCCCGAGCCGCTACCGGTCTGGTCGGGTCGGAGCAAACAGCGGAACTGGCTCCTGGTCGGGCTCATCATGTCCCTCGTGCTTCATGGGTTGCTCTGCTTTTTCTTTTATCGCACCGGATTTCAGGCCTCAGTCCCGCTCGGGATCGGAAAACGGCAGCCGCCAACATTCAAAGTGACGAGCGTGGATACAGCCCCGAAACCGCTCGACCAGGCGGCCGCCAGTTCAGCCACGGAGGCGGCGAAGCCAAACCCGGACAAAACCGACGTGCAGTTGCCGGATGACCAGAAGTCCTTCGACAAGCTGCTCCAAGAGGTGCATTCGACGGCCGCGATGCCGGACGACACGCGCGATGTTCTGCCCGACAAACCGCAGGTCGAGCAGACGAATTTGAACTCGGTCATCAACGAAATTGAGCGAACGACGGCGCAGTCACTCGAGAAAGCGCCGAATGCGAAGCGCACGCAGGCGCAGCTTAACAACGTCCCGGAGTCCGGGCGTCCGCAACCCGCCATGACTGGAACGGAATTGGCGACGAGCACGACGATCAAGCGTCCAAATAATTTCAATGCCATCCCGGGTGACAGCACCGGGCCGCGGACCGATCGGGCGCCGGGTTTCAGCGATCTCGAGTCGCTCCTTTCACAGAAGGGACCGCTCGGGTCGGGAACCAAATTCAAGATGCCTAACAATCAGCTTTTTGCCTACGACAGCGCGGACCTGAGCGGCGGCGCGGTCGAACAACTGCAAAAGGTCGCGATCCTGATCAAGCGAAACTCGAACGCGACCTTCACGCTCGAGGGTTACACCGATTCGTATGGATCGGAGGAATACAATCTCGACTTGAGCCGGCGCCGGGCGGAAAGCGTGAAAGGATATCTGGTCGGGGTGCTGGGAATTAATCCAGCGCAGATCGAAACGCGCGGCTACGGGAAAGCGAATCTGCTCACGTCACCGGATGCGTCGATCGAAGAGCAGGAAGTAAATCGACGCGTCGTCGTGGTGGTGCACTAGCTCACCAGTTTTTGACCCAGCCAGATTTGCCCGTGTCGGTTGTTGAACCGGCGGTGCTCCAGAGATCGAAGGTCGGGTTGTAGCCACCACCGGTGGGTCCGACGGTGGAGTATCCATAACTGTTGCCAAAAGGGTCTTTCACAAAAAAAGCCGGTGAAGTGCCCCCAATCTGATTTGGCTTCAATGCCATGTAGGAAGTGCTGGGACCGGGTTGTCCATCGATGTCGGAATCTCCGGTCAAGCTCTGGAAAAGTATCTTACTCGCGGCCTGATAATTCGTTGGGTTCGGCTCTGTTGGAACTAAGGTCGAGTTTGCCGGGTAAATCCCATTATCCGCCTTATAATTTTCAAGCGCGGCCGACATGGCGGCGATCTGGGCTTCGGCGCGGGAGCGGGCGCCTTTGTTGTGCACGTAGCTGCTCGTCGCCAGGATCAGGCCCGCGAGGACTAGGATGATCGCCATCACGACCAGAACCTCGACGATCGTGAAAGCGAATCTAGAGGCGGGCGTGTCGCCCGCTCCCCGATCCGTTTCGTGGCCGACACGGCCGCCGCTACAGCCTGCGGCGATCTTGCGGCGCGCAACTTGCATTCGCTAGGTCTGCGCCTGCAGTCCGCCGATGATGCTGATCAGAGGCATGAACAACGCGATCACGATCGTGCCGACGATGACCGCGAGCATGACAATCATGATTGGCTCCAGCATCGAGGTCAGGCCGGCAACTGAGTTGTCGACTTCGTCGTCGTAAACTTCCGCGATCTTGAGCAGCATCTCGGGCAACTGACCGGTCTCTTCACCGACGTCGACCATACTGATGACCATCGGCGGAAAGGCTCTACTCGATTCTAGCGGCTGGACGATCGATTCGCCTTCCTTAACCGAATCGTGGACCTGCGAAATAGCGTTGGCGATGACAGTGTTGCCGGCGGTTTCGCGGGTGATATTAAGCGCCTGCAGAATCGGAACGCCGCTCGTGACGAGCGTGCCTAACGTTCGTGCAAAACGCGAGATTGAGCTCTTCCGAGTCAGGTCACCAAAGAGCGGCGCGTGCAAGGCGAGCCGATCGATCGTGGCCCGCCCGGCCGGGGTCCGGGAGACGGCCTTGTAGATGAAAATCAGGGCAACAAACCCGCCAATCAAGAGCAGCCAATGGTTCTGCATGAAACCACTGATCCCGATGACGAACTGAGTGATCGCCGGGAGCGGTTTATCGCCCAGCATATCGTGGAAGATCGATTCGAACTTCGGCACGATGAACACCATCAGGAACGCCATGATGATCATGGCCAGAGAGAGAACGATAACCGGATAAATCATCGCCGACTTGACCTTGTTTTTGACCTTTTGCGCCTTTTCCTGGAACTCCGCCAGACGGCTGAGAACGAGTTCGAGGACACCGCCGAGTTCGCCGGCTTTCACCATGTTGACGAAGAGCTTGTTAAAAATTCTCGGATGCTGGGCGAGACTCTCGGAGAAAGTGCTGCCGCCCTGCACGGAATCGGCCAGCTGATTGATCGTGTCCTTGAGCAGAACGTCACGCTCCTGTTTAGCAAGGACGTTGAGCCCGCGCAGGAGCGGCAGGCCGGCGTCGATCAGGGTCGCGAGCTGCCGGGTAAAGACCATCAGGATTTTGGCTTTGACGGTCTTCTTTGCGAAAAGAACGATCCCTTTCTTCTTACCCGCACTCGGCGCGGAGGCAGCCGTCTTGGCCCCACGACGCGCTTTCCTTTCCGCGACCCCGCCCTGGCCTTCCTCGAAAACGTTGGTCGGAAAATAGCCGGCCTGGCGCAATTGGCCGATGGCGTCATTGGTAGAAGACGCTTCGACCAGGCCAGTGGATTCCTGGCCACGGGAGTCGAGCGCTGTATAGGTGAATCGCGGCATAAGAAAACGAGCGAGCGCGAGAATAGAGAAGAGAAAAAGCGCTGTCGAGCCTTGTGCTCAGCTACCCGGATTCTAGGTGTACTTGAGCACTTCCTCGATCGTCGTGTCGCCCTCGAAAATGCTTCGAATCCCGTCCTGCCGCAGGGTCACCATTCCGAGTTCGACCGCTTTTTGTTTTAACACAACGGACGGGGCGCGCTCATTGATCAGGACGCGAATCGGGTCGGTGATGCGCATTAGCTCATAGATGCCCTTGCGGCCCTTGTAGCCGGTGCGATTGCATTTGTCGCAGCCCCGGCCGTAGTAAAAATGGCGCTGTCCAATTTCGTGCGGGGACAGGTTGAGCTGGGCGAGGAGCGATTCGTTAGGCTGATAATCGATCCGGCAATCGGGACAGATGCTGCGGATGAGGCGCTGACCCAGCACGGCTTCGAGGGTGGAAGAGATGAGAAAAGGTTCGACCCCCATGTCGATGAGGCGGGCGATTGCGCCGGGGGCGTCGTTGGTGTGCAGGGTGGTAAAGACGAGGTGCCCGGTGAGCGAAGCCTGGATCGCGATCTGCGCGGTCTCCAGGTCGCGCGTTTCACCGACCATGATGCGGTCGGGATCCTGGCGCAGAAAAGCGCGCAGGACACGGGCGAAGCTGAGGCCGATGGCGTCGTTCACCGGCACCTGCATGACGCCTTCGAGGTCGTACTCGACCGGTTCTTCCGCAGTCAGGAGCTTGGAATCAATCGTATTGATTTTGCGCAGGCAGGAATAAAGCGTGGTCGTTTTCCCTGAACCGGTCGGGCCGGTAACGATGAAGATTCCGTTAGGCCGATTAATCACCTCGAGGATGTAATTGAGAATGTAATCCGGCATTCCCAGGGCCTCCAGATCGAGGTTTACGGTCGAGCGATCGAGGACGCGCAGGACGACGCTTTCGCCAAATTGCGTCGGCAAAGTGGAAACGCGGAGATCGACTGCGCGCCCCGCAATATTTTTCTGGATGCGACCATCCTGCGGCAGGCGGCACTCGGCGATGTTCATATTCGCCATCACCTTGACGCGCGAGATGACGGGAAGCGCGAGATGGCGGGGCGGCGGAGCCATTTCGTAAAGCGCGCCGTCGACCCGGTAACGAACTTTGAACTCGGCCTCGAAGGGTTCGAAATGGATGTCGCTCGCCCGGTCCTGGATCGCCTGATAAAGGATGAGATCGACAAACCGAACGATCGGAGTCGCGCTGGCCTCGGCTTCGATGTTGGCCCCGATCGATTTGTCGCCGTCGAGGGTCATGAGCTCTCCGGCTTCGCCGAGCCGCTTGAGGATGTCCTCCATGCTGGAGGTGTCTTCGCCGTAGTGTTTGCGAAGCCGTTCCTCGATCTCGAGACTGGGCGCGAGGACGACCTCAATGTCGCGCCCTAACGCAAAGCGAAGGTCCTCGATCGTCTGGGTATCGAGCGGATCGACGAGCGCGACCTTGATCGCATTATCCTGCTCCCCGATCGGCAAGGCGCGATGGAGACGTGCGAGGCCAGCCGGGACGAGGCGCAGAATCTGCGGCGAAAATTCGATCGCTTCCAGATCCACCACCTCCGTCCCAAGGGCATCGGCGATCGCAAAATAAAACTGCTCTTCGTCGACAATGCCATGATCGACCAGCGCCCGCTCGATCGCTTTCCCGTTCTGCGTCGTCTCGAGCAGAACATCATCGGCCTGTTCCCGGTCCATCAGGCCCTGGTCGATGAAGAAATCGGCGATGCGTTCGTTGTTCATTCGTTAGGCAAAATTATCTAATTCGCATCTCCAATCGTGATCGAAATCACTTCCTCGGCCGAAGTCATCCCAGCCAGCACCTTGCGCACTCCATCTTCGCGCAGGGTGCGCATGCCGAGCTCGCGGGCGCGCTGGCGGAGCGCCATGGTCGAGGTGCGGTTGTTGACCATGTGGCGCACTTCGTCGTCGATCTCGAAGAGCTCGAAGATTCCCATCCGACCCTTGTAACCAGTCTGGCGGCAGACGTCGCAACCGACCGGGCGCATGACGTTCGCTTCGCCCAGTTGTGAAGCCTCGATCTGCAAACCGCGCAGCTCGGAGTCCGAGAGGTGCCCCGGTTCCTTGCACTTAATGCAGAGCCGCCTAACGAGGCGCTGGGCCATGATGGCGCGGATGGAAGTCGCGACCAGAAAAGGCTGCACTCCGATATCGATCAGGCGCGCGATGGCGGAGGGCGCGTCGTTTGTGTGCAGGGTGCTGAAGACGAGGTGACCCGTGAGGCTGGCATTGGTCGCGACCGCGGCCGTCTCCAGGTCGCGAATTTCACCGATCATGATGATGTTCGGCGCCTGCCGCAGAATAGAGCGGAGCGCGGCGGGAAAAGTCATCCCGATCTCGGAATTCACCTGCACCTGATTGATCCCGTTCATCTGATACTCGACCGGCTCCTCGACGGTGATGATCTTGCGGTCGGGTTTGTTGATGTAATTGAGGCAGGCGTAAAGCGTGCTCGTCTTGCCGGAACCGGTCGGGCCGGTGACGAGCAGAATGCCGTCGGGCGCGTGCAGGAGCCGCTCGAAAATTTCCTGGTCGTCACTCAGGAAACCAAGCTCGGGCAGGCCGAGGAGCAGGCTCGATTTGTCGAGCAGACGCATGACCATGCTTTCGCCGTGGTTCGTCGGGACGGTCGAGACGCGGAGGTCGATCGACTTTTTGCCCATCTTCACCTGAATGCGGCCGTCCTGCGGGAGACGCTTTTCCGCGATGCTCATCGAGCCAGTCATGATCTTGAGCCGGCTAATGATGGCCGATTGCAGCTTCTTTGGCGGCGATTGCATCTCCTGGAGGACGCCATCGATGCGGAAGCGGACGCGGAAACTTTTCTCGAGCGGCTCGAGATGGACATCACTCGCACCCAGCTTGTGCGCCTCGAGCAGGAGCATCGAAACCATGCGCACGATCGGCGCGGCGCCCCCCTCGCCTTCCGGCAATTCCGCGCCTTCGGCAATGTCGAGTTCCTCCATCGCGGCATCGCCGATTTTCTCGCGCAAAACATCGACCGCCTCCTCTGCGCTGCCGTAATAGTTGATCAGCGCCTGGCGAATTTTTTCCGGCGTCGTGCAGACGAGCTCAATCTCGCGCTTCAACAAAAAACTGAGGCTGTCGATGCTGTCGAAATCGAGCGGGTCGCCAGTGGCGACGACGAGACCGTGCTCGTTCCGCGCGATCGGGATCATTTTGAAACGGCGCGCGTCCTGCGGCTTGATCTCGTCGATCACCTCCTGTGGCACGACCATGTCAGCGAGGTCGATCCAATTCATCTGAGCCTGGGCGGCGACGGTCCGGGAAATGTCGTCGGCCGTGACGAGGCCCTGCCTAACAAGTCGCTCGACGATACTGGTCGAACCATTTTCGGCGCGGGCGTCTTCGATCTGCTTGCGGCTCAGCAATCCAACGTTCCGCAGGAGATCGAGGACATACTCTTCGTTCGGCGGCGGCATGCGAGACTCAAATCATGACCGTCCAGCCGTGGAAATGAAAGCTGGAAGTCAGTGCCTGGCGTTGCATTCGCGGGAGGCGTCAGGTCGGCGCGCCGCTCGACAGCATAGGCTCGGTCGCCAGTTCGTCTTCCGTTACCTGTGACTGGAGATAAGTCTTGCCGCGATAGAACATCGCAAAAATGACGAAGACGGCGGCCGCGACAAACATAAGGACAGCGAAGAAGAGGAAATATTGCTGGTCGCTCATCTTGACGGTGCCGTCGGCGTTACGAATGAAATAATTGACCGCCGCGGTGAAGAGATTGCCCATCGAGACAGTGAAGAGCCAGAGCGCCATGACCGCGCTTTTCATTTTGTTCGGCGCCTGCGTGTAGGAGAACTCCAGTCCAGTGATCGAGACCATCGTTTCGCCCAGAGTCAGGATGATGTAGGCGAGGAACTGCCAGTTCACGCTCGGCTTCCCGCCGGCGTCGATCATCTGCTGGATGTACCAGATGACGACGTAACTCCCCGCAGTCAGGAAAAGGCCGATGCCGATTTTGCGCAGCGGAGTGAGCGGGAAAACCTTGTCCATCATCGGATAGAGCAAATAATTCACGATCGGAATGAAAATCAGAATGAGGATCGGATTGGCCGTCTGCACCTGCGAGGGGAGGAGGTTCATTCCGAACCAGTGGAGGTCCATGTGCTGCGCCTGCAAAGTCCAGGAACCACCGCTGCTCTGATCCCAAAGCGACCAGAAGACAGCCACGAAAATGTAGACGATGGCGAGACGGCCGAGCGCGCCAAGCCCTTCCCGGCTGAACGTCTGTTTGAGAAAACCCATACCGCCGGGGCGGATGTGCACGAATTTCTTGCGACCGAGCCAGAAGAAAACTGTCGCCAGCACCATCATGACGCCCGGTAAACCAAAAGCCCAGCGTGGACCGAAGCGCGGGTCATGGAGGAGAATCGGGCAGGCAATGGTCGAGATGAACGAGCCGGCGTTAATCGAGAAATAAAACCAGCCGAAAACTTTCGAGAGCAGGTGCTTGTTCGACTCGCCAAACTGATCCCCGACGTTGGCCGAGACGCAGGGTTTGATGCCGCCGGCCCCGAAGGAGATGAGGCCGAGACCGATGAGAAGGCCGAGGCGGGTGTCATTCAACGCCAACGCGAAATGGCCAAAGCAATAAACGATCGAAAGCCAGAAGATGGTCTGGTACTTCCCGATAAAACCCTCCGCGAGAATGGCGCCGAGGATGGGGAGGAAATAAACCGCCGCGACAAAGAGCGCGAAATACTGGCGCGCCTCCGCGTCGCCCATGCGATCGGTCGCCCCGCCGCTCGTGACCAGATACTGGGTCATGAAAATGATGAGGATGGAGCGCATCCCGTAGAAGGAGAAGCGCTCGGCGGCCTCGTTCCCAATGATGTAGGGCACGCCCGGCGGCATGGTGGTGATGTTCGGCGGTGTCCGCGCGTATTCGTGTTTGGCCATGGCGCTGCTTTTCGTTAGGGGATCAATTCCCCGTCGTTACGGCTGCTGTTTCGGGAAAAAGTTAGCGGGCGTGGGGGAAGCCAGCGGCGGAGTCGGGACGGCGGGTCCAGGCTCGTCTGTGGCCGCATCGAGCGGGTGGAGGTGTTCCTTTTGCAGCTCGGGTAATTCCCCGAGGTTATGCCGTTGGCAGGAAGTGAAGACGATGATCAAACCGGCCAGGGCCGCGAGCGGAGAAACCCGAAAACGAAACATGCGCCGGAAGATTAAGGGGCGTGCGGCAGACGGCGCAACAAAAAGATTGGCTTCCTGTCGCGATCATCTCGATCACAGCGCGGACTCTGGGTAGCGCACGCATCTTGCGTGCTGGTCGATGCGTCCTGCGGCGACGAACTTCCTAAGGGGCGTAATCAGACAACCGGCTCGGGCCGCAATGAAAGTTCGCGGTGGCAGAATGCCCTCGCCCGCACGCGAGACGCATGCGCTACCCGACCCCATTGCCGCCGCGATTGCGCGCCTCGCCGGCAGTGCCAGTATAGCGGATGCCGAACCGAATCCTGCGTCTCGCGCTTTCTGCCTTTCTTTCCCTAACGATCACGCCGCTAGTCCACGCCGCTCCAGCGAAGCGCGGGATAACGGAAAAAGACCTCTTTGATTTTGTCTGGATCGGGAGCCCGCAAATCTCCCCTGACGGCGCGAGGGTCGCTTATGTGCGGGGGACGGTGAACGAAAAGAAAGATGGCTACGACACCTCCATCTGGATGGTCCCGACTGCGGCCGACGAACCGCCGCGCCAATTGACAAGCGGTCCGCGCGACACCGGTCCAAACTGGTCGCCAGATGGGAAATGGATCGCCTTTACCCGGGCAACCGAGAAGGAGGGGAAGAAAGAGCCGCCGCAACTTGGTCTGCTCCCGATGGCAGGCGGCGACGCCTTTGTCTTCACCGACCTGCCGAAAGGCGCGGGAAATCCGAAGTGGTCACCGGATGGGAAATCGATCGTCTTAACGAGCAGCTCCAACCCGGAAGATCTCGCCAAACCGGCGCAGAAAAAAAAGAAGGAAGAGGAACTAGAAAAGATGGCGCAGATGAATGCTTCGCCCGCGCCTAACGAAAAGAAAAAGACCGAAGTAACCGCTGACCAGGAACACGAGAGCGACGTGCACGTCGTTACCCGCGCAGTTTATCGCGACGATGAGGAAGGTTATCTCGATCCGAAACGTCCCGCGCATCTCTGGCTGTTGACGGCGCCGCGGAGCGCGGATGAGAAGGTCCAGCCCCGCCAGCTCACGAATGGCCGTTTTGACGAGGGCAACGCTCTCTGGTCGAAAGATGGCGCGCAGATCTACTACACTTCCTGGCACATCGACGAGCCCTACTACGAGCTGCCCAAGACGGAGCTTTACGTCGTCGCGACGAAAGGCGGCGACGCCAAACTGCTTACAACCATCCCGTTGGGGGTGCGGACTCTGGCGCTGAGCCCGGACGGGAAACGCGTCGCCTTCATCGCCTCGGTGAACGAGCCGGTGAATTCCTACACCCAATCGGACCTCTGGACGCTCGAGCTGACGGAGAACGCCAAGCCGGTGAACCTCACGACCAATTTTGATTTCGACGCGGGCGACAGCGTCTTCGGCGATAACGCCGCCCCGCGCGGATTCGGCCGGAACACGCCGGTCTGGTCGGCAGATGGGAAAAGCATCTTCGAGATTTACGCGAAGGAAGGGCGCACCCAGCTCGCTTCTTTTGACGCCACTAACGGGACCGCGACAGATCTCACCCAAGGCAATCAGGCGGTGACGCGCTTTTCTGCCTCGGCCGACGCGAAAAAATTTGTCTATCTCGTTTCCACCCCGACCCGGATCAACGATCTCTTTTTCCTTAATCAACCGGGGACAGAGCCGCGCCAGTTGACGCACTCGAACGACACGCTTTTCAGTCAGCTCAACCTGACCGAGCCGGAGGAAATCTGGTACGAGAGTTTTGACGGCAAACGCATTCAGGCCTGGGTGCAGAAGCCGCCGGGCTATGATCCGACGAAGAAATATCCGCTGATCCTCGACATTCACGGCGGGCCGCACGCGGCGTATGGCTACATCTTCGGGCACGAATTCCAATGGATGGCAGCCAAGGGCTACGTCGTGCTTTACCCGAACCCGCGCGGGAGCACGAGCTACGGCCAAGCCTTCGGAAATATCATCCAATACAAATATCCGGGCGACGATTTCAAAGACCTGATGGCGGGCGTCGATGAAGTCGTTAGGCGAGGCGGGATCGATGAGAAAAAAATGGGCGTGACCGGCGGGAGCGGCGGCGGGCTCCTGACCAACTGGGTCGTCGGGCACACCGACCGGTTCGCTGCCGGCGTCGCGCAGCGCGACATCGCGGACTGGGCGGCCTGGTGGTACACGGCCGATTTCACTCTCTTCCAACCGAACTGGTTCAAGACGCCGCCCTTCAAGGATGAAGAAGGCGACTACAAGGCGCGATCGCCCATTAGCTACATCAACAACGTCAAGACGCCGCTCATGCTCGTGCTCGGGGAAGAAGACACCCGCACCCCGCCCGAGGCGGGCGGCGAGATGATGTTCCGCGCTCTCAAGTTCCGCAAAATCCCGACTGTGATGGTGAAGTTCCCGGGCGAAACGCACGAGCTCTCGCGCTCCGGGCAACCGTGGCATCGAGTTGAAAGGCTGCAGCACATCGTCGGATGGTTTGACCATTGGCTGCTCGGAGTGGCGAAACCGGAATACGAAGTGGCACCGAAGGAAGGTGTCTCCGCCCGGACCAAGCCCGGGGCTGCTCGTTAGGCGAAATTGTTCTTGGCAGGACAGGGATCTGAGCCTCATCCTTCCCGCGAAATTGCCCGCGCTTCGCGCCGTCGCCAATCAAGCTTTGCCATGAACACTTCCAAAATGCGTTCGACTCTTTTCATTTTCGGCGCGCTGATTCTGATCGTGGCTGCCACCGCGATCGTGGAACGCGACAAAATCGCCGATCTCATCCTGAAGGGCGGCGATGTTTCGATGGCGGGCGAAACGGCGCAGAACAGTCCGCAGGCCCGGGTCGCGCTCGACTTCCTCGTCGCGATCCGCGCCAACGACAAGGAAGCGATCGCCCGGCTCGCCACCCCTGAACAGGTGGCACGCTATGAGCAGGAATCGCAGGCGCAACCTGTCGCTGATTCCCAGAGCATGACGCAGTCAATGCTGCAGGACTTGCCGGCGGACGCGGGAGAGTTGCGGAGCAGCATCAAATCGGTGCAAACGCACAAAGCACAGGGTGTGGTTCTCTTCGAGACCAAGTCAAACTCCTGGTTCGTCCAACTGACAAGAGCCGACGGCGCCTGGAGAGTTTCTGGGTTCTAGAGGAGCGCTCTGGCTCGACCGAGTCCTGTTCAATCAACCGGCCAAAGGCGCGCCTTGTCACGCACGTAAACCTTTGCGAACGTCCACCGATGCGGATCCCAAAGCAGAATTACGCGGACATCGAGCGGATCATCGAATTCGATTTCGTCCGGGCAACCGAAGCCGCGGCACTGAACGCTCTGCCGTGGCTCGGTCGCGGTGAAAAAGAAAAGGCCGACGCCGCCGCTTGCGACGCGATTCGCGGGATGTTCGATCTCATGAACATCTGTGGCGAAGTCGTGATCGGCGAGGGAATCAAGGACGACGCGCCCGGCATTTTCAAAGGCGAACAACTCGGAATGTGGCTCCCTGGTTCCCCACCGTTCGATATCGCGCTCGACCCGATCGACGGAACGACCAACATCGCCAAAGGCGCACCGAACTCGATCGCCTGCATCGCAGCGGCCAGCCCGGAAGAAAACGTCAAGGTCGCCCTTCGCGATATCCCTTCCTTTTACATGATGAAGCTGGCCTACGGCCCGGACGTCATCCGGAGCATGAAAAAGGCAGGCATCGCAACTCTGAAACTGGAGAGCCCGATCGAAGAGACGCTCATCACGGTCGCGAAGGCATTGCAAAAAAGGGTTCAGGACGTCATCGTCATGATGCTCGACCGCCCGCGGCACAAAGAAATCGTCGCGGAAATCCGCCGGACGGGAGCTTCCCTGCGGATGATCAGTGATGGCGACATCGCGGCCGCAATGGCTCCCGCTTACCCGGAGAGTGGCATCGATCTTTACGTCGGAATCGGAGGCGCGCCCGAGGCTGTCCTGGCGGCAGCCGGGATCAAATGCCTAGGCGGCGACATGCAATGCATGATGTGGCCACGCGACCGGGAGGAACGCGATCGGTTGATCGCGGAAGGCCACGAAAAAGATCTCGACCGCGTTTTCTTCGCCGACGATTTGGCGAATGGAGAAAACATCATCTTCTGCGCGACCGGGATCAGCGACAGCGCGCTCTTGCGCGGGGTGAAATCGCAGGGATCGAACACCATCACCCATTCCGTCCTGATGCGGGCTAAGAGCAAGACGGTGCGCTTCATCCGGGCCTCGCACGATCTGCAAACCAAAACCATCCGGCTCCGCTCCGACAACCGGGAGCACCGGATTTAAGAAAGTAAGAAGGCAGAAGGATGAAAGACTTCGGCCGAAACGCGAATTTCTGCCATCATAATTCATCCTTCTGCCTTTTCTTTAATCTCGCGCTCGACAAGCGAGAGTTGGCCTGTTCAAATCCCTAATAACAAAGCTTATGAAACTAATACCCAAGACCGAACTGTCGCCAGACAATGGCGCGATCATCGATACGAAATGGGAAGTGGCTCCTCTGAAATACTACGCCAGTGCGGCCGGTAAAGAGGCGCAGACGCTGTTGGAAGGCATCCGCTTGCCGGAGGTGATTGTTTTCGATCACGCCGGCTTCAAAGGCGCTTATGCCCGAACGAACCTCAGTTTCCATTATCTGGGTGATTTTTGGAACGATCGCATTAGCTCGCTCATCGTTGTGAGCGGCGTTTGGCGTTTTTATCGCGACGACCATTACAAAGGCGATCACTGGGATCTTGGCCCGGGCTATTACGACTCCTTCTTCACCGAAGCGGGCCCGGACGACGTCATCAGCTCCTTCAAGGCAATCTCGTTCGCCTGACGGCACCCGGATGAATCCGGCGGCGGTCGCTTTTCGTTAGGTCCGCTCCGACTGCGCGATGGATTGTTCCGCCCGCGCGCCCGACGCCATTTGCGCGACGCCGGAGTGAGAAGGTCCACCCATCGTGAAGGAGAACGCTGTAAAACGCTCCCGCGGCGAATCCGAGTCGCATCTCTCAATCCGGTGTTCTAGATTGCGCTCCAATGGTGGCGCTCAACCCTGACTCTTTGCAGGAAAAAATTCTTGCCGGCGAGCGCATCTCGGCCGCGGAAGCACTCGAGATTTATGGCTGGCCGCTGGCCGAGCTGGGCGCTCTAGCCGACGCCCGGCGCAACCTGGCGAAGGAAAAAAACTACGACGGGCAGGGGCGTGAGATCGTGACTTACATCATCGATCGCAACATCAATTACACCAACGTCTGCAACGTCTATTGCAAGTTCTGCGCGTTTTACCGCACGGAAAAGGACGACGACCACTACGTCCTGACACACGAGCAATTCGATCAGAAACTCGATGAACTCACAGCCGCCGGCGGGGTGCAAATCCTGATGCAGGGCGGGCATCATCCGAAGCTCGGCTTCGATTGGTATCTCGATCTTCTCCATCACATTCGGGAAAAATATCCGCAGATCAACATACACGGCTTCAGTCCGCCGGAGTTTCAGCATTTTGCCGAGACCTTCGAGATGCCGCTTCGCGAAGTGATCACGAAATTTAAGGAAGCCGGGCTCGGATCCATCCCAGGCGGCGGGGGCGAGATCCTGGTCGATTCCGTTCGGCAACGGATTGCGCCCCTCAAATGCAAGAGCGACCAATGGCTGGAGGTGATGCAGATCGCCCATGAGCTGGGCCTAAAATCGAGCGCAACGATGATGTTCGGTCACGTCGAGACGATCGAAGATCGCATAGAGCACCTGCAGCGCCTGCGCGACCAGCAGGATGCGAGCGGAGGCTTTACCGCCTTCATTTGCTGGACCTTTCAGCCGCAACACACCGTCTTGAAGGTCGAGCACGCGACCAGTTCGGCGGAATATCTGCGCACCCAGGCACTGGCCCGCGTCTTTCTCGACAACATCCCCAATCTCCAAAGCTCCTGGGTCACCCAGGGACCGGAGATCGGCCAGGTTGCGCTCAAGTACGGCGCGAACGATTTCGGCTCCGTCATGATGGAGGAAAATGTCGTGAGCAGCGCGGGGACCAGCTTTCGGCTCGATGCGGAAAAGATCGAGCGATTGATCCGGGAAGCCGGCTACGAGCCCCGGCGACGCAATAATTGGTACGAGCTGCTCTGAGCCGCAGATTCCTCACCGGCGACGCTATTGCGACCGCCAATTGTAATCAGAAATTCCACATTCCTGCCTTGACGTTGCTCCTCGCATTCCCCATCTAATACGCCAGTTCACCATCGACGGCTCTGTGGCAACTGCTCTCTTGCTATGAAAAATCTCACTTCGTCTCTCCGCCTTGCCGCGGTTTTCTTCGCATTAGTCTGGGCGCTCGCCCTGCCCCCCGGGATCGAGGCCCAAGGGCTGGAAGGCGCCCCGATTACCTCGATCGACGTGAGCTACGTCGGGCCTCAGACGGTCGCGAAAGATCGCATCCTGGCGAACATGAAAACGAAAGTCGGCGCTCATTATTCAGAGACGACGGTGGAGGACGACATCCGTGCCCTCTACGCCACGGGCAAGATCCAGAACGTTCGCATCTTTGGCGAGCCGGCAGGCAATGGCGTGCGCGTGCAGGTTATTCTCGCGACCCGCGCCCTGGTCACAGAAATCGAGATCGACGGCGCGCAGTACTTCAAGGCGAGGACGCTGCGAGGGAAAATCAAATTCAGGGTGCCCGCCCCCGCGGATGCGGAGAAATTGGAGGAAGGTCGCCAGAACATCATCGATTACTATCAGCGCAAAGGATTCCCCGGCATCGACGTGCAACTGCAACTAGTAACCGACGAGAGTCGGGGCACGGCGCGCGCCGTCTACACGATCAACGAAGGTGAGCGCGGGGCGGTGCGCGAGGTCGTCTTTGAGGGCAATACCAAATTCAGCGATCGCGTTCTGCGCGGGCAGATGAAGACAAAGGCGCAGACGCCGATCGCGTTTCTCGATAAATCAGGCCGGCTCGACCAGGCGCAACTGCAGCAGGATCTCGATACCGTGCGCGAGTTTTACCAGAATCACGGCTACATCGATGTCACCATCCCAGAAGTGCGCCAGGAGCGCATTCCCAAGGGCCTCCGGATCGTCGTGGTAGTAAACGAAGGCGCCCAATATCGCGTCGGCAAGTTGGTCTTCGAGGGTCAGCAGGTGGCGAAGGACGTGGGCCTGCGCGCCCTGATCAAGATGAAGGAGGGCTCGATCTACACGCCCAAAGGATTGAAAGACGACCTCAAAGCCATCACCGACGGCTATGGCGCGGGCGGCTTTGTCGATATCAATATTATACCTCAGGGAACGCCCGGCGGTCCCGGCCTGGTCGATCTCACCTACATCATCAACGAGGGCGAGCGTTCTTTTGTCGAGCGGGTCAACATCGCGGGCAATACTCGGACAAAGGACAAGGTGCTGCGGCGGGAAATTTCCATTCTGCCGGGCGATGTCTATAACACGATTCGCGTCGACACGAGCCGCGCCCGGCTCGAGAACCTCGGGTATTTCGAAAAGGTAGACACTTTCCCGGAAGACACCGGCATTCCCGGACGCAAGGACTTGCTTGTGCAGGTGCAGGAAAAGCGCACCGGCTCGCTCAACTTTGGCGCCGGTTTCAGCACGATTGAGAGCCTGCTCGGCTTCGTTGAACTGACTCAGGGTAACTTCGATTTGACCAACTGGCCCACTTTCACCGGCGGCGGTCAAAAATTCCGCCTCCGCCTGCAAGCCGGCACCCAGCAGCAAAATTACCTCCTCTCGTTGGTCGAGCCGTATTTTCTCGATCGCGTCTTGTCGTTAGGCGGAGATCTCTTCTACCGCGAGGCGAGCTTCCTTAGCTCCGTTTACGATCAGCGCAATTACGGCTTCGCGATCTCGTTGCGGAAACCGCTTACCCCTTTCCTCTCCACCAGCCTGGACTATCGGCTCGAGGAAATTGACATTTATAACGTCAGTATATTTGCCTCGCCGGCGATTCAAATGGAAGCGGGAAATCGGTTGCAGAGCCAGATCGCTACCAGCCTTATCTGGGATACGCGGGATAGCGTCTTCCTCACTCGCCACGGACAGCGCATCACCTTTGTCCCGCAGATTTCCGGTGGTTTCCTTGGCGGCAACACTCAGACTTACGGTTTCGATCTCGAGGCCTCGAAATATTTCCTCTTACCGTATGACCTTATCCTCACTTTGAACGGCGAAATCGCTGGCATCAGTTCCTGGGGCAGCAGCAGTGGCCAGCAGGTCCCGATTTTCGATCGTCTTTACCTTGGCGGTGCGAACAACTTGCGCGGCTTCAATTTTCGCGATGTCGGACCGAAGGATGAGAACGGGGAACCGATCGGGGGCCAGTCGCTCGCTCGCGTCACGGTCGAGGTCACGTTTCCCATCATCCCCCGGGTCCGCGGCGCCGTCTTCTACGATACCGGCTTTGTAAATCAGGATGCGTTCAACTACGGGTTTTCGCACCTCGCTTCCGACGCCGGCATGGGTCTCCGGCTCGACTTGCCGGTCGGTCCGCTCAAGATCGACTACGGCATTCCAATCCAGTTGGACGGCAATTCGCCGGGAGGCAAAATCCAGTTCAGCGTCGGCTACCAATTTTGAACGAAAGGTGGCACTTGCAGTCAAACGACATCCCAACTACCAGTCTCACCTTACATCTATGAAAAAGCTTATCCTCGTCGCTCTTCTTTCCGCTTGCGCGCTCCCTGCCGGGGCCTTTGCGCAGGGTCTGAAGGTGGGCACTATCGACATGAATCGCGCCTTTAAGGAATACTCCAAAACCAAGGACGCCGAGACCAAAATCAACGACGCCAAGAACAGCGCGAAGAAGGAATATGATGACCGCGCCGATTCCTACAAGAAAGCGCTCGACGAAATCAACAAGCTCAATCAGCAACTCGAAGCCCCGGCCCTGAGCGCAGATGCCAAGACGCAGAAAGCGAAAGAGCGGGATGAAAAGATCGCAAGCATCAAAAACATGGAGCGCGAGATCAACGAATTCCGCCAGACGCGCGAGAAGCAACTCCAGGAACAGGCCGTCCGGATGCGAGACGGGATTGTCAAGGAGATCACCGATGTCGTGATGACGAAGGTGAAAGCGGCCAACATGGACCTTGTCTTCGACAGCTCAGGCGTGAGCCTGAATGGCGTGCCGACAGTTATGTTTGCCCGTCCCGACATGGATTTCACGAACGACGTGGTGGCGCAGCTGAACAAGAATGCTCCCGCTGCCGCCCCAGCGCCGAAGGCCGCCGCCAGTCCGGCACCGAAAGCCGCCGCCAGCCCGAAAAAGCCCTAACGAAAGTTTAGATCTTATCCAAAAACGCACGCCGCTGGCGTGCGTTTTTTTTGCCTTGTAGACGCCTCCCTCTGGGAGACCCGACCCCGCTCCGCACTTCGCAGCGCGAAGCCTCTACCGGTTGCAACTCGCCAGCCGACAGCGGAACTTCGACCGGTGGGCCCGGGACGGACGATAAGGATATTGTTAGGCGCTATTATGCTGCAGTTCGCCGCGGACGGAGCGTCTCCCGACTGGGAGAAAACCGTTACCACACTGCCCCGGGGAAATTTCCCCAACCCCCGGTCGCTCGTTGCAACTTACAATTTTGGCTGGAATGAGGTGGTCGCGGCCACGGCTGAGATCCGCTTCGACAAAAGCGGCGATCAGCTTCAACTCCAGGCCAGCGGAGGGACCGTCGGCCTGGTTCGCAGCCTGTGGAAATTCGACACCCGCCATCGTGCCCTCGCCGATGCCACCACGTTTCGTCCGCTCTCCATGCATCAGGTCGATCAAGTCCGAAGCAAGACCGTCACGACCGACGTCACTTTCAGTCGCGCCTCCCTCGAGCGTGTTCGCACCGATAATAAATCTAACAAAACTCCCAAACCGAAATCGTTCTCCTTCGCCGGCGGCGTCTTCGATATGCATTCCGCGCTTCTCTATTTGCGCAGTCAGTCTTTGCGGGAAGGCGATGTCTACCGGGTCGTAGTCTATCCCGCCACCAACCCCTACCTGACCACCCTCACGGTCGCAACGCGCGAGCCGATCACAGTCGGGGCTGGCAGGTATCCGGCGATCAAGCTCGATGTCCAGCTCAACAAGATCGGGAAAAAACTCGAGCTCGAGCCGCACAAGAAATTCCGTCGCGCCAGCGTCTGGATTTCCGACGATCCCGACCGCATGCTCCTGCGGGTCGAGGCGAGCATTTTCGTTGGGAAAGTCTTTGCCGAGCTGCAATCGGTCCGTTTCCCCGAAGCCTCCCAGCACTAGCCCGGCCGCTTGCCTAAGGCTCGGGCACGTACTCGCCGCGGTAGATCGGCCGGCGGAAAACCCGGCGCGGTTGCACCCGCAGGCTCGGACCATGCTGACCCGGGAGCAAACCCAGCGCTGCCAGCGTCGGCATGTTGAGCCGCCCATCCGGGATCAGCCCGCTCCGAGCTTGGAAACCCCGCAACGCGGCTGCGGTCCCGGGACCGAACTCGCCATCGATCCCACTCCGGTAAAAACCGTAACGGGCCAGAAGCGTCTGCGCACCCACGATGACGTGACGCTGCAGATCGGGCGGCGCCATTTCATAAGGCGTCCCGGCAAACACCCCGCTCGCCGTGGACCGCGATTGGCCGGAGCCCGGTTCGTAGACGTCGCCGGGTGCGCGGGGCGCGGGATAATGAACCGGCGGTTGCTCGGGCGAAATCTCCGCTGGTTGGGTGGGCGGCTCGTCACCGGGTTCTTCTTCCGGCGGAACGGCCGGTTGCGGCGGCGCTTTCGATCGTGTCTTGCCCGCCCCTACACCTAATGACCGCAAAGTCTCGGCATCGATCTCGCCCGTGATCTGGAGCCCGTTACGAATCTGGTAACGACGGAGCGCAGCCGTCGTCTCGGCGTTCTTTTCCCCGGTCACGTCTCCGTAATAGAAGCCCTGATCTTTCAGCGCCTCTTGCACGGCGGAGGTGGTCTGGTCCGCCCAGACCAGGCACGCGCCGGCGAAAAGAAAAATCGCGAGAAGGAGACAGCTTCGTTTCATGAGTGCATTCGACGATTCGTTTTTCCCGGCTATTCAGGTTGCGCCGAAGCCACGGCGAGCGTCGGTTCGCCCTGACTGGTCGTTTCCCGATAGCGCTCCACGCCATCGCTAATGGCGAGCGCAATCTGTTGCCGATATTCACTCGTCGCCAGCTTCGTGATGTCCGATTTGTTCGTCAGAAACCCGCCTTCCACCAACGCGGCCGGATGGTGCACATGGTCGATGACGTAGAACTGCCCCGGCTTGGTTCCGCGATCAACCGCCCGGGTCCGCTGGACCAGGGCCGCCTGGATGCAACTCGCCAGGTTTTCGCTTTTACTCGCCAGCGTGCCGGTGTCGGTGCGTTGCAGAAAGGGCAGCCAGGAAAGAAAGCGCGAGCCACCGGAAGTTTCCCGGACCGCATAATAGGTCTCCACACCGGAAGCGGCCGCTCGTTCGCCGTCGTTGAAATGGATGCTGATGAAAAGAGAATCGTCTTCCTTGTTTCCAACCGAAGCTCGCTCCGAGAGAGAAAGGTAGCGGTCGCTTTCGCGCGTCAGCACCGTCGCGTAACCGGCTGCGCGCAGGAGCAGTTCGGCGCGTTGCGCGACGTCGAGGGTCAGATTTTTCTCCAGGACTGTTCCGCAGATCGCGCCGGAATCCTCACCGCCATGCCCGGCATCCAGCACCACCAGCGGCAACTGTTCGCCCTGCCGGGACGGCCTCGACGGCGCGGTCCCGGGATGCGTCGGGACAGGCAAACTGACGAACCAGACGAAGGAAATCGTCAGGCAAACCAACCCGAACCAGGCGAGAGCGCGCCGCATAAACCCCTTTTACCCACTCCTCGCGCCGCGAGCAAGCAGCCCGGTTCGTTAGGCCGCGGTCAGCTCTTTTAATGCGTCTCCCGTCAGCGCGCGATAGCGGATTGCCGCCGGTCCGCTGCGCTCCAGCACACAGGCCTCCACCGTCGCGCTTTTCAATTCCTCCGCCCTATGCCCCCGGAGCGTTTCAGCCGAAGGAATCGAGCTACCCGATTCCTCCGTCGCCGAAAGGCTCCCGGCGCTCCAGGCATCGAGCGCCAGCTTCAGCGCGCGGTTCAGGGTGCAACCCGGGTCGTGATCGCGCCGGAGCAATTCCTCCATTAGCTCGGTCGCGCGCGTCGTCCCGGCGATCGCGCTGAAACGCGGCGGGTTCGAATCCGCGGCCGTCCCGTGAGCCGCGATCGCGCCGTCATATTCAACCCGCAAAAAGAGATCGTCCGCCGGCGTCGCACCGACCTCGGCGAAAATCATCCGCGCCAGGTAAGGCGCGCCGTAAACCTGCTCGAAGGCCGTTTTTAAGAGCGGACTCAGGGAATAAAAGGCCAAACGGCGCAGGGACACATCCGCCGCTGAACGGGTGAAACCCTCCGTGCTCGCCAACTCGATCGCCGCCATCCGCAGCCGCTCGATGTCGCCCGGGTGACCGATCGCGCCCATTGCAATCCGATCGTAAATCTCGAAAAGTTTCTGCCGCGCCCGGCCGACCGTGACGAACAGAATTCCGTCGCGATAACTCAGCGCCGCGATCGGACTTCCCGGCGCCAACTGCGTCTCGATGTACTCGCGCCGGTTCGCGATCGCTTCGACCCAACGATACGGTTCTTCAATCATGCGACGGTTTGCTTGAAGCGCGCGGCGATTTGTTTCTCCGGCAGCGTCTTAATTCCTTCGCGCGAAATGATTTTGATCAGCGGAAAGATGCGCGCGTTGCGATCGACTCCGCCGGTCGCGGTGTCGGCTTCCGCCGCCGTATCGAGCGCACGGAGGGCGAGCGTGACTGCATCTTCTTCGCGTAATTTATGGAGCGGTTTTTTTCCCCAGCGATTTTCGTAAAACAAAACTCCGCGGACGGCCGGCGAACCAGAGCCCGTGGCGGCGTACTCCATCACCTCGAATTGCGCACCCATCGCATCGTAAAAATAAAGCCGCGCCTGCCCATCGCCCGCGAAATCGTAGGTCGCAAAAATCGGCACCACGACGCCGATCCCCTGGATGACGGAGCCAAAGTTATCGCGCAGCAATTTCGAAAGCGCGCGCACTTTGCCATCCACGCTCATCTCCTGGAGCTGCGTGCGGCGAAAATACTGAAGCGAATGCTCGAGCAAGCGCGCCATTTCCCAGGCCGTCGCCGGCACGCCGGCGATCGCCATGATCGAGTGCCGGTCGATCTCCAGCACCTTGTCCGCCCGATCGTAAACCACTGTGTTCCCCGCCGTCGCCCGCCGATCGCCGGCAACCAAAACCCCACCGGTGAACTTGAAGGCGAGAATCGTCGTCGCCTGCGTCGGCGTGAAAGAGGCCGCGGCCATGTTGGCATTCGCGGGTGGCATAAGCGCCGCGTCCTGGAGCAGGCCGTGTCGCCGCAGGAGCGCCGGAAAATCAGGCGCGCCGCCGCCTAACGAGTCGTTCGTCACTGGCCGGTGCGCTGCCGGTAGCGCTTCGATTGGTTCGGATCCACCTTGCGCATCTTCTTCAGCAGATCGCGCGTGTCCGGCTTGGAAACGTCCGGAGATTTGGGTCCGCCACCATCGCCTTCCTTGGGCCCCCACGGCACGGGCGCCACCGGCTTTTCCGTCCGTTCTGGCATGAAAAAACGCTATCGCGAATGCGCCGAAACGCAAACCGAGCGCGCTTGCCAGCGTTTGACGGAAATGCCAAGCTTGCCCCATGACTCGCCGTCTTCGCACTTTCGCGCTCCTCCTTCTCGCCCTCTCGCTCCTCCTCGTCCGCGCAGACGCGCAAAGCCCAGCTCTTTCCGCCAGTCCCGGGGCTTCGGAAATCCTCGACCTGGCGAAGAAGATCGACCAGCAAAACATCAAGATCGACCTCCTCTCGCAGCAAATCTTGCGTCTGCAGCAGGCGATCGAACATCCCAAGGCGATGGGCATCGATCACACCATCCCGTCTGCGACCGCGGTCTCTTCTCCCTTCCCGACCGATGCCAACACTCACGTCGTGGCGCGCGGCGAGACTCTCACTTCCATCGCCCGGATGCACAAAGTCACGATCGACGAACTACAAAAACTCAACCACATCGAAGACGCGCGAAAGCTGCAACCCGGTCAGACACTGATCCTGCCCGCCACCGCCGGGACACCAGCCGCGGTTTCTCCTGCCGTATCTCCATCGCCGGCTCCCTCCGATTCTAACGAATAATGGAATCGACGGCGAGCCAGGATTGGTTCCTCTGCAAGCACGAGGACGGCAGTATCTTTGGCCCCCTCCCTTTCGCCCAGGTGCGACGCTGGGCCGCCACCGCTCAGGTCGCGCCGCATGACAAACTTTCCCACGATCAGCTTACCTGGCTCAAGACCCCGATGTTTCCCGAGCTCGAAATGGACTGGCTGGTCGAAGTCACGAACGATCGCTATTGCGGACCGACAACCCTTGGGGCGGTCCAGGAATTTCTCCGCCTCGGCGAGATCGGCGACGAAACCTTTGTGATTAATTCCTGCGACGGCTCCCGGCGCCAAATCCGGGAATTGCGCGATCTGCTGCCGTTGCCCTAGGAGTTGGATGGCGCGGCCGAAGAAGCGCCCGCGACAACCACGATGGCGATCAATCTCCGCAACCGGATCGGCGACCCGGAGCAAAGCCTTTTCGAGGAGCGACGCGCTCTACAGGATTGCGAAGAGCGCTATCGCGAATTGGAAGCGCGTTACAACGAACTCCTGTAGACGCTTCGCTCTGCGAAGCGCGGGCCGGGGCACCGCAGCTAATACGCGCCGCTATTTTGCGGGCGACGCTGACCCCCCGCGTTTCGCAGAGCGAAAAGCGTCTACACCAGCTCTGCCGGCGCTTCGATTTCGCCCTCGGTCCCTTCGAGAAAACTCTGTTCGCAGAGCCGGGCATATTTCCCGCCCAACGACAACAACTCCGCGTGCGTTCCCCGCTCGATGATCCGTCCGTGATCCAGGACCAGGATTTGATCCGCGCGCACGATGGTGGAGAGGCGGTGCGCGATCACGATACAGGTGCGGTGAAACATCAGGTTCTCCAAAGCCTGCTGGATCAGCCGTTCGGTCGTGGTATCGACGCTCGCCGTCGCCTCGTCGAGGATAAGGATCGGCGGATCCTTGAGCAGAGCGCGCGCGATCGAGAGCCGCTGTTTTTCTCCGACGCTTAGCTTCACTCCGCGTTCGCCTACAACACTCTCGAGCCCGTTAGGCAAACGATCGATGAAGGCGCGCGCGTTCGCCGCTTCCGTCGCTTCGAGGAGCTCTTCATCCGTCGCCTTCGGTTTCCCGAAGACAAGGTTCTCCCGGATCGTTCCGTTAAAGAGAAAGCTTTCCTGCGTCACCATCCCGATCATTTCTCGCAGAGCGTGCACCCCAAATTCACGCAACGGTCTCCCATCGATCGTGATCGCACCGGAAGTGAATTCGTAAAAGCGGACCAGCAGATTCACGAGGGTCGATTTCCCGGCCCCGGTCGCGCCGACGAGCGCAATCGTTTCGCCCGGCTGCGCGTGGAACGAAATCTCACAAAGGGCCGGCGCGTTTTCGTCGCTGTATTTGAAACTCACATTCTCATAGCGCACGTCGCCGCGGATCCGCTGGCTCGTGGCTTGCAGATTCCAGCCCGGCTCGATCGGCTGATCCATGATCTCGAAGACGCGCTCGCCCGCCGCCCGGCCCGCCTGCATCAGCTGATTTAACTGATGGAGCTTGTTGATTGGTTCGTACAAAAACCCCGTCAACATCAGGAACGCGACCAGATCGCCGACCGCCATCGTCCCGCTGAGAACCGCGCGTGCTCCCACCCAGACGACGAGGACGATCCCGAGCGAACCGATCAGATACATCGAGGGGTGATAAATCGCCCAGACCCGCATGACCACGAGGGTGGCATGGCGCAGTCGATCGCTCACTGAGTTGAAGCGCGCATGCTCCTCGCGCTCGCGAACGAAACTCTTGATTTGCCGAATGCCGGAGAGGTTGTCGTGCAGGATCGAATTCATGGCCGACGACGCGCGCCGCTGGAGCCGATAACGGCGATGCGCGGTCAACGTGTACCAGAGCGCGCCACCCGCGAGAAAGGGGGCGGGGGCCAATCCCACCAAAGTGAGCGAGGTACTAACGTAAAACATCATCCCGAGCACGATCACCGCCTGCAACAACGCCACCACCCCCTGCTCCACCCCATCGATCAACATTCGCTCGACCGAATTCACGTCCTCCAGAATGCGCGTCATCAAATCGCCCGTCGCGCGATTATCAAACCAGCGGAGCGGGAGCAGCTGGATGTGCGAATAAAGATCGCTCCGCAGATCGAAGATCACCTTTTGCTCGAAGGTGTTGTTCAAGACGATGCGGAGCGAATTTAATCCGTGCTGCAGCACAAAGGCGAGCGCCGCGATCAGAACGAGCGGCGTCAGACGATCCGTCCGGTGTTGAACGAGCACCTCATCGATCACTCGTTTTGTGACCGCCGGAAACACAATCACCATCAGCGTCCCCAGGATCGCGCAGGTCAGCGTGCCGAACGCGAGCAGCGGATAACGTTTCAGGTAGGCAAAGACACGCCGGACAGTTCCCATTAGCAGAAACGTCCAACGTCCAACGCTCAACGTCCAACGTTCAAAGCAGAGAGTCTTCCCGATTTCGACGTTGGACGTTGAGCGTTGGACGTTGGACGTTTCCGGATCCCCTCCACTGCTGCATGATTATCGAACGAATTTTCACCTCTCCCGGTCACAACTTTTATGGCCACTACGGCCAGACGCCGGACGATTTCCCTCTCGTCGAAGGGAATCAGATCGAGTGCGTTGCCGGCCGCGGTATTCGCGACGATCGCTTCTTCGATTACCGGGAAAATTACAAAGGGCAGATTACGTTTTTCTCCGCGGAAGTCTTTACCGAGATGGCGCGCCACTTCGGCATCGCGGACAAATCTCCGGGCGTCCTGCGCCGCAATATCGTCGTTTCCGGCGTCGACTTGGTGGAGCTGATTGGCGCGGATTTCGAACTGCAGGGCGTGCAGTTTCGCGGCAGCGGGCATTGCGATCCCTGCGCCTGGATGGACACCGCTTTTGCTCCGGGCGCGGAGAAATTTCTCGCCGGCCGCGGCGGACTACGGGCTCGGATTCTAAGCGATGGCCGGATCAGTCTGGGAGAGGCGCAGTTGAAGGTTCTGCAACCGGCCGCACGGCCCTAACGATGCGCTGCAGTGCCGTCCTCCTCGCGGGCGGAAAGTCCTCACGCATGGGCCGCGACAAGGCGTTTCTCGAGATTGAAGGCGAACTGCTTTGGCGTCGCCAGCTCGGAACGCTGAGAGAATTGTCGCCCGCGCAGCTGATGATCTCTGGCCCGCCCCACCCAGAATGGAGCGACTGCGAAATCGTCGCCGACGAAATTGCAGACGCCGGCCCCCTCGCCGGAGTGACCGCCGCTTTGCAGAGATGCACGACGCCTTTCCTCGTCGTGCTGGCGGTAGATCTTCCTTGGATGACCGCGGATTTTCTTCGTTCGCTTAGCCACGGCGCAGTCCCGCGAGGCTCTGCTGGATTCGAACCGCTCGCTGCCGTTTACCCCGCAACGTGCGCTTCGCTTGCCGCGCAGAAGCTGAGCAGCGGCGATTTCTCGATGCAAGATTTTGTCCGCCACGCGATAGACCAGCGACTTCTCACGGAGCGAAAAATCTCTGAAGCCGAGTCTGTGCTTTTCAAAAACCTCAACACACTCTGCGACCTTTGAAAAACCGGGATACTGCCAAAGCGATCGAAGTCGTAAGGTATCGCGAGGGCAAATTTTTCCCGGCCGCTCCGGACGAAGCCGCCGTCGAAGAGCCGCTTGAGATTCGTATCGAAGGCAAAAGCGTCGCGGTCGTAATGCGCACCCCGGGACACGATCGCGAACTAGCCGCCGGCTTTCTCCTGACCGAAGGCATCGTGCGCAACGGGACGGATATTTTCGAGATCACTTCCTGCCTAACGGATGAGGGGTCGTCCGGCAACGGCATAGATGTTACGCTGACCGATCCATCGAAATTCGATCTCACGAAGTTGAGCCGTCACGTTTTCAGCTCTTCGAGCTGCGGAATCTGTGGCAAGGCGACGATCGAAGCGGCGATGCAGCAGTTTCCGTCAATCAAAACTGCGCCTTTGATCGACATGCAGGTGTTGCTTCAGCTCCCGGAAAAGCTGGCTGCTGCGCAAAAAACATTTCAGCGCACCGGCGGCCTGCATGCCTGCGCGCTCTTCGATGCGAGCGGTAAGCTGGTGCTCCTGCGCGAGGATGTCGGGCGGCACAACGCGCTCGACAAATTGATCGGCCATCAGCTGCTCGCAAAGCAGCTCCCGTTAGGCAATTGCATCCTTCTGCTCAGCGGACGCGTCTCTTTCGAAATGACGCAGAAAGCGCTCGCTGCTGGGATCGCAATCATCGCCGCCATCTCCGCCCCGACCAGCCTCGCGATCGAGTTTGCCCGAGCCAACAATCAGACGGTCATCGGCTTCCTCCGCGGCGATACGATGAACGTCTACGCCGGAGAGGATCGGGTCACTTATCAGGGCCCCGGCCTTTGAAGGTCAGCTCCGCGACGCCGGATTTGTCGAGCTCGCCCAGGCCTTCGAAAATCATCCGGTCGTATTGCGACTTGGTCGCGCGCGCCAGCGGAAGCTTGAGCCCCGCCATTTCCGCAAGATGCAAAGCGATGCCGCTGTCCTTCGCGGCGTGCGCGGCGGAGAAGAAACAGGCGTGATCGCGATTTTGCATGTCCTCACCATCCGTCTGGAGAACACGGGAACCGGCGCCGGTCTCGCTGAACACTTCACGCAACATCGTGAGATCAAGCCCGAGCGCGTCACCCAGCCCCAGTCCCTCGGCCAGGCCGGCGGTGTTGATGTTCATCACCATGTTTACGAGCGCCTTCACTTTCGCGGCCTGCCCCGATTTGCCGATGTAGCGAATCGTGGAGCCGAGCGCCTGCAGGATCGGCTCGGCCCGGTCGAACGCGGATTTTTCGCCGCCGCACATCAGGTAAAGCGATCCTTCGCGCGCCTGGGTGATGCTCGAGGCCATGCAGGTTTCGAGCGTCTCAGCGCCGGCTTTTTGCGCCAGGCCCTCGACCTCGAGGTGCACCTCGGGGGAAACGGTAGCGCAGTTGATAAACAGCTTTCCCTGCCCGTTAACGAGCAGGTTGTCGTCGGGTCCGGAAAAAATCTGGCGCATCGCAGCATCGTCCGAAACCACGGTGATAATCACATCCGCCGCCGCGGTCACTTTGCCTAATGACTGGCTGGCGAAGCTGCCAATTTCCTGGGCGAGAGTCGTCGCACTGGGCCGATGCGCGTCGTAAACCGCCGTGATTTGAAAGCCCTTATCCTTGAGGCGGCGCGCCATGTTCGCGCCCATCCGGCCAACTCCAACGAATGCAATGTTCATAAGATCAGATGCGCCCGGCAAAAAAGGCGTTGTGTTTTTTCTCTTCGCCCACCGTGGTGAGCGGACCGTGGCCAGGGCAGAGCACGGTGTTGTCAGGCAGGGTGAGGATTTTTTCGAGATTGTTCCGGACGGCATCCTGATAGGAGACGTTGCCGCCGCCCATCGAGCCAGCGAAAAGCGAGTCGCCCACGATCGCCACGGGCCGAGCGAGCCCGGATATCACGAATGTTATCCCGCCGGGAGAATGACCCGATGTGAGACGCGACTCGACCTGCAATCCGCCGACAGAGAATTTTTTTCCTTCTTCGATCGCCTGCGCCCCGTTCGCCTCCTCCCGGCTCGAGAGATAAATCGGCGCGCCGGTCGCTTCCGCAAGACGATCGAGGTCGGCCACGTGGTCAGGATGCGCGTGGGTAAGAAGAATGAGCTTGATCGTTAGGCCGTCATTCTTTGCCTTCGCCAGCATAGCGGAGCAATCCGCCCCGCTATCGAAAGCGATTGCCTCTTTGCTCACCGGGTCCCAGACAAGATATGCGTTCACCTGCATGTCGTGATACGGGGTGTTGAACTGAGCCAGGCCCTCGAGCGCGATTTCGTTAGGCTGCCACTTCGACTGGGCAAACTCAGCCAAGGCCTGAGGATCGAGCTGGAGCAGCGGCGCGACCCGATCGCTCGTCGCACGATCGAATTTCCCATCGCGCAGTTGACGGATTTTTTCCGAGTCCGCGCCGGATTTTTCCGCGAGCTGACTATCGGAAATTCCAAGTCCGCGCTGCGCCTTGCCGATGATGTCGGTGAAATTGTCTTCCAATGGGATGGCCATTCTTCACTAAAGAACAACCAGCGTTTCTGTCGAGCGCCGGCGCCGAGTCTTATGCGCCATTTCGGCGATGCGCGCTCTCGCCAAGTGCGCGGTTTGGTTGGCCACATCCTGGACCGAATAGACAATGCCGGTTTCTTTTTCGATCGACGTCATCGTCACATCCGCGATTCCGCAGGGTGTGATCGCGTTGAAAGGCGAGAGATCGCCCTGCACGTTGAGAGCGAAGCCGTGCATCGCGATCCAATGCCGCACGCCGACGCCGATCGAAGCGATTTTGCGCTGCCCGATCCAGACACCGGTCAGACCGGCGCGCGTTGTGGCATTTATTTTATAGGAAGCGAGCAGCTCGATCAGGAGCGATTCGATCCAGCGCAGATAGCGATGCAGATCCTGCCCGTGACGGCGCAAGTCGAGCAGAAAGTAACCGACCAACTGGCCCGGACCGTGATAGGTCGCCTGCCCGCCGCGATTGATTGCGAACTGCGGATGCGGAAGATGCGCCGCGCCGCGCAGACTCGATTGATCGGGAGTGCGGCCAATCGTGTAAACCGGTTCGTGCTCGAGCAGCCAGAGTTCGTCCGGCGCAACCGGATCCGCACGCTTTGCGCGCACCAGTTCCTCCTGCCGCGCAAGCGCGTCCGCAAAATCGATCCGGCCTAACCAACGTGTTTCAAGCGCCGGCTTCATATCCGAGCCGAGGCCGGTAAACCGACGCGCACGCCCTCCTGGGCGCGCAAATGAGTGAGCCCGATGGCGAGCGCGTCGGCGGCGTCCGGGCCCGGCGTTTCCGTAAGGCTGAGGAGGGCCCGCACCATGAAAGCAACCTGCGATTTGTCGGCCGAACCGTTGCCCACCGTCGCCTGTTTGATGCGCTTCGGCGCATACTCAAAAATCGAAAGTCCACGCCCAGCCGCGGCAAGGATCGCCGCCCCACGGGCCGCGCCCAATGTGATCGCGGTCTTGTGGCTTTGCACATAGATGACCGCCTCGAGCGCGCAACAATCGGGCTCGTGCTGATGAATCAACTCGGCCAGCCGATCATGAATCGCGACCAGGCAGGAGGACATCGTGAGCGAACTCGAATTTTTGATGACTCCGAAATGAAGCGCCTGAAATTTCCCGCCAGCGGAATCGATAATCGCGACGCCCGAATTGCGCAAGGACGCGTCAATCGCCAGGACACGCATCCTTAGGCCAAGTGAAGAGCGGTAGTGCGGAGCATAAGCAAGCTTAGGTTCCGCGTCGGTCGCTTCAAGACGGAAGTCGACAAGGGCCGCCGGTTTGGTTTCATTCATGGCCGTGGCGGAGAATTCCAAGCCGCAGTGCCAGATTTGTCATCAGGCGACCTCGCCCAATGCCGGGACGCCGGGCGAATTGCTCCGCCCTTCGCTCATCGATTTCATTCAGAAAAGCGTCCCGACCTTCGATCCGAAGGGTTTCGTCTGTTTCAACGATCTCGGCCGTTTGCGGCGCGATTACGTGAAGGAAGTCCTGCGGGACGAAGTCGGCGAACTGACCGCGCTCGACCAGGAAGTGATCGACAGCCTGCAGCAGCACGAGATTCTTTCCGAGAACATCGGGAAGGAATTTGAACAGGAGCTGACTTTCGGGGAACACCTATCCGATCGAATCGCGTCGTTCGGCGGCAGTTGGACCTTCATCATGATATTCGGTGCGGTGCTCTTCGTCTGGATCATCATCAACACCGTCGTGCTCGCACTCCGCGCCTTTGATCCGTATCCCTTTATCCTGATGAACCTGATCCTGTCCTGCCTCGCGGCCTTGCAGGCGCCGGTCATCATGATGAGCCAAAACCGGACCGAGGCGCGCGACCGGGCCCGAGCCGAGAACGATTACAAGGTGAACCTGAAAGCCGAGTTGGAAATTCGGCACCTGCACGAAAAGATCGATCATCTTTTGCGCAAGCAGTACAACCGGCTTTTCGAGATCCAGCAGATTCAGATCGAGCTGCTGGAAGAGCTGGGGCAAAAGCGGCGCGGGCCGGCACGTTCCACACAGCTGCCCGCGAGCGAGAGTCCGGTCTCAATTTCCCCTAACGAATGACGAATTGTGTTCCCGCGGGCTGCTGCCATATCAAAAACAGAATCGCAGGAAGAGGAAGGAACCGATGCCAAACGAAATCGCGGAAGCACTGACGAAGGCGGAAATCGCGCGCTGTTTTCCGGTCATGCGGCAGTTGCGGACGCATTTCGAGGACGAGGTGAGGTTTGTCGAACAGGTGGAACGGCAACGCTCGGATGGATATCGGATGGCCTTCCTGGAAGATGAAGGTGCGGTACGGGCGGTGGCCGGTTACCGAATGACAGAGTCGCTCTTTTCCGGGCGGTTTTGCTACGTCGACGATCTGGTGACGGACGCGGAAGTACGGTCGTTAGGCTGCGGCGGGGCGCTATTTGACTGGCTGGTGGCAGAGGCGCGGGCGGCCGGTTGCGGCAAGTTGGAGTTGGATTCGGGGGTGCAGCGGTTTGCCGCCCATCGCTTTTACCTGACGAAGCGGATGATCATCGCCTCGCACCATTTCTCGCTCGAGTTGTAGGATCCGTTCCGCGGCGGAAACAATCGAAAACCTGACTCAAAGCCGCCCGAGCTGATTGAGCGCAGTGACGAGATAAAAGAAGCCAAAGAGGCAAATAAGGGCGGAGCCGCCCCGGAAAAGAAATTCTCCCGCCGGATAGGCCGAGCGAGTGCGTCCTGACCTGGCGCGAACCAGCCTGGTCAACCCAAAAAGCGGAAGGATCATGCACTGGTGGCCAATCTCGACCCCGGCACTAAAGGCAATGATAGCCAGCGCCACAGAGGACCCAGGCAACTCAGCCATGACCGCGAGGAGCCCGCCAGCGAAGCCGAGTCCGTGAAAAAGGCCGAAGAAAAAAGCCACGCCCAAACGGGTTCTGCCGTGGCTGCGAAGTGGCCAGCAAACATTCTGGAGCGCGACGATCACGATGCTGAGCGCGATCATCGGCTCGACGATTTTCGGGGACATTCGCACGAGGTCGAGGACGGAAAGCGTGAGGGTAACGGTGTGAGCGAGAGTGAAGGCGGCGATTACTTTAAACAGCTCCCAGAAACTCGTGACCGCGAGCGCGAGTGCGCTGATAAAGAGCAGATGATCGTAGCCGGTGAGGATATGCATGAATCCATGCCGCAGATAATCAACCGCCAACCGCCGGGAGCTGGGAGGCGACGCGAGAGAGATAGTGAGCGGCGACCTGGAAGTCAGGAGGGCGCCTTCGAGCAGCGTTTTTGCACCTTCGCGGACGTGGACGAGAAAGGTTGCTTCCCAGCGATTGCCCGGTGCGTAACTGAATTCGTTCAGGACATCCTCTTCCAGCGCGATGGATCGCGGCCGCATGGTGATTGGGTATTCGAAATGGTAAATTGCGCGCGCGGTCGCGCTTCCCGGCTGAGGGGCGATAAACGCAATCGTTTTCCCGGTCAGGTCGCGCCCATCGCTGAGGAGGCGCAAATGTTTGAGAAGATAATCACCGTGCTGCTCGTAGGCGACGGAGAGCGATCCCGCAGCTGGGCGCGCGAACAGATTCGCCACAAAAACCTCCTCCGGCGAAACGCGGGCGCAGACTTCAATTTTCTCTTTCGAAATCGCAATCTCGATCGTGCCTTGGGCCACTGGATGGGCGCAGAGTTCCTTTGTCCCGACGAGCAAACTGAAGAGGCCAACGGCAAATCTCATCGGTGAACGTGAAAGGCGTTATACCTGGGGTTAAGCGCGACCGTTTCGCGCAAATAGCGCTGACCCTCTTTCAAATCGCCGGCGGCGGAGAAGATCATGGCGGCATGATAAAAAAGATGAGCGGAGCGTTCGCCAGATGAGAGGGCGAGTTTTATTTCCGCGACGCTTTTCTCGAATCCGCCGCCCCGATAGAGCGCCCAGGCCAGCATTTCGTGGGCAGCCCCAGTGTGGCGCAGCTCCAGATCCCGGCGCGCATACTTGGTCGCTTCGGCCGGCTGCTCACGCACATCCGAGAAAAATGATGCAAGATGATGGAAGAAATGGACCTCGCCCTGCTCGACCGACTTTAGGTAGGCAGAGAGAGCGCGATCGTGCCACGGCTTCGCCCCCTCGAGCTTGCCCTGAAACGCCAGCAGGTCGCCGATGGCCTGGAAAAATTCCGGGCGCGGCAATCGCGCCGCCAGCCGTTGGTAGAGCGCAAGCGCTCCGCCGTAATCCTCCTGGGCCGCACGCACCTCCGCGAGATGATCAAGCGCGGAGTAGTAACCGGGATATGCTTTCAGGGCCCGCTCGTAGCAGCGTTCCGCATCAACCCAATTGCCCTGACTGAATGCCAGCGCGCCCAGTTGGACATCGCACCATGCCACTGTCTCCGCTATTTCCGGCACCATCTCCTTTGCCGCGGAACGTGCCGCCAGAAATTGATCGCGGGCTGCAGTCACATTGCCGGAGAGAAGCGCGAGGTGAGCGCGGCGGGAATGGGTCTCGATGCTGGCGGGGTCGATGCGCGCCATCTTTTCATAAGCGGCTTTTGCTTGATCGCGATCGCCATGTTCGAGAAGAGCATCTCCGAGGATGGCGAATGAAAAGCTTTTGCCGGGTGCCAACACGGACAGTTTTTGCGCGCTGGCGACCGCTTCGGGAAATCGATGGGCGGCTAATTGCGACTGCGCGAGGGTGGCCAGCCCGCCCAGGTTGTGCTCCGGGGGCACGGCGGCGAGCGATCTCTCCGCGGCGCGGCGCGCCGCAGCCAGCCAGGTGTAGTCGCCCGTCTCACGCAGCTTTCTTAAATAGCGGGTTGCGAGGTGATTCTGGGCGATAAAATCATCCGGATCACGTTTGACTCGATCCTCCAGAAATCGAATCCCTTCGTCGATGGGCGCGACGGCTGCCGCAAGCCACAGCGCCGGGAGAAGTGAAACCAGCACCGCGGCGAGGACAACCCGTCGCATTCCAAAATAAGGCGCAGCCACGCGAGCCGCCCACCAATTAATTGCGCGTGTTATCGTCGATCGTTCCCGGCAGTCGCGGCTGCTGGGAGAGGGCGAGAAACGGGAACTTGTCCTGGAAGACGAGATCGTTTGCGGCCACCTCATCACCGAGGACAGAATTATTGTTGATGATCGTGAGAAGGGTATCGACGACATCGTCGGTCGGGCGCCGTCCGTTCGGGAAGGCGGCTTCGCGGTTGGTACCGCCCTGGAGGCCGGCGTTCGGAATGTTCACGTTCAGACGCAGCAAATCGCCATTCGTTACTGCGATGCCAGTGAGGACATCAATGTTCGCGTCGTTGGCACCCAGTCCCCTTAAGGTCGCAGCGATATCATTGAGAAACTTCCCGTTGGCATCGTCCGGCGGCTTGGACGCGTTGTATTCGTCTTTGCGCGCAAATGGGACGAGAGCCGCGTTAACGAGCGGAACACCCATTCGATCCATCTGCTGAAAAGGAAGATCCGCTTTCTCCGTCCCGAAGTTCATTCCGATCACGCCCTCCCGAGACGGACGGATCAAGGAGACCGGAATTCGCATCGCGATCGCCACGACGTTGTATCCTGCGAAACTGTCGCGACCGCGGGCGAGGAGGGAGTCATCCCGCTTGCCCGCCTCAATCGAAGCGACCCAGCGCAGTTCGGCCGGGACGTCAAAGAAGAAGGGGTCATCCACGAGTCCGGCGAAAAACATTACGCCGTTGGAGAAAGTGGTGACGACTTGCGGCGGAGCCACCGTATCGACCGAGGGATTGGTCGCGGGGGCGGTGAAGGTGCGAGGCGGATTCGAGAATCGAATCGTCGCGGTTTGCGGAGTGGAAGGGCTCGTCTTTGGGGTGAAGGTGACCAGAATCGATCTGTCCAGCACGGCATCGCCGGTGTTTTCGAAATTGAAACGGAACCTTATCCGTGGGTCAAAAACTCCGAGGTTGACCGCTTCACCGGGAACGACAAAGCCGGAGGTCGTGCCAATGACTACCAGTTGGCTGTTGTCGTTTGGGTCGAGGAAAGAGTAACAATCGGCTATATCGGCACTCCGACTCCCGATTATGAGAGGGGCGTCCCTGTGATCGGCGGCGCGCGCAGAGGGCGCGGAGAGCGAAAGCAGAAGGGCCAGGAGAAAACCAGAAAAACGCAGGAGAGTTTTCATAAAACAATTATCGCAATTAGAAGATGCGCGTGTAAAACCTAAAAAACGTGATGCCTGCAAATAAATGAGTCGTTAGGGCAGCGAAAAATAGTCCGCGCTCTGGTAATTGCCGTCGACCGTTTTGGCGATCTGCATCAGGGCATCGTTCACGAGCGTGCTCGCGCCGAAACGGAAAAGATCGGGCGTGAGCCAATCGTCGCCCAGCGTTTCCTTCACCATCACGAGATAAGCTAAGGCCTGTTTGGCGTTGCGGATCCCGCCGGCCGGTTTCATCCCGATCCGGATTCCAGTTTCGTAAAAATAATCGCGGATCGCTTCCAGCATCACGAGCGTGACCGGGATGGTGGCAGCGGGGGAAATCTTGCCGGTCGAAGTCTTGATGAAATCGCCCCCGGCGCGCATCCCAATTTCGCTCGCCAGCCTGACGTTATCGTAGGTTTGGAGCTCGCCGGTTTCGAGGATCACTTTGAGGTGCGCGCCGCCGCAGGCCTCTTTGACCGCGGCTATTTCGTCGAAGACACGATTGTATTCACCGGCCAGAAAAACGCCGCGATCGATTACCATGTCGATCTCGTCCGCCCCGTCGCCGGAAGCGCGGCGAACTTCTTCGAGTTTCAAATCGAGTGGCATCAAGCCGGTCGGAAATGCGGTCGCGACAGAGGCGACTTTCACGGCCGAGGTGCCGAGAAAACGTTTCGCGACCCGAACGAGATTTGGATAAACGCAGACCGCGGCGCAGGATGGCACGTCGTAGCGCGGGTCGATCGGTTGCATCGCCTTGCGGCAAAGGAAGGCGACTTTGCCCGGCGTATCTTTTCCTTCCAGCGTCGTCAAATCCATCATCGAGACGGCAAGCTTGAGACCGGCCAGTTTGGCCGAAGTTTTGATGCTGCGCTTCGTGAAAGCAGCGGCACGCTCCTCGATCATGACTTGATCGACGGTCGGGATGTCCCAGCGATCGCGAAGCGCGTTGTGGCGATTGCGGGACTCGGACAAAATTTTCAAGCGGAGCGAGACTAACGACTTTACGAGTGTGTGTCGAGAGTGTCGCCGAGCACGCTGAGGCTGATCTCCCGCCGGTGTGACGCGCGGCGATGCTCGAAAAGAAAAATGCCCTGCCAGGTCCCGAGTTGCATCCGGCCGCCGGCGACCGGAATCACCTCACTCGAGCGCGTGAGAACAGAGCGAATATGCGACGTGCTATCGTCGGCGCCTTCCGCGGTGTGTTCGAAATACGGTGTGTCCTCGGGAACCAGTTTCTCGAAAAATTTCTCCAGATCCCGCCGCGCGGTCGCATCGGCGTTTTCCATGATGATGAGACTGCAACTGGTGTGCCTGACGAACACCGTGACGGTGCCATCCGTAATTCCGCTGCTCGCGATCGCTCTCTCCACCTCGCCGGTGATTTCATAGGTCCCCTTGCCTTTGGTGGAGATCGTGAAATCTGCCGAGTGAACCTGCATCGCCAGCGGCCACGCTACTGCAGCCAACGGCGGTCGCAATCCGTAACCATCCAGCACTCGGCCGAGTTAGCCGGAGGGGCGATCGTTCTTCGAACTTTCGGAACTAAGATAACGATCTTCCAACCGGTGCAGAGTGTGAAGGATGAAAAGCGCGAGCAGGGTGACACCGCAGGCGATGATGTAACGGTTGAGGGCGATGGCGAGACCGATCGGCGCGGTGGCGAGGAGCGAGGCGGCAGTCGTCAGGCCTCTTTTCCTTGTCTCATCCGGATCGCGAAAAATCGTGCCGGCGCCGATGAAGGAAATCCCAACCGCGATCGCTTCGATCAGGCGGGTCGGATCGGTCCGGAGGTACTGTCCGGGAAACCGAGCCGCGGAATCAGCAATCAGAACCTGCCCCAGCCTGACGAAGAGGAAGGTCGCGAGGCAGACCAGCATGTGGGTGCGGAAGCCGGCCCATTTCCCGGAAGCTTCCCGTTCCCAGCCGAGCAGTCCGCCGAGCACCATCGCGACCAGTGCCTGGAGCAGGATTTGGAATTCCTCTGCGTAATCGAAGGTCATCTCTTCTCTTTACCAACGCCGCTCCCGCTCTGCCTGGACTTGCTCGAGGAGAATCTGGTTGGCGCGCTCTTCCTCCTGGAAAAGCTTCGCGATGGCCTTCATGGCCGGAAGGTAAAAGGCGAAGCGCTTTCGCATTTGGCCGGTGGCCGAATCGTAAAAGAACGAAATCTCCTCATCGAGATTGGGCGCGATCAGCTGGTCGCTCAGACGCTCGTCGTGCGCCATCCGGCTCAAGCCGGCCCGGATCGCCGACTCCGCCTTGTGCAAGGCGACGATCGTTTTGACATCGAGCACGTCGAGCCCGCCCGCCTGGAGAAGAGCCGAGACGTCGCCCGCGTTGTAATCGGAAGAAAAGCTGATCGGCTGAAGCGGCGGCTTCTCACCCGCGGCGAGCGCGCGCTCGAGATCGGCGACGCGCTTTTCCTGCCGTGCACTACCGGCTTGCGCATCGTTGATATTTTCCCGGGCCTGCTGCTCGAGCGAGGCGAGGATCTGGTCGCGCCGCTTCGCCTCCTGTTGATGCTGCTGGAAACCGGTTAGCCAAAAAGCGGCGTAGGCGCCGAGGAAAACTAGAATCAGTTCGGCCAGCCAGCGGCCCAATTGATTTCGCCAAGACCGCTTCGGTTCGACGCTCGTCACCCGCCGAGTATGTCACGCAGGCGGCGTGGGGCGCAAGGTCGCTCGGCGCAACGTTGTTTGAGCTGCACTTTGCTTTTACTTTAGGCGTGGTGATCGAGGGAAAATGAACCAGCAAAGCGCCAACGCCGTGGTCATGATCAGGCCGAGCCGGTTTTTTCCGAACCCGGAGACGGCCCAGGACAACGCCTTCCAACAGGAGGCCGGCCCGGAACCGGCCAGCGTCGTCGCGGCGCGGGCTTTGGCGGAGTTCGACGAGGCCGTGCGAACGTTGTCCGCCGCCGGCGTGACGGTTCATGTTTTCGAGGACACGCCCGCGCCCGTGAAGCCAGACGCGATTTTCCCTAACAATTGGTTTTCGACTCACCACGATGGGCGGATCGCGCTCTACCCGATGTATACGCCCTCGCGCCGGGCCGAGCGGCGGCCCGATATCATCGAGAGCTTGCGCGGACATTATCGCGTCACCGAGGTGATCGATTATTCGCCCTACGAAAAGCGCGACCTTTTCCTCGAAGGGACCGGGAGCCTGGTCCTCGATCATGTGAATCGCGTCGCTTACGTCTCGCTTTCCCGCCGGGCCGATCGCGAGCCGCTGGGGAAATTCTGCGCCGATTTCGATTATGAGCCGCTCACTTTCCAGAGTTTCGGCGCCGACGGACGGCCGATCTATCACACTAACGTCATGATGTGCCTTGGGACGAGCATTGCGCTCGTTGGGTTGGAGATGATCACGGACGCCACCGAGCGCCAAAACGTCACACGGCGGCTGGAAGCAACGGGCAAGATCGTCATTCCCCTGTCGCGGGATCAGATTGAAAATTTCGCTGGCAACGCGCTCGAGTTGCACAATGAGGAGGGCAAGTTGCTCGTTCTTTCTGCCCGCGCCGCCGCGCATCTCGGGGACGAAGAAAGTGCCATGATCGAGCGCTTCGCGCGCCTTCTTCCCCTTGAATTGCCGACGATTGAACTAGCCGGTGGCAGCGCCCGCTGCATGCTGGCGACCATCCACTTGTCGCCTCGCTAAGCTCCGGGCCCGCCTCCTTTGCGGCCGGCATTCAACCCCGGTCACCGGGTTGGCGCGGGAGGTGCTTTTGCCATACCTCAAATGGCGGAGATGAATCCAACCGGCGGAAAATCCAGGCAGAAGAAGAAATCTGCTCCGCCGAAGCCGAAGCGTCGCGCACGCGAAGGGCCGGGGCACAAGGCTCCCGCCGTGAATAAGGTCCCGCCCGCGGAGGACCAGCCACCCGTCGTAATGGGCCGGATGGAAAGAACGCGCCGCCTGCTTCTCGCTGCCCTCCGGGTCTGGGAACTGAAACGCCGGCCGATGGATTAGATCCTCGCCTAACGGCTCGGAACCGGGACGCCGGTCTCCGAATACGACGGCGCGGCGTAGCCGAGCCTTTGGAGCACCGGCGCAAAAATTCGATCGAGTTCCCGGATGGTTTCCGATTGCAGTTTTTCCCGGTGGTCGCCGGGCGTGACTTTGCGCTTGTGCGACCACACATCCTCTTTTTCCTCCGCCGCGACGCTATTGGCATGGCGCGCCGCCACGACCGAGCGCGTCTCCTCGGGATCCTTGAGGTCAAAGGCGCCGACGATTTTTTCCAGCCAGGAGGGAAATGAGAGCACCATCTCCTCGTAGGAAACGGCCGTCGTATTCGGCCGGCTGAGCAATTCGTCGACGTAGCGCTGGTAGCGATCGAGCACCGTCCCGACATGTTGTTTGTAACGAGAACCGATCCCGTAGTCGCCGCGGTATTCGTAAAACGGCGCGCTCACCATATCGAGAACGAAGCGGTCAATCCCTGCTTCGGCCACCTCCTTGCGATAGCCCGTGTGGGCCTCAATCTCGCCCGCGTGCATGTAGCAGTACCGAAAAAAACATCGAGACGAGCACGTCGCGTGGATCGCGCAGATGGAGAATGATGCTCGCCTCATCGAGCGCCTTCGTCGGGACGAAAAAACGGACGGGCCCGAAACAGCCGCGCTTTCTCGCCAGGAAATCGTCGCCGGTAAACATCCGCTCGAAAGGCAGCTCGGATTTGTTTGGCGAATAAAAGCGAATCCGGTTCAGCTCGCAGATGTCTTTCAGGACGCGATGCAGAACCATCGAGCCCGCCTTATGCGTCGTGTAGGCGATGATGTTGTGGCTCGGATGGCGCCATTTGTTTCGGAAAAGCATCGGAGAGCGGCCCGGCGGGCCTGAGCCCAAGTTTGTTTTTCCGGGGCGCTTTGTCCATTGTTTCAGATGAGACGGCCCTGGCTCGCGATCGTTTGCGCCCTTTTTTTCCTCCCTCGCGCGCTTGCCGTGCCTAGCGATCCCGTGATCAGCGCGCTCTACGCGCGCGGCCTGGCCGGAGACAGCGCGGCCGTCAACGAGTGCATCGCCGCTCTCGAAAAGCGGCTCGCCGCCAAGCCTGACGACCAACTGGCCCGGGTCTATCTCGGCAGCTCGTACACCCTGCGCAGCCGCGACCTTTCGATCGGGCCGGCCAAGTTGAGCGCCCTGCGCAAAGGAATCGCGCTGATGGACGAAGCCGCCATCGGCGCACCCGACAACGCGAACGTCCAGCTCACCCGCGCGGTCACGAACGAGGCCCTGCCGGTCTTCCTCGGCCGCCGTAAAGTCGCGCGCGAGCAGCTCGACCGGCTCGTCGCTGAAGTCGAAAAAGATCCCACGAAACTGACGCCCGCCGATCGACAGCTTCTTTACCTCAACGCGGGCGAAGCCGCCCAGCGGGCGGGCGGGACGGCAGAGGCGCGTGCCCTCTGGCAACGCGGCCTAACGATCGCGGGAGACGCGAAACTGGCCACGGAAACTCGAGAAGCGCTCGCTCAGCTAAAATAGGAAGCCTTTAGAACGTTGAAGGGGTATTTGCGCCCCGATCGAGCGCCCGTCGGCTTTCGGTTAGCGATTGGACCCATCGCCGGCCAAAGGCGACTTCCACCTTGAAAACCTTCTTCCCTTCGCCCTTTCCTGCTTAACTTCTCCCGATGCAGGAAAATCTCGACCGCGTTCTCTTTGATGAGCCGACCATCCTCCGCCGGCTCGATGAGCTCGCGGCGGCCATCACCGCGGAATATCAAGGCCGTGAGCTAACCGTCATCGCGGTCCTGAACGGCAGCCTCATTTTCGCGGGCGACCTGCTGCGCCGCATTCCGCTCCCGCTGAAATTGGATTGCCTGAGCGTGGCCAGTTACCACGGCGGCACCACCACGACAGGCGAAGTCATCTTCAAACAAATCGCTTTGCCCGCTGTGGCCGGGCGACACATCCTCATTCTCGACGACATTCTCGACAGCGGCGTGACCCTCGCCGCCATCCGCGAAAAACTGGCTAACGAGCGCCCCTTGAGTGTGAAGATTTGCGTCCTCCTCCGGAAATTAAAAGCCCGCCTGCGCCCGATCGAAGCCGATCACGTCGGATTCAACATCGGGGACGAGTTCGTGGTCGGATACGGCCTCGACTACATGGAGCGCTATCGCAACCTTCCTTGCATCGGTGTGCTTCGAAAAGACAAGATCCTCGACTAACGAAAAGGACCCTCCATGCAAGTTAGCGTCCAATTTTTCTCCCAGCTTAGAGGCATCATCGGCGCAGCCGAGCTCACGCTCGATCTGCCGGAGGGCGCCAGCGTGGCCGACCTGCTGGCCCAACTTTATCGCACCCACCCAGCGCTCGAAAAATGGGATAACAACATCCTGATCGGGGCCGGGGTGGAATTCGTCGGTCGCGATCATCCGCTTCGGCCTGACGTTGAGCTCGCGATCATGCCGCCGGTCCAGGGAGGATAGCGAAACCGGGAAGAGGCGGAGCGGCAGACCCGCGCTTCGCGGAGCGAAGCGTCTACATCGTCAGTCGCGGAAGTTTTTGAAATAAGTCGCCACCCCGAAATCCTTGCTCTTCACAAAGGCGATCACTTCCTGCAACTCGTCGCGCTTCTTCCCGGTCACGCGAATTTGCCGGTCCTGGAGTTGATTCTGCGTTTTGAAGCCTTGGCTTTTGATCGCGAGGATGATCTCCTTCGCCTTGTCGCCCTCCAGCCCCTGTTGAATTTTCAACTCCTGCCGGGCGTGACCGATCGATGAAATGGACGGCTCCTGCTGGTCGAGGTTGCGCAGATCGACCCCGCGTTTGGAGAGCTTGCCGATGACGATTTCGCGCAGGCCGCGGAGATGGTTCGCGTCCTCGGCGAGCAGGACGATCTTGTCCTTCTCGTGGTCGATCGCAGCGGGGCTGCCCTTAAAATCGAAGCGGGTGGCGAGCTCTTTTCGCGCCTGGTTAAGGGCGTTGTCGATTTCCTGTTTGTCGATTTCGGAAACGATGTCGAAGGATGGCATAATGGAATAGCGGATGTTTGATTGCGATTGCGGAATAAAGGCGAGGCGCTCTCGTTATCTTCCGTAATTCCCCGTTCGCGCCAATGACTTTTTCCCGCGCTCTCGCTCTCGTCATTCTCCTCTTTTTCGTTACCGGCTGCGGAAGGCGGATTTCCGACGAAGAACGGGCGGCGCGCAATCAAGTGCGCAGCGCGCTGCAGGAGCGCGCTTTTGCCCGGGCCATCCCGGCGGCCCGGCGGGTCCTGCAATTTGCGCCCCACGACAACGGCGCTTGGGCGCGCCTCGCCCAGGCCCAGTTTGACCTCCGCGACCTGAACGGGCTACGGCAGACCCTGGCTGATTGGCGGGGCGCGGTGAAGAAAACGTCCGCGAAGTACGACGAGTATCGCGGCGATCTGGCGCTGGCCGAGGGCCGCCGCGCCGAAGCCCTCGCCGCCTACACGGAAGCGGTCGCGCCCAAGGATCGCCGGCCACGGGTTTTCATCAAAATCGCGCGCCTTGAGCAAGCCACTGGCCGCTGGCCAGAGGCGGCCGCAGCCTGGACGCGCGGGATGAAAGGTCGCGAGACCGCGAAGGCCCTGCTCAACCGTGCGCTTTGTTACCGACATCTTCACAGTTGGGAGGCGGCCAGGGCCGATGTCGAACGCGCCGCCGAACTCGCGCCCAATGACCCGTTCGTTAGGGAAGAGGTCGCGCGACACGACCGGCTGGGCAAGTTCCTCGCCGAGGTGCAAGATCTCGATCGCGATCTGGTCGCGCATCCTGACGACAGCTCCCTCCTCGCTGATCGCGCGCTCCTCTTCGTGCGCGCGGGGGACGCCGCCCTCGCGCTCGACGATGCGAGCGAGGCGGCCCGGCTCGCTCCAGACGCGGTTCGCCCGAAATTATTTCGCGCCTTCGCTCAGCAGATGCTCGGCCGCAAGCCCGATCCGGCTCTGTCGCCCGGTCGCCTCCAACTGGAAGCGCTCTCAGCCGAGTTTCTGCAAACCATCCGACGACTCGACGCCGAGATCGCGGTCGAGCCGAAGAGCGCCGATCTGCTCACGAACCGCGCCTGGCAAACGAATGAGATCGGACAGCCTAAACTCGCCCTCGCGGATGCCGAAGCTGCCCTCGCAGCCGACCCAAAATCCGCCGGCGCAGCGGCCGAGGCGAGCTTCGCCCTGGCCAAACTAGAATGCGCGCCGGAAGCGTATGCCCGGATCAAAGAGGCGACCGAGCTGGACTCGAATTTCTCCACCGCCTGGCAGTATCGCGGCGAGTTGGAAATGCAGCGGAGCGATTACCTGGCCGCGGTCGAGTCGCTCTCGCGCGCTCTGGCGATCAACCAAACCGCCGCCACCCTCGCCAAACGGGAGGAGTGCTATCGCAAACTCGGCCTGCTCGCGAAAGCAGAAGACGACCAAAAGGCACTGGAACAAATCCGGGCGGACCACTAAAGCAGCGCGCATGGGACTAAGGTCCCATACCGAAGTCGTTGACCCAGACGAGGTAAAAACCGATCATTGGCGTCCACTTAAATTCCACAAGAAAGAATCTTCCATGAAAATTAACCGCCTCGTTCTCCTCGTAACCTTAACCTTTCTTTGCGCCGTACAGGCTCGGAGCGAAGTCAGTTTTACTCCAACCGGCGTCATCGACATGCTCCCGACCTCGATGTCGGACGACGGCTCGATTGTTGTCGGGACCGGGTCTTTCCAAGTTCCGAATCTCTATTACACGGAGGCCGCTGGCGCATCGGTCATCGGTGATGGCTGTTTCAATGGTTTACCTTCCATCTCGGGTGACGGCGGGACGGTTGTTGGTTGCCACGTTGACCCGCAAGGCAATGAAAACGCCGCCAAATGGCTCGGCGGCACGAGCTGGCAGGATCTCGGTTCGGAAGCGGGAGCTGTGCCTTGCGGTACCTCGTTGAGCGGACCGTTTGGCGTCAACGAGGATGGCTCTCTGGCCGTAGGTTTGCTTTGGCGGGCGCAGGTTTGCAAGGCAAATGCAGGCTATTGGGATCTGATTAATGGCGGCCCAGCGATCGTGCTGCCGATGCTGTTCGACGGCCCGGCCTCTCGCGCCAATGCCATCAACGACGACGGCAGCGTGATCGTCGGCTGGCAGGATCAACCGACCGGCGAGCGCAGCGCTGCAAAGTGGGTCAACACCGTACCGGAACTGATCCTCACCCCAAGCGGCGGGCTGAATGGTGAAGCAATGGCGGTCAACGCTGACGGCAGCATCATCGTTGGTGGAGGATACAACTTCGGACGAAACGCCTGGATCTGGCGCCCAGAGACGGGAGTGCTGCCGCTCGGCGGCGGTGCAACCGCCAGCGCACCGGCAATCCCTTCCTCCTATGTCGCTTTGGATGTGAGCGATAAGGGCCAGTTTGTAGTCGGATTCGTCGGCCGCAGCGGGACTTCCAAGGCCGTTATCTGGAAGGACGGAGTAAAACGCAGCATTCTCCTCGAGGATTTTCTGAAACAGCGCGGTGTGACCGTGCCCGACGGCTGGCACCTGGCAGTCGCCAACGTTATCTCCGCGGACGGCCAGACCGTCTATGGTTGGGGATATAACCCCGACCATTTGGTCGAGATGTACAAGGTCACGCTGAACTAGCCACTTTCACCTAAACAAATAAACAAAACGAGTAACTATGAAAACCAACCACATTGCCCTAATTGGCCTTTTAACACTTACTGCAGCCGCAACCGCCTTTGGCGGGGCGACCTTTACTCCCACCGGCGTGATCGACATGATCCCGACTTCAATGTCGGACGATGCATCGACCGTCGTCGGAACCGGCATCTTCGGCGCGCCTAACCTTTATTACACTGAGGCGGCCGGCGCCTCGATCATCGGGGACGGCTGCGGCAGCGGTTTGCCCGCAATCTCGGGTGACGGGACGACCGTGGTGGGATGCAATGTCGATTCGAACGGCAAATATAACGCCGCGAAATGGCTCGGCGGGACGAGCTGGCTCGATCTCGGCACGGTCGAGAATGGTGCGCCCTGCGACATCTTTCTAAGCGGATCCTGGGGCTTGACGCACGACGGTTCGCTGGCGGTCGGGCTGGTCTACCTTCCCAGCGTCTGCAAAGCTGGTGCCGGTACTTGGGACTTGGTTAATGGCGGCCCTGCCATGGCGTTGCCTGCCGAGTTCGGCGAGACCACTTACTCGCGCGCCAACGCCGTCAACGCCGACGGAAGCGTCATCGTCGGCTGGCAGGACCAGATGAGTGGCGAACGGACAGCCGCCAAATGGGTCAATGGCGTGGAAGAGGTCATCCTGACCCCCAGTGGCGGATTTAACGGCGAGGCGCAGGCTGTCAGCGCAGACGGCCAGACCATCGTGGGTGGAGGCTACAACTTCAGTCGTTCGGCCTGGATCTGGCAAGCTGGAGCGGGCGTCCGGTCGATCGGGGCGCGCGCCGGGGACGGTAGATATATTGCGCTCGATGTCAGCGACGATGGAAAAGTTGCAGTTGGCTTCATCAGAAGACTCCATAACGGATTCCCGGCACAGCGAGGCTTCATCTGGACAGAGGGCAAAGGCACCAGTACCCTCGAAAGTTATCTTGAGAAACGCGGTGTGGTGGTGCCAGACGGTTGGATCCTTCAGGTCGCATCGATCATTTCCGCGGATGGCAAGACGATTTACGGCTGGGGCTCCAACCCGGACAATCTGATCGAGATGTTCAAGATCACGTTGGAGTAGAGGCCGGGGCTCCAGAAATTGCCCTCCCTCGCTGGAGCGGGTTTACTCCATCAGGGCTGTAAGGGTCGTTGCCTGCTTGACGATCCCGAAGGGCGGTGTTGCATAGCGGAAGCCATCGGCGTGTCGCCAGTGGCTTCCGCTCTTGCTTCATGACCAATTCTACGCCCGCCAAATCGATCTCAGCCGACAAACCGCCCGCCATTCTCTCGCTCATCGGCCATACGCCGCTGGTCGAGATCACCCGGATGGATACCGGTCCCTGCCAGCTCTTCGTCAAGCTGGAAAACCAGAATCCCACCGGATCGATCAAGGACCGGGTCGCTCTCGCCATGATCGACGCCGCCGAGCGCGAAGGAAAACTCCAGCCAGGCGGCACCATCATCGAGGCCACCGCAGGAAACACGGGCCTCGGCCTCGCTCTCATCGCGGGAGCGAAAGGTTACCGCCTCATCCTCGTCATCCCCGACAAGATGTCTCAGGAAAAAATCGCCCACGTTCGCGCCCTCGGAGCGGAGGTTCGCCTAGCGAGAAGCGACGTGACCCGGGGCCATCCGGAATATTACCAGGACGTGGCCGCGAGACTGACGGAGGAAATTCCCGGCGCATTTTACGTCAACCAGTTCGGCAATCCGGCCAACCCACTCGCCCATGAGACCACGACCGGCCCGGAAATCTGGGAACAGATGAACCACGACGTCGACGCGGTCGTGGTCGGTGTCGGCTCCGGCGGCACGCTTACCGGGCTCGGACGTTTCTTTAAAAAGGTGGCCCCGAAAACAGAGATGATCCTGGCCGATCCGACGGGCTCGATTTTGTACGAATGGGTCAAGACCGCCAAACTGGAGAAGGCCGGGAGCTGGGCGGTGGAAGGGATCGGCGAGGATTTCATTCCCGACATCGCCGACATGTCGTATGTCACCGACGCCTTCGAGATCGACGACACCGATAGCTTCGCCGTCGCGCGCGAACTGCTGGCCAAGGAAGGAATTCTCGGTGGTTCATCCACCGGCACGCTCCTCGCCGGGGCGCTTCGTTATTGCCGGCAGCAGACCGAGAAGAAGCGGGTCGTCACCTTCATCTGCGACACCGGGAATAAATATCTCTCGAAGATGTTCAATAATTTTTGGATGGCGGAGCAGGGTTTCGTCCAGCGGCCGACCCACGGCGACCTGAGCGATCTCATTTCGCACCGCGCGGAAAAGGGCGAGGTGATCTCGGTCGGACCTGACGACACTCTCCTCACCGCCTTCAAGCGGATGCGCACCGGCGACGTCTCTCAGTTGCCGGTCCTGAACGGCGACGGCCGCGCTATCGGCATCATCGATGAATCCGACCTGCTCGTGAAGGTGACGCGCGACCCGGCGAAATTTAACGACTTGGTCAGTGGAGCCATGACCGACCGGCTCGAAACTCTCTCGCCTGCTGCGAACATCGCCGACTTGTTAGGCGTGTTCGATCGCGGCCGGGTCGCGATTGTGATGGAGGGCGACAAGTTCCTCGGCCTGATCACGCGGACCGACCTGCTCTCCTATCTCCGGCTTCGGATGCCGAAGTGAACCGCGGATTACAACGGATGAGAGTTACTCGCAGCCACAAGCCGCCTCCGGTTGCTCTTCCATCCGTGAAATCCGAGTAACCCGCGGTCAAAAAAAATTCCAGCTATGAAGAAAAAACATCATCTCGCTACCCGCGTCATTCACGCCGGCCAATCGCCCGATCCATCGACCGGCGCTGTCATGACACCGATCTACGCCACTTCCACCTACGTCCAGGAAAGTCCCGGCCGGCACAAAGGCTACGACTACGCGCGCTCGATCAACCCGACCCGCTGCGCCTATGAACGTTGCGTGGCCGATCTCGAAAGCGGAACCCGCGGATGGGCCTTCGCTTCCGGGCTGGCCGCGATGTCGACCGCGCTCGAGACGATCGACAGCGGCTCACACGTCCTCGTGAGCGACGATCTCTACGGCGGCACCTATCGGTTGTTCGAAAAAGTTCGACGCCGTTCCGCCAACCTCGATTTCACCTTCATCGACATGAGCGATCCGGCGAAAGTCGAAGCGGCGATGAAGCCGAACACGCGGATGGTCTGGGTGGAAACGCCGAGCAACCCGCTCCTCAAACTGATCGATCTCGAAGCGGTCGCGAAAATCGCGCGGAAACACAATGCGATTTCGGTTTCCGACAATACCTTTGCCAGCCCGTGGATTCAGCGGCCCATCGAGTTCGGCTTCGACATGGTGATTCATTCCGCGACCAAGTACCTCAATGGCCATTCCGACATGGTTGGCGGCGTCGCGGTCGTCGGTGAAAACAAGGAACTGGGAGACCAGATGCAATTTCTCCAGAATTCGGTCGGCGCGATCGCGGGTCCGTTCGACAGCTTCCTCGCCATGCGTGGCCTGAAGACGCTCGCCCTGCGGATGGAGCGGCATTGCGAAAACGCCTCCGAGCTCGCCGCCTGGCTGGAAAAGGAGCCGAAAGTGCGAAAGACAAATTATCCGGGTCTAACGAGTCACCCGCAGCACGACCTGGCGAAGAAACAGATGGGCGATCGTTTCGGCGGGATGGTGACGTTGATCCTCGAGACCGATCTGGCCGGGACGCGGCGTTTCCTCGAAAACACCCACCTTTTCTCGCTCGCGGAGAGCCTGGGTGGAGTCGAAAGCCTGGTCAATTATCCGCCGATCATGACCCACGGCGCGATCCCCGAGGAAAAACGGATCGCTCTCGGCATCACCGAGTCGCTCGTTAGGCTTTCGGTCGGGGTCGAAAACGTCGAAGACCTGCGCGACGACCTGAAAACCGCGCTCGCGGCAATTTAGATCGGCGCCGATGTAGACGCTTCGCTCTGCGAAGCGCGGGCATGACGATCTGGCAACAAACCAACCCCCCGCGCCTCTCAGAAAGAGGCGTCTACATCGCGGCCACTCCGGGAGCGTAGCGGAGCGTTGTGATTTCACCGGGCGCTCGTTAAGCTCCGCTCCATGGGCAGCAGCTTCGGACAACTTTTCCGCATCACCACCTTTGGCGAATCCCACGGCGGCGGAGTCGGGGTAGTGGTCGATGGCTGCCCGCCCCGCATTCCGTTGGACGAAGCCGAGATCCAACGCGAACTGGATCGCCGCCGGCCGGGGCAGAGCGCGATTGTGACGCAGAGGCAGGAACCCGATCGCTGCGAAATTCTCTCCGGCGTCTTCGAAGGCCGCACGTTAGGCACGCCCATCGCCATCCTCGTTCGCAACCAGGACGCCCGCCCGGACGCCTATCGGGAAATGAAAGACACCTTCCGTCCCTCGCACGCCGACTTCACCTACGAAGCGAAGTACGGCATTCGCAACTGGCAGGGCGGAGGCCGTGCCTCGGCCCGCGAGACAATCGGCCGCGTCGCTGCCGGCGTCGTCGCCCGCCAGGTCCTGTCGCAGTTTCACCCGGAACTGGAGTTCATCACCTACGTGACTCACGTATATGATCTCAGCGCCGCAGTGGATCCAACCACCGTAACGCGGGAACAGGTGGAGGCGAATACGGTCCGCTGCCCGGATGCGACGATCGCGGGGGAAATGATCCGTGCGATCGAGCAGGCACGGGCCGATGGGGATTCGTTGGGCGGAAAGATCGAGGGGGTGGTACGGGGCGTGCCTCCCGGCCTGGGCGAGCCGGTTTTCGACAAACTGGAAGCCGACCTGGCCAAGGCCATGCTCAGCCTGCCGGCGACGAAGGGTTTCGAAATCGGTTCCGGGTTTCAGGCCGCCGCGATGAAGGGTTCGCAGCATAACGATCCCTTTGAGATTCGTGACGGCAAAGTCCAGACGACGACGAATCATTCCGGCGGCGTGCAAGGGGGGATCAGCAACGGCGAGAACATCATTTTCCGAGTCGCCTTTAAGCCGACCGCGACGATTGCACGCGAACAAAAAACGGTCACGAGTGCGAGTGAAGAAACGACTCTGCGAGCGCACGGACGTCACGACCCGTGCGTTCTGCCGCGAGCCGTCCCGATGGTGGAAGCGATGGCGGCCCTCGTCCTTTGCGACCATGCCCTGCGAAGGCGCAGCATTTCATGACCGCCGGTTCACCGCTCTGGCAGACGATCTTCATTTCTTTCGCGCTCGTTTTGCTCGCGTTTGAAATCGTGCGCGGCTGGCGACTCGGAATCGTTAGGCAATCGGTCCGGTTGCTGGCGCTTGTCGCAGCCTACCTCGCCGGGGTCTTTGGGGGCCGCTTTTTGCTCCCGATCCTGCGCCCCTTTCTGCGGATGCCCGATCTTCTCATCTCGGTCGTGGCAGGAGCAGTCCTCGCCCTCGTCGTCTATGCGGTCATCAGCACATTGGGCAGAATCCTTTTCAAACGTACCGGACAACAAAGCGTCGGTCCGGTCCGCCTGGTCTATGGGATCTGCGGCGCAGCCCTGGGAATTTTCTTCGGTCTTTTCAGCGTCTGGCTGGTGGTGGTGGCGATCCGTTCTCTAGGCGCGATCGCCAGCGCCGAAATGCACCCGCCGCCGGCGCTCGCGTCCTCGCCCGCTGCGCCTCTCGGCACTCGGTCGCGACTCGCGCCTAACGACTCAGGAGCGATGATCCAATCACTCGCCAAGCTGAAAAATTCGATCGAGCTGGGTCCGCTCGGAGCCACGGTCAAGGCGGTCGATGTCGTCCCGGCTCAGACCTACCAGATCCTCGGCAAAGTTGGAACCATGGTCTCCAATCCGAGGAACGCGGAGCGGTTTCTCACCTTTCCCGGAGCGCAAGAACTAACCGAGAATCCGAAGATCGTCGCGTTGCGGAACGATCCGGAAATCATCGAGCTCATTCAGCAACAGCGTTACCTGGAGCTGCTGCAAAATCCGAAACTGATCGAAGCGATTAACGATCCAACGCTCGCCGCGCAGATACAGCGTTTCGAATTCCAAAAGGCGCTCGATTACGCGCTCCAGAAATGAGCTTGCCACGGAGGAAACAAAGGAATGAGTGAGAATGCGATCAAGGGAATCATCGACGGACAACTTGATGAAGAGTTCGAACTCTAGTCCTTCCTCTGTGACCTTTATGGCCGTCGTGCGAAACTCGTCCGAAGCATGAATTACGTGACCAGCATCGGCCGCGAGGTGCATGTCCAGCTCAAGACGCGCTCGAAGATGTTTTGCAGGTGCGCGGTTGAGTTTGCGGCGGAACCCAATTCGCTCACCTGCCCGACCTGTCTCGGCCTTCCGGGCACCCTGCCGGTGATGAATCAGCAGGCACTCCGCCTAACGACGTTGACTGGCCTCATGCTCGGTTGCGAAATCGCGGCGATCTGCCGGTTCGCTCGGAAAAATTATTCCTATCCGGACATGCCGAAGAACCACCAGATCTCGCAATACGAGACTCCGCTCTGCGCGAATGGAGGTGTCCCGCTCCACATTTTTGCTTATCCGAAGGATGCGCAGAAGAACCTCACAGATCCGGAGAAAGAAGTGCGTCTGGTCCGAATGCCCACTTGCGCCGGACGCGCTCGATCAACTGGTCAAGTTGATCGACGAGGGAAAAATCAGCAACCGGCAAGGGAAGGAAGTTTTCGCCGAGATGTTTACCAGCGGCCAACCGGCGAAAGCGATCGTGCAGCAGAAAGGCGTCGCGCAGTTGAGCGACAGCGCGGCAATCGAGGCACTTTGCGATCAGGTGATCGCAGCCCAACCGAAACCAGTGGCGGATTGCCGCGCCGGCCATGCGGCTTCGCTTAACTTCCTCAAAGGCCGGGTGATGAAATTGTCGCGAGGCAAAGCGAATCCAAGTCTGGTCGGCTAGATCCTCAAGCGTAAGCTGAAGGTTTAGCGGCGGGCGGGTCGCCCGCATGGGAATAAACCGTCGCGACCCCTCCACCCAGCGACCGACACGGCCGCCTCTACACTGCGGCCAACATGGCCGCCCTACACCTTCCGCTTGCGCTGCGAGGGGTGACGGGCGCACGATAGCGGAATGTTTAAAAGACGACGCCAGGTGGTGCCGGGCGAAGCGCCTGGACTGCTCAAGCTTTCTCAGGACGCGCCGAAGGCGGCGCCGATTATTACCCTGATCGAATACGGGCCCGACTGCCTCGAGGAACGCAAAGACGTCGAGTGCGACGAACTCCTCCTTCATCTCAACAATGAGCTCGTGACTTGGATCAACATCGACGGTCTGGGCGATCTCAGCGTCCTGCGCATCCTTGGAGAACGCTTTAATCTCCACCCGCTTGCACTGGAGGACGTTGTTGATACTAACCAGCGCCCCAAGGTCGAACAATATGAAGACTATCTCTTTATCGTCTCAAAGATGATCTATCTCGACAAAGACAATGAGATAAGCTCGGAACAGGTTAGCATGTTCCTCGGTAAGACCTTTCTCATTACCCTGCAGGAGGAACCGGAACGCGATGTTTTCGAGCCGGTCCGAGCCCGCATCCGGAGCGGTAAGGGTCGGATCCGCAAAGCGGCCGCTGACTACCTGGCCTATGCTTTGCTCGACTCGATCATCGATCATTATTTTCCAGTCCTGGAATCAATCGGGGTCGAGATCGACGCGATTGAGGACGAGCTGGTCGATAACCCACTCGTCCGTCCAGTCGGCAGCCTGCATGAATATAAGAGGACACTGACCCAGATCAGAAGAATGGTCTGGCCGCTGCGTGATGTGACCAACCTGCTGCTGCACGAAGATCCCGGCTTCATCCGCCCCGAAACAAAGGTTTATTTGCGCGACTGCTATGATCACAGCGTACAACTGATGGATGTCGTGGAAAGTTACCGGGACGTCCTCTCAGGGCTGACTGAAATTCATATCTCCAGCATCGGCCTGCGCACCAATGAGATCATGCGCATTCTAACTGTTATTTCGGCCATATTTATCCCGCTTACCTTCATTGCCGGCGTTTATGGGATGAACTTCCAGCACATGCCGGAGTTATCCCGACCTTATGGTTACTATGTATGCATCGGGACGATGCTGTTGATTGCGATCGGGCAATTGGTCTATTTCAAGATTCGACGCTGGCTCTAATTGAGATTCGGGGCAATCGCAATTCGTTAGGCGATTCATCGACGCCACGGCGAGTCGCGGAGGGAAGCTGGTTGTGCCATCTTCTTCGCTCCATGCCAAAATATCTTGTCGTCAGCACCAGTGGCAATCCGGCCAGTAAGAGCCGCAAGATGGGACTGCTTGCGTTTCACTATCTGCGGGAAAAGGCGACTGACTGCAGGTGGCTGGACTTGGCGGAACTGGATCTCCCGTTATGCGACGCTCACGCCTGCTACGCGCATCCCTCGGCAAAAACCCTGAGCAAGGCAGTTGCAGAGGCTGACGGCATAATCGTGGCGGCGCCGGTTTACAATTACGACGTGAGCGCTTCGGCCAAGAACATGATCGAACTGACCGGTGGCGCGTGGGATGACAAGATCGTCGGCTTTCTCTGCGCGGCTGGTGGGACGAGCAGTTATATGTCTGTCATGGCTTATGCCAATAGCCTAATGCTGGATTTTCGTTGCGTGATCATTCCGCGCTTTGTTTTTGCGACGAGCGACGCGTTCGATGAGGAGAAAGTGATTGATGAAAAGATTTCGCAACGCATCGAGCAGGTCGCAGCGGAGTTGGTCCGTTTTACTAGCGCTCTGAGCGGCTAAGGGGCTAAAAGGCTTCGAATTCCTCCGCTGCGTTCGGATCTCTAAACTCTCGCGCCTAACCAGACTTCGGCACCCTCGCGGGCGGCGTCGACTTCCATCGGTTTGCCGCTTTCCAGGACGAGCATACGGGCCGACTCCACCATGGCGTCAACCGCCTTGTCATCGCGTGACGGGTCATGATGAAAGAGAAAAAGCTTGTGCGCGTGGGCGTCGAGCGCGAGCGAGACGACGCTGCTAAGAGAGCCGTGCCCCCAGCCGGCTTTCTTCTCATATTCATCGTCGGTGTATTGGGAGTCGATAATCAGGACGTCCACGTCGCGGAGAAAATCAACCAGTTTGGCACGGGCGGCGGCGGCATAGGCTTGGGCTTTCTCGCGCTCGGCCTCACTCCGGTCCGCGAGACTGCTTTTGAGGATGTCGTAGGGCTCGTTATCGGGAAGATAGGCGATCGATCCATTGGACGTGGAGAGCCGATAGCCGACACAGATCCCGGGATGATTCACAAAGCGCGCCTCGACCCGCACCTTGCCAATCTTGAATTCCATATCCCGCAACTCCTCGATCTCGATCGCGCTCGGCATATCGCGCAGACTGACGGGGAAAACCGAAGTCTCCATCTGACCGGCCAGAATTGTGGCCAGACCGGCGCGCGCTCCTTCGTAGCCGAGGAGACGGAGTGAGTTCTTTTCGTTGTAGGCGGGTAGGAAAAAAGGCAAACCTTGGATGTGATCCCAGTGCGTGTGCGAAATCAATAGCGTCAGCTTGATCGGCCGGCTGCCGAACTCCTGTTCCAAAGCAATGCCCAGCTCACGCATGCCGGAGCCGGCATCGAGGATGATGATCTCACCGTCGGCCCGCACCTCCACGCAACTGGTGTTCCCGCCGTAGCCGACGGTCGATGATCCCGGGACTGGAATGGAACCGCGCACGCCCCAAAACCGCAAGCGGGTGGAAGGGGGCGTAAATTCCGGCAAAGGGCCGGTCGGCGGGCTGGCGGCGGCTCCGGGCATGATTCGATCGACGACTGCGGAGAGTTTCTCCCAGGACATCGGTTTGACCACGTATTCGTCGGCGCCGGCTTCGATCGCGCTCGTCCGATCGACCCCGTAATCGCGCCCCGAGACGATGATGATCTTGCTCCGCAGCAATTGCTGGCGAATGGCGCGGCAGACCTGAAAGCCGTTCGCTTTTGGCATGAGCAGATCGCAGAGGATCAGTTCCGGTCGCTTTTCCAAGGCCAGGCTGATCCCGGCTTCACCGTCGCCTGCTTCGAGAATATTCCATTTCTCGCGCGCGAAAAGTTCCGCGGTCGAGCGCCGACTTTCGGCGTCATCTTCAATCAGGAGGACGGTAGCCATTTGGTATCGAGGCCGATTCTTCACAGAAGGACGCGGGAAACAAGCTGGAATTGCTTGCCGGTGGCGTGCCCACCCGGCGGATTGGTGGCCGACACGGTCGCCTCCACAAATTTCGTTAGGGGCGCGAGGCAGATTTCCAGCGCAGCTCCGGACGGAGGTTGACTTCTTCTGGCGAGACATCGAATCCGACCGCGCGCAGCAAATAGGAAACACCTTCCCGGCTTTCCATTGTCTCCTTCAAACTGCGGGCAAAAACTTCGATGTATTCCTTGTAGGATTCGAGCGCCAGTTTGCCGTTGGAATAATGCGCCGCGAGCGATTCGTCGTGGTTATCGATCAATTCGATGAGTGCCCGCCGCAGTTGCTGGCGCATCTGTGGATCCACCACGGTTCGAAAAGGGCTTGCGCCCGGATCGGCCACCGCGGGCGTCGCGCGCTGCGGCTCGGGAACGAGCTGAAAGTCGGGAGTTTCCATGATTGTTCTCCTCGTTAGGCAGGAACCTAGAAGAAAATCGGGATGATGAGAATGGCTACGATGTTGACCACTTTGATCATGGGATTGATCGCCGGACCGGCGGTATCCTTATAGGGATCGCCGACTGTGTCACCAGTGACCGAGGCGGCGTGAGCAAAGGAGCCTTTGCCGCCGAGGTTGCCTTCTTCGATAAATTTCTTCGCGTTGTCCCACGCCCCTCCGCTGGAGGTCATCGCGATGGCGACGAACAAACCGGTCACGATCGTGCCGACGAGCAACCCGCCAAGGACGACGGGGCCGAGTTGCGGGATGACCGCGACCGCGACGACGAACACGACTGGTAGAAGAGCCGGAATGATCATCTCGCGCAAAGCCGCCTTGGTTACAATGTCGACGCAAACACCGTAATCGGGTTTGTCTTCGCCCCGCAGAATGCCCGGCTTGGCGCTGAGCTGCCGGCGCACTTCGCGCACGACCGCGCCGGCCGCCTTGCCGACCGCATCCATGCTAAAAGCAGTAAAAATGAAAGGGAGCAATCCGCCAATGAAGAGTCCGATGATCACCTTGGGTTCGGTAAGCGAGAACTGGAAATTAAAAGCCCGGCCTGCCGCCACAAAATGGGCGCGCAATTCCTCCACATAAGAGCCAAACAAGACGAGCGCCGCGAGCCCGGCAGAAGCGATGGCGTAACCCTTGGTCACAGCTTTCATCGTGTTGCCGACCGCGTCGAGATCGTCAGTCACACCGCGCACTTCCTTCGGCAGATCGCTCATGACGGCGATGCCGCCGGCGTTGTCGGTTATCGGACCAAAAGCATCGAGCGAAATAATGATGCCGGCCATCGAGAGCATGCTCATGACCGCGATCGCGATCCCGTAAAGACCGGCGAAATGAAAGCTGAAAAGAATGGCGAGACCGATAAACCCGACCGGCAAGGCCGTCGCGTGCTGGCCGATGGCGAGCCCGGCGATGATGTTGGTCGCGTGCCCGGTTTCCGAGGCCTTGGCGATCTTGCGCACGGGACCGTAGGCCATCGAGGTGTAGTAATTAGTGATGATGACGACGATCCCGGTCATGAGCAGGCCGACGAGGGAGGCAAAATAAAGATCGTTAGGCGTGCGCAAGGCGTCGGCAATGATAACGCCGTCCGGAAAAAGATAATGGGTCGCGGGCCAGAAAAGGACGGCCGAGACGACCGCGCTGGTCATGACTCCACCCATCAGGGTATTGCCCGGCTTTCCGCCGCTGACATTGACAAAAAGGATGCCGCAGATCGCGCCGAGGACCGAGATGCCGCCAAGGACGAACGGATAGACGATCGCCGCCGGAACATTCACGAGGGTCAAGGCACCGACGAGAATGGCACCGATCAAGCTGACGGCGTAGGTCTCGAAAACGTCTGCCGCCATCCCGGCGCAATCGCCCACGTTGTCGCCCACGTTGTCGGCGATCGTCGCCGGATTGCGCGGATCGTCTTCGTCAAGGGTGTTCTCGATTTTGCCGACCAGATCCGCACCGACGTCGGCCGCCTTGGTGTAAATGCCGCCGCCCAGTCGCGCAAAGACGCTGATCAAACTGGCGCCCAGAGCAAGGCCGATGAGGCTGCGCACGGCGGGCTCATGACCGATCATCTTGCCCGCAACCGTGTAGAAGATTCCGACCGAGAGGAGGGCGAGACCGACGACGAGCAAGCCGGTGACGGCGCCGCCGTTGAAGGCGATCCGCATCGCGGCGGTGCGCGATTTCGTGGCCGCCTGAGTAGTGCGGGTATTGGCAAGAACGGCGATCCGCATTCCAATAAAACCAGCCGCGAGCGAGCAGGCTGCGCCGACCAGGAAACCAATCGCGGTCGGATGATCCTTGAAGAAAAAGAGGAGCAGGAAAATGACGACCGCGATCGAACTGATCGTGATGACCTGGCGATTGAGATAAGCCTTGGCGCCTTCCTGGATGGCGCCGGCGATCTCCTGCATGCGGGCATTACCGGGCGAGGCCTTAATGACCGCGAAGATGAGAAAGAAAGCGAAGACGAGCCCGGCGGCCGCACAGAGCATCGAAAGGGTGATGCCGGAGGAGAGAAAAGATAAGGCTAATAGAGTCATAAATGGGTCCCGGAGGGAGGAAGGCAGGACATTAGAGGGATTTGCCTTTGTGGCAACCGGTTTGTCCGCGCTGCAGCGAGCGTCGGAGAGGCCTTTGTGCCAAGATCTTCTACGGGGCCTGCTTTTTTGTGAAAATCGAGGCGCAAGTCCGCCCCACGGGGAATCGGAGCCGCCTACAATTCGAAGACCGAGCGCAGCCGGCGGAGGAAATTAGCGCGATACTCCTGCTCCTTCTTTTCCTGCACGAAACCCTGGGCCGCATCTTTCAGCACGCCTTCGGTTTCCATCTTCCGGGCCGCGAGCAGTTCGCTCAGTTTCGTCACGACGTCCGGTGCGTCGTGCAGCACCGCCGCCATCGCTGGCTTGGAGATTTCAATGACTTCGCAATCCTGTTCCGCGCGCACCATTGCGGTCCTTTTCTCCCCGGTCAGAAGCGACATTTCGCCAAAGCAGTCGCCCATCCGGAGCGAGCCGACCCGGACCATGGCCCCGTTCTGTGTAATGGAAACCGCCGCCTCGCCCTGGAGCAGGACAAACATCGAAGCGCCCTCCGCTCCCTCCTCGATGATTCGTTCCCCGCGTCCGAAGTGTACCCGGCGCGAGCCGTCAATCAGATGGTCGAGTTGATCGCTGGTCAGGCAATCGAAGAGGGCGTCGCCTTCGAGGATTGCCTTGGTCTGTTGATGCTCCTGCTGCGGCGTGCTTGTTTTGCGACGGTTAATCTCAAGGGTTCGAATGGGGAACGGGATCGTGATCTTCCGTCGGCGGAAGATGTACCAGGCGTTGGAGTATATGGCGTCGCGGGCTTCGAAATAGCCGCTGTGCGTCGACATCGTAAACTTGATCTGGTAAATGATGGCCGATTCCCCGTACTCGCTCACGAAAACCTGCGGCGGCGGATGCCTTTCCACTCCCGGGACCTGAATCGTGGCGCGGAGGAGAGCCTCCTTCACCCGATTGGGCGCCGCTCCATACTCCGCGCCCATGTACAAACGCATGGAATGGATGCGGTTAGGGTAACTGAGATTCACGATCGTCTGCTTGATCATCTGGTTATTCGGAATGTGCAGGGTAATTGCGTCGTTCGTTCGCAGGCGGGTCGCGCCCCAGCGGATTTCCATCACCTCGCCATAGGTGTCGTCTATCTTGAGCCAGTCGCCGACTTTGTAGGGTCGTTGAATTTGCAGCGAGAGACCGGCGATGACGCTGCTGAGGAGGTTCTGGGCCGCGAAGCCCAGAATGATGGCGAGCACGCCCGAGCCGGCGAGAAGTCCTTTCAGTTGCGTCTCGGCGTGATAACCCACGCTGAGGACCAACATGAGAGCGATGAGAAAGATCAGGGTCGCGACGAGATCGCGAAGTAACTTCGGGACTGCGATTCCACGCCGCTCAAAGTAGGCGTTCCAGATGTAGCGGTTGATGAAGGCGACTATGACCGTCGTACTGAGCAGGATGAGAATCGCCACGAGATGCTTGCACCAGTGCGGATCGAGCGGGTAGACCCGGGCGGCCAGGTAGCAGCTGAGGGTGACGGCGAAGAGCTGAAAGAAAATCCCGAAAGGAACGCCGGCGCGCCGCTTCAGGATGCGGCCGACGGCCAGCGTGATCAGGAGGGTCAGGATGAAGACCGCAACCGTTGCGACCGCTCTTTCAGTATTTACCAAGGCGAACATATCTGCGAAAGCAGAATAGCAGAGCGCGACGCAGGGCGACAAGCACGCCGCTTAGCGCGGCGGCCAGGCGACGAGACAGATCCAGCCGGCCAGGAAACAGAGACCACCGAGCGGGGTGATCGCGCCGAGCCATTTTACATTCGTGAAGGCAAGTAGATACAGACTGCCGCTGAAGAGCACGATCCCAGCAACAAACAAACTCGACACCGCCCGGTTTGTGCCTGGCAAAACGGCGAGAATGAGCAGGGCGATGGCGTGGATGAAATGGTAAAGCACCGCCGTCTTCCAGACCTCGGTCGTGTCGTTAGTCTGCAACGTCACCTTCAGAGCGTGAGCGCCGAACGCACCTAATCCGACCGCCAGAAAGCAGAGGGCGGCGGCGATGCGGAAGAGCGGGACGTTCACGCGCGCAAAGTGATGCCCGAAAGCGTGGCGCGCAACCGAACGCCATCTCGGCGCTGCAAGGTTCGGGGGAAAAAAACGCGCCCGCACTGGCGGGATTGGACGGCGCTTTTCGCTTTAAGAGATAGAAGCAAACCTATCCGAGGCGCCCAGCGGGCAGACCTCAGAATTGGAAATGCCAATTAGCAGAAACACAAACGCGCCTTTCGGCCACGCCATCCCTTGGGATCAAGGATCATCCCCAAGGAATTGGGCGAAAGATCTTGACCCTTGGACCCCCGTTTCAAAAAATCGTTTAACGCGCCAAAGGGACCGTGGGCGTTTCTCGCTTGGAAGGGATGGTTTAACGGTCGGGCGCGTTAACCGGAGAATACACAGCCTATGAAAACCATCCTGATCACTCTAACGTTCATCGTCTCGCTAGCGGCGAGCGCGGTCGCCGACACCTTCACCGTCACCAACAGGTTCGATCCCGGCGACGGGGTCTGCGACGTAGGCTGCACCCTGCACGAGGCAATCGACGCCGCCAACGCCAACGTCGGGCCGGACGCGATCGAGTTCAACATCCCCGGAGCGGGAGTGAAGACGATCACGCTGAACGGTCCGCTGCCCGATATCACCGGCTCAGTCACGATCGACGGCTACACCGAGCCGGGCGCCGCTGAGAATACCCTGGCCGTGGGGAACGATGCCGTCCTCCTGATCGAACTGGACGGAAGCGGGGTGAGTTCTGAAGGACTCTTCGTAGCCAGCGAACGCTGCACGATCCGCGGTTTGGTTATTAACCGTTTTGGCTCAACCGGAATCTATCTCGACTTTGGCGCCCAGAACAATTTCATCGAGGGAAACCTTATCGGCACCGATCCGACCGGAACGATCGATTTGGGGAACGGGAATGGGATCGAGATCCATGACACGGACAACGTCGTTGGCGGAGCAGCTCCGGCGGCGCGCAATCTGATTTCCGGCAACGAGCGCGATGGCATCTGTGCGAGTGCGGACGAAACTCAGATCCTTGGAAACTACATCGGCACTGATGCCAGCGGAACGGTCGCCTTGGGCAACGACGGTATTGGCGTCCGTCTCACTCTCGCGAACGAAACCGTCGGCGGGACAGCTGCCGGCGCGGGCAACCTCATCTCTGGCAACGGCGAGTCTGGGATCTTCATCTTGCGCGGCAACTCCACGGTACAGGGCAACTTCATCGGGACCGATGCGACCGGCACGGTCGCTTTGCCTAACGGACTGCATGGAGTTCTCCTCGACACGATCCTGTCCAACGACAACCTCGTCGGTGGCTCCGCTCCGGGAGCGGGCAATCTGATTTCGGGAAATACTTTGGACGGCGTCCGGGTCGACCACGGCGCATCCCGCAACACTATCCAGGGCAATCTCATTGGGACCAACGCGAGTGGCACGGCTGCGCTCGGCAATTCGCAGAACGGCGTCGTGATCAGCGATTCGCCCGACAACATCGTCGGCGGCTCGGCTGCCGGCGCCGGCAACGTCATCTCCGGCAATGCCGGCTATGGAGCGGAAACCTCGCTCCTGGGTGCGACAGGCAATGTGATCCAAGGCAACTTCATCGGCACGGACGTGAGCGGCGCCCTCCCGTTGGGGAACGGCATCGGCGGCGTGTTCCTCCTCTCTGGCGACACGCTCGTAGGAGGTTTGGGCACCGCGGGAAACACCATCGCCTTTAATCAACAAGGCGGTGTCGTTGTCTTTGGCGCGGTCTCGGGAAACAGCATTTTCGGCAACTCGATCTTTGCCAACGAACGGCTCGGGATCGATCTGCTCGGCGGCACCGAGGACGCGAACGGGGTGACGGCAAACGATTTTCCCGACAACGACGCCGGGCCTAACGATCTCCAGAATTATCCGATTATCGATGGCATCGCTGTTTCGGGCTCTGACCGGACGGCGGAAGGCGAGCTGATCAGCAGCGCCAATACCGATTACGTTCTCGATTTTTACAGTAACGCGGAGGCAGACCCATCTGGCTACGGAGAGGGCGAAACCTATCTCGGCTCGATCAGCGTGCACACCGGCGCGCAAGGCCAGGCCGATTTCAGCTTCCCGCTGGAAACGAAGGCGTTCGGTCGCTACATCACCGCGACCGCGACCGATCCGGCCGGCAATACCTCCGAGTTCTCGATGGCGAGCGGGCTGGTCCCGCCGCTCAGCCAGTTTCGCAACATCTCCACCCGGCTGCGGGTGCAGACGGGCGACAACGTGCTCATCGGCGGTTTCATCATCGATGGGACGGAGGCGAAACAGGTCATCGTGCGGGCGATCGGGCCGTCGTTAGGCGACTTCGGCGTGGCCGGTCCGCTGGCCAACCCAACTCTCGAGCTGCATTACCCAGGCGACACCACCATCCTGACGAACAACAACTGGCGCGACGACCAGGAGGCCGAGATCATGGCCACGGGCCTTGCTCCGAGCGACGACCTGGAGTCGGCCATCCTCGTCACTCTCGATCCGGGCGCTTACACAGCCATCGTCCGGGGAGTCAATGGGGGCACGGGCGTCGGACTGGTCGAGACTTACGATCTCGATCAAATCGTCGACTCCGCCCTGGCGAACATCAGCACTCGCGGATTGATCGAAACGGGCGATAACGTCATGATCGGCGGTATCATTGTCGGACCAGAGGAAGCAGCTGATGGCTCGATTCTTTTGCGTGGCATCGGGCCGTCCCTGAGCGAGTCCGGCATCGCCAATCCCCTGGCTGATCCGATGCTGGAGCTGCGGGACAGCAATGGCGCGTTGGTGGTGGCGAATGACAACTGGAAATCGACCCAGCAGAGCGCGATCGAAGCCACCGGACTTGCACCCAACGACGATCTCGAATCAGCCATTCTCGCCACCCTCGCCTCCGGAAACTACACCGCGATCGTCTCGGGCGTTGGCGGCACGAGCGGTGTCGGCCTCGTCGAGGCTTACCACTTGGACTAAGTGCGGGTTGGCCAGAAAAGGTTTGACCCGCCTCGGCGCTTTCCGAAAAATCGGGTCGCGCCGAGGAAAGCGGGGCGGTTCCGCCATGGGAACGGTTCGACGGCCGGCGTATAACCGAAGAAGACTCACGCTTATGAAAACGACCCTCGTCACTCTTAACCTAATCCTCACCCTGGTTGCGAGCGCTGCGGCCGATACCTTCGTGGTCGACAACACAGTCGATCCTGGCGACGGCACTTGCGCCGCGCCTGGCTGCACGCTGCGCGAGGCCATGACCGCGGCCAATGCCAATCCCGGCGCCGACACCATCAACTTCAATATTTCCGGGGTTGGCGTTCACACGATCACGCCGACTTCCGCTCTGCCGCTTTTGACCGATCCGGTCACGATCGACGGCTACACCCAGCCGGGCGCGTCTGAAAACACCCTGGCCGTAGGCAACGACGCCGTACTTCAGATCGAGATTGAACGGAGCCATCTCCTTCGGCAGTTCGCGGGGCTCCACTCGTCGCCGGCAATTGCGTCATTCGCGGTCTGGTGATCAACCGATTCACGCTGTCGCAGTAACGATCGGTGGCGCCGACGACAATCTCATCGAAGGAAATTTCATCGGCACCGACGCTACGGGCACGAGGTCTCGGCAACATAGGCCATGCTATCGCGCTCGTCTCATCCGGTGCCTCCCAATCTCATCGGGGGCCTGCTCCGCGTCGGCGCGCAACTATTCTCGCGGGAACGCGCTATCGGGTCCTGTTCTATGTCGGCAGATGAACAACGTCGTGCAGGGCAATTACATCGGCACGGATAGCACCGGGATGGTCGCTCTTACCCGAACGATGGACATGGCGTTGATCTACTCCGGCAATTCTGACGGATAATCTGATCGGCGGCGATCGGCGCGGGCGACAGGCAATCTTCTTTCGGGAAACACCATGAAGCGGATCGCAAATCGGGTTTTCCGGTTTCGGCGACCGACTGCGTCAACAATCTAGTGCAGGGCAATTACATCGGCACTGATCGCGAGCTGGCACGGCGGCTTTGCCTAACGGTGGAAACGGCGTCCTGATCGACAACGAGCCAACAATCTCGATCGGCGGCACGACCGCCGACGCGCGCAACGTCATCTCCGCCAATAGCACCGGCGTGCTGCTCACTAATGGTGCAACCGGAAATATGGTGCAGGGCAACTACATCGGGACCGATGCCACCGGCATGGTCAACATCGGCGCCGACGATATGCGGGAGTGCTGCGCGACGATTCACCCGAAACTTGATCGGCGGACCGCGCCCAGCGAGCGGGCAATCTCATCTCCGGCAACCTCAACAACATCGAAATCAGCGGAGCCGCGTGCGACCGGCAATCTCATCCAAGGCAACCTTATCGGCCCTGATGCCACCGGCACGGCCGGGACTCGATTTTTTCGGAGCGATCGGCATCCTGCTCGGCGGTGGCTCGGGACCATCATTGGCGGTCCGGCTGGCTCCGGCAATGTGATCGCTTTCAAAGGCGGGAATGGCGGCATCGCCATGACCATGCCAGCAGCACTGGCAACAACATCTTTGGTAACTCGATCTTCGGGAATGTGGGGATCGGCATTAACCTTGCTCGGCGGCACCGAAGACCCTTCAACGGGGTGACCGCGAATGACTTCCCCGACAGTGACATTGGCGCGAACAACCTGCAAAATTATCCGGTGATCGAGCCAGATCGCGATCGACGGGCAAAATCGATCGGTGGAGGGTAGCCTAACGAGCAATCCGAACACGGATTACGTGCTCGATTTCTATAGCAACGGCGAGGCCGATCCCTCCGGCTACGGGGAAGGCGAAACCTGGCTTGGTTCGCTTGACGTCCACACGAATGCACAAAGCGCGGCCGCTTTCAGTTTCCCGCTCGACGCGAGCGCGCTCGGTCGCTTCATCACCGCGACGGCGACCGATCCCGCCGGCAACACTTCCGAGTTCTCGCTCGCGAGTGAAGTAGTGCCACCGTTGAGCCGCTTTCTCAACATCTCCACCCGGCTGCGTGTGCAGACGGGAGACAACGTGCTCATTGGCGGCCTGATCGTTGATGGGACGGAGCCGAAAGAGGTTATCGTGCGGGCGATTGGGCCCTCGTTAGGCGAGGTCGGCGTGGCCGATCCGTTGGCGAACCCCATTCTCGAGCTGCATTACCCAGACGGCAGCACCGTGGTGACAAACAACAACTGGCGCGAGACACAGGAAGCGGAGATCCTTGCCACCGGCCTCGCGCCCAGCGACGATCTGGAATCGGCCATCGTTGCAACGCTCGACCCCGGCCCTTACACGGCAATCCTCCGTGGAGTCAATGGTGGCATCGGCGTCGGGCTGGTCGAAGCCTATGATCTTTCCTCAGGGGGCGACTCCGCCTTGGCCAATATCAGCACCCGAGGGCTGGTCGAGACGGGCGACAATGTCATGATCGGCGGCATCATCGTCGGACCGGATCAGGCGCCGATGGGTTCGATCCTGCTCCGGGCGATTGGGCCGTCGTTAGGCGCTTTCGGTATTCCCAATCCACTGGCCGATCCGATCCTCGAACTAAGGGACGGCAACGGCGCGCTGGTGATGGCAAATGACAACTGGAAGTCGTCTCAGCAGGCAGCGATCGAAGCTACCGGACTTGCCCCAAGCGATGACATGGAGGCAGCGATCATCGCCGAGCTCGCGGCGGGCGCTTACACCGCGATCTTAAGCGGGGTCGACGACACCACCGGCATCGGACTGGTCGAGGCCTACCATCTCGACTAACGATTTTAGAGCTCTGATGGCAACTGCTTCGAAGAATTCGAAGCCTCGACGAGCGAGGAAGGGCTTGCCCGCCGTTTCAATCCCTGAAACGCTCGCTCCTGTGTCCAACTTGCGGGCTACTGCTCTGCCGAGTGCTCTAGCTCTGAGTTTCGTCTCATCCAAGCCCGAAAACCATCTGCCTAACGAACATGAAGAAAACTGTATTCACCTTCTTATCCGCCGCGAGCGCGGCCTTGCTCTTCGCAGCCACGCCGGCCGCGGGACAGGGCGCGTCGCTCCCGCTTAACATCTCCACCCGCCTCGAGGTCGGAATCGGCGACAACGTCCTCATCGGCGGCTTTATCATCGACGGAACCGACCCCAAGGAGGTCGTCGTGCGTGCCATTGGACCGTCGCTTTCTGGCTCCAATGTGACCGACGCACTCCAAGATCCTTATCTCCAATTGCGCAATTTGAGCGGCGAAGTCGTCGCGATTAACGACAACTGGATGGATAACAGCTCCTCAGAACAGTCGGTCCTAACCAGCAATGGTCTTGCGCCGACCGACCCTGCCGAGTCCGCGATCGTAGCGACGCTCGACCCCGGGGCGTACACCGCAACAGTGTTCGGCGTCAACGACACCACCGGGATCGGGCTGGTCGAGGTCTACGATCTCGACAACCTGGGGACCGACTCAAAACTGGCCAACATCAGCACCCGCGGCGCTGTCGGCCACTTTCCCGGCGGCGAGGATACGGACAAGACTATCATGATTGGGGGATTCATCCTCGCCGGCGGCGGCCCCTCCACCGTCGTCGTTCGCGGCGTAAGCGCACAAGGCGAAAACCTACTTCCTCTGGAAGATCCAATTCTCGATCTGCACAACGGCGACGGCGATCTGATCGATTCAAACGACAACTGGATGGATCATCCCAATATGCAGATGGTGATCGACTCTGGCCTCGACCCTTCCATCCCGGAGGAATCCGCGCTCTACAAGGTTCTTTCGGCCGGAGCCTACACCGCCATCTTGAGAGGGGTTGAGGGATCATTGTTCGGGTCGTTTGGAATCGGCCTGGTCGAGGTCTACAACCTCGATTGATGTAACGGCCGGAATCCGGGCGTCGTTATCGACGCCTCTCTCCCGGAGACGAGGGCACGCGTGTAGCTGTAGGAAGATTTCCATCCGGGAGATGTGTTCCCGCGCTTCGCCGATCTACAGGCGGATGGAAAAAGTCTTGACGAAGGACGCGACCCTGGAAAGGATTGGCCTGCCCCCGGGGTCGTGGGATACTTGAACCCCCGGCGAAAAGCCTTTCCAACCTAAAACGGGAATCGCGAGCGAGGCTTCGCCCGCACGAGAGAAAGGTGCAGTTATGAAAAGGCGGATGGGCTCTCAGGGCCTGGAAACTTCCGGCTTGCTCGGCTGCCGTATCCCGCGTTTTCACGACTGTCCGGCGGCCGGTCGCGATCCCACGTCTCCTTTTGTCATCACCCCCAGGCACTCCTCCCAACATCCGAAAGGAAATCCATGAAAACCACCATCATCACCCTGTTCCTCATCTTGTCTTGCGCGGTCAACGCCGGGGCTATCACGGTTACCAATACCACCGACAGCGATCCGGGCAGCCTGCGCCAGGCTATTCTGGACGCCAATGCCAATCCGGGTCCCGACATAATCAACTTCATGATCCCGGGATCGGGCGTCAAAACCATTGCTCTGGCAACGGCTTTACCGGCGATCACAGAAGCAGTCACGATTGACGGCTATACCCAGCCGGGGGCGGCGGAGAACACCCTGGCGACCGGCAACAATGCCGTCGTCCTTATCGAGCTTGACGGCAGTGCAGGGCTCCCCTTTGGGCTCAAGGTCACAGACGGCGCCGCCACGATCCGCGGTCTTGTTATCAATCATTTTGTTCCCCAAGGTATCCTTCTGCAGGGCTCCGGCGGAAGTAAGATCGAGGGCTGCTTCATCGGCGCAGATGCGAGCGGCACGCAAGTGCTGGGAAACAACATCGGCATCTGGGTCCAGTCGGACAACAACACGATCGGTGGCACTTTACCGGCTCAACGCAACCTCATCTCCGGGTCTAACAACGCTAATCTCTATATGACCATCGGAACGGGCAACCTGGTGCAGGGAAACTACATCGGCACCGATAAGAACGGGACCGCGGCCCTCGGTGGCGGCAATGGGATTTACGTTGGATTTTCGTCCGCAGCCACCATTGGCGGCACAAGCGCCGGAGCGCGCAATGTGATATCCGGCCACGCGCAGGATGGTGTCCTCGTTGACCGCAACCTTAATCCCGTGGTGATCCAGGGGAATTTCATTGGGACGGATGCGAGTGGCACGGTGGCTTTGCCCAACGCCGCAGCAGGCATCGTCATCTTCACAAGTAGTAACGATCTCATCGGCGGGACGGCGAGCGGCGCGGGGAACCTGGTTTCCGGTAACGGATCCCAGGGCGTTTCGATCATCAACAGCAGCTTCACCACCGTGCAGGGCAACTTCATCGGCACCAACGCGGCAGGCACCGTCGCCATTCCAAACGGATACTCGGGCGTGGAATTCAACGGCACTCTCGCCGAGGACCACGATAACCTTGTCGGCGGCACGACCTCCGCCGCGCGCAACGTTATTTCCGGCAACAATTTCGATGGCGTGAGGATCAATACCTTTGGCACTAACAACAGCGTGCAGGGCAACTTCATCGGCACGCAGGCCGATGGCGCGAGCCCTCTCGGCAACGCCATGAACGGCATTCAGGTCGTTAGCGGCACCGACCACAACATCGGTGGCGAAGCCTCCGGGACGGGCAACGTCATTGCTTATAACAACGATAACGGCGTCCTCCTGGCCAGGGGTTTTGGGGGGGGCGGTGTGGTCGTCGCCCGCATCGCCATCCTGGGCAATTCGATTCATGACAACGGGCTTCTTGGCATTAATCTGTTCGACGGCGACCCCAACAACTTCGGCGCGGTCACGCCTAACGATGAGTGTGACCCCGACACGGGCGAGAATGATTACCAAAACTTCCCGGTACTGACGGCCGTTTCCAACGCTCCCGGCAGCACGACGATTGCTGGCACGCTGAATAGCGTCGCCAACAAGAGCTATCGCATCGAATTCTTCGCCAATGAGAGCGTTGATTCCTCCGGTCATGGTGAAGGCCAGATCTTTCTCGGCTTCACCAGTGTCACGACTGATGATAACTGCAACGCGTCCTTCAGTGCCATCGTCGCGGAGGCGCCCGAGGGCCAAAGAATCACCGCCACGGCGACCGATCCTGACGGGAACACTTCCGAATTCTCCCCGGCGTTCATTCCCAAACTGCTCAACATTTCCACCCGGATGCAGGTGCTGACGGATGACAATGTGCTCATCGGCGGGTTCATTGTTACCGGGTTCTCTCCCAAGAAAGTGATCGTGCGCGCGATTGGCCCCTCGTTAGGCAGCTTCGGGGTGCAAGGCGCTCTGGCCGATCCCACCCTCGAGTTGCACCAGCCCGACGGCAGCGTGATCACAAACGATGATTGGAAGGAGAGCCAGCAGGCGGAGATCGAAGCCACCACCATTCCTCCCACCGACGACCGGGAGTCGGCCATCGTGCAGGATCTCCCCCCGGGCGGCTACACCGCCATCGTCCGCGGGAAAAACGGGAGCACCGGCGTCGGCTTGGTCGAAGCCTACGATCTCGATCAGCCCGCCGACTCCAAACTGGCCAACATCAGCACACGCGGCTTTGTCGACACCGGTGACAAGGTCATGATTGGTGGATTCATCGCCGGGCCGTCCGACCTGGGAGACACGACCGTCCTGGTGCGGGCGATCGGACCATCGTTAGGCAATTCCGGAATCGCCAACCCCCTGGCAGATCCAATGCTGGAACTGCGCGACGGCAACGGCGCTCTGGTGATGGCGAACGACAATTGGAAATCGACCCAGGAGGCAGAAATCGCGGCCACCGGGATTGCGCCTAACGACGACAAGGAATCAGCCATCCTTGCGAACCTGGCCCCGGGAAATTACACCGCGATCGTCTCGGGAGTCGGGGGGACCACAGGAGTCGGGTTGGTCGAGGCTTACCATCTCAATTGATGTAACGGCCGGAATTTGCGCGTCCTTGTTGTAGACGCCTCCAACTGGGAGACGCAAGCATGCATGTGACCATAGAATGAGTTCTCTGCGAGCGAGATTTTCTCCCGCGCTTCGCCGAGCGAGGCGTCTTACAAAGCGGATGCAAAAAAGCTTGACGCCGGAGCGCGACCCCAACCACAATCGCCTCCTGCGTCCGGGATTATTCGGATACTTGAACCCCCGGCCACTGGCCTTTCCAACCTAAAACGGGAATCGCGAGCGAGGCTTCGCCCGCACAAGAGAAAGGTGCAGTTATGAAAATGTGGACGAGACGCGACACTTCCGTCGCGAAGGTTCTTATCCCGGCCGTGGCCGCCTTGGCCGTGCTAGTGGCAATGCCATCGGTAGCCGCAAACGAAGGCATTCCCTTAACGCCCTATCCGTTTGGGCTGTCGGCCTACATCATCGAGAGCATCCCGAGTAGTCCTTTCGAGCTTCCGGATCAACTGGTCACGAAGGGAAACTTTCGGGCGTTCGACTTGGGCGGGCAGCCTACCATCTCGATCCACGGTATTCGTGGGATTTATAGCGTCTTCGATGCGGTTACTATAAATGGCGTTGGCGGCCAGAAGGAAGCTCGAGCATGCGTCGCTCTCGGTTTCGAATTCGGCACTTTCGGCGACACCGCGGTATTTTCCGACACCGCGGCGGTACCGCTCGCAATGTATGCCAGTGGGTGGGGAGACGCGACCAATCTCAGCGCCAAGCGAGTGCCGGTCGGTCCCAAACTTTCCGGCCCGGATCTCCGCCCTGACGGCATCTGGGATGATGATGTGCCGAACTATTCGAAGAACATTCTCTCGCTTAGTGCCGTCTGGACCTATGGGACCGGCTTTACTCCCACGGCGGTCGGCGTCGTGACCGAGGACTCTGCCTTTCGCGTCATCCAGGCAGGCGATCCCGTGCCGGACTTCGCGGGCGAAACCTTTAGCGACTTCGACTCTTTTACCCCCTCGTTGAGCGTCAGCTATGTCGCCTTCCAAGGAAGGTTCTTCTCCGGCCAGGGACTTTTCACCCAGCGCTTCTCGGATGGTAAGTATTTTCAGGTGGCTTCCAGTTTGACTCTCGATCCGAACAACTTTGGAGGCATCATCGGATCTTATATCCACAATGACACGGACGTGGTCTTCGGAACCAGCGACGGCATCTACCAAGGCGACGTGGAAGGGAGGACACCGGCGGAAAACATCCTCCCAAACGATACCGAGTACGAACCGGGGAAGTTCTTTCGCAGCGGCGTGTTCAGTCATGGCGCGGATGATCAGATCATCATCTACGGGAGCGGCGACAACTTTCTCACTACGATCTTCACTCTGAATTTGAACGATCACTCGATCCGGCAGGTCGCGCAGGAAGGCGAAGCGATTCCGGGAGGAGGAACTTTCTATTCGGTCGCGAATCCGGATGTGTCGGCCGACATGGCCGTCTTCGAAGGTTACGGCCCGAGCCCAAGCGCCCAGTTTCTCGGCCTCTTCGCCCGCATGTTAGACACTTGGGAACTGGAACCAATCCTGCGCGTCGGCGACATTTTCGATGGTCGGGAGGTGAAGACCGTGATCTTCCACCCCGGCGCACTCGACGGGAAGGTGGTGGGCACTGTCGTTAACTACACTGACGGGTCGAGCGGGGCCTATCTCCTGACCATGAACTACGATTCCATCGCTCCGTATGACAACCTCTCGACCCGCCTCTTCGTCGGCGGCGGTGACAACGCCGGCATCGGCGGCTTTATCAACACGCTCAAGCCAGGTCCTAACCAGACCGTGCCGCTCGACGTCGGGGCCAAACAGGTCGTCGTCCGCGCCATCGGTCCATCGTTAGGCGCATTGGGCGTGGCCGGACCGCTGGCCGACCCGGTGCTCGAGTTACGTGATGCCACTGGCGCGCTCATTACCAGCAACGACAACTGGCGCGACAGCCAGGAGCAGGAAATCATGGACGCAGGCCTGGCCCCGACCGACGACCTCGAGTCGGCGATTCTGACTACGCTGGAGCCGGGCGCCTACACTGCCATCGTGGTCGGGAACAATGGCGGCACTGGAGTTGGCCTGGTCGAGATTTACGATTTGGACGGGGCGGCTGTGTCTGAACTGGGCAACATCAGCACCCGCGGGTCGGTGCAAACGGGTGATGGAGTCATGATCGGCGGCTTCATCGTCGGCGGGACGGAGAGCACCGCCTCCAGCATGGTGGTGCGCGCCATCGGCCCTTCCCTCAGTGCGTTCGGCGTGGCCGACGCATTGCAGGATCCGACCCTGGAGTTGCACGACGGCTCCGGCACGCTCATCGCATCGAACGACAACTGGAAGGATACCCAACAATCAGAGTTGGAAGCCGCAGGGCTCGCACCAACCGACGACCGCGAATCGGCTATTGAGATTGCACTCGGGCCGGGGCTTTATACCGCGATCGTGCGCGGGGTCGGCGACACCACCGGCGTCGCTCTCGTCGAAGCCTACAACCTCGAAGCGAGTGCAGCTCCGGTCGCTTTCCCGATCGGCCTAACGAATCGCCGGTGAATGAGGCCCTGCTTCCCAAAATTACCAACCGAAAAACGGAAACCGCGAGCAAGGACTCGCCCGCACTCGCCCACACAAGAGAAAGGTATTAATGAAGACGACTAATGATCTGCGACGGGGACGGTGGGTGGCGCTCTCACTTTGCCTGTATTTCTGCGGGGGTCTCACTCCACTCCTGGCCCGCACTTTCGATGTCACAAACCACGATCCGAGCGGTCCGGGATCACTCCACCAAGCCCTCTCCGACTCGCTGACTGGCGACACGATCGTCCTGGATCAGATCAGCGGCCAGACGATCAACCTCACTTTGGCTTTACCGTCCGTGCCGGAGTTCGTCCAGATCAAGAACAGCGGTGCGCCAGTGATCATCGATGGCACCAACGCAGGCACGACCGATGGTTTGACCGTAAATAGTTATGCCGTGATTCAGGGGCTGAAACTGCAAAACTGTGTCCGCGCGGGGGTGAGGATTACCGGGGCGGGCGTCGTCCTCAGCGATGTTTCGACGATCGGCAATATCAACAGCGGCGTCGTCGTGGAGAGCGGAGCAAATAACACCACGATCATTAATCTGACCAGCTCGAACAACCTGCAGAGCGGTCTCTTCCTCACTGCGATCCAATACCTCCATGTCACTGGCAATACCGTGATCACAAACAATAGCGCCGACGGCATCAGCGGCACCGGCGTGAACTATTCGCTTTTCGCACCCGCCTACGCTTCGTCCGCACTGGCTTTCGGACCGCCCTTGCCCGCTTCGGAGCATTTGGTCATCAGTGGAAATGGCAGAGCGGGAATCCGTTTGGATGGCGCCAACTACAATGTCATTCGCGGCGCCTACATCGGCACCGACGCGACCGGGACAGTGGCGCAGCCCAATGCCGACGGCGGCATCATCCTGACGAATTATACTTACACCCTAATCGGCGGTGCCTATCCCGGACAGGGCAACCTCATTTCTGGCAACGGGGGTCCGGGATTAAACATGGGAGGACCAGGCAGCCCCAATTTCGGCAATCAGGTATTTGGCAACTTTTTCGGAACAAACATCAACGGCACAGCTGCGATTGGCAGTTCTCCGGTTGATGGCATTGTGATCGACAACGCGTCGGAAAACCTGATCGGCGAGAATATGCTGACGGGCCCGACGGACTGGCCGATGGGGAGGAGCAATCTTTTCTCCGGCAACCGGATTCCGATCATGATTGAGAACCCGCTTGCCACTCTCAATGTCGTCAGGGGCAATTTCATCGGGACCGACTTCACCGGCACGGCGCCGTTGGGGAACGACGATGCCGTCACGGTCTTCGTTGCCGGTGCCGAAAACATGATCGGCGGATCTGACCCAGGCGATGGCAATGTCATCGCCGCTACGAACAATAACAATCCGGCCGTCCGGATCGACGAGACCTCGGAGACAATGGTCCAGGATAACTCCATCGGAACGGACCTGACGGGAGAAATCAATCTTGGAAACACTGGACCTGGCATCTCTATTCTCTACGCCAGTAACACCACGATTGGCGGGCGCGACCCGGGAGAGGACAACGTTATCCTTAACCAGGGCGTCGATGGGATCAGAATCGATAACCCAAATGCCAACAATAACTTTGTCGCCGCCAATTCGATCTTCCTGAATGCCGGCGAAGGCCTAAACCTGCAAAACGGAGCGAATAACTCGGTGCTTCCTCCGGTGGTGGACGCGGCCGTGACAGGTAACGGTGTGACGACTGTAAGTGGGTCCTTTACCGGCCCAGCCAACACTGAATTCTTCATCGACTTGTACGCGAGTCCCGATGGCCAGGTTGGTTCGAGTAACCAGGGGAGGGACTATCTGGGGGGCGGCACGTTTGCGACGTTGGCCAACGGCACCGGAACGTTCGCAATGGACGTCGAGCCCGTACCTTCGGGCACCCACGTGGTGAACGCCACCAAGACGGATCCCGCGGGGAATACCTCCGGTTTCGCGACTGCCACGACAGTCGTCGCCGGAGCCGGCGCGACTTCGGCCCCTTCGGATGGTGACTCGGCTGATTTGATTGCGGCGAAGGATGGGCACAGGGCAGATTCCCCCTTTGCCACCGATTACGAATATTTCGTCGTCGTGCAAAACAATGGACCGGGTAGTGCCCAAGACGTTACCCTCACCGATGTCGTGCCTAACCTGTTCACGATCACTTCATGCAAAGTCACATCAAATTTGGGACAGTGCGTTGTGAACGGAAACACTGTTACGGGGACCTTTGGCACACTGACAAAAGACGAGCCTCCCCGATCCATAACGATCAGTGTGCGAGTCAGGGACGGATTTCTAGGCGCGAAGGTCAAAAACACCGCCCGTGTTACCTCCACCACTCCCGACCCAAAACGGGGCAACAACGTCGCCAAAACAACCATGAAAGTCGTCCTGCCATCCCTTGATGGCCCGCCGGAAGACGAAAAGAAGGAAGGCAGCGGCGGAATAGTCAGCAGTCTGGATCGCATCAGCACCTTCGACACCGACGTCGATGGCTGGACTGCAACCAACAGCAACCCGCTGATCCATAAGCCCAGCGGCGGCAACCCCGACGGCTACGCTTTCCTCGACAATGATGAACTGATCGTCGCTTTCCTGAAGGCGCCCCCGAAATTTCTCGGCGACCTAAGCGCGTTCAATGGCGGAACGCTCTCGTTCGATGGCAACCTGCTGGAAAAAGACGATCCTTTCTGGCCTCCGAACCCGATGGATTACGGGAATGTCACGATCACCGGTGCCAATGGAGATTCCGCCATGGTGGATTTTGTCCCCATGCCAGACCAGCCGCCCGAGAAATCGTGGAAAACGTTCAGCGAGCTGATGACAGCAGAGAAGTGGCACAAGACGGAAGAACAGTGGCAGGCGCTGCTCGAGGGCGTCACCGACATCAAGATCAGTATCGAAGCTGTCTTGGGCAAGGAGATGGAAGGCGTTGATAATATCAAGCTCCTCCTACCCCAGAAAAAGATCGTGGCGCCCAGCCAGAGTCCGAACGCTCCCGTTATCACCGCCGGCATCACCGAAGGCACGATCACGCTCACCCTGCCGAATGACTTGGTCGAGACGGTTACGGTCGATTACGAAACGGTGGATGGCACCGCGGTGGCAGGCGAAGACTATGTGCCGCTGGCCGGAACCCTCATTTTCCCGCCAGGCACCACTTCGCGCACGATTAACACCTTTATTATCGGGGATGATGCGAGGGAAGCCGACGAAACGTTTTCGGTGAAATTCAGTAACCCGGTCAACGCCACGCTCGAAAATCCCGAAGTGGTCGTGACTATTCTCGATGACGACGGTGGTCTGGCGAATATCTCCACCCGACTCGCGGTGGGCACCGGCATCAATGTCCTTATCGGCGGGTTTATCATCCCCGATGTCTCCCAGTCCAGCGAGACAAAGAAGGTTCTTCTGCGCGCGATCGGGCCATCGCTTCCTCTCACTGGAAAGATGGCTGACCCGAAACTTGCGCTCTTCGATGCCACTGGCGCCATGATCGCCATGAACGACAACTGGCGCACGACCCAGATCGGGGGTGTCATCACGAGCGACAATGTGGCCGCGATCGAAGCGAGCACGATCCCCCCGACCGAGGATAGTGAATCGGCAATGGTGATCGACCTGCCACCCGCTGCCTACACCGCCATTCTGAGCGGCGTCGATGACTCTACCGGCATTGCGTTGGTGGAGGCCTATGACCTTGACGACAGCGGCCCACTACGTTTGGCAAACATTTCGACGCGCGGTTTCGTCGATACCGTCGATAACGTCATGATCGGCGGCCTGATTACGATCGGCGACCGAGAGCAGACGATCGTCGCGCGAGCGATCGGTCCTTCTCTGGTCGACGCCGGAATTCCCGATGCCCTGATGGATCCGGTCCTCGAACTTTATGATGGCAATGGGACGCTGGTGAGCTCGAACGATAACTGGCGCAGCGACCAGGAAGCCGAAATCATCGCCACCGCGCTTGCACCGACCGACGACGCGGAATCCGCCATCCTTGCCACGCTTGTGCCCGGTGCCTATACCGGCATCGTGCGCGGGGCCGGCGGCACCACCGGAGTTGGGTTGGTGGAATTTTATCGACTCGACTGACGAGCCGGCTCCTCAGCCTAATGCTGCTCGTTTTGTTCGCGGGATTGCTGCACCTGATCCATCACCTCGTGCGTGCGATCGAGCGAATTCTTCGCCCAGTTGTGCGCTGAAACCGCCCGGGGCGAAGGAGCCGCCGGGGGTTGCGCTTCGACAGTTGGCGGTGGCGGCGACACGACATCGTTGCCCTGCCGCTGCCAGACGAAAAGCGCGGTCACACACAACACCAGTAACAGAAACGTTTTCATGGACCTGAAAGAGAGCACTAGTCAGGCCAGCCAAAGACAATCCTGAAGGGGCAGCCGTTTGCGGCCCGAGGATCGATTTAGTTTTTAAGAAATTCCCCGAAGAACGGGGACCACCGCACTGAAAAACACCACCAATAAATCATGAAAAAAATTACAGTCTGTTCACTTTTCGTCGCGACCGCGGCGCTTCTTTCACTGGCCAACCCGGCAAGGTCTGGCGTCCTCACGCTCGACGACGGCAGTCCTACCTTCACGCCGCCGGATAACTTTTCCGACAACACAATCGTGGCCGATACGGTCGTGGTCGGAGGACTCATTCACCTCGAGGGTACGACGACCGTCACACCCAACGAGGGCGCTTCGGCCACCATCATGGTGAGTGGCTCGTTTTCCGCAGAGGCAGGGGAAATGTTCTCAGTTGCATATAAGTTTGCCGGCAATTTGAACGCGGGGTCGGCTGCCAGCTATGTGTTGGAAGGCAGCGTTTCCGGTATCCCGATTCCGCCGATCGAAGGCATGATCGATCCGGGCCTCCATGTCTATGAGGGCGAAGCGAAGGCACCCCCGTTCCCGCTCGGCGTCTCGGGAACTTTCGAGGGAACGTTGACCGTCACTTTTGCTCCGACCGCGACGCCGCTCGCCCCCACACCTAACTCACTCGATCTCACCATCCAACAGGTCGATTTCCAACTCGATACGACCGCGGCCAGCGTCCAGCCTCCATCTCAATCGCAGAACATCTCCACCCGCGCCAATGTCGGCACCGGTGATAACGTGCTCATCGGCGGCATCATCATTACTGGAACGGAGACGAAACAAGTCGTCCTCCGAGGCATCGGACCGTCGCTAAGTTCGGTCGTGAGCGGCGCCCTGGCGGATCCGGTTCTCGAATTGTATGACGTCGACGGAATGCTCATCGCCACGAACGACAACTGGATGGATAACAGCGCAGAGGATCAGATGATCCTGACGGACAATAATCTTGCGCCGACCGAGGACACCGAATCCGCCCTCGTCGCCAATCTCGATCCCGGCGCCTATACCGCGATTGTACGCGGAGCGGGCGACACGACCGGCGTCGGTCTCGTCGAAGCCTACGATCTCGATAACGGCACGACCGATTCGAAGTTCGCCAACATCAGTACCCGCGGCTTTGTCCAGACGGGCGATGATGTCATGATCGGCGGCTTCATCCTCGGCGGCGGCGGCGGCGGACTCGCCCAAGTCATTGTGCGCGGCATCGGCCCCTCTCTCGCCGACAATGGCGTGAGCGATGTCTTGGCCGATCCGTTCATCGAGGTGTTTGACCAGGATGGAAACTCCATCGCCTCGAACGATAACTGGATGGACGATACCAACATGCAGGCCATATCCGACGCGGGCCTGGCCCCGTCCGACCCGAACGAGGCAGCCCTCTACGAAGTGCTGCCGGCGGGCGCCTACACCGTCATCCTGAGCGGAGTCGGTGATACGAGCGGCATCGGTTTGGTCGAGTCCTACGACATCGACGGAACGATGGCGGGGGCGAAGTAAGGTTAAGGCGTAAAACTCAAATCAAACGCCCGGTCGGGATTCCCGGCTGGGCGTTTTTTTTATTTCGCAACCACGAAAGGCCAAAAGATCGGGATCAAGACGCTCGCCGTCATCCAGAGGATGAGGTTGAGCGGCACGCCGATGCGCGGGAAGTCGCTGAATTTATAGCCGCCCGCGCCAAAGACATAGGTGTTGGTCTGGTAACCAATCGGGGTCGAAAAACTGGCGCTACAACCGAACATCACCGCGATCGTAAAAGGCCGTGCATCGACCCCCATCGCAGCCGCGATCTCAAACGCGATCGGGGTCAGAAGCACGGCGACAGCGTTGTTGCTGATCAATTCCGTCAAGACCATCGCGACGAAATACATGACTGAGAGGGTGACTGCGGGGCCAAATCGACCGAACGCGCCAGTCACACCGGTTGCGAGGAGATGAGCCGCACCGGTCGTTTCCATCGCCTGGCCGAGCGCGAGCATACCAAAGATAATGAAAAGTAACGGCCACTCGATCGCTTCGTAAGCTTCATCGACATCGAGGCATTTCGTCAGAATCACCAGGACCGCTGCGACCAGTGCGAGAACGGTGATCGAAAAAACATTGAAAGCCGCCAGCAACATAACCGCGATTATCGCGGCGATCGCGAGCGGTGCCTTTTGCCGGCGAAAAGCGCGTTGTTTCGGTTCTGTCAGGCTGAGAAAATCGCGTTCCTGCATCAACCGGTGAATTCCTTCCGCCGGACCTTGCACGAGCAGCGTGTCGCCAAAAGCCAGTTGCACGTCTTCGAATTTTTCCCGCAGGTTCTCCCCCTGCCGATGCACCGCCAAAATGAGTACGCCGTAACGCTGGCGAAAATTCAGTTCTCGCAGCGTCTTGCCGACAAAGCCGGACCGGCTCCCGATGATTCCCTCCATCAGCACGGCCTCTCGCGGCGCATTGTTCTTATCCTCCAGATCCGCTTCCGGCTGAAAGACAACGCCCGGCATTTCCTTGATTCCCTTCACCCCGGCGACCGGCGATTCGAGAAGCAGAATGTCGCCCGCTGCGAAACGCAATTCATCCAGCGGCGTCTCGAGCCGCTGGCCGTCGCGCACCACATCGATGATGCGCGCCTCGCGCAAACGCACCAAGGGCGTTTCGGGCAGCGTCTTGCCGACGAGGGGCGATTCCCGACTGATGACCGCCTGCATGAGGAATTGCTTCGCCATTCCGCTCCCGATGAGCGCCGCGAGCGTTTCGCGCCGGGGAAGCAGCTTGCGTCCGATCAACAGGACGTAGGCCATACCGATGACCGCATAGACAATTCCCAGGGGAGTGATCTCGAAAATCCCGAAGGGTCGCTGCCCGTGATGCCGAATCACGCCATCGACGAGCAGGTTGGTCGAAGTGCCGAGGAGCGTGCAGGTGCCGCCCAAGATTGAGAAATAAGAGAGCGGAATCAAAAGCCGCGAGGCTTTTAGCTCCGTCGTGCGCGCCAGCGCCAGCACCACCGGCATGAAAACGACCACGACCGGCGTGTTGTTCACGAACGCGGAGAGCGGCACGGTCAGCAATGCCAGCGCGGCGAGCGCGCGCAGCTCGCTCTTGCCCGCCATGCGGAGAAAAACGCGGGCCAGGGCGTCGATCGCACCCGTCCTCTCGAGCGCCGCGCTCAGGACAAACATGCAGCCGATCACGATCGGCGCGCTGTTGCTGAAAACCGCCAGCGTTTCCTCGGTCCCGAGAATCCCCGTGACCAAAAGCAACCCCATCGCCGTCAGCGCGACCAGATCGGGCGACATCCATTCCCGCAGGAAGGCGACGAAGACCAGCCCGACCAGGGCGAAAACAAAGATCAGATGAAACGAATGCACATCCATGGTTTGCAGCCAAAATCGGACCGGCCCCTCTTGTCGCTGACAACCGCGCTGATCACAACCGCGAAATCGCGCCGAAAGCGATTATCGTTTTATTTGCGCACGCAGTCCCGCCGTGTCTACCCTTCAGGACGCAAGAAGATAAGAAAGTGAGGGCTGAAAGGATTTTTCTCGCCGCCACTTGGCGGAGCTCGACCGTTCCAATGGTCGCAGGCCTGCTTGTTCTCATTCTCACCGGTTGTTCGGACATTAACTACCAGGACCGTGCCCGCACCCCGCTCAAGCCGATGGTGTCGGTCGTGCACGCGAATGCAGGTTCCTTTGACACCCCACCCAGGGTGCTCGAGGGAAACCGGCCGGAATATCCGGCAGAGGAGGCCGAACATCGCGAGAAAGGTTTTGTCAGCATCATCTGCAAGATCGACGTCGAAGGCCGAGCCGACTATTTCGAAATCGAGAAGATGACCAATCCCGCCTTTGCTTATGCGGCGATCGTTGCAATCTCGAAATGGCGCTGGGCTCCGGCGATGAAGAATGGTCACCCGGTCGCGCAACTGGTGCGTGTCCCGATGCATTTCAACGCCTTTTAGCTTTTGCCTAACGACCACGGCGCGCCACTCGCGGAATTGACGCGAACCTAGAAATGCGGTTCATCGTTATCCCGTGAGCCGCATTCTTATCGCCGACGACCAGCCCGACGTGCTCGAGGCTTTGCGCATCCTGCTCAAAGGCGAAGGCTACCAGACCGATGCCGTGACGTCGTTAGGCTCGGTCATGAATTCGCTCGAGAAGAAGAGTTACGCGCTTCTCATGATGGATCTGAATTACACCCGCGACACGACTTCGGGCCAGGAAGGGCTGGAGGTCATCCCGCGCATCCAGGCGCTCGACGATACCCTTCCCATCGTCGTCATGACCGCCTGGGCGACGGTCGATCTCGCGGTCGAGGCGATGAAACTCGGGGCCCGCGATTTTGTCACCAAACCGTGGGACAACGACCGCCTTCTCGCCATCGTCCGCACTCAGATCGCGCTCGGCAATGCGCTCCGCAAAAGCCAGCAGCTTGAGGCCAAGAACGAACTTTTGCGCGGCAAGATGCCGAACATCATTTCCGATTCGCCGCGCATGCGGCCGGTCATCGAACTCGTTACTCGGGTCGCACCCTCGGATGCGAACGTCCTCATCACAGGCGAAAACGGCACCGGCAAAGGGTTGATCGCGCAGGCGCTCCACTCGCTCTCGACCCGCGCAAGCAAAATCATGATCACGGTCAACATGGGCGGATTGTCGGAGGGCGTTTTCGAGAGCGAGCTTTTCGGCCACGTGAAAGGGGCTTTTACCGACGCCAAGACCGATCGCGCCGGACGCTTCGAGCTGGCCGACGAAAGCACCCTCTTCCTCGACGAAATCGCCAACCTCCCGATGAGCCAGCAGGCGAAATTGTTACGCGTCATCGAGACGGGCGAGTTCGAGCGGGTGGGATCCTCGCGCACCTTGCACGCCAATGTCCGGATCGTTTCCGCGACCAATTCCAACCTCACCGAGGAAGTCACGGCGGGTCGTTTTCGCCAGGACCTCCTCTTTCGTCTCAACACGATCGAGATCGCTCTCCCACCCCTTCGTGAACGCCGCGAGGACATTGCGCCGCTCGCCGCCCATTTCCTCCGCCAGCATGCCGAGCGTTATCGCAAGAAATTGAATGGCCTCGAAGCAGCGGCGCACGAAGCCCTCATGCGACACGAGTGGCCGGGCAATGTGCGCGAACTGGATCACGTCATTGAGCGCGCCGTCCTCATGTCGCAGGGCACCCAGATCAAGACAAACGATCTCGGCCTAACGAGTAGCGGCGACGGCACCCCCCGTCTGGAGGAGATGAGCCTCGAGGAGGTAGAGGCATTCCTGATTAAGAAAGCGCTCGCCCGCCACGAGGGCAACGCGCGCAAGGCCGCCGAGTCGTTAGGCTTGAGCCGCAGCGCCTTTTACCGCCGCCTCCAGCACTATGGGCTGTGAGATGGATGATCTCTGATTGCTGATTCGAGAGAAAACGTGGCCGCTCCGGCAAATCAGCAATCAGCCTTCAGAAATCAGAAGTATCGTCGCCGCCTCTCCCACGAGACCCGGCTCACTTGGCTGACCATCGGCGCCTGCCTGCCGGCGATAATCGTCGCTCTCGGCCTGCTCTGGTTTGGCGATTCCAGTGCCAAGGCCGCCTGGACCCTGATTCTTTTCATGGGCGCATCCGTCCTGATTTTCCTCTCCGCCGCGCGAGAGCATATCGTTAGGCCGCTCCAGACCATGAGCAACTTGCTGGCCGCCTTGCGCGAGGGCGATTACTCGATCCGCGCCCGCGGCGCGCGGGCCGATGACGCTCTTGGCGAAGTCTTGCTCGAGATCAATCAACTCGGCGAAACCCTCCGGGTGCAGCGGCTCGGCGCCTTTGAAGCCACCGCCCTACTCCGCACCATCATGGCCGAGATCGATGTCGCGGTTTTCACTTTCGATCCCGATCGCCGGCTCCGGCTCGTCAATCGCGCCGGAGAAAATTTACTTCGCCAACCGATCGACAAACTTCTCGGCCGCCGCGCCAGCGATCTCGGTCTCGCTGTCTGCCTCGATGCCGACGAAGATGCGCCCCTCACCCTTACTTTTCCCGGAGCTACCGGCCGCTGGGGTGTGCGGAAAAGCAACTTCCGCGAGCGCGGTCTCCCCCACGAACTGCTTGTCCTGACCGATCTCAGCCGCACCCTGCGCGAAGAAGAACGCACTGCCTGGCAGCGACTCGTCAGGGTGCTTGGCCATGAAATGAACAACTCGCTCGCGCCGATCAAGTCGATCGCGGGCAGTCTCGCAAATCTGCTCAAACGCGATCCGCCACCGGCCGATTGGCGTGACGACGCTCACAGCGGCCTGAACGTGATCGCAGCCCGGGCTGAATCCCTCAGCCGCTTCATGCAAGCTTACGCCCGGCTCGCCCGCCTCCCGCCGCCGCAGAAGGAACCGATCAATCTCGGCGAACTCGTTAGGCGGGTAGTCGGATTGGAAACCCGGCTCGCCGTCCGGCTGGCCGAGGGCGGAGTCATCACCATTCCAGCCGATGCCGCGCAGATCGAGCAACTGCTCATCAACATCCTCCACAATGCGGTCGACGCCGCGCTCGAGACTGGCGGTAAGGTCACTGCCGGCTGGCGCGAACGAGGCGATTGCGCGGAAGTCTTCGTCCGCGACGAGGGCCCGGGCATCATGAATCCAGGCAACCTTTTCGTCCCATTTTTCACGACCAAACCAGGCGGCTCCGGCATCGGGCTCACCCTTAGCCGCCAGATCGCCGAAGCCCACAACGGCTCGCTCACTCTCGCCAACCGGACCGACCGCACCGGGAGCGAGGCTCTCCTCCGGCTGCCTCGTTAGGGCCTAACGATCTCCGAGCGACCGCATCGCCTCTCCTGTCATCCCGAGCCGGCGAAGCGCGGTGAGGGACCTCACAGAGTGCGATCGACGCTCTCGCCAACGACGATTCGATCGAACGTGAATTTATTGCAGATGGCGAAAGCCGCTCGGCGCTTGCGAGGTCCCTCGCGCTCCGCTCGGGATGAACGCGGGACGGCGTCCCGCAATCGGGACGCCAGAATCCCAACGTCGAGGCAAAAGCGGGGCCGACCAAAAATCGGTCATAAATGCAAGATACACGTCTGCAAAGAGTTATAAAAATAAAAAGAGAGTGGCATGGCCATTGCAATAGGGTGCGGCATCTCAGGAAAAGATTCCTGAATCCAAATGTGGGAGCGAACGCATCTCACAAGTAACAGCCAGTAAGAATATGAAAACCACACTTCAAATCCAAAACCCCGACCAGCGGGATGAATCCAATCCGCGCGCTGAGCGCCACGGTGCGGCCTTCCCGCAGATCAGCCACAACTATCAAGGCTCGCAGTTGGCCGGCCGTTGCGGAACGCCGGTTAAGTTTCAACACCCAGCCTTCTTCGAAATCAGCAATCAGTATTTCGCCGACGAAGGCGGCCGCGGTTTCCTCATCGACGCCGGAGTTTTCGCCGCCCTCATTCTGTCGGCCATGCTCCCGATCGTCAACGGGGTCGGAGCCATCGCCACCCTCATCCACACCGTCGGCGTGCTTTAAGTGCGGAATCGGGCCATCCTTATGCAACGAAGCTTCGAAGTGATCGGCGGCGGCTCCCCGGCGCCCGCGCGCGCTCCGGGCTTCACACCGGTTACTTCATCCATGGATGTCCCGCGCCCCGATGTCGCTCGTAAGAAAAAGAAGCGCCGCCTGATCATCGGGGGCGCGTCCGTCCTCGCTCTCATCCTCGTCACAGTCGCGATCTCGCGTTTGAAACCAGCCGCGGTCAGCGTCGACCGCGCCGCGGTTTGGGTCGATACTGTTAAGCGCGGCCCGATGCTCCGCCAGGTGCGCGGGCTCGGTACCCTCGTCCCGGAAGATATTCGCTGGATCGCAGCGGCCAAGGAAGGCCGGGTCGAAAAGATCGTCGTTAGACCGGGTGCCTTGGTCGAGCCCGACACCGTAATCCTGGAGCTTTCCAGCCCCGATCTGCAACAAGCGGCGCTCGACGCTGAGTCGCTCCACACAACGGCGGAGGCCGAACTCACCACCCTTCGCGCCAACCTGCAACGCGAGCTTTTGAGCCAGGAGTCCAACACTGCCCAGGTCCATTCGGAATATCTGCAGGCCAAGATGGAAGCCGAAACCAACGACAACCTGAAAAAGAACGGGCTCATCGCCGATATCGAATACAGGACCTCCATTATCAAGCGGGACGAACTCGAGAATCGCGACCAGATCGAGGAAAAGCGGCTCAAGTTTGCCCAGGGTTCGATCGAGCCGCAGCTCGCCGCCAAACAGGCGACCGTCGACCAGCTCAAAGCTGCCGCCGAGCTCAAGGCGCGTGACGTCGAGGCCCTGCACGTCAAAGCCGGGATGACCGGCGTCCTGCAACAATTACCAGTCGAAGTCGGCCAGAGGGTTGTGTCGGGAACGAATCTCGCCCGCGTCGCCGACCCGAAAAAGCTGAAGGCCCAGATCAAAATCGCGGAAACCCAGGCGAAGGATATTCAGATTAACCAGCCTGCATCGATCGACACCCGCAATGGCATCGTCGCGGGGCACGTCATCCGGGTCGATCCTGCAGTCGAGCAGGGCACCGTCACGGTCGATGTCGCACTCGATGGCCCGCTGCCGAAAGGCGCTCGTCCCGACCTGAGTGTCGACGGCACGATCGAACTCGAGCGTCTCAACAATGTCCTCTACGTCGGCCGCCCGGCCTTTGCCCAGGACGGAGCGACCGTTGGCGTTTTCAAACTCACCGGCGACGGCGAAGCCAACCGCACTCCGGTGCATTTCGGCCGCAGCTCCGTCAACACCATCGAAATCATCGACGGCCTGAAAGAAGGCGACCAGGTGATTTTGTCCGACACCAGCGCCTACGATTCACATGATCGCATCAGCTTGAACTAACCCATGAATGTCACAACCGTCAGTCCACCTAACGAATTCACGACCACCACTGCACAAAACCACACCACAATGAACAACGGAAACCACACCCTGATTCACCTCGACGGCGTCACCAAAGTCTTCCTCACTGACGAGGTCGAAACCCACGCGCTCTCGGGCATTCACCTCGACATTCGCACCGGCGAATACGTCTCCATCGCCGGCCCGTCCGGTTGTGGAAAATCCACTCTCCTCTCCATCCTCGGTCTGCTCGACACACCGTCGGACGGCAGCTATTCGCTCAAGGGCGGCGAGGTCGCGAACCTCTCTTTTCCCGAGCGCGCCCGCATCCGTAATCGCGAAATCGGCTTCATCTTCCAGAGCTTCAACCTCATCGGCGACCTGACCGTTTACGAAAACGTCGAGCTGCCGCTGACCTATCGCGGGATGGGCGCGAGCGAGCGCAAGACATTCGTCAACGAAGCGCTCGAGCGCGTCGGGATGGCCCATCGCGCCAAACATCTTCCGAGCCAGCTTTCCGGTGGCCAGCAGCAGCGCGTCGCCGTGGCGCGCGCCCTCGCCGGCAAGCCGGCTATCCTCCTGGCCGACGAACCGACCGGCAACCTCGATTCGCGCAACGGTGAAGCGGTCATGGATCTGCTCAAGGAATTGCACGCCGGCGGCGCGACCATCTGCATGGTGACGCACGACGTGCGCTTCGCGCAGCACGCCGATCGTACCATTCATTTGTTCGACGGTCGAGTCGTCGAGGACAAAATCGCCGCCTAACGAGGAGTAAAAAGATGCGCCAGAGCGATCGCAACGGAGGTTCGATCAAGGCCCTGGTCATCTTCGCGCTCCTCGTGGCCAATATCGTCGTCGCGCTTTCGCGCCACGGAACGGCGCCATCCTCCCGCGGCGCCGAGGTCGATAATTCGCGCTTCTCTGGGCAGATGCACCAGGCGGCGCGTTTTGCCGAGCCTTTTTACCCTTAACCGCCGAGTAAATGTTACAAGAAATCCGCCATTCTCTTCGTCTCCTCCTCAAGAACCCGCTCTTCACCCTTGTTGCGATTTTGACCCTCGCACTCGGCATCGGCGCCACGACGGCGGTTTTCACTCTCGTCAACGCCCTCCTCATCAAGCCCCTCCCCTACGAAGATCCGGCGCGCCTCGTCCTTCTCTTTGAGCATTTTAAGGATCAACACCTCGACACCATCCCGGTCTCCCCACCCGAGTTCCTCGAATACAAAACGCAGCTCAAAAGCTTTGATAAACTCGCGGCCTTCGACACCACCACCTTCAATCTCTCCGAAGGCGAACTCCCGGAACGCATCTTTGGGGCCAAGGTTTCGGCCGATCTTTTTCCGTTGCTAGGCGTGCAGCCGATTCGCGGCCGCACTTTTCGCGCGGAAGAAAATGCCGTTGGCCGCGACGATGTCGTCGTGATCAGCGAACGGCTCTGGCGGCGCAAGTTCGACCGCGACCCGCGCGTCCTCGGGAGCAAGCTGATGGCGGACGGCCATCCCTTCACCATCGTCGGCATCATGCCGGCCAGCTTCGAATTCCCGCTTCCGCTCTTTAACATCACCGGCGCGCAGTTCGGCGAACAGGCCGACATCTGGCAGCCGCTCGGTTTTACCGACCAGGAAATGAAGCGGCGCGGCTCGCGCAGCTACGGCGTCATCGGCCGCCTCGCGCCGGGCGTTTCCTCGCAGCAGGCGCAGGCCGAGCTCGAGACGGTCGTGAGCGGGATGCGCACCCGCTTCAAAGATAACTATCCGCAGACCGACAGTTTCGGCGCCACCATCTACCCGCTTAAGGAGCAGATCATCGGCGGCATGAAACCGCTCCTCCTCATTCTGCTCGGTGCGGTTGCACTCGTTCTTCTCATCGCCTGCGCCAATCTCGCCACCATGCTCCTCGCCCGCGCCACCGCCCGCGAGCGTGAGATGGCCATCCGGGTCGCCGTCGGCGCCAGTCGGGCGCGTCTCTTGCGTCTCGCCCTCACGGAAAGCGTCGTCCTCTCGATTCTCGGCGCGGCGGTCGGCGTCTTCCTCTCGATTTGGGCGATCGACCTCGTGAAATCAATCGGCACCCAGACGATCCCGCGCCTCAGCGAAGTGCATATCGACGGCACCGTTCTCCTCGTCACCCTCGCCATCGCGGTCGGCACCGGCCTCATTTTTGGCCTCGTCCCCGGGCTCGCCAGCGGGAAACCGGACCTGACCGAATCGCTCAAGGAAGGCGGCCGCGGTTCCACTTCCGGCCGACGCCATAACCGGCTGCGCAACGGGCTCGTGGTTGCCGAAGTAGCGCTCGCGCTCGTGCTCCTCACCGGCGCCGGACTGCTCCTCAAAAGTTTCGTTAGGCTGGAAAACGTCAATCCAGGATTCAATCCGCAAAACGTTCTGACCGCGGAGATTTCGTTGCCCGCGCTCCGTTACCCGGACAAGAAAGCACAGGTCAATTTCTTCACCGAGCTGGAGCGCCGCGTCTCCAATCTCCCCGGCGTCAAGAATGCGGGAATGACCATTATTCTCCCGATGAGTGGTATTAACAGCGACTCCTCCTTCACGATTGAAGGTCGCCCGATCGACGACACGCACCCCGGCCCGGACGAGGAGATCCGCCTCGTCTCCGCCGATTATTTTCGCAGCCTCGAGATCCCGCTCCAGCGCGGCCGTTTTTTTACCAATGCGGACAACCTCGACGCGCCGCCGGTCGTGATCGTTAACCAGGCCCTGGCCGAGCGCTATTGGCCTAACGACAACGCGCTTGGCAAACGGATGCAGCTCCCGACCCGTGAAGGCCCGGTCTGGGCGACGATCGTCGGAATCGTCGGCGACATGCATCACCGTGGACTCGATCAACCGGTGAAACCGGAGTTCTACGTCCCGCTCACCCAGGCGCCTTATCCCGCCGTCATTCTTGCGGTTCGCAGCGCCCAGGATCCGACCGGCCTGACAAGCGCGATCCGGCGCGAAGTGCAGGCGATCGATCCGACTCTGCCGATCGCCCACGTCCGCACTTTGGAGCAGGTGATCGCGGACTCAATCGCGCCGCGCCGGCTATCGGTTTCACTCCTGACCGTCTTCGCCGGGATCGCCCTCGTCCTCGCTTCAGTCGGTATTTACGGCGTGATGTCGTTCCTCGTCGTGCAACGGACTCACGAGATCGGGGTGCGGATGGCGCTCGGCGCGCAACGCTCCGATGTCCTCCGGCTGATTATCACGCACGCCGGAGCGCTCATTGGCGCGGGGACCGTCCTTGGATTGATCGTCGCTCTGCTCAGCACTTCGGCCCTCCGCTCGGTGCTCTACGAAGTAAGCGTGCTCGACCTCTCGACCTTCCTTTTGGTTACTCTCATTCTGACCCTCGTGGCCCTGGCCGCGAGTTACATCCCGGCGCGACGCGCTACCCGCGCCGACCCCATGATCGCCCTCGGAAGGGGATAACTAATATGATGACTCTACCGCTCATTCGTCTCGCTCATATCGAACGCTGCTATCCGTTAGGCAAACAGCAGTTCTTTTACGTCCTGCGCGACATCAACCTCGAAGTCGAGGAAGGCGATTTTGTTTCCATCATGGGTCCCTCCGGCGCCGGCAAATCGACCCTGCTCCACCTCATCGGCATGCACGACTTCGGCTGGACGGGCGAATATTACCTCGACGAAACCGCCGTCCATCGGCTCAAGCCGAAGGAACGCACCATCCTGCGCAACGAACAAATCGGTTTCGTTTTCCAGAACTACAACCTGCTCGACGATCTGACGGTTTACGAAAACCTCGATATCCCGCTTTCCTACCGCCATTACAGCAAATCGGAGCGGACCGCGCTCGTCGCCGACACCCTCGATCGCTTTTCGATCGTGGGAAAAAAAGATCTCTATCCGCGCCAGCTCTCCGGCGGGCAGCAGCAGCTCGTCAGCATCGCACGCGCGATCATCGCCAAGCCGAAACTCATCCTGGCCGACGAACCGACCGGCAACCTGCATTCCAGCCAGGCCGACGAGATCATGCGGCTCTTCAAAAAACTTAACTCCGAGGGCACGACCATCATCCAGGTCACGCATTCGGAAACCAACGCCGCCTACGGCAATCGCACCATCCAGCTGCGCGACGGCTGGATCGTCGATAACAACCAAGGAAAATCGCCATGATTCTCGAATCGTTTCGTCAGGACATCCGCGTCGGGCTCCGCGTCCTCATAAAGGACAAAGTTTTTTGTCTTCTCGCCACTCTGGTTCTCACGCTCGGCATCGGCGGCGCGATGACGCAGTTTACGGTCGTCAACGCGATCGTGCTCCGCGGGTTCTCGTTTCCGCATCCGGAGCAGCTGGTCAGCGTCGGGTTGATCGATCCCAAAGCGAGCGACCAGAACAATAACTTCGGCAACGGCAACATCCCGGCCGCGCAGGATTACGAGGACATGAAGGCGGCGCAGCATTCGTTCGCCATGATGGCTGGCTATCTCAACGGCTCGACCATCAACCTCACTTACAAAAAAAATCCGCAGCGTTATACGGGCGCGTATGTCACGGACGAGATGTTCAAAATCCTTGGCGTCTCGCCGGTGCTCGGCCGCGATTTCAACGCCGAGGATAACAAGCCGGGCGCACCGAAAACCGCGATTCTCGGCGACGAAATCTGGCGCCGCGATTTCAATGCCGACCCGAAGATCGTCGGCCAGAACGTCACGATTAACGGCAAGGCGGCCACCATCATCGGCGTCATGCCGCGCGGATTTAAGTTCCCGATTTCGGAGGAACTTTGGACACCGCTTTACAACGAGTGGCCGCTTACCCCACGCGGCGAGCTTTTCCTCGGTGCGAATAATCGCGCGCCTGCGGTGATGGGCCGGCTCAAACCGGGCGTTACGCTCGATCAGGCAAACGCGGAGATGATCACGATCGCACGCAACATTGCGGCAGATAATCCGAAGACGAATCAAAATTTCACCTCGGCCAGCGTGACGCCCCTGATCAATGCCTTCACTGGCGTGCAACTGCGCCAAATCGTCTGGGCGATGCTCGGCGCAGTCATCCTCGTTTTGCTGATCGCGTGCCTGAACGTGATGAACATGCAGTTCGGCCGCGCCGCCTTGCGAGCGAAAGAACTTGCGATTCGCGGAGCGCTTGGCGCGACGCGTGGGCGACTCGTCAGGCAAATGCTCACTGAAAGCCTGGTCGTCGCCTTCTTCGGCGCGATTGGTGGCTCGCTCCTCGCCTATTGGGGCGTCGACATGTTTGACAAAGTAGTGCAGGCCGCGCCGTTCCCGCCGCCTTACTGGTGGCGTTTCACGATCGACGGGCGCGTCCTTCTCTTCACTCTCGCGATCACCCTGGTCGCGACGGTCGTCTCCGGTTTGCTCCCGGCATTTCTCAGCTCTCGCGGTAACCCGGCGGAGGTCATGAAGGAAGGCGGCCGCGGCAACAGCAGCCGGCTCGTCAACGTCATCACACGTGCGCTGGTCGTTGGCCAGATTGCGCTGACCGCCGCGCTCCTTATCGCCGCCGCCTTACAGATCAAATCGATCCGCAACCAGACGAAGCTCGATTACGGCTACGACGAGAATGGGCTCTATGCCGCCCGTCTCGCGTTGATGGAAGGCACTTATCCGAGCGAAGATTCACGCCGCCAATTTTTCACCCGCGCGGTTCGCGCCTTGCGCGCCAATTCGCAGTTCGAAGCCGCAGCCATGACCGATCGCTTTCGCATGACCTTCGCGGGGGGCGGACAATATGAGGTGGATGGCCAAAGTTATCAGACCGATCGCGACCGTCCGCGCGGGAATTTCGAGTCCGTCTCCGACGGCTATTTCACCACCCTCGGTCTGAAGATTCTCGAAGGCCGCGATTTCACGATCGACGACTCCGATTCAAAGCAGCCGGTCGCGATCGTGAATGCAAGCTTCGCCCGCAAGCATTGGGGTCAGCAGAGCGCGCTCGGACATCGAGTGCGCATCTTCAATCCCGGCAAAGAACAGCCGTGGCGCACGATCGTCGGCGTTGTGCCCGATACCTTGATGCAGGGACCGTTCGATCAGGAAACGGAGGCGGGTGGGTTCTACATGCCGCTCCTCGGCGCATCGCCTGCCACGCAGTTCGCCACTGTGCTCGTTAGGCCACGTGCCGGCGTGCGCGCCGACACGCTCGGGCCAGTCCTGAGCAAAGCCGTGGCTGCACTTGACTCAAATCTCCCGATCTATTTCCCCGGCACGCCCGCGCAATTTCACAACGACATCCTCTCCGGCAGTCGCGTCATCGCGACGCTCTTCACGATCTTCGGCGTTGTCGCGTTCATCCTTGCCGGTGTCGGCCTCTACGGGGTGATGAGCTTCTCGGTCACTCAGCGCACACAGGAGTTCGGCATTCGGATGGCGCTGGGAGCGGATGCGATTCGCATTTTGCGCATGGTGATGACCCAGGGCGCATGGCAACTCGCGATCGGGCTGCTCCTCGGCGCCGGTGGCGTCGCGTTGCTCCTTGGCGTGGTCGCCGCGGAGGCGCTCAAGAACATTCTTTTCAAGGTCAATCCGCTCGATCCGACGATCTATTTTGCGGTCGCCGGATTGCTCACCTTCGTCGCCGCCTTGTCCTGTTTCCTGCCCGCGCGTCGCGCCACCCGCGTCGATCCAATGGTCGCCCTCCGCTACGAATGACTTCCTTTATGAAAACACTACTCGCAGCCCTGATACTCGTTAGTTTCACCGCCGTCGCGGCGTTCGCGGCGACTGAAGAAAACATTCACGAAACCCGACCTGCAAAAGCGGGCGGCACACTCGTGGTTGATGTCGACTTTGGCTCGATCGACGTCACGCCCGGCGACGGCGACAAGGTCGTGATCGACGCCCATCGCAAGATCGAAGCTTCTTCAAAGGAAAAGGAGCAGAAATATTTCGCGGAGGTGCCAATCAGAATCACGACCGAAGGCGACAAAGTCATCGTGCGCGCTATCCGGCAGCATGAATCGTTAGGCAAACAATTCTGGCACATGATGGGACGCACCCGCTCGGAAGGACATTACGCGGTCAAAGTGCCGGCCAATTTCAACGTCAATCTCGACACCTCCGGCGGCGACATCTCCGCCAATGGTCTGACCGGTGAGATCAAGGTTGATACGAGCGGCGGCGATCTGAACTTCGGTCAGATCCACGGCGACATTCATGGCGACACGAGCGGCGGCGATATCACGGCGAAGGATTGCGACGGCGCGACGAATCTCGACACGAGCGGGGGCCGGATCGAAGTCACCGGCGGCCGCGGGAAACTGAACGTCGACACTTCGGGCGGCAACGTCACGGTTCTGAACCGCGTCGGCGACACAAAGGTCGAAAGCAGCGGCGGCAAACTGCGCCTCGGCAACATCAGCGGAAAACTGAATGCGGAAACTTCCGGCGGTTCCGTTTCCGCCATCCTGCCCTCGCCGGTCGCGGGAGACGTGCGCCTCGAAACCTCCGGTGGCGGTATCACTGTCGTGACCCCATCGAATGCGAGTCTAACGATCGACGCCGAGACGAGCGCAGGCAGCGTCCGGAGCGATCTGCCGATTGCCAACGTGCGCCGGGACGACGACTCGCTCAAGGGCACGATCAACGGCGGTGGAACTAAACTCGTCCTGCGGAGCAGCGCCGGCTCGATCGAAATTGTCGCGGCCGACAAGGAAACCGCCCAGCAATGAACACGCACGGTGTATCGGCCTTATGAACGACCTTCGCTTTGCCATCCGCCAGCTCTTCAAGGAACCGCGTTTTACCGTCGTCGCTGTCCTCGCGCTCGCGATTGGGATCGGCGCCAACACCGCCATCTTCAGTGTCGTTAACGCCGTTCTTCTCAAGCCGCTCCCGTTCCCGCAGCCACAACAGCTCGTCGCCTGGGGTTCGATCGAGAACCGGGCGCCGGGTGAAACCGATTTCGGCGCGGTCAGTTATCCCGACTTTTTCGATTTCAGAGCGCAAAATAGGAGCTTCGAAACTCTCGCCGTTCATCGCCCGGAAAATCTTTCGCTCACCGGCGAAGGGCCGGCGCAGAGCCTGCTCGCTGAAAAAGTCTCGGGCGAATTCTTTGATGTCCTCGGCGTGCGTCCGATTCTAGGCCGCACCTTTCAACGCGGCGACGAAAAGGCCGGCGGCGGTCCGACTGGCCTGACGGTCGTTCTCAGTCACGCTTTTTGGGAACAGCACTTCAAAGGTGACCGCTCCGTCGTCGGAAAATTGATCACGCTCGACGGCCGGCCTTTCACTGTCATCGGCATCGTGCCGGCCGACTTTTCTTTCCCGATCGACCACGACCCGGCCGAAATATTTGTCCCCATCGCCATCGATGCGAGCCGCGCGGACGGGACTAAACCGGAGACTGAACAGCGCGGCAGTCACAGCCTGCGAGGGATTGGCCGCCTGAAAGCCGGCGCCACTGCCGCACAAGCCGACGCCGAGCTGCGCACGATCGCCGCCGCCCTCGCCCGCCAGTATCCGGACTCGAATACCAAATTCAGCGCCGGTGCCGCGCCACTGCGCGAAGACCTGGTCGGCGATGTCGCGCGCGGTCTCTACGTTCTCTTCGGCGCGGTCGGCTGTGTGCTGCTAATCGCGAGCGCCAACGTCGCCAACCTGCTCCTCGCCCGCGCCACGGTCCGACAAAAAGAAATCGCGCTCCGCTCCGCTCTCGGCGCCAGCCGCGGTCGGATCATCCGGCAATTGCTCACGGAAAGCGTCCTTCTCGCCGCGATCGGCGGTTTCTGCGGATTGCTTCTCGCCGTTTGGGGAACCGAATTTTTGGTTTCGTTAGTCCCGGAAAACATTCCGCGCGCGAAAGACATCCATCTCGACGGCGTGGTTCTCGCCTTCACTTTTCTGGCCTCGTTAGGCACGGGCGTTCTCTTTGGCCTCGCTCCCGCATTGCAGAGTTCGCGCCTCGATCTCCGCAGCGCGCTGAACGACAGCACACGCGGCTCGAGCAGCGGCAGTCACCACCGCCTGCGCAGCACGCTCGTCGTCCTCGAGGTCGCGCTCGCCCTCCTGCTTCTCACCGGAGCCGGATTGCTCCTCCAGAGTTTCGCCCGCCTCAGCCGGGTTAATCCCGGTGTGCAACCGGAGCGTTTGTTCACCGCCGCCATCACGCTCTCCGATGCGGCCTATCCGAAACCGGAGAAGGTCGCCCTTTTTCAGGATCAACTTCTGACCCGCGTCCGCGCTCTGCCGGGGGTCCGTGACGCGAGCACCGTTTTTCCGCTCCCGCTTAGTGGCACTGGTGTCTCCACTTCGTTCGACGTGCAGGAGCGGCCGAAGCCGGAAGGCAACCGGGACACGAGCCCGCTCCGCGTCGCGGGAAGCGACTACTTCCGTACCATGGGAGTGTCGTTAGTCCGGGGCCGGCTCTTCGATCGCTCCGATCGCCTCGATTCCAAGCCAGTCATCATCATCAACCAGCGTTTCGCGGAGAAATTTTTCCCTAACGAGAACCCGATCGGCAAACGCATCCAGCCCGGAATTTCCCTGACCGACGAAGACGGCCCGATGCGGGAAATCATCGGCGTTGTCACGAACGTCAAACATCAGTCGCTCCGGTCGGACTACACGCCCGAGATGTACGTCTCGGCGACGCAGTTCCCGCTCGGGATCTTCTCGCTCATTGTTCGCACCAACACCTCGCAGCCCGCCGCGCTCACTGGTTCGATTCGCAGCGTGCTCGGCCAGCTCGATCCCGGCGTTCCGCTCACCCGGGTGAAGATGTTCGACGACTACATCGCGCGCTCCCTTGCCCGCCCGCGCTTCAACGCGATGCTTCTTTCCATTTTTGCCGGCGTAGCGTTGCTCCTGACCGCGATCGGCATCTACGGCGTGATGGCTTACTCGGTCGCGCAACGCCGCCAGGAAATCGGCATCCGGATGGCGCTCGGCGCCCAAAGAGGCGACGTCCTGCGGCTCGTCGTCGGCGGCGGGATGCGGCTCACCGCGCTCGGAGTCATCATCGGCGTGAGCGCAACTTTTGCCCTAACGAGACTGCTCAACAGCCTGCTTTTCGATGTCAAATCGTTCGACCTGCTGACGCTCGGGAGCGTCGCCTTGTTGTTAGGTGGAATCGCGCTTCTCGCCTGCTGGGTGCCGGCGCAGCGTGCCAGCGGGGTGAGTCCACTCGTCGCGTTGCGGGAAGAATAAACGATGGCGGGCCGAAACCGATGAATCTTTTCCGTTACGCGTTTCGGCAACTAAGAAAATCTCCCGGGTTCATGGCCGTAGCCGTGCTCACGCTCGCCCTCGGGATCGGGGCCAACACGGCGATCTTCACCGTCGTCCATGCGGTCATGCTCGCGCCTCTGCCCTATCCGGAGGCCAATCGGATCGTCTCGCTGCAATCGGATAACCTGTCCGAGAACCTAACGAATCGGGCGTTCGCGCCGGCCGGTTTTCGCGAGCTGGAGAAAGAGGCCACCTCCTTCCAAAGCCTCGCGGCCAGTCGGTACAACTACGACAACCTGACTGGCGTCGATGAGCCGACCTCGCTCACCGCCGGCCTCGTCACGCAGGATTTTTTTCACGTCCTCGGCGTGCGACCGCTCATCGGCCGCACCTTTGCGCCGGACGACGCGGCGGCGAAGGCCACACCCACGGTGATTCTCAGTTATCCGCTTTGGCAAAAGTACTTCGGCGGCCGACGCGAGATCGTGGGCGAAACCATCACCCTCAACGACGAACCGCATGAGGTCATTGGCGTCATGCCGCGCAGCTTCAAGGAACCGTTCAACAACGCGCAGCTTTGGCGGCCATTCCCGAATCAAGGCGGCGAAAACTCCGTCGCCAATGCACGCTTTTGGGGTGTGATCGGCCGCGTGAAGCCCGGTTTGCCGCCGCCGACGGTGACCGCGGAATTGTCCACGATCGCGGCCCGCTTCGCGCAGAACGATCCGAAGTTTTACAAGGGATGGAACTTCCTCGCCATCCCGCTACGGGAGCGAGTGGTCGGGAGTTTCGCGCAAGGTCTGCGGCTCGTCGTCGGCGCGGCGTTGCTCGTTCTCCTCATCACCTGCGCGAATGTCGCCGGCCTGCAAATCGTCCGCGCTTCCACGCGGCAACGCGAGGTGGCCATTCGGCTCGCTCTCGGCGCCAGCCGCATCGCGATAGCGCGCGAACACCTGGCTGAGTCTCTTCTCCTCGTTGCCTGCGGCGGCATCGGCGGCATCCTGCTCGCGAGCTGGGGATTGGACCTGTTGCTCGCGAACCTGGCGCGCGACTGGATCCCGCGCAGCGATGAAATCGCGCTCAATCTCCCGGTGCTCAGCGTGACCGCCGCGATCGCGTTGCTGACCGGATTGCTCTTCGGGCTTTATCCAGCCTGGCGCGCGACGAGGATCGACGCGATCGATTCGTTACGCGACGGGAGCAAGGGCTCGGCGAGCGTGCAATCGGTTCGTTTGCGCAGCGGGCTCGTCGTTGCCCAGATCGCCCTCACCCTGGTCCTGCTCGTTTGCGCGGGATTGGTCTGGAAAAGTTTCGCCGCCATCATGCGGGTCAATCCCGGAATGCAAATCGAGAACACCCTCAGCATGGTGTTAACCCTGGCGCCGACGCAATACGACACCCCGCCGAAGCGAAGCGATTACTATCAGCGTCTGCTCGAGAAGATGAACGCCGTCCCCGGAGTGGAAGCGGTCGCTCTCACCCAGACGATGCCATTCACCTGGGGGATTCCGGCGGCGTTTTCGATCTACGGCTCGGCCGACGACGACGCGAAGTTGCCGCCGACGATTTACGATTCGGTCAGCCCTTCTTATTTCCGGACGATGCGCATTCCGCTCCTCGCCGGCCGCACCTTCACGGAAAACGACAAGCTTGATGGGCCGCCGTTGGTGGTCCTGAGCGCTTCCACGGCGAAGAAATTTTTCCCGGGCCAAGACGCCGTCGGGAAGCGTCTCGTCCTGCCGTCGAGCCGGCAGCAAGCGGCGCCGGAGGTGCTGGAAGTGATCGGCGTGGTGGGCGACGTGCCGCGCGATGGGCTGGATGCCGAGTCGCCTTTCCAGGCCTATGCGTCGTTAGGTCAGCGCGGCACCGCCTTCGCGAGTTTGCTCGTGCGTTCCTCCATGCCGGTCGAATCGATCACCCAAACCGTCGAGCGCGCGGTGCGGGATTTTAACCCTGACCAGACGGTCTCGAACGTTGCGCCCGTCCGCACGCTCGTGCAGCGGCGGCTGACCCAGCCGCAACTTTATCTCACGCTTTTCAGTCTTTTCGCCTTGCTCGCCTTGCTCCTCGCCGGGATCGGAATCTACGGCCTCGTCGGCTATAGCGTCGCGCAACGGACGCGCGAGTTTGGCATCCGGATCGCGCTCGGTGCGCAGGCGGCCGATCTCTTGCGACTGGTTGTCGGCCAGGGCGCGCGGCTCACGATCGCGGGCGTGATCGTTGGACTCCTCGGCGCGGCCGCGGTCGCGCGATTGATGGAATCGCTCCTCTTCCGCACGACGGCCTACGATCCGCTTGTCTTCGCCTTCGTCGTCTCTGTTCTAAGCGCGATCGCCCTGCTCGCCGCCTTTTTTCCCGCTCTTCGCGCTACCAAAGCCGATCCCGTCTCGGCCCTCCGTTCCGAATGAAATCATGCTGACCGATCTCCGCTACGCCATCCGGATGCTGCTGAAATCGCCCGGTTTCAGCGCAGTGGCGATCCTTACCCTCGCGCTCGGGATAGGCGCCAACACCGCCATCTTTTCAGTCGTCGAAGGAACGCTGCTCCGGCCCCTCCCATTCCCGAACGCCGACCGGCTTGTGCGAGTCTACCAGGCGGAAAACGACAGCGGCGCACGCGCCAGCACTCTTAACCCGAGCACCCAAACCGTGCGCGAGTGGCTCGAATATGGGAGCGATATTTTCGAGGATATCGCTTTCGGCACCGGCACGAGCGTAACTGTCGGGGCGACCGCTAACGAACCGGCCCGTAACATTCTGGCCGCGCGGATCAGCGCAAATTTCTTCACGGTTCTCGGATTGCCGCCGACGCTCGGACGAAACTTTACCCCGCAAGAAGATCAGCCGGGCGGTCCGTCCGTCGCCATTATCGGCTACGATTTTTGGCAGAATCATCTCGGCGGCAAGGCCAATATCCTTGGTAACCGAATCCTGCTCGACGGCGTCCCGCGCACAGTCGTGGGTGTGATGCCAAAATCTTTTCGGCATCCCTATCAGGCCAATGTCTGGTTGCCGCTCGCGCTGCCGACAGCCGGCTCGCCCGACCAACATTTTTACTCGGTGGGGCGGCTCCGGCCATCGATCACGATCGAGCAGGCCGAAGCGGCCGTGCGCCGCATGTGTGTGGCGGTCGATAAAGCGGAGCCGAACCCCGCCAATCCCCACGACGTTTATCTGCCGCCGCTACGCGAGAGCTTTGTCATGAATCTGCGGCCCAAGATCATGGTCATCGTCGGCGCCGCCTTGTGCGCGCTCCTCATCGCGGCGGCTAATTTCGCTGGTCTGCTCTTCGGGCGGGTGGTGGAACGGGAAGGCGAATTGGCCCTCCGGGCCGCACTCGGGGCGAGCCGGGGACAACTCGTTAGGCAACAACTTGTCCAGGCCATGCTCCTGGCGATTCTCGGCACCCTCCTCGCTCTTTTCATCGCCGGCTGGGCCACCCCTGCGCTCTTCGCCATGAGCCCGGAAGGAGCGGATGTCACCGGGAGCGCAATGCGCGAGTTCGATTCCACCGCCCGGATGGATTGGCCGGTCCTTGGGTTCGCCACCAGTGTGATGTTGTTCGTTGGCGTCGTGTTTGGTTTTCTCCCCGCGGCCCGCGCTTCGCGCACCGACCTGCGCACGGCCATGAGCGCCAGCTCGCGCGGCGCGACGCTCGACCGCGGGAGCCGGAGGTTGCTCGGTGCGCTCGTGGTGGTGGAACTCGCAATTGCGGCCGCGCTTCTCATGGCCAGCCTCACGGCCACTCAATATTTCCAAAAATTACTCAACGAACCGTGGGGCTTCGAGACGAAAAACCGGATCGCATTTCGCGCCACGTTTTCCGATCGCCTCTTCCCCGATCCGACGGCCAAACAAGCGTCGATCGAGGCGACCTTGAACAAGCTGCGTACCCTTCCCGGTGTCGAAGCGGCCACCGTCACCATGCCGCCGCCGCTGAATGCGCCGTGGTATTTGCTCACTTGCAATCCGGAGGGCGCGACCCCGCCGGAACCGCGCGGTTATTACCTGGCCTACCACCGCCTCGTTATGCCGGGTTATTTTCAAACCCTCGGCCAGTCGCTCCTGCGCGGCCGTGAATTTCTCGAGACCGATACGGCTGATTCACCTCCGGTCTGCATCGTGTCGGAAAATCTCGCGCGCCGTTTTTGGCCGGGGCAAAATCCGATCGGAAAGCGGGTGAAATGGGGACGCCTCGACGCGACGCGGCCCTGGCTCACCGTTGTCGGAACGGTGGCGACCACGAAAGTCGTGACCGATCCGCGCGACGGCGATGTGATCGGAATGGTTGCGCGACCACTCACTCAGATGCTGCCCGTTGGCAGTCGGGTTGAAGATATGACCTTCATCCTGCACACGAAGACGACGGGGCCGATGGAGGCGACGATCCGTGCCGCCCTCGCGCAGGTCGATTCCCGGCTGGCGGCCTACGACATGGTGTCGCTAGGCGAAGCGGCGCGGCGATCCTACGCGACCGAGCATTTTGTTTTCGCTCTCGTCTCCCTCTTCAGCGGTCTCGGGCTCATCCTCTCAGCGGTGGGGCTGTATGGATTGCTCTCGTTACAGGTGGCGCGCCGGGAGCGCGAATTCGGCATTCGTAGCGCTCTCGGCGCTACCGCCTCCCAATTGATCCAACTCGTCGCTAAACAGGGCGCGATCCTGCTCGGGCTCGGGCTGCTGGTCGGAACCATCTGCACCTGGGCGACAGTGCAGATCGCGCAAAATCGCTGGTCTGAAATGCCGGCGCCAAACGTGCTCGCCTGGCTCGGCGGCGGAATGGTCCTCTGCGCCGCCGTCGCCGTCGCCTGCTGGATTCCCGCCCGCCGCGCCTCCCGCATCGATCCCATTATCGCGCTCCGCGCAGAATGAAATGAAGACCACGCCCTAACGAATTACATGATCGCAGACTTCCGCTACGCCATTCGCCAGCTTCGCAAATCGCCCGGCTTCACCCTTGCCGCGGTGTTGGTGCTCGCCTTCGGGATCGGGGCCAACACCGCCATTTTTAGCCTGCTCAATACCCTGCTCTTCGAGCCGCCGGTTTTCACCCAGCCGCACGAGATCGTGCAGATCTTTTCCCAAGACACGAAAGAGCCGACGAATTACCGCGGCTTTGCCTATCCAACTTACGTCGACATCCGGGAGCAGAACACCGTCTTCACCGGAGTCATGGCGCATAACCTCTCCATGGTCGGGATCGGCGATAAGGGAATCACCCGGCGCACCTTTGCCGACATGGTCTCGGCCAACTATTTCTCCGTCCTCGGCGTTCAGCCGATAGAGGGACGCGGATTTCTCCCTGACGAAGAGAAGCCGGGCAGCAACGCGGCCGTCGCAGTCGTCAGCTACAGCTACTGGAAAAAACAGGGGCTTGATCCAGCACTGCTCGGCTCCAAGATCACGGTCAATAGTCGGCCGTTCACGATCGTCGGGATCATGCCGGAGGGGTTCACTGGTACGATGCAGGTCTTCGCTCCGGAAGTGTGGGTGCCGCTCGGCGTGCACGACCAGTTGGTCAACGATTTCCAGACGGAGCAGCACACCACCCTGGACGACCGTGCGGGACGGCAACTCCTCCTGATCGCGCGTCTGAAACCGGGCATGACAGCGACGGCCGCAGCTCCTGCCCTCAAGGCGCTGGCCGCGAACCTCGAGCGGGCCTTTCCCGTTGCGCAAAAAAATCAGACCTTCATCACCGCGCCGCTCTCGCGTTTCGCCACCAGCACAAGCCCTTCCGACGATGGCGAGGTGAAACAGCTCGCGCCACTCCTGATGGGCATGGCGGGCGTGGTTCTGCTCGTGGCTTGCCTCAATCTGGCCAACATGCTGCTCGCTCGCGGCACGGCGCGGAGGAAAGAAATCGCGATTCGTCTCGCGCTTGGGGCCAGCCGTTGGCGGGTCGTTAGGCAACTGCTCAGCGAGGGCCTGACTCTCGCGCTCATCGGCAGCGTCGGCGGCCTCCTCCTTGGTCTCTGGTCGTCTGATCTGCTCGTTGCTTCCCTGCAAAGCAAGATGCCGGTCGACATGGTTTGGAAAGGCGGACTGAACGCTTCGATTCTCATCGCCACCCTTGGGTTTTGCCTTCTCGGCACGCTGGTTTTTGCCCTCGGGCCGGCGCTCAAACTTTCCCGCTCGACCGTGGTCGGAGATCTGAAGGAGCAGGCGGGTGAGGACGTCGTTAGGCGGGGCTGGAAATTTCTCCCGCGCAATCCGCTCGTCGTCATTCAGATCGCTTTCTCGCTCGCCTTGCTCACGACCGCGGCGCTTTTCGTGCGCGGGGCCGGCAAAGCTGCCCGCGTCGATACCGGTCTCGAGACGAGCCGAGATTTCCTCCTCGAACTGGACGCGAGCCTGGCCGGCTACGATCAAACCCGCGCCCAAAACCTTTATCGCACCCTCGAAGAACGCCTCGCCGCGCTCCCGGGCGTGGAGCACGCCAGCATCTCCTCGACCGTGCCCTTCGGATTGGTTTCGTTAAGCAAAGCTGTGCAGCGAGCCGGCGTAAATCCGGCCCCGGATTCGAAGCCCGCGACCGCGGCGGAGGGTCTTGCTTTCGGCGCTCGTTGGAACAGTGTGGGCGCGGATTATTTTTCCACTGTCGGTCTGCGCCTGCTCCGGGGCCGCCCTTTTAACGCCGCCGAAGCGATGCAGGGCGGCGTCGCGAAGGTCGCGATCATTGACGACGTGCTTGCGAAAAAGCTCTGGCCGGAGGGCGACGCGCTCGGACAGGAAATCCAGTTTGCGGCCGACAATGCACCGCGGGCGAAAGGCGACGAAGGAGGCGGCATCGGTAAGCAGGCCTCGGGAAAAGGCGAAGCGAAGCAGCGAGTCGAGATCGTGGGAATTGTGCCCTACACGCGGGAGAACCTGTTCGATAAGAATCCGAGCGGGGCGCTTTACTTGCCGTTTGCCGGCGGATTCCAAAGCAACGTTTTTTTCCACATCAAGTTCGCGCTTAACGCCGCGGGCGATCCGGTGGCTACGGCCGGCCTGATTCGCAAAACGGTGCGGACCGTCGATCCAGGCCTGCCGATCCTCTCGGTGCGAACTTTTGCGCAACATCTCGAGGCCAATCTGATGCTCTGGATCATTCGCGCGGGCGCGGCGCTCTTCAGCATTTTCGGCCTCACCGCTCTTGGCTTGGCATTCGTCGGCGTTTACGGCGTCAAGGCCTATGCGGTGGCGCGACGGACGCGCGAGATCGGCATTCGGATGGCGCTCGGCGCGCAGCGCGGAACGGTGCAATGGATGTTTCTCCGCGAAGGGCTCGCCATGTTCATTGGTGGTCTGGTTCTTGGCTTCCTCCTCGCGCTCGGTGCGGGGAAAATCGTGGGCAGCATGCTCTTTCAAGTCAGCGCGCTCGATCCCTTGGCCTTCACGATCGCACCCCTTGTCCTGGCCGTAGCCGCGCTTCTCGCTACCTGGCTGCCCACCCGTCGCGCCCTTCGCATCAGTCCACTCGCAGCCCTCCGCACAGAATGAACTTTCGTCCATGCTAAAAGATCTCCGCTTCGCCTTTCGTAAGCTGCGCAAAGCTCCGGCCTTCACCGTGACCTCGCTGGCCACGGTCGCGATCTGTCTCGGGGCGAACCTCGCCATCTTCGCGGTGATCGATTCCGTTTTGTTGCGGCCGCTGCCGTTTCCGCAACCCGATCGGCTGGTCACGATCTTTAACACCTACCCGAAAGCCGGGGTCGAGCGTGACGGTTCATCGCTGACCAATTACTACGAACGGCGGGGCAAGATCCCGGCCTTCTCGAGCCTTTCGATCTTTCGCTACAGCAACGAAATCGTCGGTGATTCCGGTTCGACCCAGCAGGAAGAGGTCATGCGCATCACGCCGGACGCTTTCACGACGCTTGGGGTCGGACCGGTGATGGGTCGCGGCTTCAACGAATCGGAAACGATCACGCCGGTTGAAAACAACGGAGTGGTTATCTTGACCGACGCCTATTGGCGCCAGCGCCTGAATTCCGACCCCGACGTCCTTGGCCGGGAAATCCGCGTGAACGGAGTGCAAAGAAAAATCGTCGGCGTGTTGCCTCCCGATTTTCGCTTCCTCTCCTCGGAAGCGCGGCTTTTCCTGCCGCTCACCTCACGGTTGTCGGAACGCGGCCCAAAGGAGCGCCATTCCGGCGGCGGCGGCACTCACATGATCGCGCGATTGAAGCCCGGGGCCACCATCGCCGAAGCGCAATCCCAAATCGATGCGCACAACGCCGCGGTCGAGAAAGATAACCCGGAAGCGAAAATGATGGCTGAGGCTGGCTTTCGCTCGCTGGTGGTTCCGCTCCACGCAGATCACGTGCGCTCCATCCGTCCGACGCTCGTGTTGATGCAGGCCGGAGTATTTTTCCTCCTGCTGATTGGCGCGGTTAATTTGGTGAACCTGCTGCTGATTCGGGCAAGCGGCCGCGCGAAAGAAATGGCTATCCGCCAATCGATGGGCGCGGGCCGCCGGCATGTGGTGAAGCAAGTGATGGTGGAAACGGTCGTGCTCACCTTCGCGGGCGGACTGCTCGGGCTGGTGGTGGGCGCGTGGGGAATCCGGCTGCTCGAAGTCCTGGGGGCGAATCGCTTGCCGCTCGGTGCGCACATTGTCTTCGATAGCTGGCTCGCGGCGATCGGCCTGGCTGGCGCTATTCTACTTGGAGTCGTCATCGCGGTGCCGATCGCCTGGTTCAACCTGAACAGTCATCTGGCGAATGCGCTTCAATCGGAATCGCGCACCGGCACGGTTAGTCGGACCGCGCAACGCCTGCGTCACGGATTTATTGTCGCGCAGATCGCGCTCGCTTTTGTTTTGCTCACCGGCGCGGCGCTTCTCGGGCTGAGTTTGAAAAAGGTCATGGCCGTTTCTCCCGGCTTTCGCTCCGATCACGTTCTCACCGGCCAGTTCACGCTCCCGTGGGGAAATTATCCGACCGGCTCTGACCGCGTCGCTCTCCTCGATCGCCTGCAGGAAGCAATCGGTCAGCAACCGGGAGTCGCCGCGGTTGGGGCGATCACGACCGTGCCGTTGAGTGGAGATAACGGCAAAACCGCGGCCGGACCCGCGGGATATGTGCCGCAGCCGGGTGAATCAGTGCAGGGTCATTATTCTTATGGCGTAACCGGCGATTACTTCTCGACGCTCGGCATTCCGTTGCGCGAAGGACGGTTCCTGACGTCAGCCGATTCTCACCGATCGGAACGCGTCTGTGTCGTGGACGAGGACTTCGCCCGGCGCTACTGGCCCAAGGGTGGCGCGCTCGGTCAACGCGTGTATCAGGGCAGCGATTTAGACGACGCGAAACTGTTCACCATTGTAGGAGTTGTCGGCGCGGTAAAACAAGCGGAGCTCACGGAACCTCAGGGGCAGGGTGCGGTTTACCTGCCTCTCCTTCTTCGAGGCGCAGCCAACATCTTCGTCGCGACGCGGACGAGCCAGCGACCAGAAGCGTTTGCCGAGACGCTGCGAAGACTGGTCCGCGCCACCGATCCGTCACTGGCGATCGATGAAGTTCGCTCCATGGATACGCGGGTCGCGGACAGCCTCGTCGCGCGTCGCTCGCCGGCTTTGCTAGCCGGAATTTTCGCCAGCGTCGCGCTGCTTCTGGCGGCCATTGGAACTTATGGAGTTCTCAGTTACGCCGTCGCGCAACGCCGGCGCGAGATCGGCATTCGCATGGCGCTAGGCGCGCAGACGCGCCAGATCGGAACGCAATTCCTGTCGTTAGGCCTGCGCCTGCTCGCCGTCGGAACCATCCTCGGTTCTATCGGCGCGTGGCTGGCAGGAAGAGCGATGCAGAACGTTCTCTTCGACATGCCGACGCTGCCCATTGCCACGCTTCTCGGCACCGCCTTGGTCATGACCGCGGTCTCCCTCGTGGCCTGCCTCATCCCGGCGCGCCGGGCCACCAAAGTCGACCCCATGATCGCTCTCCGGACAGAATAGCAGAAACAAAAACAATATGATCCAAGACCTTCGGCTCGCCCTTCGCCAAATTTGGAAAGCGCCTGGCTTCACCCTCGCCGCCGTGATCGTGCTCGCGCTCGGGATCGGCGTGAACACCGCCATCTTCAGCCTGGTTAACGCGTTGCTCTTCTCGCCGCCGCCCTATCAGAATCCGGCGCGGCTCGTGCAGCTTTTTTCCCAGGACAAGAAGGATCCGAAGAGCTTCCGCGCCTTTTCCTATCCGACCTATTCCGATGTGCGCGAGCAAAACACGGTTTTCTCCGATGTCCTGGCGCACTCGGAAACGGTGGTGGGTCTGGGGCAGAAGGGGAACACCCGACGCGCGCCCGCCGATCTCGTGAGCTCGAACTACTTCTCCGTCCTCGGCGTTCGGCCCGCTTACGGACGTTCGTTTCTGCCGGCGGAAGAGAAGCCCGGCCGGAATGAGCGGGTCGCGATCGTGAGCTACCGCTATTGGAAGAAATACTCGCGCGATCCCGCGCTCCTCGGCCACAGCCTCCTCATTAACGGCCGCGCCTACACCGTGGTCGGGATCATGCCGGAAGGATTGACCGAGACGGAGAGCATCTTCTCCGCCGAAGTCTGGCTGCCGCTCGGCGTCTATGACGAAATCATGAACGATGCCGACAGCGCGCCTAACCAATCGGCCCTGGCCGATCGTGGGCGCGACAACCTCATCGTCATCGGCCGACTCAAGCCGGGAATGACGATCGCGGCTGCGGACCCTGCCTTGAAAGGCCTCGCGGCTAACCTCGAGACGGCGTTCCCCGTCGCGCAAAAAGATCAGACGTTCATGACGGCGCCGCTCGATCGTTTCTCCACCAGCACAGATCCCTCGGATCCGGGGCCGATCTATGCCATTGGCGTGCTGCTCTCGGGCATGGCAAGCGTGGTCTTGCTCGTGGCTTGCCTCAATCTGGCCAACATGCTCCTCGCTCGCGGCACGGCGCGGCGGAAAGAAATCGCGATCCGTCTCGCGCTCGGCGGCAGCCGCGGTCGTATCGTTAGGCAACTGCTCACCGAAGGCTTCGTGCTCTCGCTCCTCGGCGGCGTGGGGGGCTTGATCTTCGGGCTTTGGTCGATCGATCTCCTCGCCGCCTCCTTCAGCAAAATCGCCCCGATCGAAGTCGATTGGCTGGGCGACCCCAATCCCATGGTCCTCTGCGCCACCCTCGGGTTTTGCGTGCTCGGGACGCTGGCCTTTGCCCTCGGCCCGGCGCTCAAACTTTCGCGCACGAGTGTGCTCGGAGATTTGAAACAACATCCGGGCGAAGACGTCGTTAGGCGGCGCTGGAAATTTCTCCCGCGTCATCCGCTCATCGTCGTGCAGATCGCGTTGTCGCTCGCGCTCCTCACGGCCGCGGCGCTGTTCATTCACAGCGCGGCGAAGGCGGCGGCGATCGACTCGGGCTTGCACGCCGAAAATGCTTTCCTGGTCGAAACCGATGCCAGCCTCGGTGGGTTCGATCAGAAGCGGGCGGAGGATTTGTATCGGACCCTGCACGATAAATTCGCGGCCCTGCCGGCGGTGGAACACGCCAGCATCTCGGCGACGGTCCCGTTCGGAACCACTTCCATCCGTAGAAGTGTACAACGCGCTGGTACTCACGTCACGCCGGGGGCAAAGCCGGCGACACCGGCGGAGGGAATGATCTTCTCGCCCTGGTGGAACAGTGTCGGCGGGGATTATTTCGCCACCGTGGGACTGCCGCTGCTGCGCGGTCGCGCCTTTACCGAAGCGGAAGCGACCGAAGCAGGTGGCCCGCCGGTGGCTATCATCGACGAAGACCTCGCGAAGAAATTGTGGCCGAATGGCGATGCGCTCGGGCAACGCCTTCAGTTCCCGGAGCCAGAGATTCCGACCGCACCAGCAGCGGGCGACAACGGTGAGATCAAACGCGGCGAGCCAATCGAGATTATCGGCATCGTCCCGGCGGTAAGGAACCGGCTCTTCGACAAGCAGGTGCAAGGCGCGATTTACCTGCCCTTCGCGCGCGGTTTCAAAAATAGCGTTTTCTTCTTTGTCCGCTTCGCCTCGCCTCTCGCAGGTAACGAAGCCGCCACCGCCGATCTCCTCCGTCGCACCGTGCAAAGCGTGGATCCGGTGTTGCCGGTTTTCGAATTGCGAACCTTTGCAAACCACATGGAGCGCAACCCGCAGCTCTGGTTCGTCCGCGCCGGTGCGGCCCTGTTTTCCGTCTTCGGCGGGCTCGCGCTCGGGCTCTCTGTCGTTGGCATCTACGGAATCAAAGCCTACGCGGTGGCACGACGGACGCGCGAGATCGGCATCCGGATGGCGCTCGGCGCCCGACGCCAGACCGTGCAGTGGATGATCTTGCGCGAAGGATTCGTCATGGTCGCGGCCGGTCTGGCGCTTGGTCTTCTTCTCGCGCTCGCTACGGCGAAAATCGTGAGCAACATTCTCTTTCAAGTCAGCGCGCTCGATCCGTTTGCTCTCACGATCGCCCCGCTCGTTCTGGCGGTGGCCGCGTTGCTTGCCACCTGGCTGCCGACGCGCCGCGCCCTTCGCATCAGTCCACTCGCAGCCCTCCGCACAGAATGAACTTTCTCCCGTGTTAAACGATCTCCGCTTTGCCTTTCGCCAGTTGCGCAAGTCGCCTGGCTTCGCTTTCGTCGCCGTCCTTACCCTCGCGCTCGGGATCGGCGCGAACACCGCTATTTTCAGTGTCGTCGATGCGGTCCTGCTCCATCCCCTCGCCTTCAAAGATCCGTCCCGCTTGGTGGCAGTGTGGGAGACGAACGAACAAGCCGGCGTCGAGACGAATCTTCGCAATGAAGTGGCGAAGGGAAATTTCTACGATTGGCGCGCGCAGAATCAGGTTTTCGAGCAGATCGCCGCGATCGCCTACGCGAACTTCAATCTGATCGGCGTTTCCCAACCGGAGAGAATTCAGGGTGCGCTGGTCAGTTACAATTTTTTCCAAACTCTCGGTCTGCAGCCGGCGATTGGGCGCGTTTTTGCGGCGGAGGAGGAGAAAGCAGACGCGCCTCGGGTCGCGATCATCAGTTACGGATTATGGCAACGTCGGTTCGGGGGCGACCCGGGGCTGATTGGCCGCACGCATACGTTCAACGGCGAATCGATCACGATCGTGGGGGTAATGCCGGCAGGTTTCGCATTACAGTTTCCCGCCAGTCTGCAGATGGATATGTGGAGCCCGCTCCGCCACGACTCGGAGGATAACGATCGCATGGCGCATTATCTCTATGCGATCGGGCGGCTAAGAGATGGCGTCTCGCTCGAGCAGGCGCAGGCGGGGATGAACGTCATCGCGCGACAATTGCGCGAGCGATATCCCGACACAAACGCCGGCTCTGGCGTCAACCTCATCCCGCTGCACCAGCAGTTGGTCGGCCGGGTGCAGCCCTACCTTTACGTCCTCTTCGCCGCCGTCGGGTTCGTGCTTTTGATCGCCTGCGCAAATGTCGCCAATCTCATGCTGGCGCGGCTGAGCGGCCGGCAAAAAGAAATCGCGCTGCGTTTGGCCTTGGGTGCTCCGCGCGCGCGGCTCGTTAGGCAATTGCTCACCGAGGCGGTGATCTTGTCGCTTCTGGGCGGATTGTTTGGCCTCCTCCTGGCGAGCTGGAGCATCGAATTTCTGCGCGCGCTCGCTCCAGCCTATTTGCCACGCTTGAGCGAGATTGGCCTGCACGCTCCGGTGATCCTTTGGAATTTCGGCATTCTTTTTTTGACCGGCATCCTTTTCGGCCTCGCTCCTGCGCTCCAAGCGTCGCGGTCGGATTTGAACAGCACACTGCAGGAAAGTGGCCGCACCTCCGCAGGCTCAGGACGAAGTCGCTTGAGCCGCCTGCTCGTGATCACGGAAACCGCTCTCGCGCTTCTCCTGCTGGTCGGCGCCGGCCTGATGATTCGGAGTTCACGCGGCTTGCTGCAAGTGAACCCAGGATTCGAAGCGAAGAACCTTCTTACGCTCAACATCGCTGTGCGGGGACAGAAGTACCGGGACAGGCAGCAGGCAAACATCTTTTTCGGGCAGCTGCTGGACCGGATCGGCAACTTGCCGGGAATCGAGTCCGCCGGCGGCGTCGATCCCCTGCCGATGAGCGACAGCGATTCGACCACGGGCGTCCTGATCGAAGGCCAGCCGATCGTTCCGCCAGCGGACCGTGTCCCAGTCGGTGAGCGGTTGGCGACTCCCGGTTATTTCCAGGCCATGCGCATCCCGCTCCTCGAAGGGCGCGCGTTTACGAAACGAGATCGTGCCGACGCGCCGGCGGTGATTGTGGTTAACGAGGCATTGGCGCGGCGCTTTTTTCCCGGCCAGTCTGCCTTGGGCAGACGCCTCGGTTTGGAAACGGACGGCAAGATCGTCTGGTCGGAAATCGTCGGCGTGGTCGGCAATGTGAAACACCTCAGCCTCGACGCCGAGGCAAAGCCCGAACTCTTCGAGCCGTATCTGCAGTCACCGCGCAATTTTATGACCCTGGTTGTGCGAACCGCGGGCGAACCCTCGAGCATGATCGCGGCCATCCGCGAACAGGTCCTGGCCCTGGACAGGGATCAACCGGTCTTCGGGATCATGACGATGGAAGAGCGGCTGACCCAAAGTGTGGCCCAGAGTCGCTTCCTCATGCGCCTGTTGAGCGTTTTCTCAGCTCTCGCGATGGTTTTGGCCGCCGTCGGGATCTACGGCGTCATGGCATATTTCGTCACCCAGCGAAACAAAGAGATCGGTATCCGCATGGCTCTGGGCGCGCAGAAGACCGATGTGCTCAAATTAGTTGCGGCCGAGGGAATGGTGCTGGCCGGGATCGGCGTTGCGCTCGGTTTGGCGGCCTCTTTTGCGCTCACGCGGATCATCGCAAATCTCCTCTTCGGCGTCGGTCCGACCGACCCGCTGACGCTGATCGGCGTTTCCATTCTGCTCGCAAGCGTGGCCTTCCTCGCTTGCTGCATCCCCGCGCGCCGCGCCGCCCAAATCGATCCGATGATCACCCTGCGTGCCGAATGATTGCCTAACGAAAATAGAATAAAATGCTGACCGATCTCCGCTACGCCATCCGGATGCTGATCAAGTCCCCCGCTTTCAGCATCATCGCCATTGTCGCTCTCGCCCTCGGGATTGGGGCCAACACCGCCATCTTCAGCGTGGTCAACGCCGTGCTCCTTCGCCCGCTGCCCTATCCGGACTCGGACAAGCTCGTTTTGCTGCGGGAACGGATGCAGCTTTTCGAGTCGGGCTCGGTGGCCTATCCGAACTATCTCGACTGGCGCGCTACGCAGCGCAGCTTCACCGATCTCGCGCTTTACCGGTCCGAGTCGATGAACCTTGCCAGCCGGGGCGAAGAATCGTCGCCGGAACGGATCCGGGGCGGAGTCATGACCTGGAACATGATGCGGATCGTCGGCCTGAAGCCGATTCTGGGTCGCGATCTTCACGGAGGCAGAGGACGTGCCGGGCGGGCCGAAGGTCGCGCTCATCAGTGAGGGACTCTGGAAGCGCCGTTTCGGCAAATCGCCAAAAGTGCTCGGCCAGCAACTGACGGTTGACGCTGTGCCGCGGATGATCGTGGGCGTTTTGCCGGACGAAATGCGGGTGATGCGCGCGACCGAAGTTTACGTTCCGTTCGGCGATCTGCGGGCGGAAAAGAATGTCCTGCAGCGCGACAATCATCCCGGTTTTTCCTCGTTAGGCCGACTCAAGCCCGGTGTCTCGCTGAAGCAGGCGCGGGCTGATCTCGACCTCATCGCGCACGAGTTAACCCGAAAATATCCAGCGACGAACACCGGGCGGAGCGTGAATGCGCGCGGCCCTGCTTGACGCCAGCGTGGGCGATTATCGCGGGAATCTCAATCTGCTCCTGGTCGCGGTCGGCTGCGTCCTGCTCATCGCTTGCGCGAACGTGGCCAACCTTCAACTGGCCCGCGCTCTTTCGCGCGGCAAGGAACTGGCGGTGCGCACCGCGATGGGCGCGAGCCGCTGGCGCCTGATGAGGCTGCTCCTCGTGGAGAGTGCCCTCCTCGGTTTGGTCGGCGGCGCGGTCGGCCTCCTCATTGCGACCTGGAGCCTCGAAGGGATCCACGTTCTTAGTCCGCCGCAAGCGCTTCGTTTTCAGGAAACGCGGATCGATCTCGTGACGCTCGCCTTTACCATGACGATCGCCCTGCTCTGCGGAATCGTGGTCGGTGTCTGGCCGGCGTGGCGTGTCTCGCGGCTCGCTTCGCTCAGCGGCGTTTTGCATGAAACGGGCACGCGCGGCGGCAGTGACAGCGCGGGCCGGCAGCGCGCGCGTGGCGTGCTCGTGGTCACGCAGGTCGCGCTCGCGCTCGTCCTCCTGGCCGGCGCAGGCCTGACCCTGAAGAGCTTTTGGAATTCGCAGAACGCCGCGCTTGGTTTCGATCCGAACGACATCCTGACTATGACGTTATCGCTCCCGCAGGCGCGTTACGACTCGGACGAAAAAGTGGCGAATTTTAACGCCCAACTGATCGAGCGGATCGAGGCGCTTCCAAGCGTAGCCGCGGCAGCGATGGGTGCGAACGTGCCCTTCGACGGGACTGAGTGGGACAGCTCGTTTCACATCACTGGCACCCCGCCGGCCCAGCCCGGGAAAGAGCCTTCCGCGGAAGCGAACGTGATTTCGCCGGGTTACTTCAAGGTGATGAAGATGCCGATTCTGCGCGGACGCGCCTTCGGGCCGCAGGAACGCCTAAAACAACCACGCTCGCTCATCATCGACGACAGTTTTGCCGCCCGTTATTTCCCGAATCAAAACCCGATCGGCCAGCATATCGACGACAACCAGACGAACGACTCGCATCCCCCGCCGCTCACCATCGTCGGCGTGGTGCCGCGGGTCCGCTCGGATGTGCCGGGCGAGGAGTTTGACCGGCAGCATCTGCCGCAAATGTATTTTTGCAGCACTCAATTCGCCCAAAACGAAAACAACCTGCTCGTCAGGGTAAAAAGCGGCGACCCGAGCCAACTCACCAAGGCGGTCGTGCGCGAGGTGCAGAGCCTCGATCCAGATCAACCGGTGGCCGACATCTCGACCATGAAGAGAAACATTTCCGAGAGCCTGGCAACTCGTCGCCTAACGATGACTCTGCTCGGCTCCTTCGCCGCCCTTGCCCTCGTCCTGGCCAGTGTCGGCCTCTACGGCGTGATGGCCTTGAGCGTGACACAACGGACGCGCGAGTTCGGCATCCGGCTCGCCCTCGGCGCGCCGCGGCGGGACGTCTTCCGACTCGCCCTTGGGCGCGGATTGCTCCTGGTCGGGATTGGGCTCGCGCTCGGTTTGTTAGGCGCGCTCGGCGCGGGACGTGCCCTGACCAGTCTGCTCTACAACGTCGGGAGTCTTGATCCGTGGGCGTTGCTCACGGCGATCGTGGCTTTGGCTGGCGTCGCGCTCCTCGCCTGCTGGTTTCCAGCCCGCCGTGCCACCCGGGTCGATCCCATTGTTGCCCTTCGTTACGAATGAAAGCGGCCTAACGACATGTTGACCGACCTCCGCTTCGCCTGCCGGATGCTTTTCAAATCTCCGGCCTTCACCCTCCTTGCGGTCCTGACTCTTGCTCTTGGGATCGGAGCGAACAGCGCGATCTTCACTTTGGTCGATGGCCTCTTCCTGCGCGGTCTCCCCTTCGCTCGAGCCGAACCGGATCGTTCGCATCTACGGCGAGGCGAAGGAGCGCGACATGCAGCAAATGCCGTTTTCGGTCCCGCGCTTCTGGCATTATCGCGACGGTCAGACGGTTTTCTCCAGTATCGCGGCGGATAGCGGGATGGGTTTCATCCTCACCGGGATGGGCGACCCAGTGCAGTTGAACGGCGGGATCGTGACCGCGAACTATTTCGACCTCCTCGGGGTGCGTCCATTACGCGGCCGGCTCTTCCTGCCTAACGAAGAGGAAAAAGCCGATGTCGCGCTGATCAGCGAACATTTCTGGAAAAAACAGCTCGCCTCCGATCCGCAGGTGCTTGGCCGCAGCCTCACGCTCAACGGGGTGCCAACCACGATCGTCGGCATCATCCCGGCGATGCCGCTCTCATGGTTCGGTCCCGATTGCGAAGTCTGGACGTCGAAGCCGTTCGAGCTGCCCGGCATGTCGCGCGCGATGCTGATGCGCGGGGTTGGTTATCTGCGCGTCATCGGCCGCCTGAAACCGGGCGTGACTAACGAACAGGCGAGAGCCGCCCTCGCCGTCGTGCAGAAAAATTACGCGGCGCATTATCCCGGCATCTTCGATGGCAGCTGGGCGCCCGCCCTGGTCAGCGCCGCAGAAGATGTGACCGGGAATCTTCGCCCCGCTTTCCTCACTTTGCTCGCCGCCGTCGCCGCGGTGTTGCTCATTGCCTGTAGCAACGTTGCCAACTTGTTGCTCGTCCGTTTCACGGCGCGGCGGCGCGAGATCGCGCTCCGGGCCGCGCTCGGCGCTTCGCGCGGCGGACTGATCCGTCTCTTCATTTTCGAAAGCACGACCCTGAGCCTGACCGCCGGCGTGATTGGCCTCCTTCTCGCTTCCTGGATGATTGCGGCCGCGCCGAAATTGGCCGGGAACAACGTTCCCCTGGAACCGAATCTCACTCTGCATTGGCCGGTCTTCCTCTTCACTCTGATCCTGTCCCTAGGCACAGGGCTCGCCATGGGTTTGTATCCGGCCTGGCAAAGCTCGCGCACCGAACTGGCAAACGAATTGAAGGATGGCGGCCGCTCCATGAGCGGAAGCCGTGGCCAGCAACGGGTGCGTCGAGGGCTGGTCGCGGCCCAGGTTGCGTTGTCCGTTTTCTTGCTCGCGGGCGCGGCGCTTTTGCTCACGAGCTTCAACCGGCTGAGCCAGGAGAAGATCGGTTTTCGCCCGGACGGAATTTGGCTCGGAGGAATTGGGTTGCCCGCCGTGCATTATGGAGACGACCGCTCGCAGGCGCGGTTCGCCGAGCGACTGCGGACCGAACTACAAGGCATGCCGGGCGTCGAATCGGCCGCGATCACGGACCTCGTTCCGCTGAGCGGTGGTGTTTCGCACACCCCGTACGCGCGGCCGGATACCGCACCGCCGCCGTTGGCGCAACGCCCGATTGCCGTGACCCACGGCGTCTCGGCCGGTTACCTCCGCACCTTCGGCATTCCGTTGCTGGCGGGCCGCGATGTCGAACCAACGGACGATGCCGATCATCCACAGGTGGTTTTGATCAGTCAGTCCTCGGCCCGCGCGATTTTCCCCGGCATCAATCCCATCGGGCAACAATTGCTCCTCGGAGGAATCAACGGCGTCGGAACGTTAACCGAAATCGTCGGAGTGGTGGGCGACGTGCGCTCGGAGCGAATGGCAAAGAAAGACGAGGTCGAATTTTATCGGCCCTTCGCGCAGCGCGCGAACTCGTTTCTCGCCCTGGCGTTGCGCGGCCCCGGGCGGCCGGAGATGCTCCTCGGGACGGCCCGCGCCGCTCTGGATCGGGTTGATCGCGAGCTGCCCTTCATCCAGCCGCAAACGATGGAGCAGGTCATTCGCGACTCGTTAGGCCAGCAGCGTCTCACGATGAGTTTGCTCGGGGCCTTTGCGCTCCTCGCGCTGCTCCTCGCCCTCGTCGGCATTTACGGCGCGGTCGCCTACACGGTCGAGCAACGAACCGGCGAGATCGGCCTGCGGATGGCGTTAGGCGCGCAGGCGCGGGATGTTTTGCAGCTGATCATTTCGGAAGGAATGCAACCGGTCGTGATCGGCCTGCTCGTTGGACTCGGGGCTACGTTTGCCCTCGGCGGACTGCTCGCTTCGCAGCTCTACGAGGTTTCCGCGCACAACCCCGCTCTGCTCGCTGGCGCCACCGTCCTCCTCGGTGCGGTCGCGATGGCGGCCTGCCTCATCCCGGCCCGCCGCGCCACGCGGGTCGATCCGATGGTCGCGCTTCGTTATGAATAAAAATCGCCTAACTATATGCTAAACGATCTTCGCTACGCCTTCCGTCAGCTTTTCAAATCTCCCGCCTTTACGACTATCGCTGTCGTCACCCTCGCTCTCGGCATCGCCGCCAGCACGGCCATCTTCAGCGTGGTCGATGCGGTTCTGCTTCATCCGCTGCCCTATCCTCACTCGGAGCAGATCGTTTCCGTTTCGCAAACCGTCCGCAGCACCGGGGTCTCGAACGAGGATGCTTCGCCCGCCAACTTCCTCGATTGGCAGGCGCAGAATTCTGTCTTCTCCGCCATGGCCTGCGTGAGCGGATCTTCGCGAAATCTTTCCGGCGGACAGCAGCCGGAACGCGTCCGCGCCGCGATGGCGTCGGCTCAGTTTTTCTCTCTCTTCGACACCCGGCCGATTCTCGGCCGCACGTTCGGCCCGCCTGACGCCAAGCCGGGAAATTCTCGCGTCGTCGTGCTCAGCCAGGCTTTGTGGTCGCGTCGCTATGGAGCCGATCGCGGCGTGATCGGGCGCGATCTGGTCCTCGATGGCGAGAAGTTCACCATCATCGGCGTGATGCCGATGGCCTTCTCGCCGGATGATTACGCGGAGCTTTGGCTGCCCTCGCCCTGGAACGTGCCGGTGCATCCGCTTTCGCCTAACGACGATCCGCGACAGCTGCGTGACAGCAGCTATCTCGATGTCTGGGCGCGCCTGAAACCGGGCGTCACGATGCAAGAGGCGCAGGCACAGATGAACGCGATCGCGCAACGGCTCGAGAAACAATATCCCAACGAAGACGAGGACACTGGCGTCGTCCTCGTCCCGCTGCGCGAGGAGGTCGTCGGCAACCTTCGACCGATGCTCCTGATGTTGTTCGGCGCGGTTTCATTTGTCCTCCTCATCGCCTGCGCCAATGTCGCCAACCTCCTCCTCGCCCGGGCCGCGACGCGCTCGCGCGAGATCGCGATTCGGACGGCGCTGGGCGCATCTCGCCTGCGTTTGATTCGCCAGTTGCTGACCGAGAGCGTGCTTCTCGCCCTCCTCGGTGGCGCACTCGGCCTCCTCCTCGCCACCTGGGCGCTGCCGATTCTGCTCTCGCTCGCTCCGCCGGAGATCGCGGATTTTGCCGGGATCGGCCTCAATCGCCAGGTGCTCGCCTTCAGCATCCTCGCCTCGGTCGTGACCGGGACACTCTTCGGGCTCGCGCCGGCGCTCTTCGGTTCGCGCGCCAACCCGACCGAAGCATTGCGGGAAGGCGAACGCGGGAGTTCGTTAGGCCGGAGTCCGGCCCGCTCCGCCCTGATCGCGGTTGAGATCGCCTTGTCGCTCGTCCTGCTTGTCGGGGCCGGGCTGATGATGAAAAGCTTCGTTCGGCTGACGCGCGTCGACCCCGGCTTTAACTCCTATCGCCTGCTCGTTTTCAACATCGGGCTGGCCAGATCGGCGGATGCGACGCAGCAGACCAATTTTTATCGCGAGGTGGTCGAGCGCATCAAAGCGGTGCCGGGCGTGCAATCGGTCGGCGCGGTCAGCCGGTTGCCGCTCGCCGGAGGCAATAGCTCGCGCTCCTTCAGTGTGCCGGGCGACCCACAGAGCTACGAGGCGGACGTCCGGGTCAGCACGCCGGATTATCTTCCCACGATGGGGATTCCCCTCGTGCGCGGTCGTCAATTCACCGCCCACGACACGAGCACTTCGTTGCCGGTCGCGATCATCAATCAGGCGACGGCAGCCAGTGCTTTCAAAGGACGGAACCCGATCGGACAATACCTGACCGACTTCGGGCCGAAGGCGGAAAAGCTGCAGGTCATCGGAGTGGTCGGAAACGTGCGGCACGTCGCGCTGGAGAAGGCGGCGCGACCGGAGGTTTACGTGCCCTTCACCCAGACGCAGTGGCCCTCGATGTTTTTCGCGGTGCGGAGCGGGGTCGCGAATCCGCTCGGCCTGCTTCGCGCGGTGCAGAAAGCCGTCTGGAGTGTTGATCGCAATGTCCCGCTGGCGAATGCGCGCACGATGCAGGACGTGCTCGCGAAGTCGGTCCTGCGACGCAAATTCGCCATGCTGCTCCTGTCGATTTTTGCCGGCCTTGCCACCTTGCTCGCGGCTATCGGACTCTACGGCGTCATCTCCTACTCCGTCACCCAACGCACGAAGGAGATCGGAATCCGGATGGCGCTCGGCGGGCAGCGGGGCGAAATGCTGCGGCTGGTCCTGCGCCAAAGTGGGGTACTGGTTCTGACCGGGATGCTGGTCGGCGTCCCGTTCGCATACGCCGCTACGCGATTGTTAAGCTCGATGCTTTACGGCGTCGGGGCGACCGATCTTGCGACCTATTTTCTTGTCCTCGCGATTCTCGCGGCGGCCGCTTTTTTCGCCAGCATCATTCCCGCGTTCCGTGCCACCAGGGTCGATCCGATGGTCGCGCTCCGATATGAATAGAAATTGCATAACGATATGATAAACGACCTCCGCTACGCTTTTCGACAGCTCATCAAGTCTCCCGGGTTCACCTTTGTCGCCATCGTCAGCCTTGCTCTCGGGATCGGCGCCAACAGTGCCATTTTCGACTTCACGACCTTGGCGACCGCGCTCGTTTCACTCACGAGCGTAGCCCTGCTGGCCTGCTTTTTCAGCGCGCGCCTCGCCTCCCGCGTAGATCCGATCATGGCGCTGCGCGAGGAATAGAAAGCCAAAGGATCGAAACATGATTCACGATCTCAAATTCGCTCTCCGGCAGGTGATCAAGTCTCCCGGATTCGCCGCCGCGGCTGGTATCACGCTTGCGCTCGGCATCGGCGCGAACCTCGCCATCTTCAACATCGTCAACAGCGTTCTGCTTCGGTCGTTGCCTTACAAAGAGCCGGCCAAATTGTGGATGCTGCTCGCGAGCCACCAATCCGCCGATCTCGACAGCGGCTTGATTTCGATGGCCGATTATCTCGACTGCAAAGAACAGGCAAACTCCTTCGAGGAGTTGGCCGCATACACTGCGGTGAGCCGCGATCTTACGGGCGGCGGCGAACCGGAGCGCATCCAACTCGGCGTCGTGACGCAGAATCTCTTCCCCGCGCTTGGGGTCGCGCCAGCGCGCGGTCGAAATTTTTTGCCGGAGGAAGATCGACCTGCCGCGGAGAGAGTGGCGATTCTCAGCCACGAAATTTGGCAGCGCCGCTTCGGGGCCGATCCCGGATTGATCGGTCGCGCGATCGCGATCAGCGATGTGCAGTACGTTGTTATTGGCATCATGCCGGCCGGATTTCGCGTCGCGCAAACGACGGCGGACATCTGGATTGCGGCCCGCAGCGGTAAGGGAACGCCGCGCGACTATCGGATTTTCAACCTGTTAGGCCGAGCGAAAGCGGACGTGTCGATGGAGCTGGCGCAGGCGGAGATGAGCGCGCTTTCGGCCCGCCTGGCGCAGCAATATCCGGAGACAAACGAAGGCGTCGGGATCCGCGTTGTGCCATTGCGCGAATACCTCGTGCATGACGTGCGCACCGCACTCCTCGTGCTGCAAGGTGCCGTCGCGCTTGTTCTCCTGATCGCGTGCGCAAATGTCGCCAACCTCTTATTAGTCCGCGCCGTTTCGCGCGAAAAGGAGATGGCGATTCGTTCGGCGCTCGGAGCGAGTCGCGGACGATTGACTAAGCAACTCGCCGTCGAAGGCCTGGTCCTGGCGGCAATCGGCGGCGGTCTCGGGCTTCTCGTTAGCGCCTGGGGTACGAGCGCATTGAAGCGTTTTCTACCGTTGGATTGGCCGCGACTAACCGAGGTGCATGCCGACTGGCACGTGCTCGTTTTTGCCGCCAGCCTGACCCTCCTCACGGGAGTGGTGTCCGGTTTGATACCGGCCTTGCGCATGACGCGGAGAAATCTGGAGGACTCGCTCAAGAATCGTGGCCGCGGCAGCAGCGCGGGCAGGAACGAACGCCGGCTGCGCACGGCGTTTGTCGTCGTGGAACTCGCGCTCGCGATGATGCTCTCGGCCGGCGCCGGCTTGTTGCTCAAGAGTTTTGTGCTGCTCCAGGAAGTCGATCCCGGATTCAATCCGCGGAATCTCCTCTCCATGCAGGTGAGTCTGCCGCGTTCGCGTTATGCGGATGACAATCGGCGCGCGGCTTTTTTTGCCGAATTGATCGACCGGATGGGAAAATTACCCGGCGTGGATTCAGCAGCGGCGACTCTGCAGGCGCCGCTCATCGGTCTTGATGTCGATAAGAGCACATTCGCGATCAAGGGCGCGCCGGCGCCGGCGCCCGGCCGGCAACCGGCGGCGCCATTGCACGTGGTCACGCCGGAATATTTTCACACCATGGGTATTCCGCTGCTGGGCGGACGCGCATTCACCGAACGCGATGATCGCAACACGCCCGGCGTGATCATCATTAACGAAGCGCTCGCGCGCCGATACTGGCCTAACGAGAGCCCGATCGGCCGCCAGCTCAAGCAGGGACTCGCCTTCCTTCCGGGCGACGCGATGGAACGCGAGATCGTAGGCGTGGTCGGCAACGTGAGGCACTTCGGACTCGCACTCGCCGAGGAACCGCAGATGTACCTTCCGCATCGGCAATCGCCCTGGCCGGAGATGACACTCGTCTTGCGCGCGGGCGCGAACGTCGCGGGCCTCGCCTCCGCGGCGCGGGCGCAGGTCAGATTTATGGATGCGCAATTGCCGGTCGCGAAGGTCATGACAATGGATCAAGGATTGCGGGATTCGGTCGCGCAGCCGCGCTTTCGCGCGTTGCTTTTCGGGCTCTTCGCCGCGCTCGCACTCGTCCTTGGCGCGATCGGACTCTACAGCGTGATGGCCTATTCGGTCACGCAGCGGACTAACGAGATCGGCATCCGCATGGCCTTAGGTGCGAACGCCGGTGACGTCATGAAGATGATCATCCGCGAAGGATCGTCAATCATCGTGCTCGGATTGGCCGTAGGACTCGCCGGCGCGTTTGGTCTCACGCGCTTGCTCGCCAGTTTGCTCTTCGGCGTCGGCGTGAGTGATCCGCTAACGTTTGCCGGCGTTTCGATTCTGCTCGCGATCGTCGCCATGCTCGCTTGTTACCTCCCGGCGCGCCGCGCCACCAAAGTAGACCCCATGATCGCTCTTCGCACTGAATAGCGTATCGCAACCCAGGAAAACGAAATCATGTTAAACGATCTCCGCTACGCCATCCGGCAACTAATCAAGTCTCCCGGCTTCACTTTTGTCGCTGTCGTTACGCTCGCGCTCGGGATCGGGGCGAACAGCGCCATCTTTAGCGTGATCGATACCGTCCTTCTCCGGTCCCTGCCCTTCCCAAATTCGGATCGCCTGGCGATGGTCTGGGCGAGCGCGCCGCAACATCCGGGAGATGACCGGCAGGTGCATTCCTATCCGGATTACCTCGATCTCCGCGCGCAGAATCACACCTTCAGCGCCCTCGCCGCCTACACCAGCGCCGCCACGATCTGGGGGACGGGCGAGGACTCGGCCGACGTGCCCGGCCTCGCTGCGACCTCGGATATTTTTGCTGTGCTGGGCACGAAACCGCTGCTTGGTCGCGGGTTTTCGCGCGAAGATGAAAAGCCCGGCGCCGCGCGGGTCGTGGTGATCAGCTATTCCTTTTGGCAAAAGCGCTTCGCAGGGAATCGGAACATCATCGGAAAACAGATCAAATCGGCCGACCATGTCTACACGATCACGGGCGTCATGCCGCGCGATTGGAAGTTTCCGATCCAGCGCGACAACGTCGATTATATCGCGCCGCTCCAGCCGCTATTCTCGGGCTCTTCGACCGATCTTCTCACTCGCCGCGGCGCACATTCTCTCGCGGTCGTCGGCCGTTTAAAACCGGGTGTCGATTTGCGGACGGCGACGGCGGATTTGCAGGCGATCGCCGCGCAGCTGGCGAAACAATATTCCGAGACCGACGCCGGAAGAACAGAACGGGCGGTCGATCTGCAATCCGATGTCGTCGGCGACGTCCGCCCCGCGCTCCTCGTCCTGAGCGCAGCGGTCGCGCTCGTCTTGCTCATCGCCTGCGCCAACGTGGCCAATCTATTCCTCGCTCGCGCAGCGGGACGGGAGCGCGAAATCGCGATCCGGACCGCGCTGGGCGCGAATCGTTTTCAAATCGTTAGGCAGCTTCTCATCGAAACTCTGCTCCTCGCGCTCCTCGGCGGCGCGGCCGGCCTCCTTTTCGCGTGGTGGAGCACCGACGCGCTGGTCGCGTTTGGTCCGGCCGATCTGCCGCGGCTGAAAGAAATCCAAGTTAACGGCGCAGTCGTCGCCTTCACTTTTGGAATCGCGCTCCTCACGAGCCTGATCTTTGGACTAATCCCGGCCTTGCAAGCGTCGCGTTCGCAGATCGAACAATCGCTCAGGGAAACTTCGCGCGGCTCAACCGGTGCGCGCGGCCATCGTTTGCGTTCCGCGTTTGTTGTTTCGCAGTTCGCGCTTTCACTCGTGCTTTTGGTCGGAGCGGGGTTGCTCATTCGCAGCTTCGCCAGCCTGAGCGCGGTCCAGCCGGGGTTTGATCCGAATGGCGTGCTGACTTTCTGGCAGGCGCTCCCGAAAGCGCGCTACGACAATTCGCAAAAGAAGGTCCAGTTTTTCGATCAACTGATGACGAAGTTGAAAGCACTCCCGGGGATCGAAGAGACCGGGATGGTTTCGCCGATGCCATTTGGCGGCGATGACTCACACCGCACTTTCACTATCGTTGGCCAGCCCGCCCCTCCACAGGGGATGGAACCCTCCGCTTCCCGCCTGACGACTAACGGAAGTTACTTCCACACCATGCACATTCCGATGCAAAGCGGCCGGACCTTCGATGCAGGCGACAAGGAGAAGACTGCACCTGTCATGATGATCAACGCTGCCTTCGCCGAGAAATATTTCCCGCAGCAAAATCCGCTCGGACAACGCGTGAACGTCGGAGCTGACCCAGCCAATGGAGAGCCGCCGCGGGAAATCGTCGGTGTCGTCGGAACGACAAAGCACAACAGCCTGGCGGAAGACGAGGTACCGGAATTTTACATCCCGTTTTCGCAGAATCCCGACAACTACACGGAAATCGTTCTGCGCACGAATAGCGCTGAGCTGAGCGGTGCGGAAGCGATGATCCGCCGTGCCGTGCACGAGATCGATGGGCAGCAATTCGTGCCGGAAGTCAGACCGCTCAGGTGCCTGATTAGCCGGACACTCGCACAATCGCGTTTCAACACCGGCTTGCTCGGCGCCTTTGCGGCCGTCGCAATGCTCCTCGCCGCGATCGGGATCTACGGCGTCATCGCCTACAGCGTGGCGCAACGGACGAGGGAGATCGGCATCCGGATGGCCCTTGGAGCGCAAAGGCACCAGATGCTGGCGATGATCCTGCGGCAGAGCCTGACGATGGCGGCGATTGGAATTGTGGTCGGACTTCTGGGAGCCTTCGCCGCGACGCGCCTGTTGAGCGCACTCCTCTTCGGTGTGGGCGCGACAGATCTCGTGACTTATGGCGTGGTCATTCTTTTGCTCGGTGCTGCCGCACTTTTCGCCGGATTCGTGCCCGCGCGCCGCGCGATGAAAGTTAATCCCGTAATCGCGCTCCGCTATGAGTGAAAATGCGCCTTCTCAGGGTACGGGCGGGCGTATCGCCTGCTGCCTTCAACTTCTTTCCGCACGCTCTTTTGCGCCGCCGCTACACCAATCGGCAATCAAGAATCAGAAATCTTATGAATGACCTTCGCTACGCCTTCCGCATGCTCCTGAAATCTCCCGGCTTCAGTATCATCGCCATTCTCACTCTCGCGCTCGGGATCGGGGCGAACAGCGCCATTTTCAGCGTGATTGATACCGTCCTTTTGCGGCCTCTGCCTTTTCCTCAGCCTAACGAATTGGCCATGCTCTGGAGTGCACCAAACAAGGGCGCCGACCGCGAAAGTCACTCTTTTCCCGACTATGTCGATTTCCGCGAGCAGGCCCGGTCTTTCTCCGCGCTTGCGCTTTACACGCGGGCGGGCGCCGTTTTGAACCGTGGGTCTGATGGACACGAGTTGAACGGCCTGGCGGCCACGTCAGACATTTTCCAGGTTCTTGGCGTGGCGCCGTTCCTCGGCCGGGCCTACACCCGCGCAGAAGATAGTCCTGATGCGCGGGTCGTCGTTCTCACCTATGAAGCGTGGCAGCGTTACTTCAACGGCGACCGGAAGATCATTGGCCAGCCGGTGCGGCTCTCTCTCCGATCCTACACCGTGATCGGCGTGATGCCGCAGGGTTTCCGCTATCCGCTCAACGGGAAGACGGAATATCTCATGCCGATCCATCCGCTGACTGCGCCGGTCTTGAAAGAGCGCGGGGCACATTTCCTCCGGGCAGTCGGACGATTGAAACCGGGCGTCACCGCTGCACAAGCAAACGCGGAAGTCGCAGCCATTGCGGCGCGGCTCGAAAAGCAATATCCCGATTCAAACACCGACCGGAGTGCGATCGTGGTGCCATTGCATCAGGATCTCACCGGCGACGTGCGCTCCGCTCTGTTCGTCGTCCTGGCGGCCGTCTTTTTTGTCCTGCTGATCGCATGTGCGAATGTGGCCAACCTTCTCCTCGCCCGGGCCACCGCGCGGCAGCGCGAAATTGCGATCCGCACGGCGCTCGGCGCCAGCCGCGCTCGCGTCGTTAGGCAATTGCTGGCGGAAGGTTTTCTGCTCGCCTTCTGGGGGGCGCTCGGCGGCCTGTTGCTCGCCTGGTGGAGCGTGGATCTTCTGCGCACGTTTGGCCCGCAGGATGTGCCGCGCCTGGATCAGGTGCGAATTAATGGCGCCGTCATCTTGTTCACTCTCGCGGTGTCTTTTGTTAGCACGCTGCTCTTCGCGCTGGTGCCGGCGCTGCAAGTGACGCGCCCGAATGTGAGCGCGTCGTTGCAGGAAGGAAATCGCGCCGGAGCCGGACCCGAATCCCATCGCTTGCGCGGAATGCTGGTCGTGACTCAGGTCGCCTTGTCGCTCCTGCTCCTCGCGGGAGCCGGCTTGTTGATCAAGAGCTTCGCGAATTTGCGCGCGACCGATCCCGGATTTGATCCGACGCGCGTGATGACGGCCGAATTGATTCTGCCGGGCGCGAAGTACTCGAAACCGGAACTGCAGCGCCAATATTTCGAGCGCTTCCTGCCAAAAATAGCCGCGCTGCCAGGGGTGGAAGCGGTCGGTGGCGCCTCGCCCCTGCCGTTCTCTGGAAACGATAGCGCACTGACCTTCTGGATCGCGGGCCGTCCGGATCCCGGTCCGGGTAATCATCCCGATGCCTCAAACCTGAGAGTCATGGGCGATTATTTTCGCGCGATGCGCATCCCGCTCCTCGCCGGACGCGTCTTCGACCGGCGGGACACACAAGACGCGCCCTCCGTCGTGATGGTGAACGAAGCTTTCGCGCAGAAATTTTTCCCGAACATAAATCCGATCGGGCAGCATCTGTTGCTCGACGAGGATTCGTCGCATCCGGTTGAGATTGTCGGGGTGGTCGGCAGTTCGCGGCACGATTCGCTCGCCGCTCCGCCGAAGCCCGAATATTACGTCCCGCTGATGCAGAATCCGGACCGGTTGAGCCATCTCGTATTTCGGACTTCGACCGCCAATTTGTCCGGCCTCGAGGTGGCGGTGCGACGCATCATTCAGGAAATGGATCGCGATGTCTTCGTGCCGAAACTGGTTCCGCTCGAAGAACTGATCGGTGGCACGCTCGCGCAACCGCGTTTCAACATGATCTTGTTAGGCACGTTCGCCGCGGTCGCGTTCCTCCTGGCTGCGATCGGTATCTACGGCGTGATCGCTTACGGCGTGGCGCAACGGACCCGCGAAATCGGCATCCGAATGGCGCTTGGAGCGCAGCGCGGCGATGTCCTGCGAATGATTCTGCAGCAGAGCATGATGATCGTCGGGATCGGACTGGCGATCGGATTGTTCGGTGCTTTTGCCCTAACGAGATGGATGGGCAGCCTGCTTTACGGTGTGGGCGCGCATGATCTCTCGATTCACGGTCTCGTTCTCGTTCTGCTCGGCGGCGCGGGATTGATCGCGAGCTACATCCCGGCCCGACGCGCGATGGCGGTCGACCCGATGGTCGCGCTCCGCTACGAGTGATTTGGTAGGCGCCGCGGGATTTTGCTCCGTATCCTCTGGCGCGAACACTAGGTTGGATGGCGAGAAGGCTTTCCTATGAAACGATTTATCATTTGTGCCCTTTCACTTCTACTCGCGAGATTAAGCGACGGACAGTCGCCAACCCAGAGCGCTGACCAGTTGCAGAAACTGGCGCACGACTTTTGGACCTGGCGCGCGCAGACCGCCCCCTTCACAGGCGACGACGTTAATCGCATCGAGCGTCCCGGTGGGATGCGCGACTGGTCGCGCACCGCGATCGAGAAGCAGCGAACTGACTTGGGAGAGTTCGAGACGCGCTGGAAACAAATCGATGCCGGCAGGTGGCCAATTCCCCGGCAGGTCGATTATCGACTGATCGGTTCTGCCTTAGCGCGGGTGCGTTGGGAGTTGGATGTGAATCCGCGCTGGAAACGCGATCCGAATTTTTATCTCGGACAAACGCTGACCGCACTGGCGGAAGCACTGACCGTCCCGGCGCCCTACGACGAAAAGCACAGTCGCGAGATTCTGGCCCGGATCGAGAACATTCCCTCGATCCTGCAGCAAGCGAAGGAAAACCTGGAGAGGCCGCCGGCGCCCTTCGTGACTGTCGCGATCCAGGGACTGGAGGGCACGAGCGAAAACCTGCGAAAAATGGCGGCAGCGCTCAACGGTTCGACCACGCTGCCCCAGAAGAAATTGGATGATGCCGTCGCCCGCGCCGGAGATGCGCTGGAAAATTTCCGTGCCCATCTGCAGAAGATTCTGCCCTCCCTGCCTAACGAAACCGCGCTCGGTCGTGACGCTTACGTTTTCTTCCTCAGGAATGTCGCCCTCATGCCCTACACTCCGGAAGAACTCCTCGCGATGGGCCGGCAGGAATGGAATCGCGCAGTCGCATTCGAAGCCTACGAGAAGAACCGGAACCGGAATGTCCCGCCGCTCAAGGTGGCGGCGAAGATGGATTCCTGGATCGCAGACAATGCGGCGAAGGAATTGCAGGTGCGGAAATTTCTCGAGGAGAATAACCTTCTCACCGTGCCGAACTGGGTGCAGCACTACACGCTGCGACCGACCCCGAACTATCTGCGCGCGCTCGGCTATACCGAGACAGATGATTTCACGTCGCCTTCGCGCCTAACGGAAGACTGCATTCGTTATGTCGATGAGCCTTCGGACAAACTGAGCTATTTCTGGCGCGCCACGGCGCAGGATCCGCGGCCGATCATCGTGCACGAAGGAATCCCCGGACATTATTTTCAGCTCTGTCTTTCCTGGAAACATGAGGACCCGATTCGGCGGCACTATTACGATTCCGGCGCGAACGAGGGCATCGGGTTCTACGCCGAGGAGATGATGCTGCAGGCCGGCTTGTTCGACGACAGTCCTCACACCCGCGAAATCATCTACAATTTCATGCGCCTGCGCGCGCTGCGGGTGGAAGTGGATGTGAAACTCGCACTCGGTGATTTCACCTTGGAGCAGGCAGCGGAATATCTGGAAAAAAAGGTGCCGATGGATCGGGAGACCGCGCGGGAGGAAGCGATTGCATTTTCGACCGCGCCGGGACAGGCGATCACCTACCAGATTGGAAAACTCCAGATCACGAAGATGCTGGCCGAAGCGCGTCTCAAGCAGGGCGAGAAATTTACCCTCCGCGCGTTTCACGATTTCGTTTGGAAGAACGGGAACGTGCCGATTTCGCTGCAGCGTTGGGAGTATCTCGGCAAGGACGACGACGTGCCGAAGTAGACGCGGCGCGGCCTGATTCAGAGGCTTACGCGGTGCCTCGTTAGGCGATCTGCTTCTCAACGAAGCGCGCGAGGAGCCAGCAGAGATCGGAAAGCCGGTTCAGGTAGCGCAGAACTTCTTTGATCGAATGTTCCGCTCCTTCGAGCGCGGCGACGCGCCGCTCGGCACGGCGGCAAACCGTACGCGCAACGTCGAGCGCTGCGCCGAGCGGGGTGTTCCCGGGCATGGCCCAGCCTTTGCCGTATAGCGTTTTGTCTTTCTCGAGCTCGTCGATCGCCGCGGTCAGGCGATCGACCATCGCCGCGGTCGTTAGTCCGTAGCCGTCCTTTTCGTAGCGGGCCAGGTCTTCCGGCGCGGTGGCCAGCTCGCCCATCACGGTGACGAGCTCCTTTTGAATCGAGAGAATTTGTTCGGCGACTGACGATCCCCCGGTGGTAGCGCGAACCACCCCGAGCGCGGAGTTTAGTTCGTCGACACAGCCGTAAGCGTCGACCCGCGCGTCGGTCTTGGGCACGCGCTTTCCATACATGAGCGAGGTCTGGCCGGCATCGCCGGTTTTGGTTGCGATCGACATATTGAAACAACGAGGGCCGCACTCGCGTGCGGCCCTCATCTTTACAGCATTGAATTTAGTTTAGCCAAGCGCCGGTTGCGGTTCGGGCTCTTCCATGAGCGGAGCACCAACCTGTTCGCCGAGCTCGACGAGCTTGATCTCGCGCACCGCCGGGAAGCCAGTGCCGGCCGGAATCAGGTGACCCATGATCACGTTTTCCTTGAAGCCGCGCAGACGATCGATCTTGCCTAACGTCGCCGCTTCGGTCAGGACGCGGGTCGTGTCCTGGAACGAAGCCGCCGAGATGAAGCTGTCGGTCTCGAGTGAAGCCTTGGTGATGCCGAGCAGAACCGGAGTCGCTTCCGCGGGCTTGCCGCCCTGGTCGACCACCTTCTTGTTCTCGGCCTCGAAATCGAGCCGGTCGATCTGGTCGCCCCAGAGAAGCGAAGTGTCGCCCGGATCGGTGATCTTCACCTTGCGGAGCATTTGCCTAACGATTATCTCGATGTGCTTGTCGTTAATCTCCACACCCTGGAGCCGATAAACTTCCTGCACTTCGTTCACGAGGTGCTCCTGCAAATCCTGCGGTCCGCAGACCTCGAGAATTTCGTGCGGAACGACCGGACCTTCGGTGAGCTGCGAGCCCTTCTTCACGAAGTCGCCCTTAAAGACGATCATGTGTTTGTTCATCGGAATGAGATGCTCTTCTTCGGCGCCGGTTTCGGTGTCCTTCAAGATGAGCTTCCGTTTGCCACGCACGGTGCCGCCGATTTCGACGATGCCATCGATCTTCGCGATCTCGGCCGCGTCTTTCGGACGGCGCGCCTCGAACAATTCCGCAACCCGCGGCAGACCGCCGGTGATGTCCTTGGTCTTGGCCACTTTTCGGGGCGTCTTGGCGAGCAGGGCGCCGGCGCGAATCTTGTGATTCGCCTCGACGATGACGTGCGCGCCAGCCGGGATCGAATAGCTCGCGGCCACTTCACCTCCGTCGCCCACGATCACGATTTGCGGGTGGAGATCTTCCTTATGCTCGATAATGACGGTGCCCATGAGACCAGTCGCTTCGTCGACTTCGCGCTTCATCGTCACACCCGCGATCATGTCGCGGAATTCGATCTTGCCGCTCTTGTCGGTCAGAATCGGGACGTTGTAGGGATCCCATTGCACAAAGGTTTCGCCCTTCTTCACATTGCCGCCGTCGGCCACGGAAATGACCGAGCCGATAACGATGTTGTAGCGCTCGATTTCGCGGCCCTCTTCGTTATGCAACGAGACGGAGCCGTTCTTATTCAGGGCGATCCAGTTGCCGTCGAGCGACTGCACGGTGCGCAGGTCGTTGAACTGCACCTGGCCATCGTTCTTCGCCTTGATGATCGGCTGTTTGAAGGTCTGGCTCGCCGTTCCACCGATGTGGAAGGTTCGCATCGTCAACTGCGTGCCGGGTTCACCGATCGACTGCGCCGCAATGATGCCGACGGCTTCGCCGAGCTTGACGAACTGTCCGGTCGCGAGGTTGCGGCCGTAACAATGCGCGCAAACGCCGCGCCCAGTTTCGCAGGTGAGCACGGAACGAATCTTGAGGCTCTCGACGCCGATTTTCTCAATCGCAGCCGCCGTCGGCTCGTCGATCATCTGGTTGGCCTTGATGATTTTTTTCTTCGTCACCGGGTCGACGACCGTTTCGCAACTGACGCGGCCGACGATGCGGGTCGAAAGATCGACCACTTCTTCGTCGCCTTCGTAGATCGACTTGACCGTGATGCCGTTGACCGTGCCGCAATCCATTTCGTTGATGATCACGTCCTGCGACGCGTCGACCAGCTTTCTCGTCAGGTAACCCGAGTCGGCGGTCTTGAGGGCGGTGTCGGCCAGACCTTTGCGGGCGCCGTGGGTGGAGATGAAATACTCCAGCACGGTCAGACCTTCACGGAAGTTAGAGGTAATCGGGCGTTCGATGATCTCGCCCGAGGGCTTGGCCATCAAACCACGCATACCGGCGAGCTGTTTGACCTGCTGCCGGTTACCGCGCGCGCCGGAGTCGACCATGAGGAAGACCGGGTTCAGTTCCTTGCGGCCCTCGTTATGCTCGAGGGTGCGGAACATGACGTTGGAGATTTCATCGCCAGCGTGAGTCCAGATGTCGATGATCTTATTGTAGCGCTCGCCGTCGGTGATGATGCCCTTGCGATACTGCTGCTCGACCGTCTTGATCTGCTTGTAGGCGTTCGCGAGCTGGAGCTCTTTCTCCTTCGGAATGATCATGTCCGAGATACCGATCGAGACGCCGGCCTTGGTCGCTTCGCGGAACCCGAGTTCCTTCAGCTTGTCGAGTGTTTCGACTGTGCCGTCCTGGCCCGCGACCTGATAGCAACGCCAAATGATGTCGCTGAGCTGTTTCTTGCCCGCGGCTTTGTTGAAGAAGCCGAGTCCATCAGGCCAGATCTCGTTGAAGATGACGCGACCCGCAGTCGTTTCGATGACGTGGGTCTCCTTGTCGCCGTAAATGGTATCCTTGCCGAGATCGGGATTCTTCAGCCGAATGCGGTCATGGGTTTTCACGGCGCCATCGGCCATCGCGAACTCAACTTCGGTCGCGTTCTCGAAAAGTGGGAGACGCGATTCCGCCGCCACACCCGCAGCGCGCCGCGGATTCTGCGTCAGGTAGTAGCAGCCTAACGTGATGTCCTGCGACGGAGTCGTGATCGGCTTGCCGCTCGAGGGCGAGAAGATGTTGTTTGGCGCGAGCATTAGCATGCGCGCCTCCATCTGCGCTTCGACTGAGAGCGGCACGTGGACCGCCATCTGGTCGCCGTCAAAGTCCGCGTTGTAGGCGGTGCAGACGAGCGGATGAATGCGGATCGCTTCGCCTTCGATGAGGAGCGGCTCGAAAGCCTGAATCGAAAGACGATGCAGGGTCGGGGCGCGGTTCAAGAGGACCGGGTGTCCCTTGGTCACTTCCTCGAGGATGTCCCAGACTTCGGGCGTCTGGCGCTCGATCATTTTTTTCGCACTCCGCACGGTATGCACGTAACCGAGATCCTTGAGGCGGCGAATGATGAACGGCTCGAACAAAACGAGCGCCATTTTTTTCGGCAGACCGCACTGGTTGAGCTTCAGCTCAGGTCCAATGACGATGACGGAACGGCCGGAGTAATCGACGCGTTTACCGAGCAAGTTCTGACGGAAACGTCCGCCCTTGCCCTTGAGCATGTCGCTAAGCGACTTGAGCGGGCGATTGCCGGCGCCTGTGACGGCGCGGCCGTGGCGACCGTTATCGAAGAGCGCGTCGACCGCTTCCTGCAACATGCGCTTTTCATTGCGGATGATGACGTCCGGCGTTTTGAGCTGGAGCAGGTTCTTCAACCGATTGTTGCGGTTAATGACGCGACGATAAAGATCGTTTAAATCCGAGGTCGCAAAGCGGCCGCCTTCCAGCGGGACGAGCGGACGCAGATCTGGCGGGATGACCGGGAGCACTTCGAGGACCATCCATTCGGGGCGCGAATGCGAGGACGCAAAGCCCTGCACGAGTTTCAAACGCTTCGCGAGTTTCTTGCGAATCTGTTTGCTCTTCGTGTTGCCCATCGCTTCCTCGAGTTCCTTGTTCAACTTTGAGAGTTCGATTTCGCTGAGCAGCACTTTGACCGCGTCGGCACCCATGCCGGCTTTGAATTCTTCGCCGTACTGGTCCTGCGCTTCGCGATATTCCACTTCCGTGAGGAGCTGGCATTTCGTGAGGGGCGTGTTGCCCGGGTCGATGACGATGTAGTCCTCGTAATAAATGACCCGCTCGAGTTGACGCGCGCTCATGTCGAGCATGAGGCCGAGCCGCGAGGGCATGCATTTGTAGAACCAGATGTGGGAAACGGGGACGGCGAGCTCGATGTGGCCCATCCGCTCACGCCGCACGCGAGCGAGCGTGACCTCGACGCCGCAACGATCGCAGATCACGCCCTTGTGCTTGATCCGCTTGTATTTTCCGCAGGAACATTCCCAGTCGCGGGTCGGACCGAAAATGCGCTCGCAGAACAAGCCGCCTTTTTCCGGCTTGAAAGTCCGGTAGTTGATCGTCTCCGGATTCTTAACTTCGCCCTTGCTCCAGGAGCGCATCGTGTCGCTGGAAGCGACCCCGATCGCGACCTGATCGAAACCCACGGTGCGTTCTTCACCCACCAATTCCCGCCAGGAATGTTCGTTCATAATGAGAGCTGTATTTCTAAGTTTGGTAGATTGTTAGGCAACGTTTTCGAGAAAGGTCGGCGCCTGGCCGCCGACTTTGACGTCGAGGCCTAACGACTGCATTTCCTTGATTAACACGTTGAAAGATTCCGGTGTGCCGGCTTCGAGCGAATTATCGCCCTTCACGATCGATTCGTAGATCCGGGTGCGTCCCTGAACGTCGTCAGACTTCACGGTCAGAAGCTCCTGCAGGGTGTAAGCCGCGCCATAGGCCTCGAGCGCCCAGACTTCCATCTCGCCGAAACGCTGACCGCCGTACTGCGCCTTGCCGCCGAGCGGCTGCTGGGTAACGAGCGAGTAGGGGCCGACCGCGCGGGCGTGAATCTTGTCCGCGACCAGGTGACCGAGCTTGAGCATGTAGATGTAGCCGACCACGACTTCCTGATCGAACGCATCGCCCGTGCGACCGTCGAACAAACGAGCCTTGCCGTTTTCCTGCACCCAGGTAAAGCCGTCGACTTTCTTAGCGTCGTTGAGGTACTCGCGAATCTTCGCTTCCGAAATACCGTCGAAAACGGGAGTCGCAACTTTGAAACCGAGCGCCTTGGCGGCAACGCCGAGGTGCGTCTCCAAAACCTGGCCAACGTTCATACGGCTCGGCACGCCTAACGGATTGAGAACGATCTCGACCGGCGTTCCATCCGGCAGATAAGGCATGTCTTCTTCAGGCACGATGCGCGCGACAACACCCTTGTTGCCGTGGCGTCCCGCCATTTTGTCGCCCACGCTCAGTTTGCGCTTGCTCGCGACGAACACTTTCACCTGCTTGATGATGCCGGGGTCGATGTCGTCGCCGCTTTCGACGCGATCCATCGAGCGTTCCCGCTCCAGCTCAAGCTCCGCAAATTTGTGCTCGTACTGCGCGATGATCTCGCGGATCTTGTTCCGAATCGGCGAGGGATCGATCTCGATGTGGTCGTAAGCGATGGCGAGCTTGCGGAGCAGAGTCTTGGTGATCTTGCGATTCGCCGGAATGATGATTTCGCCAGTCTGCGCATTCACGACGTCGAGCGGAATTTTCTCGCCCAACAGGACGTTGGAAAGCGCGTCGGTTAGTTGTTCCGTCAGCTCGTCTTTCTTTTTGCGATTGTCTTCTGTGATCGCCTTGAGCTGGCGCTTGGTTTCCGCCGGCGTGAGTTTTTCCCGGGCGGCTTCGTGGCGGGACGAGACTTTGACGTCCATCACGATGCCGTAGGTACCCGACGGAACGGTCAGCGACGTGTCTTTCACGTCGGCCGCTTTTTCGCCGAAGATGGCGCGAAGCAGGCGCTCTTCCGGAGCCAGTTCCGTCTCGCTCTTCGGGGTGATTTTGCCGACTAGGATGTCGCCCGGCTTCACTTCCGCACCGACGCGAATGACGCCGTCGGAGCCGAGGTTGCGGAGCGCTTCCTCGCTTACGTTCGGAATGTCACGGGTGATTTCTTCCGGGCCAAGCTTGGTGTCGCGGGCGCCGATCTCGAATTCGTCGATGTGAATGGAAGTGTAGATGTCTTCCTTTACGACCTTCTCCGAGATCATGATCGCGTCTTCGAAATTGTAGCCGTTCCAAGGCATGAAGGCGACGAGGACGTTGCGGCCGAGCGCGAGCTCGCCGTGTTCGGTGTTCGGGCCATCCGCGATGACCTGGCCGCGCTTCACGTGCTGGCCTTTTTTCACGATCGGCTTCTGGTTCACGCAGGTGCCGGCGTTCGAGCGCATGAATTTGCGCAATTCGTAAACGTGAATGCCCGCTTCGAGATCGGTTTTGAGTTTCTTGCGGCTTTCCGGCATTTCGCCGTCCTTCGTCACGACGATCTGGTCGGCGGTAACGGAAGCAACGCGACCGGCTTCGGTCGCGACTACTACCGCACGCGAGTCGCGCGCCACTTTGCCTTCGAGACCGGTACCGACGAGCGGCGATTCGGAAACGATCAGCGGCACGCCCTGGCGTTGCATGTTCGAGCCCATCAAGGCGCGGTTCGCGTCATCATGCTCGAGGAACGGAATGAGGCCCGCAGCGACGGAGACGAGCTGCTTCGGCGAGACGTCCATGTAGTGGACCTTGCTCGGTTCGACTTCGAGGAAGTCACCGCGATAACGGACGGAAACCTTTTCTCCTGTGAAATGACCTTTCGCGTCCATCGGCGCATTCGCCTGCGCCACGATGAAATTTTCTTCGCGATCACCGGTCAGATAATCCACCTGATCGCTGACGCGGCCGTTTTCGACCTTGCGATACGGCGTTTCGATGAAACCAAATTCGTTGATCCGGGCAAAGGTCGACATCGAGCTGATGAGACCAATGTTTGGACCTTCCGGCGTCTCAATCGGACAGATGCGGCCGTAGTGCGACGGATGGACGTCGCGCACTTCGAAGCCGGCGCGATCGCGGCTCAGACCGCCGGGCCCGAGGGCGGAGAGACGACGCTTGTGCGTCAGCTCGGCGAGCGGATTGGTCTGATCCATGAACTGTGAGAGCTGAGAGCGGCCGAAGAAATCGCGTACGACGGCGCTGAGCGCCTTCGGGTTAATCAGCTTCTGCGGCGTCATGCCGTCGATGTTCACGTCGAACAGCGTCATGCGCTCTTTCACCAAACGCTCGGTACGGGCAAGACCGACGCGGCACTGATTGGCGAGAAGTTCGCCAACGGTCCGGACGCGGCGGCTGCCGAGATGATCGATGTCATCGAGCGTGCCTTCGCCGCGGCGAAGACTGATGAGGTACTTGATCGCCGCGATGAAATCCTTGTCTGTCAGGATGCGCTCGCCGAGATCGACGTCGATGCCCAGCTTCTGGTTGAGCTTGTAGCGGCCGACCCGACCGAGATCATATTTCTTCGGGTCGAAAAAGAGACGCTTGAGGAGAGCGCGGGCGTTCGCCACCGTCGGCGGATCGCCCGGGCGCAGTTTGCGGTAGATATCCTTGAGCGCTTCTTCCTGGTCGTGCGCCGGGTCTTTTTTCAGCGCTTTCACGACCGTGTCGTCGTGCGTGATATCGATCACTTTGACCGTCTTGTGCCCGAGCGCCATAATCTGGCGGACGGCGGCGAGGGTGAGCGGCTCGAAAGCGCGCGCGACCGTGACTTCGCCATCGAGCACGTCGGCGGTGAGAACCTTCATCGCGAGGCTTTCCTCGTCGAGCTTCTCGCTCAGCTTGAGGTCTTCAATGTTGTAGAAAAGTTTGATGACCTCTTCATCCGTTCCGTAGCCGAGAGCGCGGAGGAAGGTGGTGGCGAGGAATTTCCGGCGGCGTTTGCGACGGTCGAGATAGATGTAGAGCAGGTCGCTGGTGTCGAATTGCACTTCGATCCACGAGCCGCGATCCGGGATGATTCGGAAGCTGTAGAGCACCTTGCCGTTGAGGTGGATGCTCGACTCGAACGCGATGCCCGGGGAGCGATGGAGCTGGCTAACGACAACGCGTTCCGCACCGTTGATGACAAACGTGCCCGACGGCGTCATGAGCGGGATTTCGCCCATGTAAACTTTCTCTTCCTTCGTCCCCTTCTCCTCCTTGAGCTGGAAAGTGACGTGTAGCGGCGCGCTATAGGTCTGGCCTTCGCGCTGCGCCTCGAGCGCGCTCAGTTTCGGCTCGCCGATTTCATACTGGCTGAAGTCGAGGGTCGCCTTTTCATCGTAGCTCTCGATTGGGAAAACTTCCTTGAAAACCGTTTGCAGCCCGGTGTTCTTGCGCTTGCTCGGCGGGACGTCTTTTTGCAGAAAATCGACGTAGGAATTGAGTTGAACCTCGATCAGGTTCGGCGGCTCAATCGCTTCTTTGATTTTGCCGAAGTGGATACGCTCTATTGCAGTACGGTCTGACATAACTAGTGGCACCAATCTCCAATGATTAAAAACCTGCAGCGACCCTGGATGCAGGCCGCGAGGGTAAACTGAGGGTTACGGATTTATCCGAAAAAAGCGGGCGAAAAAAGTGGCAGCAAAACGGCGGTCGGTTAATGTCACCTCCACCGTTTTGTTGCCAATCTTGAGATTTGCCTTCGAGAGCGAGTTAAAAATACGTCGGGCGTCCTGAGTCAGAAAAAGGGGGACGTAAATATTCACATCCTGCCGGCGGGCGCAAGTGCTTTCTCGCGCCGCGCCCGCCAGAGGATGGAAAATTATTTGATTTCGACCTTGGCGCCGGCCGCTTCGACCTTTTTCTTGATCTCTTCGGCTTCTTCCTTGGTCACGCCTTCCTTCATGGTTTTGGGCGCGCCCTCGACCAATGCCTTGGCTTCCGCCAGGCCGAGTCCGGGGACCGCGGCGCGAACTTCTTTGATCACGCCGATCTTGTTCGAGCCCATTTCCTTGAGGATGACATCGAAAGTGGTCTTTTCTTCCGCTGCCGGAGCTGCCGCACCGCCGCCGGCAGCCGGCGCTGCCGCCATCGCCACCGGAGCCGCTGCGCTCACGCCCCATTTTTCTTCGAGTTGCTTCACCAATCCAGCAACCTCGAGAACGGTCAGCCCGCTGAGTTGCTCCACAATTGCATTTGTATCTGCCATTTTAGTTTCCTCCAATTGCCGTTCCCGGAAGCCCCCGGGAAATTACAGCCGACAGCCGTCGGCTCGGACAGTGTTGTTCTTGTTTTGTTGCTCACCCTGCAGTTGCGGGGCGAAATTTGTTAGTCGTTAGGCTGTGGCCTCCGCCGGCTGGCCTTCCTTTTCGGCTTTGGCATTTAGGAGCCGGGCCAAAGCCGCGGCCGGCTCGTTCAAAGTCCTGGCCAACTTGGTCGCCGGAGCCAGGAGCACGCCGAGGAGCTGCGAGAGCAGAATATCACGCGGCGGCAGGTCGGCCAGCGACTCCACCTCTGCGGTCGAGAGCACGGCTTTGTCGACGACGCCGACTTTGAGCGAGGCGATCTTGAACTCCGCCGCGAAGGCCTTCAAGACCTTCGCAACCGGAGCCACGTCCGAGTTGCCGGTCACGACCGCGGTCTGACCGCTCAATTGCTCGGCCAGGTCCGGCATTCCGCTCGCCGACATGGCGCGCTTCAAAAAGCTGTTCTTAACTACGTGTACTTCGGCGCCCGTTGGGGCAAGCCGGTTTCGCAGCTCACCGAAATGATCGACCTTCATCCGCTGGTAATCGGTCACCAGGATAAACGGCGAGCCGTTCAGTTTCTCGGAAAGGTCCTCAACGATGTTGGCTTTTTCGGGTCTCATAAAAATTAAATGCTGAGATAAGGCGAAGGATCGACGTGCAACCCCGGTGACATCGTCGCGGCCAGCGTCATCCCCTCGACGAAACGGCCCTTGGCCGTCGCTGGACGGGCTTTGACGACCGCTTCGATGATCGCGGTTCCGTTTTCTACCAACTGGTTTTCTGCGAAAGAAAATTTTCCGACCGGCACCGCAACGTTGCCGTTCTTGTCGAGCTTGAATTCCACTCGACCAGCCTTCACTTCGCCAACAGCCTTAGCTGTGTCTTCGGTCACAGTCCCGGTTTTCGGGTTCGGCATCAGCCCGCGCGGGCCGAGCACTTTGCCGAGCTTGCGCACTTCTGCCATGGCGGCAGGCGTCGCGATCGCGACATCAAAATCCTGAAAGCCTTCCTGGCATTTCTTGATCATATCCGCGAAGCCGACGAACTCTGCGCCGGCATCCTTGGCCGCCTGCGCCGCCGCGCCCTGAGCGAAAACGAGCACGCGCACCTGCTTGCCGCTGCCGTGCGGGAGCGGGCAAGTGCCGCGGACCATCTGGTCGGATTGCTTGGGATCAACCCCGAGCCGGAACGACATCGTGACCGTTTGGTCGAACTTCGGCGCCGGGAGTTTCTTCAGCGTGCTGACGGCTTCGGCGAAGCTGTAAGCCTTGTTGCGGTCCACCAGCCCGGCGGCCGCGAGATAACGTTTGGAGCGATTTTTTTGCATAATAATTTCAGTACGAACGAACCGTGAGGCTCTCCTGATACCTGTCGCTTCCGGAGCGGCGGGGACGGGAAATTAGCGGGATTTGGGTGGATGTCAAAACTCAATTCTTGCCTGAACATTGCCGTCCGATCCGAAATGAGAAAGACCGAGAGAGGCGTCGCCATCCGATATCATAGAAGCAGCTTGGAAACGCCCCCGGAGTTGCAACGAAACCAAGCGCCGGTCCCGCCGAATCGAAAGACCTGATCCGATCCCGATGATATTTAACTGGCTCTTGTTCCTCGTGCCGCTCTCTCTGGGCGTGCACTACTTCACTGGAGCAGGGCCCACCTGGGTCTTCGTGAGCGCGATTCTCGCCATCGTGCCACTGGCGGAATGGATTCGCCGGGCGACCGAAAACCTGGCGGCGCAGGCCAGTCCGGCAATCGGCGGCCTGCTCAATGTGACCTTCGGTAACACGGCCGAATTTGTTCTTGCTCTCTTCGTTCTTGCTGCCGGCGAACAGGGTGTTGTGAAAGGCCAGATCACGGGCTCCATCATCGGGAACAGCCTCCTCGGGCTCGGGCTCGCGATCATCGTCGGCAGTTACGGACGCGAACATCAGAGCTTCAAGCGCGAACGAGCCGGTTTGCTCTCCAGTTTGCTCATCCTCGCCATGCTGGGTCTTTTGGTGCCGGCTCTCTTCGATTACACCGAGCGGGGCCTGCGTTCCGACGCGACCAGCCGCCTCGAGGAACATCTAAGCCTCGGCGTCGCGATCGTTCTCATCCTCGTCTACCTCGCCAACCTCCTCTACACGCTTGTCACCCACCGGGAGATGTTCGAGTTCCAGCGCCGCGACGAGGAGAAACATCGGACGCCGTGGCCGATCTGGCAATCTCTCGCTGTCCTCCTCGCGGGGACTGCCCTTACCGCTTGGGAAGCCGAGCTGGTTTCCGGTGCCCTGAACCAGACCGCCACCCAACTGGGAATCTCGAGTTTCTTTCTAGGTATCGTCGTCCTTGCGATCATCGGCAACGCGGCGGAATACGTCGCCGCAATCTACTTCGCGCGGAAAGACCGAATGGGACTCGTCATGAGCATCACCGTTGGTTCCAGCATTCAGGTCGCGCTCCTCGTCGCGCCGCTCCTCGTCCTCGCCTCCTATTTTATGGGTCAACCGATGAACCTTGTCTTCGAAAATCCGCTCGAACTCATAGCCATCGCCGGCGTTAGTTTCACCGTCAACGCGATCGCGGGTGACGGCGAGACGACTTGGTTTGAAGGGGTCATGCTCGTCGCAGCCTACCTCATTCTGGCGATGGCCTTTTTCCTTGTCCAGCGCTGAGAGCAGCCGTTTGCGGGCTGAACGCAAACCGCCTCTGGCATCCCAATAATTTGCCGTTCAGGCACGCTGCCATGCCCGGCATTGTGGGACCGCCCGTCGCGCAATCGGCGGGGCTTTCTTCGATCGCTAATCGTTATCGAGCAGGAACATCACCCAATACTGTTTGCCGGGTAAGCGCAAACCATAATGGGGATCGGGGCTAAGTGTGGGGATGATCGTCTCGGTGCCTTCCACCAGCGTATCATCGATCGGGTCGATGATGACCGAGGCTGAGTCTTTATCGGCCGGGATGGTGACGCTGCCGGTAAGTGCCTGGTAGTCGACGCCAAGTGTAGCAGTTCCCCCCATGGTATAGTAAACCGTCAACGGCTCCGCCTCGCAGCCCTGCCTCCTTATCCTGAATTTCGACTTCGTCCCGTCTTCGGAGGCGGTTTGTCCCCCGGCGATGAGTTCGACCAGGGGAAGATTGAGGAAAACAGTGGCATCGTGCGGGCCGTAATTGGCCGTCACCAGATCCAGCCCGCCAAAGCCGTCGAGATCGCCCGCCGCCATCCCAAAGGCGTTCCCCCTTCCGCGGGGAAAAAGTGTCTGCTGGAGCGGACCGAAGTTCCCCGTTCCATCGCCCGTTGCGATCTCGATTGCCTCCATCTCACTCGAAACCGTCACGGCCAGATCGATATTGCCATCGCCATTTAGATCCGAGGCAATCAGCGTCCGGAACACCGGAGCCAAAATCACTCCCCCGGCGGCGAAGCTTCCGTCGCCGTTCCCGAGAAAGGTCGCGACGTGGTCGTTGGGCGAAATATTGAACACGTTCGCCGCCAGATCGGGTTTCCCATCGCCATTGAAATCGCTCGCCACCACCGTCCCGGCATTTCCGCCTAACGGATAAACGGGTCCGTCGCTGAACTGACCATCCCCGTTTCCTTTCAAGATGCGCAGGTCCATCGCTGCGTATTCGCCCACTGCCAGGTCGAGCGCGCCATCTCCGTCAAAATCGGCTGTCACCAGACCGTTAGGCGCACTGCCGGTAGCGAAGTTAATCGCTCCGCCAAAGCCGCCTCCGCCGTCGCCGAGAAAAACCGAGACATCGGAGCTGCCGAAATTGGCGACCGCCAAATCCAGCTTCCCGTCCTGGTTGAAATCCCCGGTGACGGCCCGAATCGGTTGCGTGCCTGCGGTGAGAAAGCTCGGGGCCGAAAAGCCGCCTTCGCCGTTGTTGAGCAGGACGGCCACATTGGAACCGGTCGTGATAACATCCGGCGCACCATCTCCATTGAAGTCGCCGAGCGCGAGCGACGACGAGCCCTCGCCCGCGTTATATTCTGCCACTTTCCCAAATCCGCCCGCCCCGTCGCCCAGGGAGACGAAAAGCCCGCTATCCGAGACGATGGCCAGGTCCTGGTCGCCGTCGCCGTCCAAGTCAGCAACCCCGATATCAAAGAGGAGACTGCGGGTGGGGACATGCTCGGTCGAGACGAAGTGAGGCTGATCGCAGGTTTCGGCAACTGTGCGTGACGCCGCGAAGAGGGACCAGCCGATGGGGGCGAAGACGCAGAGAGCGGTTACGGCCGACTGTCTGGAATGAAACCGAAACTTTTTCATGTAAACCTCGATGAAATCTGCGCCCCCGAAGCCGAAGGTGCCTTCGTGCGATTAAGCGTAGCGTTTAAACTCTGCCGATCGATGTCAATCCCAAAAGCCGTCCCGCAAAGGTTTCGCAACGCCGAGGCCGACGTTAACGGCGGCTTTTTGTGGGCGGATCCAGCCCGGGCAATGCATCATCGGGCTTCCCGTTCGACGCAGGGTCAAGGACTCAAGATGGCTCGATCCCGGCGATCCATCCCAACTGGACAAACCAGCAGCGCGCCTAACGAAGCGGCTGTCCCGGCAAAGGCTCCCTGGTTCTCCTCGCGCTCGGCAGCGCGGGGCGCGCGGGCGCGGCCGGATGGAGCCCGCCTTAGGCCGGCGCGTTGGCGGTCACAGCCTGATGACGGTGAGTTCCGGGCGGCAATTGAACCGCACCGGGATCATGTAGGTGCCAATGCCGACGTTGACGTAGAGTGACCCGCCTAACGAATCATGACGGCCGCATTGGTAACGCCCGACCCCATAAGGCAGGACCGGCGCGCCGTAGAATGGAATGCGCACCTGGCCACCGTGGGAATGCCCGGCGATGATCAAATCGTAACGCCGCCCGTCAAGACGATCGGCTTGGATCGGGTAATGAATGAGCAAGAGCCGGCGCTTCGCCTGAGCGTCGCCGAGTCGGTGGACCCCGCGCAGGCCCATACCGATCAATTCGAGATTATGTGGACCGAGCACGACACTGCGGTCTTCCAGAAATTCGCCCCCGGTCGCGCGAAAAGCTTTCTCGTATTCCCGAAAATCCGCTCCACTGCCGTAATCCCAGTTTCCCGGGCAGCCGTAAACCGGTCGTTCGATCTGGCGGATGAAATCGAGCGCCGCCGGGGCAAAACTCTTGTCTTCCACAAGGTCGCCGGTGAAGCAGGCGAAACTCCGGCTCGAGCGCATTGATTTTCCGCACCACGCCCGCGACATAATTGGCATCGCCTTTGTAATGCAGATCGCTGAACTGCACGAAACGGCAGGTCGGTTCCGGTTTCAGATCGAATTGCGTCACTCGCAGCCAGGTCGGCTCTGCAAAGCGTGCATCCAGACCAGCCGCGGCTGGCAAAGCGACGAGACCGAGCCCGAGGAACTGACGCCGGGTGAGCCGCCGCACGTTCGTTAATCCGGGAAGGTGAGCAGGCGCATGTAGGTTTTCCCGCTCTCGGTCAGACGCGCGCTACTCCCGCGGCCGGCGAGATGACGGGTAAGATTCCGCAAATCACCCGGGCTCGGCTTGACGTAGGAAAGCTCGGCCGCACTCACCGCGCGGCTGCTCGGCGCGATCCGCAAGGGGAGCCCCGAGCGGGTAAAGGAAACTTCCCAGGAGACCGGCTTCTCGTTAGGCTTGCGCTCCAACATCCACGGGTAGCGCTGGGGCAACTGAAAGTTAGGTGTGTTCGGCAGGAGCACTTTGTAAAAGACTTCTTCGCGCCCGAGGAAGGCCGGCAGGGTGAGCGCAGGGTTACGGCGCGCTGCGAGAATGAGTCGCGGAAGATCGAGACCGGCGAGGTTGAGCCCGTTGTAGATGCCATGCCGATTCGGTTCACCTCTAAAAAAGGTGTTATGCCAGTCCTCGAAGTGATCGTTCAGGAGCAGATTGAGCTCGACGTGGACGTGGGAACGCGCGCGATTAATCCCACTCCCGGTGTGGCCCATGATGGCGAGCTTTTCGCCTTGCTTCACCTCTTGTCCGGCCTCAACCGCGATCGCGCTGAGATGCGCGTAGAGGCTGTAATAAGGAGAGCCGCCCCAGCGATGCTCGACCACCACGTAGCGGCCATAGTTTGAAGCGCCCGCTGCCTGGTTCGTGTAAACGACTTTGCCGTCTGCCATCGCTCGGACCTCGTCGAGCGGTTCGCCGCGCGCGTCGCGGCGCAGCGGCCTGATGTCCATGCCTTCATGGAAACGCGTGTAAACCGTGCCCGCCGCCGTCTCCACCGGATCGCGCACGAAACCGTATTGCCCGCCCTGCCAAGGGTAGGAAATCACCCCATGCAGATTGCGTTCGATGACCTGGTAAAAGTCCGCGCCGTCACCGCGGAGGAGAGCGGTATTATCGGTCGGAAGGGTCAGGTTGACCGGAGCATCCTCAGCTCGGGCAATTGCGGACATGACGAGAATAAGCAGCGCAACCGCGCGCACGCCGCCCCTCATTTTCTTATCCGCCCGCCAATCAATTTCCAATCCTTGTTCATTAGTTTAATATCGGCTTCGGTCAGTCCGGAGCCGAGGTAGATCCTGCCGTCCTTGACCCGACGATCGATCTGCAATTCGGTCAGCGGCCGGCCATTCAAAAAAACATAGAGCAAGGCTCCGCGATGCTCGACGCTCAAGGTATCGAGCACGGTCCTCCCGTGATCATCAAGTTGGAGGAGGGCGGCGTAGCTGCCGTCGGCGGCGCGATACGGGTAGTAGGCCTTGACGTCCCGCTCGCTCAACCAGGCGGTTTTTTCGATGAAGACATCACGACCCGTAAGGGATCGAATCGGCTGCGCGAAAACAGAGCCGTCGTTCTCATTGGCTGCGATGTGGACCCGGAAAGTGCAATGGCGCGGGCCGGCCTCGGCCCCCCATCCGAGCGCAAAAAAGAGCGCGGCCGCAAGCAGAGTCCTCATGGCGGATTGATAAAGGGTTTGACAGCTTTTGCAACGTTGGCCTCTTTGGAGCGAATGAGACTAACGTTCGTCTGCAGCGCGCTGATCTTGATCCTCTCGGTCCATGAGGCGCCGGCGCAGGAGAAGCGCAGTTGGCTCGGACGGCTTTTTCATCCCTTCGATTCCTCGGAACAGGTTCCACAATACAAGGACAAGAAGATTCGCGGCCTCATCCTCACGGTCGAGCTTCCCTCCGAGCCCCTGAAACTTTCTGAAGTTCGCCAGTTGCCCGTGCACGTCATCCTGACCAACCGGGGCGAACGCGCTGTCGAACTGGTTTTTCCGACCGAACAACGGATCGAGATCCTGCTCCACGATTCCTCCGGCCGGGTCGTAACGCGCTGGTCCGACAACCGGGCCTTTGCCGAGCAGGTCGGCACACTTTTGATTAATCCGGGCGAACATGTCGAATACTCAGAAACGATCGCGACGCGCGAACTGGTTCCGGGCAAAGTCTTTGCCGTAGAGGTAACCGTCCCGGCCTATCCGGAATTGGACGCGCAACGCAAGTCGATCGCCTCGCAGTGAGGGGTTGTCATCCTGATCCCGCAGCCGCGGGAGAACGATCGTCAAAAGGGATGAAGCTTTTTTCCGATTACCACCTGCACCCGCAAGGCCACAGATTACAGCCTTACTCGGAGGAACTCCTGCAGCCCTGGGCCGATCACGCCCGCCAGATCGGGCTCCGTGATTTCGCCATCACAGATCATGATCGCTACTATCCGGGCGTCGATTTCGATGAAATCGACCGACTGCGCGAGGCGAATCCCGATCTCAAAATCCGCGCCGGAATCGAGCTCGACAACGACCCGGTACATTCCGCGGCCGGCCGCGCCTGGGTGGAGAAAAATTGGGACCGGCTCGATTTCGTCCTTGGATCAGTCCACTTTCTCGAGCGTCCGGATGAGATGTTCGACAGCATACCGGCCGGCGCTGAGCAGCTTGCCGGTCGCAACATCGACGAGATCTACGCGGATTATTTCCAGCGCGTCCGCGAGGTCGCGGCGACCGGCCTGATCGATTGCCTGTCGCATCTCGATCTCATCAAAATTCACGGACATCGCCCGAAGGCTAAAATCGAAACTCTGATCGGAGAGACGCTCGACTTCATCGCGGCTCGCGGTCTCTGCCTAGAACTCTCGACCGCTGGCTGGCGAAAACCGGTGAACGAGCTCTATCCATCCGATGAGATCATTCATCTGGCGATCGAGAGGGACATTCCCTTCACGACTGCGTCCGACGGGCATTCACACGTCCAACAGGGGGAAAACTTCGAACGGTTGGCGGCGAAGATGTCGGAACTGGGCATCGGCGAAGTCAGCATTTTCGAGGGTCATCAGCGGACTCTCTGCCCGTTGTAGCGGCGATCTCAGGTCAACAAAGCGTTCTCCCTTACAGACCGAGCCCGCCAAGACCGGGCATGCCACCGGTGATCTTGGTCATTTCACTATTGGCCATCTCCTTGCCTTGCGTAATCGCTTGCTGCACGCCGCTAAGGATCAGGTCTTCCAGAATCTCCACATCCTCCGGATCGACGATCTCCTTCGCGATCTTGATGGAGAGAACGTCGCCCGCGCCGTTTGCAACCACCGTCACCTTGCCTCCGCCAGCCGTGACCTCGACGGTTTTTTCCTCGAGCTCGGCCTGGGTCTTGGCCATTTGCTCCTGCATCTTCTGCGCTTGCTTCATTAACTTGTTTATATTCATGGAATCAGGTGGTGACGGATTTGATTTCGCCTTTAAAAATTTCGAGGGCTTCCTGGATCAGGGGATCATCTTTGAAAGTGTCGCGCGGTTCGCTAGGCAGCGGTTTCTCCGGCTCGTTCCGGGCGGGAGTTTCGGCCGGCGCAGCGGGCAAATCATCGACCAGCCTCAGCTTGAGCGCCCATTCATTCCCGCTCGCCTCCTTCAGTAGCTCTTCCAGGAAGCTGCGATTAGCCGGGCGTTCGAGCGATTCCATGACCGTCTTGTCGCCCGGGGCGAACCCGATGAGGACGTGGCGCCCCTCGGTCCCGAGAAGATGGGCGACGGCCAGCCAGGTCTTGAGCAAAGGGCGACGGGCACCGGCGAGTTGAACGACTTTTGGCCAGACGGCGGCCATCTCGGGGGCGGGGCGCTCGGGCGGCGGTTCTACCGCGGCGGCGGGTGCGGGAGGCTCGGCGGGCGTTTTCGCTTTTGGGGAGGGAGCAGGAGCAGGATTAGGAGCACGAGCAGGAGTGGGCGTAGGAGGGCGAGGAGTGGAGGTGCCGCCGCCGCGGAGGGCGGCGAGATTGTCGATTACTTCGCTCAGGGTGACCTGGTCCAAGGTCTGGATGGCCTTGATTACCGCCACCTCAAAATGCAGCTTCTTGTTAGGCGCCCATTTCATCCGGCCTTCCGCTTCCGCAAATTGCTCGATCAGCTCGAGCAGGCGGTCGGTCTCGATCAAGGCCGCCTCTTCGCCTAACGACGATTGAATCTCGGGCGCTGCCTCGTCGGCCAGCGCATCGGGTCGCACCTTGAAGACGAGCAGGTCACGCAGGTGCGCGATCAAGTCGCCCATCAGCTTCATCATTTCCTTGCCGGCCGCGGCCTGCTCGTCGAGCAGGCCGAGCGCTTCGGAGGGCTGGCCGCGGAGGATTTTCTCTGTGAATCCGGCGACGGTCTGCTCGCTTGTAAACCCAAAGACATCCAGCACGTCGCGCTCCGCGATTTCCTCGCCACAGAAAGCGACCAGCTGGTCGAGCATCGATTCCGCGTCGCGCAGACCGCCATCGGCCCCGCGCGCAATCGCGTGCGCGGCCGCGGGCTCGAGCGTGATCTTTTCTTTCCCAGAGATGAATTGGAGATGCTGCGCGATCAGGTTGGCCGGGATGCGATGGAGATCGAAGCGCTGGCAACGGCTCAGGATGGTCGGCAAAACTTTCTGCGGTTCGGTCGTGGCGAAGATGAATTTTACGTGCTCGGGCGGCTCCTCGAGAGTTTTGAGGAGGGCGTTAAAGGCCTGCGGAGTGAGCATGTGCACTTCGTCGATGATGTAGATTTTGTATTTCGCCTTGGCCGGCGCATAACGAACATTGTCGCGCAGCTCGCGCACCTGCTCGACGCCGTTGTTGCTCGCGCCGTCGATTTCGAGGACGTCGAGACTGTTGCCGGCCGCGATTTCCTTGCAGTTGTCGCAAACTCCGCAGGGCGTGGTCGTGGGGCCGTGAATGCAATTGAGCGCCTTGGCCAGAATGCGCGCGGTCGAGGTCTTGCCGATCCCGCGCGGGCCGACAAAAAGGTAGGCGTGGGCGAGGCGGTTCTGTTCGACCGCGTTCTGCAGAGTGCGCGTGACGTGATCCTGGCCGACGAGATCTCCAAAGGTCTGCGGCCGATATTTGCGCGCGAAAACCTGGTAGCTCACGCGCCCAATCTAGTGCCTCGCCGTGGAGGCGAAAACAGAAAACTGGAAACAGGACAGGATTAACGGATTTGCTGGGGAGACGCGCCTCCAACGCAAGCTTCTTTTAATCCAGTCAAATCCTGTTAATCCTGTCCAAACATGAACGGAACCTTCTGCGCGACGTGTCTCGCATTGATCCTTGCTCCAGCTCCCCTCCTGGCCCGCGAACCACAAACCGCGCCGCCCAAAGCGCCCGCCATCCGCGCGCGTGCGCTCGGCATTCCGTTCGATGGCACGCCAGGAAAACTGAACGCAATCACGGACGTTGCCGGAGTCGAAGTCGGATTCACGACCCTGATCAGCGGTGAGGGGAAACTCGATGTCGGCAAGGGCCCGGTGCGCACCGGCGTAACCGCGATCATTCCGCGCGGATACAATTCACTCAACGATCCCGTTTATTCCGGTGCTTTCAGCTTGAACGGAAACGGCGAGATGACCGGCACGGCCTGGGTCGAGGAAAGCGGGTTCCTCGAGGGGCCAGTCATAATCACCAACACCCACAGCGTCGGCGTGGCACGCGACGCGGTCGTCAAGTGGCGACTCGCGCACGGCGCAGCGGACAAGACCGGTTACTGGTGGAGTCTGCCGGTCGTGGCGGAGACATGGGACGGCTGGTTGAATGATATCAACGGCTTCCACGTGAAACCGGAGGACGTAGCGCAAGCGCTTAACAACGCGAAAGACGGTCCTGTTGCGGAGGGCAGTGTCGGCGGTGGCACCGGAATGATTTGTTATGAATTCAAAGGCGGTACCGGCACGGCCTCGCGCGTGCTCGAGAGGAAAGATGGCGGTTACACCATCGGCTTGCTCGTACAGGCCAATTGCGGTCGCCGGGCGCAATTGACGATCGCCGGTGTTCCGGTCGGCAAGGAAATTCCGGGCTCGGTTTACCCAAAAGACACGGGCTCCATCATCATCGTGATCGCGACCGACGCGCCGCTTTTGCCGGGACAATTGAAGCGCCTCGCGCGCCGCGCCAGTCTTGGCCTGGCCCGCACCGGAGCCACTTCTGGGAATGGTTCCGGCGATTTGTTCCTCGCCTTCTCCACCGCCAACCCCGGCGCGGCCAATCCGGAAAAGCCAACGGTCAGCGTGCAAACGGTGCCTAACGATCGCCTCGACCCGATCTTTTCCGCCGTGGTCGAAGCAACCGAGGAAGCGATCGTCAACACCCTGGTCGATAACCACGACATGATCGGGCGCGACGGCCATGAAGTGAAAGCCCTGCCCCACGATCGCGTGCGCGAGCTCCTGAAGAAATACAATCGCTTCGCCGAGTAATCCGCTGCGACACTGCTCCGCGCGACCGATGCCAAAGACCGCTGCAAGATTTCCGCACACCCTCGTCCTGCTCGCGGGTGCGATTCTGCTCGCGGCCTTGCTGAGCTATTTGCTGCCCGCCGGCGAATATCAGCGCGCGAAGGACCCGGTGACGGGAAGTGAAGTCGTCGTGGCGGGAACTTATCATCGCGTCCCGCAACAGCCCGTAAATCTCTTCCAGGCCGCGGTCGCGATTCCCAAGGGAATGGTCGACGCCGCGTCGATCATTTTCTTCGTCTTCCTCGCCGGCGGAGCGTTCACCGTTCTCGACCAGACCGGCGCCGTGCGCGAAGCGGTCGGTTCGTTAGTCCGCATGCTGCGCAACCGCGAGGTGCTCGTGATTCCGATCGTCTGCGCTTTTTTCGCGACGGGCGGTGTCCTGGAGAATTTGGCGGAGGAAATCATCCCGCTCGTCCCGGTTCTCCTTCTGCTTTCGCGCCGGATGGGTTACAACGCGATGACCGCGGTCGCGATGAGCATCGGCGCGGCGGCGGTTGGTGCGGCCTTCAGCCCGGTCAATCCATTCCAGGTCGGCATCGCACAAAAAACTGGCCGGTCTGCCGCTGCTCTCGGGCCTGGGTTTTCGCGTCGTCTTTCTCGTCCTCGCGGTCGCACTTTGGACTGGAGGCACGATGCGTTACGCCGCGAAAACGCGGACTGAACCGGAGGCGGATAGCGGCGCCGAGCCAGGCAATTTCACCGCGCGCAAGCTGACCGTTCTCCTCATCGTGATCGGAACTTTCGCATTCTTTATCTTCGGCGTGATGCGGCTCGGATGGGACTTCAACCAGATGGCGGCCCTCTTCTTTGGCATGGGCATCGTGGTTGGCTTGATCGGCGGACTCCGGATCGGTGGGACGGCGGAAGCGTTCGTCGAAGGGTTCAAATCGATGGCCTTCGCCGGGCTCCTGATCGGCTTCGCGCGCGCAATTTTCGTCGTTATGAACGAAGGCAAGATCATCGACACGATCGTGCACGGGATGGTTTCGCCGCTCACCCATTTGCCGGTCGCGCTTTCCGCTCTCGGCATGATGATCATGCATACCTTCGTCCATTTTCCGGTCCCGAGCGTGAGCGGCCAGGCGGTGCTTACCCTGCCCGTGCTCGTGCCGGTATCCGATCTGCTCGGTCTGCAGCGGCAGGTTACGGTCCTCGCTTACCAATACGGTGCCGGCTTGTGCGAATTGCTCACCCCGACCAATGGCGCACTCGTGGCGGTCATCGCCGCGGCGCGGGTGCCGTATGAAGACTGGCTGAGGTTTGTCTTCCCGCTTTACCTAATGCTCTGCGCGCTCGGCGTGGTCTCGATCATCGTAGCGATTGCTTTGGGCCTGAACTAATCGCGGCGAGCACAGAGTGGAGGCGCTGCCGCACGATCGGCTGCACCAGTTGCTGCAAAAATAGAATCGACTGAACAACTGGTTTCCGCATCATCGCAGCTCGACCACCCAACAGGAACATTTATGGCGGAAGAAAAATCAGGCGCACCGGAACCGTCGAGCAGCGAGCCGGAATCGCAGCCGGTCTCGTCGCCTTCTGGCAGCCGGCGGCGCGGCCTGACTCCCGAGCAGCGGCGTTTCCTCGACACTCCGCGTCCCGTGCCTAACGAGCCGGTGAGCAAAGCGGCACCGGAGAGCAAACCGCCTCCGCCCGCGCCAACTGAACCGGAGGTAACGCCGAGAGCGCGCTCCGCGGAAAAAAAACACGAGGCGCACGATCGAGAAGAGGACAACGCGCCACCCGCTGGTGTCGCCGTCATCCCGCAGGTAGACAAGGGAGCCCGTGTTATCGAGTTGCAACAGGCGTTCATTATCCTCGGCGCCATCCTGCTCCTCGGGCTCGCTTTCTACGGAGGGACCAAACTCAATTACATCAAGTTCCTCATCGCCTCTCGCAACGCGCCCGCGATGGACGAGAGCGGCCCCGATCCTTTCCCGGGAGTCGCCGCGCCCGATCTGATTAATCAGGCCCTGCTCGACGAACGGGCCGGCAAATGGCAGGAAGCGGTCGACCGTTTCCTGGCCGCGAAAAGGAAGGACCTCGGCTACCGCGGGATTCTTTTTCGGGTCGGGAAAATCCTCTACACTAATCGCAATTTCGAACCAGCTGACGAGGCCTTCGCGCGCGCGATCACCTTTGGAGAAAATGTGGAGGCGGCAAATTTCTATCGCGGTTTGATCGCGGTTCGGCGCCGCGACCTGGCGGCGGCGGAGCGCTTCTTCGAGGCCGCGGTCGAGGCTGCGCCTTTCGTTTCCGATTATCACTACTACTGGGGCGAGACCTTGCGCCTCGATCTCAAGCCCAAGCAATCGATTCCCCATTACGAGCAGGCCATCCTTCTCGCTCGCGATGAACAGGACGCGACTGTCTGCCAGTTCAAGATCCGGATGGGACGGATTGAGGCCGCGGAAGGTTCAACCGTCAGTGCCGAGCTCGCCCAAAAAGAATCCGCCGGACCGCTCTCCGTGGATTGGCTGATGACGGCAGCCGCTCTCCAGCTTCGCGCCGGGCACATCGAGGAAGCGCGCCAGTTCATCCAGCAGGCGCGGGCCGGCCAGGCGCCGGGACTTTTCGCGTCCTGCGTCAACGACTTTTACTTTCAGGATGCCGCCCGGAAATATCCCGAGCTGGCTGATGCGCTGCATCTCGAGCTCGATTTGCAGATTCCCTTCCCCTACCAATAGCGAGCACGAAATCGGAACTCCGAAAGGCACCGTTCAATCTGGGGACAGAGTCCGACTCGCAACCGAATCGTTAGGCGGCCTGGCGGCGGCGCAGGGCGAAGAAGGCCAGCGCCGCGATTCCCATCCCGAGGAAAACGTACGAAGAAGGTTCCGGCACCGAGGCCAGTTGATAATCAACCGCCCGCACTTTCAGGAGCAAACCGTCCGGGCGAGGATTCGTGGTGCCGTCAGCGGTCGTGAAATTAAACAACAAGCTTCCCTTCCAAAGCCCGCTGGTCGCGAGGCTGAAGAGAGGGCCGTCAATCTGCCCCTGGTAGTGTCCGACGCCGGGCGCGATGTTGAGCACCGTATTAAAGGTCTGCTGCACTCCATTAACGATGGTCTGGGCGCCAATGGTGAGAGTGATAGGATCCGGAGTGCCGAGGTTGACAGTGAAATCGTAAATCACGGAAAACAGATCTCCCGCGTTGGCTGAGAAGCCACCACCGATCAAAATGCGGGGAGCCAGCGCCGCAGGCGCGACCTGCGAATCGCCAAAGAGATGCACGACATCACCCATCACGCCCGGCGGATTGTGCAGCACTACCGCAGAAATGTCGTTATCGGTAAAAGAACTCTGCGGCTTAAAACTCGGCTGGCCGTTTTGAATGGTAAGCGTGCCCGCGCCTGCGCTGCAGGCGAGAGAGAAAAGGAAAGCGGCCGCGATTCCAGAGAGCTTTTTTGTCATGTCGATTGAATGCACGTTGGATTTCGCGCGACCGGAGTCTCAAAAATATTCTGGCAGAGGTCAAGCTCCAATTTTAGGAGTTTCTCTTAGCGACCGATATCCTCGTTCCAGAGTTCAGGGTATGCGGCGATGAACCGCTCCATCATCTCGCTGCACTCAGACAAGTCGAGATCGACCACCTCCACGCCATGGCTCCGCATGAATTCCGGTCCGCCGGGGAAGGTCCGGCTCTCGCCCACGATGACTTTCGGAATTCCAAACTGCACGACCGCGCCGCTGCAGAGATAGCAGGGCATGAGCGTCGAGTAGAGGACGGTGTCGCGGAAACTTCCGATGCGTCCGGCATTACGCAGACAATCGATCTCCGCGTGCGTAACCGGATCGTCGTCCTGCACGCGTTTGTTGTGCCCGACGGCAAGCAGCTCACCGTTGCGCGCCAGCGCCGAACCGATCGGGATTCCTCCTTCACTCAAACTCTTCCGGGCCTGCGCGATGGCCGCCTCCATCAATTCTTTCTCGCTCATCTGATGTCGTTAGGCGGAGTTTACATCGGACGCGCGCCCGAGCAATCGCGAGGGTAGAGGCGGCCGTGTCGGTCGCAGGGGAGCAAACCCCGCGATGCAAAATGCCCGGCACTGCCTGCGGCCGACACGGCCGCGCCCACACCTTCTTGCCATGCCGGCATGGCTTCGGCCATCTTGCGACATGGGCCGCGCCTTTGAAGATTTTCCTGTAGGCCGCCGCTTCGTTTCCGGCGAGCAGACGATTTCCGCAGAGGAAATTGTCGCGTTCGCGCGCCAATACGATCCGCAGCCGTTTCATCTTACGTCCGAACCCGGAGAAAACTTGCTCGGCGGCCTGGCCGCGAGCGGCTGGCAGACCGCGGCGGTCTCAATGCGCCTCTTTATCGAGACGATGCAGGTCGAAGGCGGCATCATCGGCCGGGCGATCGATGAGTTGCGCTGGCCCGCGGCTGTTCATCCCGGCGATCGCATCCGGGTCGAGATCGAAATTCTCGAGGCGCGCCTTTCGCGGTCGAAACCCGGCTACGGCCTGATCCGGTATCGCAGTCTGACCCTGAACCAGCGCGATGAGGTCGTGCAAAGCTTCGTCGCTCTCGCCATCCTCCCTGCCCGCTCTTCCTCTTCCGCTCCCTCTTCCTCTTAATCTATTCAAGGAAGAGAGCAGAGGCAGAAATGGGAATGGGCGGTGAGGGGATCGAACCCCCGACCAACACGGTGTAAACGTGCCGCTCTACCGCTGAGCTAACCGCCCGTCGCGCGTTTCGACTTTTAGTCCACGAGGAGCCCGCTGTCGAGTTGGAGCCGGGCGCGACCGGACGTGTCAAAAATGGAGAACGAATGCCGGGCGACGAGCAGCGCGAGCTTTCGCTGCCGCTCAAAGTTGCGCCTTCGAAATCAACTCTTACGAAAACAATCTTGACAAAGAAATGCGGAACGGACCGAATCCTACCGGCTCAACCGGGAATCCAAGGAAGGGCAAACCAAATCACCTATGAAGACAACGAAAAGCGTTCTTTTTAGCGGAATCCTTGCGGCTGTCATTGCGGCCATGCCTCTCGCCAAAGCCCAGCAAATCACCGGGACTCCCGGTTCACCCGACGCCACCGTCACGATTGACGGGAAAGAACTCCCACCGCCGCCGCTCCCCTTTGGCGGTGTGATCAAGGAAAGTGCCGTGGATTCCAAGCCCTACTGGCCACCGCGGGTGGTGCCGCCCAAGGGCGCGCCCAACGTCCTGCTCATCATGACGGATGACCAGGGTTATGGTGTTTCGGGCACCTTTGGCGGCGTCATCCCGACCCCAGCGTTGGACCGCATCGCCAAGGCGGGTTTGCGCTATACCCAGTTCCACTCCACTGCGCTCTGCTCGCCAACGAGAGCGGCGCTGATCACTGGTCGGAATCATCACTCGGTCGGTTACGGCGTCATCGGCGAAATGTCCACCGGCTATCCGGGTTATGACTCTGTTATCGGTCAGGATGACGCCACGATCGGGGAAATCCTGAAAGAGAACGGTTACGCCACCGCGTGGTTTGGCAAGAACCATAACACGCCCACCTATCTCTACAGCGCCGCCGGCCCTTTTGACCAATGGCCAACGGGTATGGGATTTCAGTATTTTTATGGATTCATGGGCGGCGAGACCGATCAGTGGACGCCCTACCTTTATCAAAACACCACGCCGATTTTTCCCTGGATCGGCAAGCCGGGTTACAACCTCACTACCGATATGGCGGATGAGGCAATCAAATACATGAGCAGTCTGAACGCGGCCGCGCCCGAGCAGCCGTTCTTCGTCTATTACGTGCCCGGCGGCACCCACTCGCCGCACCAGCCGAAGCGGGAGTGGAGGGACAAGTTCAAGGGCAAATTCGACATGGGTTGGGAAAAATTACGCGAACAGATCTTTGCCAACCAGAAGCGGCTCGGCGTGATTCCGGAGGGCACCCAGCTTACCCCGTGGCCGGACGGTCAGGCTGAGTTTGGCGGCGCGAAGCTGCCGCGGTGGGACTCACTTTCCCTGATTCAAAAGAAACTGTATGCCCGCGAGGCGGAAAACTTTGCCGGCTATGCTGCCTATACTGACAATGAGATTGGCCGCGTCATCCAGGCGGTGGACGACATGGGCAAGCTGGACAACACGCTCATCATCTACATCAGCGGCGACAACGGGACCAGCGCCGAGGGCACCCTGGAAGGCACGTTTAACCAGATGACCGCCTATAACGGTATTCTGACCTTGCCGGAAGCGGTGCAGATGTTGCATTACGAGGACTGGGGGTCGGACAAAACTTATCCGCACATGGCAGTGGGCTGGACGTGGGCGTTTGACACGCCCTTTAAATGGACCAAGCAGATCGCGTCGCATTTCGGCGGCACCCGACAGGGTATGTGCATCTCGTGGCCTGGCCACATCAAGGACGTGGGCGGCATCCGCACCCAGTTCCATCACATGATCGACATCGTGCCGACCATCCTTGAAGCCACGAGCATCAAGGCACCGGACATGGTCAACGGCATCAAGCAGAAGCCGATCGAAGGCGTGAGCATGGCTTACACGTTTGACTCAGCGAACGCCAAGGCACCGTCGAAGCGCGACACCCAGTATTTCGAAATGTTCGCCAACCGTGGCATCTACCACGACGGCTGGTATGCCTGTACTACGCCGCCCGAGGCGGTCTGGCTCCTCGGCGCCAAGCCACTGCCGCCCGTTAACGACTACAAGTGGGAACTCTACAACATCGCGGAGGATTATTCGCAGGCCAACGATCTCGCGGCCAAGAATCCCGCCAAACTTAAGGAACTGCAGGCGATATTCATGACTGAGGCAAAAAAATACCAGGTCCTGCCCCTGGATAACTCGATCCTGCCGCGCTTGCTCACCCCGCGGCCAAGCGCGGTCGCAGGGAAGACAGAATTCACCTATCAAGGTGAGAATGCCAACATTCCGGTCGGCAATGCTCCAAGCATTTTAGACAAGGACTACACCATAACGGCCGAAATCACTGTTCCCAAGGGCAGCGCGGAGGGAATGATCGCAACGATGGGCGGTCGCTTCGGCGGTTACGGCCTCTACCTGCTCAAGGGCAAGCCGGTGTTCACCTACAATCTCGTTGATTTGGAACGATATCGCTGGGAGGGCGGCGTCGGGGCCGAAGACTGGTTGGGTCGCGCACTCGCACCAGGCAAGCATACGATCGTGTTCGACTTCAAATATGACGGCCCTGGCCCGGGCAAAGGCGGCACCGGCGTCATGACGGTGGATGGCAAGGAGTTTGCCAAAAAGACGATCCCGCACACCATTCCGATCCTCATGTCTATCGACGAGAGCTTCGACATCGGAAGCGATACTCGCACGGGGGTGGACGACAGTTACAAGCTGCCGTTCCGTTTCACTGGCACGATTGACAAGTTGACCTTCAAACTCGGGCCGAACCAGATGACGGCAGAGGAGCAGAAAGCCGCTGCGGAGCGAGTCGCCAAAGCCACAGACTAGCAATCCGTCTGCAAAATAGGCAGTCAGAAATGTCCGCCTGCCTTTCGCTCTGAACACGATGAAAAGCTTTCTCGCGCTCGCCGCCATCGTCGAAGCGGCTACGGGTGCGGCATTGATTGTTGTCCCGTCGCTCGTTGGATCGCTCTTGCTCGGCGCGGAGCTGGCCGGCGCCGCCATCCCGCTGGCGCGGGTGCTCGGCATCGCCCTGGTCGCATTAGGGATCGCCTGCTGGCCGGGTCCGCCGCGGATTGGCATGTTGATCTACGGCGCGGCCGTCGCGCTATATCTCGCTTACCTCGGCTTCGCGGGCGGTATGAGCGGAATGCTCCTGTGGCCAGCGGTCGTTCTGCACCTGATCCTGACGGTGCTTTTGGTGCGAGCATCAACCGGCGATAAGAAGATGGGCTAAACGCTCGTTTGGCGTTTCGACTTTTTTGTCCGCCGCGATCCCGGTGTCGCTCGCGGCTTTACGTCGCTCCATCGAACACAAAGTGCAGCTCGCGACAAAGCAGAGCACGATGAGCGCCCCGGCCGTCACCCGGCGCATCGTCACGACCGGCATCGCCAAGGTAACTCTGCCGGAGATGCCAGCGATGCCGAAAACAAACGACGCCGCGCCGATGAAAATGGCCGGCGTAGGCGGCGCCGGGATCGGTGCACCGAGCGCGTTGAGCGGTGGAGACGGGAGCCAGGCAGGCGGCGGGCCTATTTCGTTTTTCGGTCTGCGCGAAACCGGAGCCGGCTCCTTTGTCGGAACGCTCTACGATCTGAAACAAACTCAGACGCATCGCTCGACCGACATGAACAAGCAGAAGTACGGCGAGGTCGTGAGCGATTTCGTAAAGGACGGCTGGAACGAGAGTGTTTTCCAAAAAAAATTTCAGGCGGTTTGGCCGCGGCGCGCCCTTGTCATGTAGACGCTTCCCTCCGCGAAGCGGGGGAGCGAGGTCGCGACGACTGGAGCGTCCCCTCTGCCCCGCGCCGCTCAAAGGGCGGCGTCTATAACCGGACCACGCCGCGACCGCGCTCGACTCGGCCAATGATCCTGGCGCGCAATTGCTTCGCGATCGCCGCGGCATTCTTTCGGGAAACGATCGCCGCCATCCCGATGCCCATGTTGAAGACCTGATACATCTCATCGCGCGGAACCCGGGCGCGTTCCTGCATGATCTGGAAAATCGCGGGGACCTTCCAGCTGGTCGTATCGATGACCGCGTCGCAGTCGTCAGGCAAAACCCGCGGCAGATTATCGAGCAGCCCGCCGCCCGTAATGTGAGCCAGGCCTTTCAGCTTCCCGCGCGCTACTTTGGCGAGCGCGGGCTGATAATTCTTGTGTGTCCGGAGTAATTCTTCGCCTAACGAACTCTGCAGTCCGGGCAACCGCGCATTCGGTTTCAGGCGCAATTGCTCGAAGAAAATCTTCCGCGCGAGGGAATAGCCGTTGGTGTGCAGACCGTTCGAGGCCAGGCCGAGAACGAGGTCGCCCGGCTTGATCTGCGAACCGTCGATCATCCGCGACCGATCGACCACCCCAACGATGCAACCCGCCAGATCGTACTCGCCTCGCTGATACATCCCCGGCATCTGTGCGGTTTCGCCACCGATCAAGGCGCAACCGCCGGCGCGGCAAGCTTTGCTAAACCCGCGCAGGATTTGATCGAAAACCCGCGGCTCCAACTTTTCCGCGCCGATGTAATCGAGAAAAAAGAGCGGCCGCGCGCCGAGGACGGCGATGTCGTTGATGCAATGGTTCACGAGGTCGGCCCCGACTGTGTCGTGACGGTCGAGCGCGAAGGCGACCTTCAATTTCGTCCCGACGCCATCGACGCTCGCGACCAGGACCGGCTCGCGCATCCCGGAGAAATCCGGCGCGAACAAACCGCCGAACCCGCCAATCTTGCCGAGCACTTCCGGCCCATGCGTACTCCTGACGCGCCCCTGGATCTTGCGTTTAACGAGATTACCCAGGTCCACGTCAACGCCGGCTCGGGCGTACGCCTTTTTTGAGTGAGCAGATTTCCGCAGATTGTCTCGAGAACGCTTTCCTTCCATCTGCGTAAAGTGCGCAATCTGCGGACGACTTACTTCAGCCCCGCAAATAAGGTCGGCTGCTTTTCCTCGACCAGCGCCTTGGCGCGGGCTTCGCGTTTTTCCATGATGAACTTGTCCAGCTCGGGATCGACCGGGAGCGGATATTTGCCGTTGAAACAGGCCAGGCAAAAACTGTTCGGATCCTTCCCCGTGGCGCGGATCATTCCCTCGAGATCGAGGTAACCGAGGCTGTCGACCCCGAGGTATTCGCAAATTTCCGGCATCGTTTTCTGGTTCGCGATCAATTTTTCCGGATCTGGAAAATCGATCCCGTAATGACAGGCGAAGCGATGCGGCGGACAGCTCACCCGCATGTGCACCTCCTTCGCGCCAGCTTCACGCAGATTCACAACGCGGGCCCGTGCGGTCGTTCCCCTAACGATCGAATCGTCGATCACCACAACCCGCTTTCCTTCGACCGCTTCCTTGATCAGGTTGAGCTTTACCCGCACGTCGAAGTCGCGAATCAACTGGCTGGGCTGGAGGAAGGTGCGCCCAATGTAGTGATTGCGGACGAAGGCGTGCTCGTAGGGAATATTGAGCTCGTGGGCAAAACCGAGCGCAGCGTAGTTGCCCGAGTCGGGCACCGGCACAACGAGGTCGGCTTCGACCGGGAATTGCCGGGCCAGCTCGCGGCCCATCTCGGTCCGCACTTTCGCCACGTTCACTCCGCCGATGATGCTGTCCGGCCGCGCGAAATAGACATACTCAAACATGCAAAAGGCCGGGTTTTCTTCCCGGAACGGCCATTCCGAGCGAATGCCGTCTTCGCTGATGATGAGCACTTCGCCCGGCTCGACCTCACGGATGAACTCGGCGTGGATGAGATCAAAGGCGCAGGTCTCGGAAGCGAGAATGTAGGCGCCGTCGAGTTTGCCTAACGACAGGGGACGGAAGCCAAACGGATCGCGCACCGCGATGACTTCGCGTTCGCTCATGATGATAAGCGAGAAAGCGCCCTGAACGCGGCGTAGCGCGGCCAGGATGCTGCCCCCGTTTTTCGAGGGTTGAGCGAGGAGATGGAGGATGATCTCGCTGTCGGCGGTCGTCTGGAAAATCGAGCCCTTGCGTTCCAGTTCGTCGCGCAGGACATCGGCATTGATCAGGTTGCCGTTATGCGCAATCGCGAGCTGACCGCGAAAACAATCGACCACGAAGGGTTGCGCATTCTTGACCGTGCTCGAACCGGTGGTGGAATAGCGCGTATGCCCGACGGCGCGCGTCCCCTTGAGCCGGGCCAGATTCTTCCTGCCCAAAGACCTGCGAGACCAGCCCCATGTCGCGATGGAGGAGAAAACTCGAGCCCGGCCCGTTCGAGGTCACGATCCCTGCGCTTTCCTGCCCGCGATGCTGGAGGGCGAAGAGCCCGTAGTACGTGAGGACGGCCGCGTTCGGATGCCCGAACACGCCAAAAATGCCACACTCGTGCATCGGGTAAGGCGGCAGCGGTGGCGGGAAAAATTCGTCCGTGAACCATCGGGTGGCAAAGATACTCATTCCACAGTCGCCGTCACATCTGCGGTTGGCAGCAGTCGTTGCCAACCATCAATGGAGCTGCGCGGCCGTCGCAGACCGCTTGGGCGTGCTCGCCGCCGCCCGGCAATCGGGACAGATGCCATGAGTGGATTTGACGTCGTGTTCCCGCTTCAGGTATTGCTCGAAGGCAACCCATTCGTCGCCCACGTTCACTTTCCTGCACCAGGCGCAGACTTGAACAAAGCCCTCAAACATGCGCAGCCGCCGGAAGATCCAAAGAGTCGCCACAACCACCCCGGTCGCGACCAGCAGGACGGTGACGGCTTCGAACCAAAACTCCTCCGGCCTTAGCGGTGTCTTGTGGGCGCCGAAAAAGCGATAAGGCACGTCGACGTATTCATCGAGCCAAAGAACCAGAATGACAGCGGCAAAACCAAGCAGCTCGAGCCCAAGGATCACCTTTTCGTAAGTGTGTTGTTTCTCGATTTTCATGAGCCGGTCAGTTCGCCGCTGACCGTTTCGGCGATGGCGTTGAACCAGTCGCCGTGAATTTCCGCGAGCGGCCAGCGCAGCGTTTCGTTGCCAACGACCACCCGCAGTTCATCGCCCCCGATGGTGCCCAGGCGATGCGCAGGTAAATTTCGGTTCTGCATGAACTCTAAAACCGCCACGACATTCTCGGGCATGGTAGAAATGACAATCCGCGACTGGGTTTCGTTGAAGAGGACTTGATCGAGCCGCCGTTGGCCGGCCGCCTGGAGATCGATCCTTGCCCCTAACGAACCAGCGGGATTGAAACAGCTCTCCGCCAGCGCCACACGCCAGCCCGCCTTCGCTGCAGTCGTGTGCGCTGCGGACCCAGCCGGCGCGGATCAATTCGCGGAGCGCATTCTGCAGCGCTACTTCTCGGCTTGAAGTCGAGCCGCGGGGGACGACCGGCTTTACGGCCATGGATCACTTTCAAGAAGTGGGAGCCGCCCATTTCATCGCCGAAATTCCCCAGCAAAATCACAAGATCTCCCTCCGCTTTGAAATGTTGCGTTGTGATCCATTCCTCGCGCTCGATCAGGCCGACCATCGCGACCGTCGGGGTCGGATCGACCACCCCGGCCGGGCTCTCGTTGTAAAGCGAAACATTCCCGCCGATGACCGGCGTCCCAAAATCGCGGCAGGCTTCAGAGATCCCTTCGACCGCCTCGCGCAACTGCCAGAAATTTTCCGGCTTGTAGGGGTTGCCGAAGTTGAGGTTATCGCTCACCGCCAGAGCGGACGGCGCCGGAGCAGGTGAGATTGCGTGCCGCCTCCGCGACCGCAATCGTCCGCCTTCGCGGGGGTCGAGACGGCAATAGAGCGAATTGCAGTCGGTCGTGGCGGCGAGAAACTTATTCGCCTCGCGCACGTGAAAAACCGCCGCATCCGAGCCCGGCCTAACGACCGTGCCGGTGCGCACCATGTGGTCGTATTGCCGGTAAACCCAGTTCTTGGAAGCGATCGAAGGATCGCGCAGCAGCCGGCGAAGCGATTCAACCGCTGAGGACGCGGATGGCGCAGAGATTTGTCTAAGTAAATCTTCCTCTGCGTCCTCTGCGGTTAATTTCCTGGCCTCCCGCGAATAGAGTGGCGCCTCATCCGCCAGCGGCTTGGCCGGAATTTCGGCGGCGGTCAATCCGTCATCGAGCACACGCATCATCCCGTCGTCCGTCACCCGCCCGATTTCCGCGCAGGGCACGTCCCATTTCTCAAAAATCCGCCTAACGACATCTTCCTTGCCCTTGCGCGCGATGATCAGCATCCGCTCCTGCGATTCGCTCAGAAGCGTCTCGTAAGGCGTCATCCCGGTTTCGCGTTTCGGCACCTTCGCGAGGTCGATCTCGACCCCGGTCCCGCCGCGGCTGGCGGTTTCGCAGGTCGAACAAGTGAGCCCCGCTGCGCCCATGTCCTGGATGCCGGCGACGGCGTCGGTTGCGAGTAATTCGAGGCACGCTTCGAGGAGGAGCTTTTCCTTGAACGGATCGCCCACCTGAACCGCGGGCCGATCTTCTTTCGATTCCTCAGTTAATTCGCGCGAGGCAAAAGCCGCGCCCGCCAATCCGTCGCGGCCCGTTTCAGCGCCAACATAAAAGACCGGGTTACCGACCCCGCTGGCGGCGCCGCGCGCGAGCTGTTCGTGTTTCAGCACGCCCAGGCAAAAAACATTGACCAGCGGGTTGCCCTCGAAGCTTTCGTCGAAGTAAATCTCGCCCCCGATCGTTGGCACCCCGATGCAATTCCCATAGTGCGCGATGCCTGCGACGACCCCGCTGAAGAGCCGGCGATTGGTCGCCACATTTTTCGAGTCGCCATTGATCGGCCCGAAGCGAAGCGAATTGAGCAAAAACTCTGGCCGCGCCCCCATCGTGAAAATGTCGCGAATAATTCCGCCGACTCCGGTCGCGGCGCCTTGGAACGGCTCGATCGCGCTCGGGTGATTGTGGCTCTCGATCTTGAACGCGACGGCCCAGCCGTCGCCAATATCAACCACGCCCGCGTTTTCTTCCCCTGCCTTAACTAGAATATTTGGACCGCTGGTGGGAAATTTTTTCAGCTCCTTGCGCGAGTTTTTGTAGGAGCAATGCTCACTCCACATGACCGAAAAAATTCCGAGCTCGGTGAAGTTCGGCTCGCGCCCGAGAATTTTTTTTATCCGCTCGTATTCCTCCGCGGTGAGTCCGTGCTTCGCGATCAGTTCGGGCGTAATCGGGGGATCGAGAGGTGGCGATGAGGTGGCAAAGGTAGACATAACGCGATGGAAGGAAGAGAACGTTCAACGTTCAACGTTCAACGTCCAACATTGAATGAAGAAGAACGACTGCGCGCTCGCATCCCGACGTTGGACGTTGGACGTTGAACGTTGAGCGTTGAACGTTTGCCTTTGATCAAAATGGATCTCTCCACGATTGCCAATGTAGCCACCGCCCTCACCGTCCTGACCGGTGTCGCCTTCGGCCTGATCGAGATGCGCCGGGCCCGGCGCGAGCGGGAGGAGCGCGCCGCTTTTGCTGCCGTCCAGGCGCTGATGACCCCGGAGTGGATGAGCTCGTCGATGATTGTGGCGTCGATCCCCGATGGCATAACACCCGAGCAACTGGCTAACGACCCGCGCACGCTCGAAGCAACGCTCAAGATCGCCACCATTATGGAAGGCATCGGATATTCCGTTTTCGCGCGGATCGTGCCGCTTTCGGTCGCTGACGATTTAGTCGGTGGAATGGCGCGCGTCGCCTGGCGCAAGTTTCGCCCCTTCGTCGAAGAAGAACGCGAGCGCACGGGAACCCAGAAAAGTTGGGAATGGTTTCAATGGCTGGCGGAACAACTGGATCGGCACACCGCCAGCCGGACCAACCTGCGGACCGGGGCCTTTATCGCTCATCGCGACTGGAGGCCGTAAGCCCGCCCGCGCTGTTGCGCTTCACCCGGTTAACTCGCAGGCCCCTCCCGCATGCGTCGATCCGGCAGGATGGAAGGGCGCGCGAGCGATTTCTCCTTGCCTTCTCTGACGATAATTCGCACGATGGCACGCTTTTGTTTCCTCAAAAATCACGCGCTCCCGACTTGAATCGTCCCCGACCAAAAACTCAGGCCTAACGAATATGAAATTAAGTTCCTGCCGGGTCTCGCGCCTAACGCTGGCGGCCACAGTCTTCGCCGTCTTCGCGAACGTGGCCTACGCTGATGTCTACGACCACAGCGGAAAGAACGGTACCTTGACCGATGGCATGTGGTTTAATCAGACCACCGGCGTGCCCGGGGGAAATCCCGGACCCAGTGACGACGCTTATTTCTACGGGTCGGTAATTACGGCGAGCAGCGGGAGCGTCCACCTCCTTAGCGGTGACAGCTTTACTCTGAGCGGAATGTTAACCGTCGTCGACGTCGGCGAGCTTTACTTATCCGGCAGCGGGACGCTGAATCTTCAGGCGATCGTGACCGACGCCAACGGCTATGGTCCAATTCTCTCTGTCGACGGCACTCATGTCGTGGCGCAGAATGGCGACGGCGTTACCAATGTCACCTCGGGCGGGACGGTGACGGACGCCACTTGTTCCGGAACGAACGGCTGCGGCTTTTACAGTGGCAAGAGCTCGCTCACGATCACCGGTCTGGGCGGACCAGGCCGTGCCATCTTTGCTGATGCGAGCAAGCTCACGGCTAACGCCGGCCTGACGGATTTCACTTTGCAACTCATGAGCGGCAGCACGGCCACGGTTTCCGCGATCACCAACAGCCAGGCGACGATCGATGGCGCCGGCTCGCTTCTCACGGTTGCGGGTGACTTTTCGCTAAATACACAATCCATGACCGTCAGCAACGGCGGGGTCGCGGTGGTCAATGGTATTCTCTCGCAAGTCGCGGGAGCGCCGCTTTTCGTCATGGGGAGCGGTGCGTCTCTGACGGTCGGAAAAGATCTGGCGCAAAACACAGCGAGCGATACCGACATCAGGATTACCGCGGGCGGCAGTGTCACGGTCCAAGGCGATCTCCCGCAGGTCCGCGGGCAAGTGTCGGTCGATGGTGCCAACTCCACACTCACAGTAGATCAGGATTTTCCCGTCGCAGCGGGCTCCGTCAATCTCACCGCCGGGGCCATGCTGACGGTCAATGGCTCCCTGGTGCTCGACGGTGGCACCTCGTTTGATGGCTTTCCAATAAGTGGCAACGGCTACTGGGATGGCACCGGCACTTTGATCAGCACCTCCCAGCCGATGTTCGTGGGTAATAAAAGCAGCGCCGGCTTCAACCTGGTGATGAGCGGGAAAGCAGCCGTGAAGAGCGGAAACATCACGATCGGTGCGGCCTCCGGCTCCATGGGCTCCGTGAATATGTCCGACCTGGGAACGATCTGGGAGGTGCAGTCTGGCGGCATGACGATTGGGCAAAGCGGCACCGGGAACTTCACCCTGCAATCGGGCACTCATCTTACCTTCGATAGCGGAACCGCTTTCGCTGTCGGTCTCTCCTCTGGTTCGCACGGCACCCTCACCTGCGACACTGCTTCGGTCGATGCCACCGCCGCGCCCGTCACGATCGGGGAAGACGCGGGCAGCATTGGAAGCGTGAATCTGACTGACTCCGACTTCCTTGCCGGCAATACCACGATGATAGTGGGCGACTCGGGCAGCGGTAATTTCACCTTTAACGGCTCGAGCGCGTTCTCGGTCACCGGCGCGAACACGACCTTTCTCATCGGCAACAATGCCGGTTCCGGCGGCAGTGTTTCCGGCAATGGCAGCCTCATGGTGGAAGGGCCAACCACCGTAGGAGTCTCGGGCATCGGTTACCTGACCTCAGACGGCGGCGCCCTCAGCCTAACGAATTCTGCCGGACTCACCGTTGGCTCCAAAAAAGGCGGTACCGGCACGGTCGTGCTCGGACCCAGCTCCAGCCTGACCCTTGCCGGCCCGTTGCTCGTAGGTGACGCGGGCACCGGTAGCATCGAGCTCGATTCCAACTCGCAACTGACCCTGCCCTCCGCCAATGAAGTGAATCTTGTTCTGGGCGGTCAGACCGGCGGCGTGGGCACGATGACCGTCACGGCCTCGGGAAGTTTCACCGACGCCGAGCCGATCCTCATCGGCAAAGGGGGTCACGGCATCTTCGATGCAAATCTTAACGCCACCATGAACATTTTTGGCTTCAGCGCGCCGTACGCCAGTGGCGGTCAAGCCACGATCACGGTCGACGGTTCGACCTGGACGAATACGGGCAATATCTACCTCGGGAGCCTGTCCGCCTCTAATCCGCCTTCCACGCTTGCGGTCACGGGCGGCAGCACCATGCGCGTCAATTATCAGATGACGATCTTCCAATCCGGCACCGCGACGATCGACGGCGACAGCATGATGGCGGTCGGCACCGGTGACTTCGGAGCGGGCGGCACCCTGCGTGTTAGCACCGGCGGAGTTCTTTCCGGCTACGGTCGGGTGCAGGGGCAGGTCATTGTCGCGGCGGGCGGGCAGATCTTCCCGGGAAATTCGCCCGGCGTTTTTAATATCACCGGAGATTATCAACAACTCGCAGGGAGCACCTACTCGGCCGAGATCGGCGGCACGACTGCTGGCACAGACTTTGACCAGATCGATGCCACCGGCGCGGCGACGTTAGGCGGAACTTTGAAGGTGCGTCTCGTGAAAGGCTTCACGCCGGCCGTTGGCCAGAAATTCCAAATCGTAAAAGCAGCCTCGACCAGCGGGTCCTTCAACGTCATTTCGCAACCGAGCCAGGCGGGAATCTCTGTCACGAGCGATGCGACGGGCACCACCGTGACTGTCACGAGCGTGATCGCAGGGGCGCCGGTCATCAGCAGCGCGACTTCCGTTGGGGCGGCTCCGAACGTGCCCTTCAGCTACCAGATCACCGCGACCAATAACCCAACCAGCTTCGGCGCGACGAATTTGCCGGCCGGTCTCAAAGTCAACAATGCCAACGGCCTCATCTCCGGCACGCCTACCGCCTCTGGCGCATTCGTCGCGCAGATCAACGCCAATAACGCCGCCGGTTCCGGGCAAGCCGATCTCGTCATCTCGGTCGATCCAGTTTTCGGCGTTATTCCCGCACCGCCGTCGAACCTGCTCAACATCTCCACACGCCTCAATGTGCAAACTGGCGACAACGTTCTCATCGGCGGATTTATCGTCAGCGGGACCGACCCCAAAGAAGTGCTGATCCGTGGGATCGGGCCGTCTCTAACTGCGTTTGGTATCGACGGCGCTCTGGCTAACCCGGTCCTGGAACTACACAAACCGGACGGCACAATCGTGACTAACGATGACTGGAAAGCGACGCAGCAAACCGCCATCGCCGCGACCGGTCTCGCGCCGACCGAGGACTTGGAGTCTGCCATCCTCGCCACACTCGACCCCGGATCTTACACTGCGATTCTGAGTGGGAAAAACGGCGGCACGGGGGTCGGGTTGGTCGAAGCTTATGATCTCGATCAGGCGGCCGCGTCCACTTTCGGCAACATCAGCACTCGCGGGTTCGTAGCTACTGGCGACAACGTCATGATCGGCGGCTTTATCGTGGGAGGCGGCGGTGGTGGTGCGTCCACCGTGGTCGTGCGAGCGATCGGCCCATCCCTGACTCCCTTCGGCGTCACGAACGCGCTCCAAAATCCCACCCTCGAATTACACGATAGCAGCGGCGCGCTCATCTCTGCGAACGACGACTGGATGGACGGTCCCGATCATCAGACCATCAGCGATGACGGTCTCGCGCCCACCAATGCAAAGGAATCCGCTCTCCTTGGCACTCTTCCGCCGGGGGCCTACACCGCGATCGTGAGTGGAGTCGGTGGCGCGACCGGCGTCGGCCTGGTCGAAAGCTATAATCTGCTGCCATAGATCGCCTCTCCCGCGTGGTTGCGTTTCCCCGGTAAATCGGGGACCATTCTCCCGTGGCAATCGATCTCAAGGAACTGGTCGCGGCGCGCCTCGGCGAGAATTACGACCTGCATGAACGGCATCTCAATCGCACCCTCGTCGCCGCCCAGCGCGTCATCGGCTTCGACAAGGTCTATGCCCGGGCCGAAGGCGCTTATCTCTACGACATGGATAACGCCGCCTACCTCGACTTTCTGAGCGGCTACAGCGTTTTCAATATCGGGCGCAACCATCCTGCGATTCAGAAAGCGATCCGCGACGTGCTCGATCTCGATCTGCCAAACATGGTGCAGATGGATTGCTCGCTCCTCAGCGGACTACTCGCCGAAGCGATTACGAAGCGCACACCGAAACACCTCGACGCGGTCTTCTTCTGTAACTCCGGGACCGAAGCAATCGAAGGCGCACTCAAGTTTGCCCGCGCCGCGACTCAGCGACCACGCGTCTTTTCGTTAGGAGGAGCTTTTCATGGCTTGAGCATGGGTTCGCTCTCGCTCATGGGCTGCGAAAGTTTTACCGAAGGTTTCGGTCCACTCATGCAGGGCTTCGACGGCCGCATTCCTCTGGATGACGCGGCCACGCTCGAACGCGAGCTGGCCAAACGAGATGTCGCGGCCTTCGTCATCGAGCCGGTCCAGGGCAAAGGCGTGAATTATCCGCGCGGCGACTTCTTCAATCGCGCGCAGGAGCTTTGCCGGAAGCACGGCACCCTCTTTATCGCCGACGAAATTCAAACCGGCCTCGGCCGGACAGGGAAGATGTTTGGGTTCGAACATTGGAACCTGGAGCCGGACATCATCACCCTGGCCAAGACCTTAAGCGGCGGTTATGTCCCATGCGGCGCGATTGTCGCCCGGCGCGAGATTTACCAGAAGACCTTCAGCCGGATGGACCGCTGCGTCGTTCACTCGACCACCTTCGGTCGAAATAACCTCGCCATGGCATGCGGCCTCGCCGCCCTCGAAGTGTTGGATGACGAAAAGCTGCTCGAAAACTCCGCAACAATGGGAGCGCTCCTGGTTGAAAAACTTGATGCTCTTCGGGCCAGGCATTCTTTCATCAAGGAAGTACGTGGCAAGGGACTCATGATCGCGATCGAGTTCCACGAGCCTAACGAATTTAAGCTCAAGATGGCCTGGAAACTCCTGCACAAAGTCGACAAGGTGCTCTTCGCGCAAATGGTCGTGACCCAAATGCTGGCGCAGCATCGCATCCTTACCCAGGTCGCCGGCCACGCCATGGACGTGATCAAGATTCTCCCGCCGCTCATGATCGGCGAAAAGGAAGTCGACATGTTCGTCAATGCGCTCGACGCGACCCTCACCGAGTGCCGGAAATTCCCGGGTCCAATGTGGGAGATCGGGAACAATTTCGTCCGGCACGCTCTCCGTTCGAAGCGCCCCTCGCAAGCGCCGCCAACGGTCTCAGCGTGATGCCTTGTTGTCGCTGGGGTCGTTGACCCCGGCCGCGCCCGATGAAACTACCGAGCTTCACTACCCTGAGCGCGATTCTCCTCGCTTCCGAGGTCGCCCTGGCTGTAGCCAAGCGCTCCAAGTCTCACACCTCCGGCAAAGATCGCCTTACCCTCCCGCTGCTCTGGGCAGTGATTGCCTTGAGTATTACCGCCGGCCTCTATCTGCGCGGTCTCTTCCCGGAAGCGGCCTTCAGTCATCGCCGCACCTGTTACCTGGTCGGCCTGGCTCTTTTCCTCCTCGGCCTCGTCGTACGCTGGGTCGCCATCATCCACCTCGGCCGCTTCTTCACCGTCAACGTCGCGATTGCCGATGACCACCAACTCATCACGACCGGTCCCTACCGCTACGTCCGCCACCCTTCCTATACCGGCACCCTCCTCATCTTCCTCGGCTTCGGGCTTTGCACCCTTAACTACTTCTCCCTCGCCGCCATCTTCCTGCCTATCGCCGCCGCCTTCCTTTGGCGAATGCATGTCGAGGAAACCGCCCTGCGCGGTGCTTTTGGGAAGACTTACGATCTCTACGCCTCCCAGACCCGGAGATTGATCCCCGGCGTTTACTAGAAGTTGGATTAGTCTTGTTTCCCCCCCGGACTCCACCAGCTTCGGCTCCGCCTTGAAGAGCTCTCCATTCTTTTCCGTCCTGGCGGTCGTCACGCTTCTCTTCTCATGGCTGGAAACAAGAGGGGGATTTGCAATCACGGGAACGGTAATGGCCCGCCAATACGACTGTCACGATGCAACTCGACCTCGGCTCGACCAATATCACTTTGCTCGACGGTCTTGGCACCTGGAATAACTCCGGGGCTCCGCCCGCGCCGACCCCATGATCGAGAAAAAAGATCCTCAGGAGCGCAGATGATCTCGCCGCATTAGTCTGGCATTGCTTTTTTCCTCAGCCCCCTTTTATGCTGGCTCCATTACTTCCGCCAACACACATGCCAATCAATGCCCACCGTTTCCTAACCTCATACCCTTCTCCCGGGAGGCCCAATGAATAATCCGAATCCCGCATCGAGCATTTCCACTCCATGGCATCTCTGGTTGATCGGAGTGCTCGCCTTGCTTTGGAACAGCGTCGGCGCATTCGACTATCTCATGACCGAGACCCGCAATGCCTCGCACATGGGATCGTTCACTCCCGAGCAATTGGCCTTTTTCTACAGCTTGCCGAAATGGGTGGTCAGCACCTGGGCGCTGAGCGTGTGGGGAGGCGTTCTCGGTTCGATGCTGCTCCTTTTGCGCAAACGCTGGGCGGTGCCGGTCTTCGGCCTTTCGCTGGTGACGATGCTGCTGACCTCGTTCCACAACTTCGTGCTCAGCAACGGGCTCGCGGTCATGGGCGGAGCGGGAGCGCTCGTCTTTACGGGGTTGATCTTCGTCGTCGCAGTGGCGCTGCTGATCTATGCCCGCAACCTCGCCCGCAACGGGGTGCTGCGTTAGCTGGCGTCGCTCGCCCGGCTGGGTCTCGGTGCACTTGGGCTGCTGCTCCTGCGCCGCCGCGCTGAGATGGCCGACCTTTCCAGATCAGGCGTCAAGGCCGGTCAGGGTGACTTAAATTCTCCAACCAAAGCTTGCAAGCTCGCTTTGGCGTCGCCGAAAAGCATCCGGGTGTTCGGCTTGAAGAAGAGTGGGTTTTCGATCCCGGCGAACCCGGAGGCCATCGAGCGTTTCAGGACGAAGACGGTGCGCGCTTCATCGACATTGATGATCGGCATGCCGTAGATCGGGCTGGAGGGATCTTCGCGCGCCGCTGGATTCACGACGTCGTTCGCACCGATCACGATCGCGACGTCCACCGTCGACATGGTGGGATTGATCGCGTCCATCTCGACCAGTTGCTCGTAAGGCACATCGGCTTCGGCGAGCAGGACGTTCATGTGTCCGGGCATGCGTCCAGCCACGGGGTGTATCGCGTAGCGAACTTCGGCGCCGTTCGCTTCGAGTAAATCAGCCAGTTCGCGCAGGACGTGTTGAGCTTGCGCGACCGCCATGCCGTATCCCGGTACGAGAACGACTTGTTGAGCCGCTTCGAGCACATAGTAAGCGGACTCGGGAGTGATCGCTTTGGCTTCGCCCGTAATCGCTTCGCCGCCCGCCGCGGAGGGCGCGCCAAAGCCGGCGAACAAGACATTGAAGATCGAGCGATTCATCGCCTTGCACATGATCTGGGTGAGAATGACTCCGCTGGCCCCAACCAGGCAGCCGGCCACGATGAGGACGGTGTTTTGAATGATGAAGCCAGCCGCGGCCGCGGCCAGGCCAGAGTAGCTGTTAAGCAGGGCGATGACGACCGGCATGTCCGCTCCGCCAATCGGAATGACTCCCAACACGCCGAGGACAAAAGCGAGCAGGATAATGAAAATGAAAATCGAGTAACTGTTCGCCGGGTATTCGCAAAAGATCGCTCCGCACAGAAAGACGAGCAGAACCAGCCCCGCGTTGACTGTCCTCTGCAAAGGAAACTGGATCGGTCGAGTTTGTACCTTTCCCGCCAGCTTCGCATAAGCCATCACGCTGCCCGTGAGAGTCACCCCGCCGATCAAGACCGCGAGAAAGGTGGGGATCGCGGCGGAAAGCGGTTGAGCCGGATGATTATGATATTCGACCCAGCCGACGAGCAGGCTGGCGAGGCCGCCGGCGCCATTGAAGAGCGCGACCATCTCCGGCATAGCCGTCATCTGCACGCGCTGTGCGGCGATCGCACCGATGGCCGAACCGATCACCAGGCCGACCACGATCCATTGATAATGGAGACCGCTGACAAGCAAAGTGGCGACAATCGCGATCAGCATGCCGAGGGCGGAGAGCAGGTTGCCGCGCCGCGCAGTCGCCTGTTTGCCGAGCAGCTTGAGGCCGAGGATAAAAAGGATGGCCGCAGCGATGTAGGCCCAATCGATCAGGACTGGCATCTTATTTCTTCTTCGACTTGAACATGGCGAGCATTCGATCGGTCACGAGATAGCCGCCGACCACGTTGACGGTGGCAAAGATGACCGCCAGCACGCCCAGGGTGGTGGCGACAAAACCGCCCTCCGTCCCGGCCGCGATAAGAGCGCCGACGATGGTGATCCCGGAGATGGCATTGGAGCCGGACATAAGCGGGGTGTGGAGTTGCGAGGGGACTTTCGCAATCAGCTCGAAACCGAGAAAGGCCGCGAGCACAAAAATAAAGAGCAGGAGAATCATAGAAGCTGAGTTATCGTCGTTAGGCGGAGTAGAGTTTCTCGATCGTCTCGTTCACGATCTTCCCGCCGTGGGTCAGGACACAGTGTTTCAAAATTTCATTCGTCAGGTCGATCCGGAAGGTCTTGCTTTCCTTGGCCCAGAAATGTTCGAGCAGGTTGGCGAGGTTGTTTGAATACATCTCGCTCGCGTGCCGCGCGACGCGCCCGGGAAGGTTGCGCAGCCCAAGCACGCGGACCCCGTTTCGCTCCACCGTCTCGTCCGGCTGCGAACATTCGACGTTCCCGCCGCTTTCCACCGCCATGTCCACGATCACGCTCCCGGGCTGCATCTGGTCGACTATCGCGTTGGTCACGATCAACGGTGCTTTTCGGCCGAAGACCTGCGCAGTGGTGATCACGACGTCGGCCTTGGCGCAATGCTGCGCCATCACTTCGCGCTGCTTCTCCAATTGCTCGGGCGTAAGTTCCCGGGCGTAACCTTGCGCGGTCTGCCCGGTTTCGCCGAGGTCGACTTTGACGAATTTTGCGCCCAACGACTGGACCTGTTCCTCGACCGCCGGTCGGGTGTCAAAGGCCTCAACCCGCGCGCCAAGCCGTTTGGCGGTCGCGATCGCCTGCAGGCCGGCCACGCCGACGCCGATCACAAAAACACGCTGCGGCTTGAGCGTCCCGGCTGGCGTCATCATCATCGGAAAAATGCGATCGATCGTGCCGGCGGCCGCAATGACCGCGGCATAACCCGCCAGGCTGGCCTGCGAACTGAGGACGTCCATTTTCTGCGCAATCGTGATCCGCGGCAGCATCTCGAGACCGATCGACGTCACGCTCGCAGTCGCCAAAGCGCGCACCAAGTCGCGCTCGTTAAAGGCATCGAGCAGGCTGATGTGAATGCTACCGGGCTTCAGACTGCTGACTTCGCTGCCCGGCGGCTTGCGTACTCGCAGAACGACATCGGCAGAACCAAGCGTCCCCTGACGATCAGCGGTGACCTCCGCACCGGCCGCCCGGTAAGCTTCGTCGGAAATCGAAACGGCAACGCCCAAACCCGCCTCGACCGCGATCTCGAGACCAAGCCCGACCAGCCGCTTCACGGCCTCCGGGACGAGAGCGACTCGGGTTTCTCCGCTTTCGATTTCTTTGGGAACAAAGACACGCACGATGGTCGCATCCTAACAAGGAAGCCGCCCGCGGCAATCAAAAGCGCAGGCAAGCCTTTCGTTAGGCAAACCGGCTGGCGTTGAGCCGGCCGGCTGCCGTGATCGCCTCCTGCTCCATCGGGGCGGCGGGATAACCGATGGTGAGACATTCGCCCAGATAGCGGCGCAGGAAAGGTTCGATGCCGCCAAGCCGCTCGTACTGTTCGGTATGAGCAAGCTCATGCGCGATGAGCCTACGCTCCCGCCAGCAATCGCTGCGGACAAAAATTCCGTAACGCAAAGCGAGACCGCGGGTGGCGGGAGTAATAAATTGCACCGCCGCGGCAGCGGCTCGCAAGATGAGATCGTCAGGTACAGGCACGCTCGCGAGTGAGAGCAAACGCACGCGTTCGGGCTCTCGCACGCCAAGGGCTCGGGCATCCGCGGTTTCCTCGATTGTGAGCGGAACACCTTCACGCAGAATGCGGGCCTCGAGTCCCTCCGCCCAGCGCCCAGCCAGCGGAATAACTCTGTCGAACTGCGCAATCAGGAGCTGTCGATTCATGCAAAACCAAAACAGTTTATCCGTGAAAAGGAGATCGGCGAAGAGGCGGCGCTCGCCGAGCGCTTGCTGATAAAAAAATCCTTGTTCCTTCTTACACCGAACGCAGGAAATATTCTTGACTTTCGCGGGCCAAATCGCTCCTCTCGCAGGTCATGATAACAACCCTGTCCCACCGTTTTTTCGCGGCCTTGAATGGTTCCTGGCTTGGTCTGGCATTGCTTGCTCTTTTGTCTGTCGCAAGCCCAAACGCCGTGCGCGCAGGAGCGCCAGAAACGCTGGCGCAGATTGTCGAGGCAACCATCAGTGAGCAGGCCAAACTCGTGCCGGCCGGGGGCACAGCAAGCGATGCCTTCGGTTCACACGTCTCTCTTTCTGGCAACCGCGCACTTGTTGGTGCCGATCGTGACAGTGACAATGGCGTGAACAGCGGTGCGGCTTACGTTTTTGTGTTCGACGGCACGACCTGGAAGGAAGAAGCAAAGCTCAAGCCGGCCGACGGCGGGGGGCAGGATGTGTTTGGTAAGTCTGTCTGCCTGCTCGGCGATCGGGCCATCATTGGGGCCGACAATGATCAGGATAATGGCGCGTTAGGCGGGGCGGCTTATGTCTTTGTCTTCGATGGCACGACCTGGATCGAGCAGGCCAAGCTGACACCGGCCGACCAGAAGAGGTCGGGCTATTTCGGGACTTCTGTTTCGCTCTCGGGGGATCGCGCTCTGGTAGGGTCGACTGGCGCTAACGGGGGCAAAGGCGCCGCCTACGTTTTCGCCTTTGACGGCGCCGCCTGGACGCAGGAGGCGAAGCTGACCGCGGGTGACGGCGAGAGCTCTGATGGGCTCGGGGTTTCCGTTTCGCTAGCGGGAGACCGGGCGCTGGCGGGCTCGCAACTGGCGCGTGCGGCCTACGTCTTCATCTCCCGCGGGGCGAGCTGGAGCCAGGAGGCCAAACTCACTGTGGTCGAGGTGGGCCAGCAGTCTTTTGGCGCGATGGTGTCGCTTTCGACAGATCGCGCTTTGATCGGTGCTCCGTTTGATGAGGAAAATGGCGTGTGGAGCGGCGCGGCGTATGTCTTCGCCTTTGACGGCACGACCTGGAACGAGGAAGCCAAACTTGTCGCCGATGACGAGGAAGCGAATGATTTCTTTGGCGAATCCGTTTCACTTTCCGGGACGCGTGCTCTCGTCGGGGCGTCGAGGAATAGCAGCGACGGGCCTTCCGCGGCTTATCTCTTCTCCTTCGACGGCGCGCAATGGAATCAGCAGCGCAAGTTCACACCGTCTGATGGTCCGATCGGAAACTTCAATAGCGTCTCCGTCTCACTTTCTGGAAAACGCGGCCTTCTCGGGACGGCCGATTCCGCCTATAACAACGGCGCGGCCTATATCTTCGGGCGCGGCTCGCAGCGATAGCTCCCGGCCGGGGTCACCGCCCCCGGCTACAGCACGGCGCGCACGTTTCCTCTTGTCTGGGCCGCGCGCATCGTTCATTCATCCGCCATGGCCGCGGCGAAGTGCGCACTCATTACTGGCATCACCGGCCAGGATGGTTCTTATCTGACCGAGTTGCTCCTCGCGAAGGGCTACGATGTTCACGGTGTCGTGAGGCGGACGAGTAATCTTCTCCGCTCCCGGATCGAACACCTACGGGGCGATGATTCGCTTTATGGCCAGCGGCTTTTTCTGCACTACGGGGACTTGACCGACGGAACGACGCTTCGCCGCATTTTTGCCAAGGTGCAGCCGGCCGAAGTTTATCATCTCGCCGGCCAGAGCCATGTCGGGTTGAGTTTTGAAATCCCGGAGTCGACTTCGGAAGAAGTCGCGATGGCCACTTTGCGTTTGCTCGAGATTTCGCGCGATCAAGCGCAGCCGCTCCGCTTCTATCACGCCTCGAGCTCGGAAATTTTCGGAGCGGCAGCTGATTCGCCGCAAACGGAAGAGACGGCTTTTCGCCCGGCCAGTCCGTACGGCTGCGCGAAGGCGTTCGCGACCCAACTGGCGCGGGTTTACCGGCAGGCCTACGGCCTCTTTGTTTGCAACGGCATTCTCTACAACCACGAGTCGCCCCGGCGCGGAGAGAACTTCGTCACCCGGAAGATCGCGCGCGCGGTGGCGCGGATCAGCCGCGGGCTCGAGCAGGAAGTGGTGCTCGGAAATACTTCCGCGCGACGCGACTGGGGCCGCGCCCAGGATTATGTCGAGGCGATGTGGCGCATGCTGCAGCATTCCAAGCCGGACGATTATGTAGTGGCGACCGGAGAAGCGCATTCCGTCCAGGATTTCGTCGAGGCGGCCTTCGCGGTGGTCGATCTTTCCCCTGAAAAATACCTGAAACACGACGCGTCCTTCGAGCGGCCTAACGAACCTTCCAAACTGGTCGGATCATCGGAAAAAATTCGCCGCGTCCTTGGTTGGAAACCGCAGAAGGACTTCGCCGCGCTCGTCCGTGAGATGGTGGAAGCGGAGCTGGCCGCCCTCGACTGAGTGCAGCTTGCTGCTTTAATCCGCCGGTCCTAATATCACGCCGTGAAAAAAATCGAGGCGATCGTCAAGCCTTTCAAAATGGAAGACGTGAAGGACGCGCTCGCTGAAATTGGCGTGGAAGGCATGACCGTGAGCGAGGTGAAAGGCTTCGGGCGCCAGAAGGGGCACACCGAAATTTATCGCGGGACCGAGTACACAGTCGACTTCCTGCCGAAGGTAAAATTTGAAATCGTCCTGACCGATGACCGCGCCCAGCGCGCGGTTGAAGTGATTACCCAGGCGGCCAAGACAGGAAAAATTGGCGACGGCAAGGTCTTCATCAGCGACATCGAACTGGCCATCCGCATCCGAACAGATGAACGCGGCGCGGAAGCAGTCTAACGAACTGACCGCTCTCGCTTCGCAACCTGCATGAACGACTATCTTCTCTCCATCCTGCTCGGCGTGATCGAAGGGCTGACCGAATTCCTGCCCGTTAGCTCGACCGCGCATCTCCGGATCGCCGAGGCACTCCTCCATATCGATCTGAAAGACGGATTCTGGAAAATGTACAGCGTCGTCATCCAGCTCGGGGCGATCCTCGCGCTGACGGCGTTCTTCTGGCGCCGGATTTTGAAGTTTCTACGCACCTTCCCACGCGGAGAGAGCGGCGACCGGACAGTCCTCAACCACCCCCTGAGCCTGGTCGCGATCGCCTTTCTCGTGACCGCAATCCCGGCCTTTCTTCTCACGAAATTGATCGGCAAAAATCTCGAAAACCTGAACGTGATGGCGTGGGCGCTCCTCATCGGCGGTATCGTGATGTGGCTGGTCGACTCGTTTTTCGTTAGGCCAAAGGTTCAACGAATGGAGGAAACGAATCTTCCGACTGCGATCTGGATCGGCGCCGTGCAGGTCCTCTCGGCCGTCTTTCCCGGGACCTCGCGCTCGATGTGCACGATCGCCGCCGGGCAGGTCGCGGGTCTCTCCCGCGAGGCCGCGCTGGAGTTTTCTTTCTTCCTTTCCATTCCGACGATGTTCGCCGCCACGGGCTACGATTTACTGAAGACGATCAAGCCGCACGCGGCGACTGAAGCAATCGCCCCTCTCACCATGACGCCGCATCTTTGGGTCGTGCTCGCGCTCGGTTTCGTGTCCGCCTTTATCGTCGCCTTTGTCGTCGTTGCCTGGTTTTTGCACTGGGTGCGGCGGCATGGCTTCACGCCGTTTGCCATTTACCGCATCGCCCTCGGGCTCGTGCTTCTCTTCGCCCTCTGGAGCGGATTGCTTGGCCGCTGAGGCGAAACGAGTTAAACTACGACCGTGCAGACACAGACCATGTTACCCGATCTCCAAAGCTGCGTGCTGTGCGAAGACGTGCGCTGTGAATTTAACGGCATGCAAACCCTGGTCGGCGTGCTCAACATCGTGCCGACGCCGAAACTCCCTGTGAATTATATGCGGCTCTGCATTTGGACCCGCTGGTGCAGCGGCGCGGGGCGGTTTCATCAGCGCTCGAAAATTGTCGGCCCGGATGACAACCAGACGATCGCGCAAGCGGAGGTCAATTTCGATCTCAAGGAAATGGAAGGGCACGCGACCAACGTCCATTATTTTGGCGGTGTGCAGTTCCAGCAGTTCGGACTGCATCACGTCGAGATTTATCTCGGCGATGAATTGAAGCTGCGCTTTCCGCTTCCCGTCATCCAGGTCAAGACAGCCTGATGTCGACGCTTCGCTCTGCAAGTGCGAGCCGTGCAGACTCATGAACCGCCGCGTCTCCGAGACGTCACAGACGAACCCGCTAAATTCGCCCGAGGACTGCGAGGATGATGAGAATAAGCAGAACCAGGCCGATCCCGCCCACCGGGTAGTAACCCCAGCCGGTGCTGTAAGGCCAGGCCGGGAACGCGCCGATCAGCAGGAGGAGCAGGATGATAATCAGGATGGTACGCATATGAGTGGTCTAACGAACCGATACCGGTTTGCAGAAGATCGTTTTCCGCGGCGGGAGTGGTCTTGTCCTTTTTGACAAGAAAACCAGCTTGCGCCCTCGGGTCGCCATCCTATCTTCGGGCGCGGTGGCCGCGGACTTCGGGTGAAGCCTTCCGGCGACTTCTCTAGACCCGCAAAACGCGATGGCAAACACGATACTGATCGGCGCGCAATGGGGCGACGAAGGCAAGGGCAAGATCATCGATGTTCTGACCGGCAACGCCGACATCGTTGTCCGCAGCCAGGGCGGAAATAACGCCGGCCATACCGTCATCCAGGGCGGCAACAAATACGTCCTCCATCTCATCCCCTCTGGCATTCTGCGCCGCGGAAAAATGTGCGTCATCGGCAACGGCGTCGTGATCGACCCGGTCGCGCTCGTGGCGGAGATCGAAGGTCTGCGCAAAGTCGGGGTGAAGATCGGGAAGAACCTGCTCATCAGCGACTGCGCTCATCTCGTGCTGCCGTATCATCGCGCGCTCGACGAACAGCGCGAGCAGCGCCAGGGCCACGCCAAGATCGGGACGACCAAGCGCGGCATTGGCCCCGCCTACGGCGACAAGGCGGCCCGCACCGGAATTCGCATGGCCGATCTGATGCAGCCCGAGCTTTTCACCAAAAAACTCCAGGCCAAGATGCGGGAGAACAACAGCATTCTGAAAGCGCTCGGCGCCCGCCCGATTTCGTTTGCCAAAGTGAACCGCGATTTCCTCGCCGCGGGCGAGAAACTGCGGCCGTTTGTCGCGAACACCGTCGTCTACCTGCACCGCGCGTTGCAGGCGGGGAAAGAGATCCTTTTCGAAGGCGCACAGGGCACTTTTCTCGATATCGACCACGGCACTTATCCCTACGTGACCTCGTCGAACACAACCGCCGGCGGCGCCTGCACCGGCACGGGCGTACCGCCGCATCGAATGGATCGCGTCCTCGGAGTAATGAAGGCCTACACGACCCGCGTCGGCGAAGGTTCGCTCCCGACCGAAGACCCGGCGATCGCAGGAATGCTGCACGACATGGGGCGAGAATTTGGCGCCACCACCGGTCGCGCCCGGCGTTGCGGTTGGTTCGACGCCGTCGCGACTCGTTATGCCACGATGATCAACGGGATCGACGACCTGGCCATCACCAATCTCGACGGGCTCGATACGGTCGATCCGATAAAAGTCTGCGTCGCCTACAAGCTCGACGGCAAAAAGCTCGAGGTGCCACCGAGCGACGCCGCGCAACTGACCCGTTGCCAGCCCGTCTACCTCGAATTTCCCGGCTGGAAGCAGTCGACCGAGAAGGCGAAAAAGCTTTCCGATTTGCCGAAGGAAGCGCGCGACTATGTTAAACGGATCGCGGAGTTGACCGGCGCCCGCCTAACAATGATCAGCGTCGGACCGGCCCGCGGACAAACGCTGATACTTTAGCCATGGTCGCTCCGTCAAAGGCGGTCCCTCGCCACGTCGCGATCATCATGGATGGCAACGGTCGCTGGGCCAAGGAGCGCGGCCTCCCGCGAATCAAAGGCCACGAGAAAGGCGCCGACGCCGTCCGCGCCTGCGTCGAGGGCTGCGGCGATCTGCGAATCGAGTTCCTCACCCTTTACGCTTTCTCGGCCGAGAATTGGCAGCGCCCGAAAAGCGAAGTCTTCGCCCTCATGAATCTGCTCGAGCGTTTTCTGAAAGAGAAAACCCCGGAGCTGGTCGAAAAAAATGTCCGACTCCAGGCGATCGGTCGCCTGACCGATTTGCCGGAGGCCTGTCAGAAGCAGCTCCACAAATCGATCGAGCAGACGTCGAACAATCACGGACTCACCCTGATCCTCGCGCTCAGTTACGGCGGCCGACTCGAGATCATTGACGGCATCAAGAGCCTCTTCCACGAGATCGAGCTCGGGCACATCGACCCCGCCATGATCGACGTCGAGATGTTCAGCAAACATCTTTACACCCGCTATTATCCCGATCCCGATTTGCTCATCCGCACCTCGGGCGAGATGCGAATTTCGAATTTCCTCCTCTGGCAGCTCTCCTACACCGAGATGTATGTGACCCCGAAACTCTGGCCCGATTTCGGAAAGGAAGATCTTTTCGAAGCGGTCCACGAATTCGGCCGCCGCCAGCGCCGCTACGGCGGGGTCTAAGGCTTCTCGCTTTGTCATCCCGATCCGGCGAAGCGCGGAGAGGGACCTCTCAATTGTTAATAGTCGTTTCCTCGTGACCCAAGGGCGCGGATTGCAACTGCGGGGTCCCTCTCCGTCCTGCGGCGGATCGGGATGACAGTCTAGCGATTCGTGCGTTCGCAGTTTAGATAAACGCTTCCGCCACCGAATCGGCCAGGAAGCGGCCCTCGCGTGTCAGAACGTAGCGCTCGGCATTCGGCAGCATCAATCCGAGCCGGATGAATTCCTCCACTTCGTCAGGCCGATCCTGCACCCACGCGGCCGGGATTCCCGAATTGGTCCGGAGCGACAGGGCGATCGACTCCGAACGCTTCATCCGCGGAGTAAGAAGTTCATCGCCGGTCGAAGCCGATTCGCCGCTCAACAAACGGTCGGCATAGATCCGATAGTCAGAAACGTTTTGCCAGCGTCGCAACCCGACGGTCGAGACCGCGCTTGGCCCGAGTCCGAGATAATCGCTCCCGCTCCAATAGGCGCGGTTATGCACCGACTCGAAACCGGGCCGCGCGTAATTCGAGACTTCGTAATGCTCGAAGCCCGCTCCGACTAACAATTCGTCGGTCCGCGCAAAAAAATCGGCGTCCGCTTCCGCATCCGTCCGGAATTCGCCCCGGGCATGGCGGAGAAAGAATTCCGTGTCCTCCTCGTAGGTCAGGCAATAGGCCGAAATGTGATCGGGCTCGAGGGCCAACGCCCGCTCCAGAGTCGCTTCCCATTGCGCGAGCGTCTGGCCTGGCAGGCCGAACATCAGATCGATGTTAAGATTCTCAAACCCGGCCCGGCGCAGCAAAGCAAAGGAGGCCTCCGCCTGCGAAGCGGAATGTTCGCGCCCGAGCAACTGGAGCAAGCCGTCATCAAACGACTGGACCCCGAGGCTGATCCGGTTAACACCCCGCTCGCGCAAGAGCTGCGCCTTCCGTTCCGAGACGCTCCCGGGGTTCGCCTCGAAGGTCCACTCCTCGAGCTCGGACAAATTGAGCTGCGCGTGAAAACCACCGAGCAGGTAGTCGACTTGATCTTCGTCGTTAGGGCAGTCGGAGTGCCGCCGCCGAAAAAGATCGTCCTTGTAGACGCCTCCCTCTGGGAGGCGCGGGCGGGAACGTCGCTGCCGTTATCCTGCCGCGTCGCTTCCCCCCGCGCTTCGCAGAGCGAAGCGTCTACAAGACGCAATTCCGCCATCAGCGCCTCACAAAAGCGCATCGTCTGCGCCGGGTCGGCCCGCTCTTTGTAAAAGGCACAATAAGGACAAATCCGGGCACAAAACGGAATGTGCACATAGATGTGCCGCACCGCGTCGATGCCTGCCGCGGAGTTGTCATTCGCCCCCTCGCCCATAAAGTCCACCATCGTCGCTCGCCTCTTTCGCTCAATCGCTTTTCTGGTCGCCAGCGCGGGGTGCGCAGCCGCCCAGGGCCTCCCGCCACCGGAGCAGCCGCCTCCCTCGCCGACGCCTTCCATCGTCTATCGCGCGCAGAATCCGGACGCGATCCGCGATTACCAGATCAATTCCCAGCTCGTTAGGCGAATGACCAATGCGCTCGTTCTCGCCGTCACCCGCCAGCCCGACATCGCGAGCGCCTGGCGATCCCTGGTCAAGCCTAACGACCGGATTGGAATCAAAATCTCGGCCGCGGGCGGCGAACTTTTCACCACTCACCGCGAGATTGTGAACACGATCGTCGACGGCCTCGTCGCCGCCGGGCATTCCCGCCGCGACATTATCGTCTGGGATAAATCGCTCGGCGGGATCAGCGAAGCCGGCTACACCGGCAACGAAGGCTACCAACTCAGATCAATCCCGCCGCGCGACGGCTACGACCCGAAGGCAATTGTCTCGGCCCCGTTTCTCGGCAACCTCATCTGGGGCGATTTCGAATACACCGGCGGTCGCGGGCAGATGCCGCTCCTGAGCGAGACCGAAAACACCAGCAGCGTCAGCCACCTCTCGAAGATCGTCGCGAACGAAGTGACCAAGATCATCAACCTCCCGGTCCTGAGCGACAGTGTGCGCAACGGCGTCGCCGGCTGCCTCTACAACGTCACCATTCCAAACATCGACAACTGGCGGCGTTTTGGCGTTCCACCGGATTTCGGCGCCTCGAGCATTCCCGAGATGTATGCCGACCCGCAGCTCGGGCAAAAAGTCGTGCTTAATCTGATGGATGGCCTCCTTGCGCAATACGCCGGCGGCCCGGAATCGCAGCCCGGTTACGCCTTCCCTTTCGCCACTCTTTATGCGAGCAAAGACCCGGTCGCAATCGACGCCATCGCCCTCCGCCAACTCGAAGAATGGCGCAAGAAGCGAAAGGTGCCGCCGATCAAACGACTCGGCGCCCACGTCCAGCTGGCGGGAGAATTCGGCCTCGGGAATGCCGATCTTTCCCGGATCATTATCCGCGACGTCGGCCCGTGAAAGCGATTCTCAAATCGGTTTCGCGATCGTTCTACCTCACGATCAAGTTTCTTCCCCGTCCGCTGCGTGAGCCGGTCAGCCTGGCCTACCTTTTGGCTCGGGCGACCGATACTCTCGCCGACACAGCTTCGATCCCGGCGCCGACTCGCCTAACGACTCTGCGCAATCTGGCACGCGTCATCGCGGGCGAGCTCGATTTCAACGCGATCGAAGAATCACTTCACGATTTCGCCGTTCAGCAAACGGATCCAGCTGAGCGCAATCTGATCGAAAATCTGCGCGGCTGCATCGATTGGCTCGCGAAACTCGAGCAGGCAGACCTGGTCGACATCCGCGCCGTCCTAGAAACAATTATCAGCGGCCAGGAACTCGACCTGGAAAGGTTTGGCGATCCGATGACGTCCCGAGCGCTGCGCAACGCGGCCGAGTTGGACGAATACACCTATCTCGTCGCCGGCTGCGTCGGCGATTTCTGGACCCGGCTCGGCTTTCGTCATTTGCCTGCCTTTGCTGATCGGTCGCCTAACGAAATGACAAAGCTCGGGATCGAATACGGAAAAGGGCTGCAACTGATCAACGTCCTGCGCGATCGCGGCGCCGATTTGAGAAACGGTCGCGACTACCTGCCGGCGGACGAACTTGCGCTCGCACCGCTCAAAGAAGTCCATACCCGCTGGCTCGACCGAGCCGAGCAAGGCCTTCATGGCGGCATCGATTACAGTGCCGCCCTAACGAACTGGCGAGTCCGCTTCGCCACCGTGCTCCCGGCGTTAATTGGCGCGCGCACGATTGCGCTCTTACGCATGGCGGGTCCGGCGGCGGAGAAAATCAAGGTCCCGCGTCAGGAAGTGCGACGGCTACTGCTCCGCGCGACGCTCGCGGCGAAATCAGGGTCCGCCCTGCGCGCGCTCTTCCGCCGCTTGCTCGCTCCCTCCGAGTAGCACCCGATGGTGGAAGGCCGCGCCAGCCTCCTCTATAGTCACCGGATGAGACGCTTTCGCTTTCTTCTTTGCCTTGCCGCCCTCGGTTGTCTCGCGACTTCGTCTTCGTCTTTCGGCCTCACCGCCCTGGTCGGCGGCCGGCTGATCGATGGTTTCGGCGGCCCGCCGCTCGCAAACAGCGTCATCCTTATCGACAACGAGCGCATCACCGCGATCGGCCAGGTCGGAACCTTGGAAGTTCCCAAGGATGCAACGGTCATCTCGACGGAAGGCATGGACGTACTCCCCGGCCTCTGGGATTGCCATGTGCACACCATGCTCCTCGGGCACAGCGATTACGATCATTGGGATAAGACTTATCCAAAGCGCCTCGGGAGCGAGATCATGCCGGCGGCCGCCCACCAGCTCCTCATGGCCGGAGTGACAAGCGCGCGCGATCTCGGCGCGCCCTTAAAGGAGAGCATCGAGGTGCGCGACCGGATCAATCGTGGAGAAATTCCTGGGCCGACTCTTTACGTCGCCGGGCCTTTTATCCAGCACGCGCCTTATCCCGGGACAGAAGCGTTTCGCTGGGGCGTGAAAGGCGCGGCCGATGGCAAGGCCAAGGTCAAACAACTGGCCGACGCGGGCGTCAACATCATCAAGCTGATCGACCAGGACGAGATGACGATGGAGGAAGTAAAGGCGGTCGTGGATGAAGCGCACGCGCACAAGCTCCCGGTCGTGGCTCATGCTCATCGACCCGAGGAAATCCGGCGCGGCCTCGCCGCCGGGGTGGATGATTTCGAGCACACCGGGCTCTCGACCGCGCCCGGTTATCCAGAGGATATTTTGAAAGCGATCGCGGAGCGAACGGCGAAGATGAACATCGGGCCGCTCTTCTGGTGCCCGACGATCGAGGGATTTCTCAATTATCAGCGGCTGATCGATAACCCGGAGCAACTGGACGATCCGGCTTGGAAACTGGATGTGCCTAACGACATCGTGGAGGACATCAAGAAGTCGATTCAGCACCCGGGGCAGCTCGGCTACTACCAGATCACGCCGCTGCGCGCCGCGACGGTGAAAAAGAAGTTTCACCAGTTGCAGGACGCGGGCGTCGTCATGCTGGTCGGAACCGACAGCGGGATTCCGATGAAATTTCACAGCGGCTCGACCTGGCGCGAAATGGATGTGTGGGTGCACGATCTCGGGGTCGATCCGATGGCGACGATCCGGGCGGCGACCTATTGGCCTGCCGTGATGATGAAAGTCGACAAGGACTACGGCTCGGTCAGCGCAGGTAAATTCGCCGACATCATCGCGGTCAAAGGCGACGTGTTGCGCTACATCGATCTGTTTCAGCGCGTCGACCTCGTAATCAAACACGGCCACCGCTACAAGTAGGCGGATGTCCGATTTCGTCGGTCGAAAGTCCTGCCTGCGGCGTTCCGGGCATTGACCGGGGTGTCTGGTGATGTGACTGACAGGAGGAGTTCGCGAGAGAAATGGATATACGGCTTTTGCTTGTCCCTTACGATTCCGGCCAGCGCAACGTGCGGATGGGCGCGGGCCCGGAACATCTCCGTGCGGCTGGCCTCGAGGAGCATCTCGCCGGCCAGGGGCACGAAGTGGATGTCCAGGTCATCGAGCCGGCATCGATGAATTGGCGGGCGGAAGTTCAGACCAGTTTTGAATTGATGCGCTCGGTCGCGGAGCACGTGCGGGCGGCGCGGACCGACGGCCACTTTCCGATTGTGCTCTCGGGCAATTGCCTCGCCGCGGTCGGAGTCATCGCCGGTCTCGGCGCGCCGACCGGCGTGATGTGGATCGATGCCCACGGTGATTTTAACACCCCACAGACAACGATGAGCGGATTCCTCGACGGCATGACGCTGGCGACCGCGACCGGCCGCTGCTGGGTGGAATTGGCGCGCAGCATCGAAGGCTTCGAACCGGTCCCCGACAAGGCGGTGGTGATGTTCGGGACCCGCGATCTCGACCCCGCGGAGGGCCCGGCCCTGGCCCGCTCCGGGATCGTTAGACTAAAAGCGGATGCGGCCCCTAACACGATCGCAGCGGCGCTCCAATCGATCGCGCCCACGTTGGACAAAGTTTATGTCCACCTCGACATGGACGCGCTCGATCCGAGCGAGGGGCGGGCCAATGGTTATGCCGCGCGCGGCGGATTCACGAACGCGCAATTGCAGGCGCTGCTCGCGGCGATCGCCGGGAACCTTCCGGTGCAGGCGCTGACGATCGCGAGCTACGATCCCTCCTACGACAGTGAGGGCACCGTCTGCGCAGCCGCCCTCGAGGCGACTGGAACCATCGTGGGCGGGGTGACCGCTCCGGCCTGATTCGTTAGGCGGGCAGCTCGCGTCTCACTTCGCCCGGCGCCTTGTCTTCCCGCAGGCCCAGGAAAACCGGCGCGCGCAATTTCGCGTCGCGAGTCCACTCCGCGAATTTCACCTCGCAGACGAAAACCGGATCGGCCCAACTGATTTTGCGCATCATGCCGGGCGTGATGCCCTGGCTCCACTTCCCGGCTTCTTTCGACGGCAGATCATCAAAAGGGCAATCGTCACGCGCCACTTTCCGAAGTTTTTCGTGGAGCGACGCGAGCATTTTGGTGTCGAATCCGGTTCCGACCTTACCCGCGAAAAGAAGCTTCTTTTTTTCGTAGTAGCCGACGAGCAGGGCCCCGAAATGTTGGCGCGCCCCGGCTGGCGGAGTGTACCCGCCGACAACGAATTCCTGCTCTTTCCGACACTTGAGTTTAATCCAGGCGCCGCTCCGGCGGCCGGCTTCGTAAACCGAATCCGCTCGCTTGCCGATGATCCCTTCGAGCCCCCGCCGCTCCACTTCGGCGAGGAGCGCCTTCGGATCGTCTCCGAGTTCGCCGGAAAAGCGGATTGGTTCGCCCACCCCGGCACAAAGCTGGCGCAGCATCTCTTTTCGGGTCGTGAGGGGAAAACCGCACAGGTTTTTGCCCTCGAGCTGGAGGAGATCGAAGACGTAATAAGAAAGCGGCGCGCCGCAGCCTTCCATCTCGCGCGCCTGGAGGAGCTGAAAGGAGGAGCGCCCCTCCTCGTCGAGCGCGACCACTTCGCCATCGATCACGCATTCCGTGCAGGGTAGATTCTCAAGCGCCTCTGCGACCTCCGGAAATTTTTTAGTCAGATCGTTTTCATTCCGCGAAATCAATTTCACTTTCCCGCCGCTCTTCAAGGCCATGGCGCGAAAGCCGTCGAACTTCAGCTCGTAGATCCAGCCGCCGCCGGCAGGCGGAGTCTCAACCAGTTTCGGTTTCATCGGATCGATGAAACGCGGCTTCCCCGCTGGCAGCGAATCAGGCAGCGCGAGCGCGCTTTTTTCTACTTTTGCCGCGCGCGGGACTTTTTTTTTACGTCCCGTTTCCTTGCCCGTAACCGCCTTTCGCACGCGCGCTCGCAGATTTTTTTGGGCATCGTTAGGTTGATCGCGATTCGATTGCCACTCGGCATCGCGATCTTTCGCGATCTGCTTCATCGTCCGGCCGGTTTTGGCGGACTGGTCGTCGCGCTTCTTCGAGATCGCCTTGACGTCGCCGTCGCTTTTTAAAAGAAGCCACTGGGTTTTCGCGCCATCGCTCCGGGTCCGGATCAGAGCCCAGTCGCCCTTCAGTTTATCGCCCTCCAGGACGAGGTGGAGCCGACCTTCCTTCAGCGCCTCGAGCGGCTTTTCGCCGTGCACATAATAGTTGCCGCGATCCCAGACCATGACAGTGCCACCGCCGTAGCTGCCTGCCGGGATGACGCCCTCGAAATCCTCGTAATCGATCGGGTGATCCTCGACCTCGACCGCGAGATGTTTTTCGCCGCGCTCCCACGGGATGCCCTTGGGCACCGCCCAGGATTTCAAGACCCCGTCCATTTCCAGCCGGAAATCGTAGTGCAACCGGCTGGCGTCATGTTTTTGAATGACGAATCGAGATGCACCCGCGACTCGTTTCGGCCGCGGCTTTTTCGCGCCGCTCGGTTCGGCCGTGACGGAGAAATTCCGTTTCCGCTGGTACTCGGTCAGACCCATCTTATTCAGGCTCCCACCAAAAAACAAAAACGCCACCGCGATCGCGCGGATCGCGGTGGCGATATTTTTCGGAAGCGGAGTTGCCTAACGACGAGAACGGGAACGGCTGGCGCTGGCCGGTTCGGCTTCTTCCTCTTCGTCGGCTTCTTCGTTGACGAAGGCTTCGGCGATCTCGGTCAGCTTCTCATCGGCCGCGCCTTCCTCGTCCAGCGTTTCCTGGAGGAGGTCCTGCGCTTCGTCTTCGCCCAGGACCGAGGCAAACGTGCGGGCGACACCATAGCCGGCCATCTCATAGTGCTCGACCCGCTGCGCGGCAGCGATCAGGCCGGCGTCGATGACCGATTCCGGGCCATCTTCCTTCATCATCTCGGAGCCTTCTTCGACCAGGCCTTTCATTGCCTTGCAGGTCTTCCCGCTCGGTTTCTTGCCCAGCTTGACGAAGATTTCGTCGAGCCGCTCGACATGGGTCTGCGTTTCCTCGAGATGACTCTCGAAGGCTTTTTTCAATTCAGGGGTGCTCGCCCTTTTGGCCATCTTCGGCAGCGCCTTCAGAAGTTGATTCTCGGCGTTGTAAAGATCGCGCATTTCTTCGATCCAGAGGGTGCGGAGTGAGTCCAGTTTCATATTTTTGATTTCCTTTGTTTGGGTGTTTTCGGACTGCCTAACGACAAGCCCAGCAGGCAAATTCTTTATCTGAATTAGCCGTGCAAACTTGAAACGAAGCGGGCCAGCCGCCTGCGTGTATGGCGGACTCCTAAAAAGAAATCAGGAATTTCCGGAGGCGAAAAAAACCGGCTTCAGTCCCACAATTCGACGCTAACGATTGCGCCAGCGGCAAATTTTTCGCCACTTGCCACGCGCAACAGCGCGTTGGCGCGGCTTAAACCAAACAGTGCGTGCGACTCCTGCAGACCGTTGACGTTGAAAACGCCACCTTGCAACTCGCCACGCAGATAATGCGGCCGCTCGCCGTCGTTCCTGACCTCAGTCGCGAGGCGCGCCGAAACCTGGCGCAAGCCGAGGTGCTCGCCCGCGGCACCGCTCATTTTTCGCAGCGCCGGCCGGACAAATTTTAGAAAGGTGACAAAAGCCGAGACCGGATTTCCCGGGAGCCCGAAAATCGAGCAATCGCTGGCCCGGCCAAAGAGAAACGGCTTACCCGGTTTGATCGCAACCCGCCAAAGATCGATCTCGGCCCCGAGCGCGCGCAGCGCCGGTTTCACTAAATCGTGATCGCCGACCGAAACGCCGCCGCTCACGATGAGCGCGTCGTCTTCCATCCCGCGGCGGAAAAGTTCGGTCATCTTCGGGAAATCGTCCGGACAATGTTCGACCAGGGAGACGTGAACCCCGGAACCAAGCGCGAGGGCACGCAACATGAGCGCATTGCTTTCGAAAATCTGCCCCGCCGCTGGGATCACACCGGCCGGGACCAGCTCGTCGCCGGTGGAAACGATCGCCACGCGCGCGACGCCGCCGACCTCGATCTCCGCCCTCCCTTGCGAGGCGAGCAACGCCATGGTTTGCACGGCGATGGGTTCACCGCGGGCCAGAATTTTTTGTCCTTCGGCCAGATCGGCACCCCGGCGGCGGATAAATTCCCCGCGTTCCACGCCAGACTCCAGCACGATCGATTCCCCCTCGCGTTCCACGTCCTCCTGCATGACGACGGCGTCGGCTCCGGCGGGCAGCGGCGCGCCGGTAAAAATGCGGACCGCCTCACCCGCTCCGATCGTTAGGCCACGATCGGCGCCGGCTGGTTGCTCGCCCACAATGCGCAAACGCGCGCCTGCCTGGCAGGAGGCGGCTTGAACGGCGTAGCCATCCATGGCCGAATTGTCGAAAGACGGCAGCGCACGTTGGGCAAACAAATCCTGCGCGGCAAATCGGCCTAACGATTCGGAGAGCGCCACGGTTCGCCCCGGCAAAGGCGTGATTTTTGCCAGGACCGCGGCCAGGGCGTCGGCTTCGCTCGTCATTTCAGCACCTCGTCGCCTACGGCCGGTTCGCCATCGACGATGTCGGCGGCGATGAAGGGCCGCTTTTGTTCGGGCGACGCCTTCAGATGTGCGGTCTCACCGGCGGCATTAGTAGTGCGCAGCTCTGTCCCGGGCGGCGGGACGTAGAGGTTGGATTCCAGGTCGATCAGAACAAAGTGCTTTTCTTCATCCACGACCGCGACTTCGCCCACGACGCGCGGCTTGGCCACTGCCGCCGGACCCGGCGCTTTCGGCCGGCTGGTCGGAGCGCAACCGGCCAGAGTGAAAAGAACGCTATTCGTCAGGCAAGAAATCGAAAGCAGGAAGGCGGCGCGCATGGGGTGAGTCAATTGGTTGACGAGCATGGAACGACCCCGATATTCACGCAACTTCGACGGCGCACTAGGTGAGGTGGCTGAGTGGTCGAAAGCAGCGCTTTGCTAAAGCGCCGTACCCCAAAAGGGTACCGAGGGTTCGAATCCCTCCCTCACCGTTTCCCTCGTGTGATGCCGATTTTAGAAAAATGCATCACATGTTTGAATAACGTTTCGCTGAAATTCGCCTGTGTTCGCTAACGCGTGCTCCGCGAGATTTGCAGCCGGTCGGATGCCTTTAGCCAATTTTGACGATTGTCGAATTCGAGCCGCTTTGCTGAGAACCGCCGGATGCGACGCGAGGCCAGGTTCGCCATCGCTCGTGAGCCCGAATACTAGCTGCATCATCACCGTGACTCCATTGGCGCAAGACTTTCGCCTTAGTCTCAACAAGGACACTCAGATGTGCATGTCCCTGGCTTCGCGGCCGGGTAACTTCGGCACTCGCCTGCACAACTATCTCTACGCGCGTCTCAGTCTTAACTTCTTCTACAAATCCTTCACGACTTCCGACCTCCCGAATGCAATCGCCGGGATCCGCGCGTTGGGCATTCGCGGTTGCGCGATATCGATGCCGTTCAAGGAAGCGGTCATTCCGTTGCTCGATCAGATCGAACCTTCGGCCGCCCGGATCGACGCCGTGAATACGATCGTGAACGATGCTGGCGTTCTCACCGGATCGAACACCGACTACGTCGCCATCCAGCGGCTCTTTGCCAGCAAGCAAATCCCGCCGGGCGCACGAATCTGCATCGCAGGCAGCGGTGGAATGGCGAAAGCGATCGTCGCCGCGCTGGACGACTCCGGCTACCGCGGCGTGACTATTCTGGGGCGCAATGAAAAGAGCGGAACCATGCTGGCCCAGAAGTATGGGTATGCGTGGCGAGAGACGCTCGATGACGCCGAGCATTTCGATGTCCTCGTCAACGCTTCTCCGGTAGGGATGGCGCCCGAAACGCAGCGCAGCATTTTTCCGGTCGAGCGGATCGAGCAGGCCAGCTACGTGGTGGACTCCGTGGCCGATCCGACCGAAACCAAACTGATCAAGGCAGCGTCGCAGCGGAACAAGATCACAGTCAGCGGCCTCGACATCATCGTGATTCAGTCCGTCGAGCAATTCACGCGCTACACAGGCGTCACTCCGACCGCCACGGATATCGAGGCGGCGTTGGAATTCGTGCTCAGAAGTTGATCTTCTTGCCCGCCGAACCCTTATGAGAAGCACTCGGCGCCGTTTACCGCCCGGCAGAGATGGAGTTTCGGAGTCAGCTTTGCAGCGTCCTCGTAGCGCTGGCTCACTTTTTCGATGAAGGCCTGTGCGGCCTCGTCTTTCACCAACGCCACCGCACAACCGCCGAAACCTCCCCCAGTCATCCGCGCTCCGAAACAGCCCGCTGTTTCACGCGCAAGCACGACCATGAGATCGAGCTGCGCGTTGGAGATTTCGAAATCGTCCCGCATGCTTTCGTGACTTTGATCGATCAACCGGCCGAGCAGTTCCGCATCCCCATCTTTCATCGCTCTGGCGGCATGCCGGGTACGCTCGTTTTCCGTGATAACGTGGCGGGCACGGCGGTGAGTCACATCATCCAACTGTGCGCCGCGTGATTGGAAATCATCCAGGCTCACATCGCGGAGCGCCTTCACCCCGAAGAATTCGGCGGCCGCTTCGCATTGCCTCCGCCGCTCGTTGTAAGCGGAACCAACCAGCCCGCGCCGCGTGCTCGTATCCATCACAACAACGGACACTCCCGGCGGCAGCAGGACCGCTTCCGCGGAAAGATCGCGGCAATCGATCAGGATCGCGTGATCTTCCTGGCCGATGGCGCAGATCATTTGATCCATGATGCCACAGTTCACCCCGACCCATTGATTTTCCGCCTTCTGGCAAAGCAGCGCCATCTTCCGCGCCTCCCAGGGATAATTGCTGGCCGCCGCAAAAGCGCGCGCCACCGCCAGCTCAAAGGACGCCGAAGAGGAAAGTCCGGCGCCCATCGGAATGTCACCGCTACTTACTCCTTCCCAACCTCCCAGATCGTATCTTTCCTCGAGTAACGCCCATGCGACGCCCTTGGGATATTCGCTCCATGATGCCGGGCCTTTCTCCAGCGTTGCGAGGTTGAATTCCGTCGTTTCATTCTGGTCGAGCGAGTGCAGTTGCACCCGGTCGTCACTACGCGGACGCAACGCGATCCATGTCGCGCGATCGATCGCGATGGGCAAAACGAAGCCGTCGTTGTAGTCGGTATGCTCGCCGATGAGATTCACCCGCCCCGGCGAGCGCACGATGTGGGTCGGCGCCGCACCAAACCGGCTCGAGAAGGCTTCCCGGATAGATCGTGCCGACAAAACTCTCAAACTAGTATCGTTCCAATGCGATGATCTCTTCGAAACTCTGGCGCTCGCGAATCGTCCTGGCGTGTTCGCCCTCGACCAGAATTTCCGGGAGCAGGGCGCGCGTGTTGTAGTTCGACGACATTGCCGCCCCGTAGGCGCCGGCGTTGAGAATCGCCACCAGGTCACCGGATCGCAGTTCCGGCAACCGCCGGTTAGTTCCGAAAATATCGGACGATTCGCAGACCGGTCCGACGACGTCGTAGCTTTGGTCTGCGTAACCTTCTCGCACGGATACGATCTCATGAAAGGCGCCGTAAATCGCGGGGCGGGCGAGATCGTTCATGCCCGCATCGAGGACGACGAAACTTTTCCCTTCGGTGTGTTTGATGAATTGCACTTCCGAAATCAGCACTCCGGCGGAAGCAGAAATGGAGCGACCCGGTTCGAGAAAAAGATGCAGGCCGAGCGAGCGGACATGCTGCAAGACCTCGCCGGCGTAATCGCTCACCGGTACCGGGGTCTCATCCTCGTAGCGAATCCCGAGACCGCCGCCGAGATCGATCCGGCGCAAAGGAAATCCATCAGCGAGTAACTCGCGCGCCAGTTCGGTCACTTTCCGAAACGCGGCATGAAAAGGGGCGAGATCAGTGATCTGGCTGCCGATGTGGCAGGCCACACCCTGGACCTCGAGATGCTGCAACGCCCGGGCCTTGCGATAAGCCTCGCGCACTTCAGGCCAGGGAATGCCAAACTTGTCCGCCTTGCGGCCGGTGGAAATTTTGTCGTGCGTTCCGGCATCGACATCCGGATTCACACGTAGTGAAACCTTCGCCCTAACGTTTCGAGCGGCGGCGATTTCGCTGATCATCTCGATTTCTTCGAGCGACTCGACGTTGAGCTGGCCGATCCCGGATTCGAGCGCAAAAGCGATCTCTTCCTTCGTCTTTCCGACTCCGGAAAAGATAATCTCCTCCGGAGCGATGCCGGCGAGAAGAGCGCGCCGGATTTCTCCCCCGGAGACGGTGTCGGCGCCCGCGCCTTCGGCCTGGAGCAACTTCAGAATCGCGATGTTGGAACAGGACTTAACGGCAAAACAAATCGTCGCTTCCGCGCTCGAGAAGGCGCGCGCGTAAGCCCCAAAATTCTCGCGTAAACTCCTCGCGGAATAGAGATAAAAGGGCGTGCCGGTCTCGGCCGCAATCTTGCTGACGGCGACCCGCTCGCAGAAGAGCTCGCGGTTTTGATAAGCGAAAGACATGTATCGTGGCACCGCGCGCCCTTGGGATTAGGACGCAAAATGCTGGTCAGTTTCACGTCGCGCTGCCAAATTCGCCAGCTCGATGTCGCCGTGGAAAATCGCCCTGATCATTGCCGCGCTGACCGGTCTTCTCTGGTTCCTCGCACCGCAGCGGGCAATCACGCCTAACGAACCGGGCGTCGTTGAGATCAACTACACGGGGGACGCGGGCGCAAACAAGGCGGCGTTTGACGAAGCCTTTCTCGATTTCGAAGCGCAGAGCCGGGCGTTGCACGAAAAAGATCCGCGCCACCCGATCTACCGCGTGATCAACGGGCAGAGCGCGTCACGCGATCAGACGGCGGACCCGACACGTTTTCTCGTCAGTGTGGCGGGCGGGCAACCGCCTGATCTGTTGTTGTTCGATCGTTATGCGATCAGCGAATGGGCGGCGCGCGGCGCGTTTACGAGGCTCGATCCCTTTCTCGCGCGCGAAGCGCAAACCAGCGATCCGAATGCGATTCGCCCGGAGAATTATTATCGCTCCTGCTGGAAGGAAGTCGTCTACACCGACCCGATCACGGGCCAGGGCGGCACCTACGGCGTGCCGGAGCGGGTCGACGATCGCGCCCTTTTTTACAATAAGGACCTGCTCAAGCGTGGCGGCTTCGTCGATGCGCAGGGGGAAGCGCGGCCACCGAAGAATTGGGCCGAACTGTCCGAGATGGCGGTGAAACTGACCGAGCGCGACGAGCGTGGCGCGATCACCCGGCTGGGTTTTGCGCCTAACTACGGCAACGCCTGGCTTTATCTCTACGCCTGGATGAACGGCGGGCATTTCATGACCCCGGACCGGCGTCACGCCACCCTCAACGATCCGCGAGTGGTGGAGGCGTTGCGGTGGATGACGAAAGTTTACGATTCGTTAGGCGGCGCGGCTGCCGTTTACGCTTTCCAAAGCAGCGCGCAGACTGGCCAGCTCGATCCGTTCGTGCAGGGGAGAGTGGCGTTGAAGATCGATGGTTACTGGACTTTTCCCGAAGCGCTTGCCCAGTTCGGCGCGAACCTGAATTACGGCGTGGCCGCTCCGCCGATGCCGCAGTCGGCCACGGATGGAGGGCGGCTCGGGATGAGCTGGGTGAGCGGCTGGTGTTTCGCCATTCCGTCCACCGCGCGGAACAAAGAAGCGGGTTGGGAGCTTCTGAAATACATGTGCAGCCCGCGGGCCGCGGAAGTGATCGGCGAAGCGAACCGATTGCAGCTCGGGAGCCAGGGTCTCGTCTACGTCCCGACGCAAAACGCGAACCGCAAGATCAACGAATGGCTTTACGAGAAATATGTCGCCGGCAACCCGGCGATCCCGGCAAAGGTACGCGACGGCGTGAAGCTGTTGAACGACCTGATCGATACGTCGCCGATCCGGCCAGTCACACCCGTCGGACAACTGATGTTCAACGAACAAAAACGCGCGACGGAGAACGCGATCTTTCACAAGCTCTCGCCCAAGGCTGCGCTCGACGACGCGAACGAAAGTGTGCAGCGCCGGCTGGATCGCGCGCTCAGCCCGCCACGCGGTTCGATTGTGCCGTGGCGATACTTCATCGGCGTTTATCTCGCGCTCGTCGCGATCGGCGCCGGCCTGATTTTTTGGTGGGAGACAAAGCCGAGGCGTGGCGGCGCGGCGGCAGTGGAAGGAACGCGGAGTAGTTATTTTCGCTCGCAATGGCGCGGCGGCTGGCTCTGCGCTTCGCCCTGGATCATCGGCTTCATCGTCCTGACCGGCGGGCCGATTCTTTTCTCAATTATTATCAGCTTTTGCGATTACGACATTCTCAATCCGGCGCGTTTTGTCGGCTTCGCGAACTATCACTGGATGTTCACCGGCGACCGCTTGTTTTGGAAATCGGTCGGGAACACGGCCTACATGATCATCGGGATTCCGTTAGGCCTGGCGCTCAGTCTCGGGATCGCGCTTCTGCTCAATCTCGAGATTCGCGGGGTCGCGATCTGGCGCACGTTTTTTTATCTGCCATCGATCGTGCCGGTGGTGGCGTCGAGCATTCTTTGGTTTTGGATCTTCAATCCGAACGCCGGGATGCTGAACTCGTTTCTGGCCAGCTTCGGCGTGCATGGGCCGAATTGGTTGCAGAACGAAAACACGAGCAAGCCCGCGCTCATTCTTCTCGGGCTCTGGAGCTCCGGCGGCGGGATGATCATCTGGCTCGCCGGGCTGAAAGGGATCAGCGACAGCTATTACGAAGCGGCTGAGCTGGACGGCGCGAATGCCTGGCAGCGCTTTCGCCACATCACACTCCCGCTCCTTTCGCCCTACATCTTGTTCAACGTCATCATGGGACTGATCGCGACCCTGCAGATTTTTACCCAGGCCTACATCATGACGGAGGGCGGGCCGGTCGATTCGACCCTCTTCTACGCCTATCACCTCTTTAACAGCGCGTTTCGTTTTCTGCAGATGGGATACGCCTCGGCGCTGGGCTGGTTCTTGTTCCTCGTCGTCTTTGGCCTAACGATATTGCAACTGAAGCTCTCGAAACGCTGGGTGCATTATGAGGGGGAGTGAGCGGGCTGTGAAATGAAAGCGCTCCGTAGCCTCGTAATCTATCTCCTGCTCATCGGCGGCTCGCTCGTTTTTGTCTGGCCCTTTCTCTGGATGGCGGCGACTTCGGCCAAACTCGATCGCGAACTTTTCAGCGAGACGACGCATTTTTTACCGCAACGGCCGATCCCGCGTCTCCAGTCGCCCTATGTCGACGATCGCCTTTACCAGGACCTAAAGGGCCCGCACCTCGAAGAAGCTCTCCGGCTGATTGAAGAGGACCTGGGTTCGCTTGATTATTCCTGGCCTACTGATCTCGATCGCGCCCTGCTGATCCGACAGACCGCGCGCGGCGTCTACGCCCGCCTCCTCAACGTGCTGCCGGGCGAAGTCTGGGAACGGCCCGCGGCCCAACTCAACGCTCGACTGCGGTCAGGGATCTCTCCGGCGTTGATCGCCGAGATCGTCGCGCAGTTGCGGCGCGTCGTCTGCCTGGGGGCCTTCCGGGCGGAATCCTACGACCAGCAGGAGGATCTGCTGGTGCCAGCAGATAAAGCCGCGACTGCGTGGCAGATCGACGGTAATGCGGCCGCGCGGCTGGTTCCGGGCGGCACGCCCAACGAATCTGATGCGGAGCTGCGTTACGATTTCTCCAAGGGCGACACGGTGACTCTCACGCAAACCTTCCACACGAGTTTTCCCCTCGCGCGCCTGCATCGGCTGCAACTTTCGCTTCGCTACGACAACACCTGGCACAAGCTGAAGATTTTCGTCGAGAAAGAAGGCCAGCGATACGAAGCGGCCCGCGCGCTGCCGCTGGCGGATTACGATTGGGTGCTCGACACCTGGCAGGAACGGGGCCCGGAAGATCGCCCGACCAAGGTGAAGACTTGGACCCTGCTGGAACCCGATGGGCCTTCCACGATCACTGCGCCTAACGAAATAAAAATCGCGCTCGAGTTGCAGAAAACGAACTGGCTGGGAGCCTGGCTGGCCAAGATCGAGCGCAACTACCGGCTCACCTTCGACTACGTCCCCTTCTGGCGTTACTTCGGGACGAGCGTCTTCCTCGTTATTCTTAATCTCGTCGGGACGCTCTTCAGTTGTTCGTTAGTCGCGTATGCCTTTGCCCGGCTGCAATGGCCGGGGCGCTCGATCTGTTTTGCGCTCCTTCTTGCGACCATGATGATTCCCGCGCAGGTGACAATGATCCCGCAGTTCCTCATCATGCAGAAACTCGGTTGGTATAACACTCTCCAGCCGCTCTGGATCGCGAGTTTCGTTGCGCCGGCCTTCTACGTTTTCCTGCTCCGACAATTTCTGAAAGGCGTGCCGCGCGATCTGGAGGACGCGGCCCGGCTCGATGGCTGCGGATTCTTTCGCATTTACTGGCACATCATGCTCCCACTCGTTAGGCCAACGCTCGCCGCGATCGCGATCTTCACATTTCTCGCGACCTGGAATGAGTTCATGATGCCGCTGATTTACCTGGCCGATCAGCGGCTCTATCCGCTTTCCTTTGGGCTCTATGCCTTCCAGGTGCAGGTCTCGCAACCGGGCACGGCCAAGGGGATGGGGATGGTGATGGCCGCATCCCTCCTCATGATGCTGCCTGTCGTCCTCATATTCCTCTTCGCGCAGCGCTACTTCCTGCGCGGGGTCACCCTCACCGGGCTGAAGGGCTGATCGTCAGGGCGCCTTGTCCGCCTCGATGTCGATCGAGATCGTAACCTCTTCGCCCACCACTGCGGTGCCTTCGACTGCCTTGCCCCAGGTCAGGCCGTACTCGCTTCGCTTGATCGGATCCGGCGCGACTTGCCAGCCACTGATCGCCTTGTCGCCCATTCCCTTTCCTTTCCCGAGAAATTTGGCGTGGAGCGTGATCTCTTTCGTGACGCCGTGCATCGTCAGGTCGCCCACAATGTCTCCGCTATCGGCGCCGGTTTGCTTCACGCTTTTGCTTTTGAAAGTGATGGTCGGGAATTTTTCGACCTCAAAGAAATCCGCGCTGCGCAGGTCTTCATCTCGCTTCTCGTTCCGGGTGTCGATGCTGGCCGCGTCGATCGTGGCGGTGACGGAAGATTTTTCCGGATGATTGGAGTCGACCTTGATTGTGCCCTCGAATTTCTTAAAGCTGCCGTTCACGTAACTGAAGAAGTGGCGGACTTTGAAACTGATCGCGGAATGAACTGGATCGATCTTGTAGGTGTCGTCGGCATGGACCGTAGCGACGGAACCGCAAACCAAGGCGGCAAAAAGGAGCAGGGATTTTTTCATGGCATCGCGACGTTAACGAATCGCGAGCCGAGGGCCACAGAATTTGTCACTGGGAAGATGACTCCGAAAATGAATCGGCGTGATCACGGCATTGGGATGACGTAGTTCGTTAGGAGGTGGGCCCGAGATTCCGGAGACGGCGCATCATGGGAGAATTGGACATCGAGATCAAAACTGTCGACCTGCCCTTTGTTTTCATAGGGCGACCTTTACGACAAACTAGTGACGCTCCAGGCCGTCGGCGATCTCTACACCGGCCTGCAGAAGCTGGCGGGCGAGCTCCACCTCCCAGCCTTCGTTGAGACCATAGCCCCCGTCGATCAGCAGCTCGCAGTCTTTCCACCAGATGTTCTCGATCCGCCCTTTCCGCGACCAGGTCATCAAACGGCTCTGCAGGTCCGGTGTCAGCACGGCCTTGGCGCGGTCGGGGTCGCTCGATCGGACCATGAGCTGGGTGTCGAACTGGTCGTCGCCCGTGCGCACGAGATCCGGGGCCTCGATCCCCAGCATGCTCGGCTGGGACCGGTGCACTTGGAAAGTGGCCGGCGCGTCGCAGGCAATCGTGATGTGCACGTAGGGCTGCTGGTCGTCCGGTCCGGACGCCGCGTCTGATGCAGCGAACACTGTCGCCCGCCAAAAGTACCGTGCAGACCGGGCTTCGAAGGCGCATCGGACGCACCAACCTCGCGGGCGAAAGCGGCCAGCGCCTCGTTGCCTGCGGCCCGGGCCTTGCGCCGCGCCACGAAGACATAAGCGAAGAAGGCGACAACGAGAAAGAGGATCAGGAAGACGATGATCTGCGCCACGAGCTGCTTCATTTCATAGCCTTCCCGCGTGCCGCGATCTCGCGCATAACGGCGGGAGGCTAAATCAATTCAGCGCCTTGAGTAAAGCGGCTCTTGCGCGCGGCATCCGGCCGAAAAGCGAAGTGAGCGCCGCGGCCGGATCGCTTTTCAACATGGCCGCATCGTGCACACCGGCGAGACGGGCCAGTTCCGCTTCGAAATGTCGAACCGCGCGGCGGTCGGCGTCGTGCGTGTCGAGAAAACCAAACGCGCGTTGCAGGAGGTGGAAGAGTTCCGGAGCCGGATGTTCCAGCTCGGTGCTGATCTCGATCCATTCCACGAAATAAGAGGCCGCCTGGGTGCGGAGATAATTTTTCCGGATCCCGCCAAATGGATTGCGCAGGACGGCCTCAGTGAGGGTGTGAAGATGGGAGCGGCGGCTGCGTTTGAGCTGGATTTCGACCTCGAAAAAAAGATCGAGTTTCCCGGCGAAAACACTTTTCGGCCGGCGCGCCCCCTTCGCCACCGTCTCGATCGTGCCCAACGACTCCGTGCACCACGAGATGATGAGGCTGGTATCGCTCAGCTTGCGTTTCCGGAGGAGGATGGCGTTCGTTGTTTCCATACCGCCGGCGGCGAATTCACCGGAGTCTACGGGGCTCGAACCCGCAACCTCCGCCGTGACAGGGCGGCGCTCTAACCAATTGAGCTAAGACTCCTCGAAAAGAGGATGGCACCGTAGGATGCTGGGCCGCTCCCAGCAACCGATTTTTAGCCGGCTCCGGGGCACGAGGTTTGCGGCCTGAATCCGACATGCGTATCATTTTTAAGCAGGGTTAGCGAAAACAGGACGAATGGGAATGAGCGACGAATGGAATCCAAACCCGGCTGGCGACGGCTCGCCTAACGACGAGCGGCAGATCAGTCTCCTCGAGGCGTTCGACCGCGCGGTCGCGCTCCTCCCGCACGACAATATTGCCCGCGAACGGCTCCTCGCCCTCCGCGCCGAGATCGAGGCCCAGGAAGAGATGGTGGGCGACGCCCGCGAGATGATCGAAAAACTCGAACAGGTGATCAAGAAGGTCACTTCGCCCGCGAACCGGATCGGGACTTTCCTCGGCAGCCCGGCCCGTGACACGGCGCAGATCGTGGTCGGCGGGGCGGATTATTATTGCAACGTCGATCCGCGGATCAGTCTCGCGCGGCTGCAAAAAGGGACGCGTGTTTTGGTGAACGAAGCTTACGTCATCGTCGGTGATCTCGGTTTTGAAACGGCGGGGCCGGTGACGAAGGTCGCGGAAGTGCTCGGAACGGACCGAATCCGCGTCGGCGCGGAACACGGGACGCAGTCGTTAGTCTTGCAACGCTCGGCACAGCTCGAGAAAGCGCCGCTCAAGACAGGCGACGATGTGCGCGTGGATGCGAATTATCGGGTCGCACTCGAGCTGCTGGCGAGCCCTCAATCGCGCGATCATTACCTCGACGAGGTGCCGGAATTGCCCTGGGAAAAAGTCGGCGGCCAGGAAGAGGCGCTTCAGGCGATCCGTGACGCGATCGAGTTGCCGCTCCTGCACGAGGAGTTGTTCCAGAAATTCCAGCACGCCACCCCAAAGGGCTTCCTCCTCTACGGCCCGCCCGGCTGCGGCAAGACGCTGATCGGCAAAGCAACCGCCTACAACCTGACGAAACAGCTCCGCGGCAAATCGGGTGCCGACATGCGCGAGTATTTCATGCACATCAAGGGGCCCGAGATCCTCAATATGTGGGTCGGCGAATCGGAACGGATGGTGCGCGAAATTTTCGCCACTGCGCGCGAGAAACGCCGCGAAGGTTACATGCCGTTTCTCTTCATCGACGAAGCGGAGAGCATTCTGGGCACCCGGCGCGCGTCGCGCTACTCGAGCATCCTCTCCACCCTCGTCCCGATGTTCTGCACCGAAATGGACGGGATCGATTCGCTCAACGAAGTCGTCATCATCCTGGCCTCGAACCGGGCCGATCTGATCGACCCTGCGATCCTGCGCCCGGGCCGGATCGATCGCAAAATCAAAGTGGCCCGGCCGAACAAAGAAGGCGCGCGCGAAATTTATCGTATCTACTTGACCGACGACCTTCCCTACGACGCCGCACTGCTGGAGGGCGCGGAATCGAAAGGAGCGGCGATCGACGCGCTCATCGGGCGACTGCTCGAAACACAGTTCTCGAAGAAGGAAGAGAATCGTCTCCTCGAAGTGACTTTACGCAGCGGGCGCAAGGAAGCGCTCTTTCGCAGCGACGTGATCAGCGGCGCGATCATCGCCTCGATTGTGGAGCGGGCCAAAGGAATGGCGATCAAACGCTCGATCGCAAGCGGCAAGGATGAAGGGATTAGCGAGACCGATCTCCAGGTCGCCTACAACGCCGAGTATCTGGAAAACGAAATCCTGCCCGCGACCGATATTACGGAAGACTGGCTAAAGCTGATCGACTACGACCCCGACAACGTGGTCAAGATTTCTCCGGTCCGGATACTCGACCGCGCGAAAGCAAAGACCAGTTCGGGCGTGATCTAGTTCGGCGCTTTTTCTTCGAGCCGCGCCCTCGAGACAGATGCGCGGCTCCAGACTTTTCATTCGCGCACTTGTTCGTTTGCGCGGATAGAATTCCCCACTCCGATGAAGACACTTCCGTTCATGCTCGCCCTTCTCTCTGTCACTGCGGTCGTCTCAGCCCAGGAAACAAAGCAACCTGACCAGGCGAAACTGGAAGCGATGACCGCCCGTTTCGCTCCGACGGAGATCACGGCCGATCTCTCGAAACTTTCGCCTAACGATCGCAAGGTGCTGGCCAAACTGGTCGAAGCTTCGCAGATTATCGACGGCATTTTTCTCCGCCAAGCCTGGTCCGGGAATCCATCGATGCTGCTCGATCTCGCGGGCGACCAGAGCGCAGAAGGCCGGGCCCGTTTGCATTATTTTCTGATCAACAAGGGGCCCTGGTCAGCGCTCGATAACGACGCCCCTTTTGTCGAGGGCGCGCCGCCGAAACCGGAAGGAGCCAACTTTTATCCGCCGAACGCGACCAAGGCGGAGCTGGAAGCGTGGATCAAATCGCTCCCGGCCGAGGAACAGAAAAGCGCCAGGGGTTTCTTCACCGTGGTGCATCGTAAAGCCGACGGAAAATTCACCATCGTCCCGTATAACATCGAGTACGAAGGCGAACTGACTCGCGCCGCCGCACTTCTCCGCGAGGCGGCCGAGGCCGCGACCGAGCCGACTTTGAAAAAATTTCTTACCGCCCGCGCCGACGCTTTCCTGAGCAATGATTACTACCCGAGCGACGTCGCCTGGATGGAACTGACCGGCGCGATCGAGCCGACGATCGGACCTTACGAAGTCTACGAGGACGCTTTCTTCAATTACAAAGCCGGCTACGAGGCTTTCATCACCGTCCAGGACGAGGCCGAATCGGCCAAGTTGAAGAAGTTCTCGGGCGAATTGCAGGACATCGAGAACCACCTCCCGATTGATCCGAAATATCGTAACCCGAAGCTCGGAGCGCTCGCCCCGCTCGCGGTAGTGAACGAAATCTTCGCCGCCGGCGACGCCAACCATGGCGTCCAGACCGCGGCTTTCAATTTGCCTAACGACGAACGGGTGACACGCGAAAAGGGCTCAAAGCGCGTGATGTTGAAGAACGTGCAGGACGCGAAATTCGCCAAAACGCTCATCCCGATCTCCAAAGTCGTGCTCTCCCCGGCCGACCAAAAGACCCTCTCCTTCGATGCCTTCTTCACCCACGTCGTGATGCACGAACTAATGCACGGCCTCGGCCCGCACAGCATCACCGTGAACGGCAAGGCCACGACCGTGCGCCAGGAAATGAAAGACGCCAGCAGCGCGCTGGAGGAAGCCAAGGCCGACATTTCCGGCCTCTTCGCCCTGCAATACCTGATCGACAAAGGAGTGATCGACAAATCGATGCAGCAGAGCCTCTACACCACCTTTCTTGCCTCGAGCTTCCGCACTTTGCGCTTCGGCTCGAACGATGCCCACGGCCTTGGGATGGCTCTGCAATTGAATTACCTGCTCGACGCCGGCGCCTTCGTCGCGAACGCGGACGGCACTTTTTCGGTTAACGCCGACAAGGTGAAAGCCGGCGTGGAAGGTCTGACCCGTGAGATCATGACGATCCAGGCCGAGGGCAGTTACGAGAAGGCGAAAGATTTGCTCAAGCGACTCGGAGTCGTTAGGCCGGAAGTGCAGAAGGCGCTCGACAAGATGGGCGACATCCCGGTCGACATCGAACCGAAGTTCACCACCGCCGAGCAATTGATCAGTGAAAATCCCTAGGTGCGGGGTGACCCGTTTGCCGGGGAGAGACCGGCGCTGCGGATTTCCTCCAGGGTGTAGCGGGGAGTGATGTACTGCTGGCAGTTCCAGTCGAAGGAGACGACGTCGATAAAGATGAAGCGTTCGACGATCCGCGCCACAGTGGGATCGGCCAAGGTCGCGAAAAGTTCGGAGTGTGCTTTCGCGTCCACAACGCGGGCGTGGCCGATGATCTTCAGCCGCGTCCGGTTCGGATAGTCCATCAGGAAAACAGTGACGCGATCGTTGACGGCGAGATTGCCGGTAGTGAGCAACTGGCGATTGCCTTTGTAATCGGCAAAAGCGAGTTGCGTTGGATTGATGACGCGCAGAAATCCCCGCGCGCCGCCGCGATGCTGGACGTAGGGCCAGCCGCCCTCGCTCACGCTCGCGATGTAAAAAGAATCGCGCGCGGCGATGAAGGCGCGTTCGTCGTCGCCGAGCGGGTCGCGGGCGGGAGCCGGCAACGGTGCGCGGACCTGACCGTAGTAGTGCGCCTGGGCGGCGAGGAGAGAGGGCGTAAGGAACGTTTGCAAGAATCGATTGGCCATGATTTGGCGATGGGATTGGCAGCGAAGCGACGCGTATGCGCCACTACGCCGCCGGTCGCATTACTTTGCGTTTAAACTCACCAAGCCGGGCCAATTCTTGTTCGCCTTGGCGATGTTGCCGGAGAGGTCGGCATTGAACTTATTCAAGATGTCGGGATTCAGGTTCAGATATAGTTTTCCGTCCCGCACCTGCCAGGTGCTAATGTCGACGGGGAAAAGCTTGTCGAGCCCGACGCCAAAAGCGCAGAACCCGCCGAACTGCGGCGCATATTTCTCAGGAGCTGCCGCGAACAGCTTTTTGTGGTCCTCGCTGGCGAAGAAGTAAGTCGCGCCCTGATGCTGGGCCGAAATAAATGGCGAACCGTTGACCGGTTTCGCGTCGGCAAAGAAGGCGACAGGATCGAAACCGCTCAAGGCGACTCTGCTCGCCCCCGAGACGTTGACCAGATCTCCCGCGAAAACGGAAGTGGAAAGCAGCACGAAGGCCGCGATGGATCGAATGATGGTTTTCATGTTTTGATTTGGTTTTCTAATGACCGCGTTTTGTTTTGTCCGAACGGGTTGATCGCCCTTCGAGAGGCGAAATAGACAGATCTGTATACATCATGTCAAATAGAAATAGACAGAACTGTCTATTTTTGATTTGCCCGCACCAAACTTCCCCCCCAGAATACCGGCATGGCCCGCTCTCAATCCGCCCCACCCACTTCCGCCAAACGGCAGCATCTCATGGCGACGGCCTGGCGAGTTTTTTATCGCGACGGTTACCGCGCGATCGGGATCGACACCCTTCTCGCCGAAGCCGAGCTCGCGAAAATGACGCTCTACAACCATTTTTCCTCCAAGGATGAGCTGATTGTGGCGGTCGTCCGGAACCGGAGCGAGGAAGTGCTGGCCGGGCTGGCCGAAGCGGTCGACGCGGCCGGCCCATCGCCCGAGGACCGGTTGTTGGCGGTCTTCGGCTGGCTCAAGGTCCTCTTCGGACGCGATGACTTTAACGGCTGCGCTTTTATCAGGGCGCTGAGTGAATTTCCCGAGCCAACTCATCCTGTGCACCGAGCCGCCTGGACCCACAAACAAGCTGTGCGCAAGATGCTGATGCGCCTGGCGGCGGAAGCGGGAGCGAAGGATCCTCCCGCGCTCGCCGATGAGCTGCGACTGCTGATCGACGGCGCCCTCGTCGCAGCGCATGCCACTGGAAGCGCCAAGCCCGCTCGCATTGCCCGAGCCGCAGCAGCGAACCTGCTCAAGGAGGCGCGCCGGTGATCAAATTTTTCACGTCGGGCTTTGCGTCAACCCGCGCATGACGTCGTTCGCTGTCGTTTTCGGCAGCATCGCGGCCCTGCCTTAGGATATCAGCGTGAATCCAAACAAGGCCCTATGGGAAAAGGGCGACTTCACGAAAATTGCCACCGTAATGCGCAAATCGGGCGAAGCCGTCGTTAAATCCCTGGGCCTGAAGCCGCCCCTGCGGGCGCTGGATCTCGGCTGCGGAGATGGCACTACGGCGCTCCCATTGGCACAACTGGGCGCGGAAGTTATCGGCATCGATATTGCCCGGAACTTGGTCGAGGCCGGGAACAAGCGAGCGGCAGCTGCTGGCCTCACCCAGCTACGATTTCAAGAAGGGGACGCAAACGATCTGGAAGGAGTGGCCGACGATTCCTTTGATCTGACCCTTTCGGTTTTCGGCGCAATGTTTGCCTCCAAACCTTTCGAGGTCGCGCGCGAGATGGTGCGGGTGATCAAACCGGGTGGCCGCATCGTGATGGGGAACTGGATCCCAAACGATCCGACTTCGTTCGTCTCATTTACCCCGCCGCCGCCGGACGGGTTCGTAAGTCCGATGACGTGGGGTGTGGAATCCAACATCGTCGAGCGATTTGGTCAGGCGGGAGTGCCGCCGAAAACATCGCGATGGAGCGGGACACCTTTTACTTCATCTCGCCGGATAAGAGCCCGGCCGATTTCATCGAATCGTTCCGGCGATTCTACGGCACGACGATGAACGCTTTCGAAGCGGCGGAGAAGGACAGGAAAGCCGAGGAACTGCAACGCCAACTGCTGGAACTCGCGGAAACAGAAAACAAGAGCGCGGCCAACAGCCTTTCCATCCCGGCAACGTTCTTGCGCGTGACGGTATCCGTTTAAGCAGAAGCGCGCAGCTCCCCGAAATTCTGTGCTTTGGGCTTTTCGGCCCATCCTGACCCGCTTACGGTCTGCGCCATGAAGAGCAGTGTCCTTTTGTTTGCCACGCTAGCTTTCGTGACTGCGCCAGTCGTTCGGGGTCAAGTCGAGCCCCAGCGCTCGCCGGACGTTTCGAATAAGGCGCTGGTCACCAAACCGGGCGCGAAGTTGCAGGGCCGGATGGAAGCGACCGCGCTCCACAAGCTGGCGGACGAATATTACGCCTGGCGCAATCAGCAATATCCGGTGCGGAGCAGCGAAGCCGGGCTCCATACCTGGGACGATCGCCTGACTGATTATTCGCCGGCCAAAATCGCGGAACGCGCGAAACACATCCAGGAATTGCTCGCAAAAGCGAACGCGATGCAAACCGCGACCTGGCCGAAGGACGAGCGGATCGATTGGATTCTTTTCCGCTCCCAACTGGAGGCCCCGGCCTTCGACGATCGCGTCTGGCATTCCACTTCGCGCGATCCGCAGACCTATGTGAATGAATGCAGCAACGGCATTTTTTCTCTCCTGACAAAGGAGTATGACACGCCGCAGAATCGGGCGAAGGCAGCCACCGCCCGCCTGCGCGCGATGCCAGCGATGCTCGCGCAGGGGGAGAAGAACCTGGACAAGCCGGTGAAACTTTTTGCCCAGCTCGCGATCGCTTCGGCGCGCGCGATCGATCCACTCTTCAATGAGAGCCTCATGACGCTGGCGACCGATCTTCCACCTGACGAAAAACAGGAACTGACGACCGCACGCGACGCGGCTCTCAAAGCGCTGCACGATTTTGCCGGCTACCTTGAGAAGCTGCTGCCGCAGATGGTCGCCTTCGCGCCGATGGGTGAGAAAAATTACAACGACTACCTGAAACGCGTTCTGCTTCTGCCGCTCGATGCCGAAGAGGTGGCGATGATCGGGCGGGTGGAACTGGCGCATTACCGCGCGCTCGAGGCCTGGTTGCCCGATCCGTCGCTGGCCGATCCCGATCCGTCGCGGAGCAAAAACATTCCGCCCGATCAGGCGTCTTTCCTCAAAGCTTACGAGAGCCGCGAAGCCGGCATGATTCAGTTCCTGAAAGATCACCAGCTCGTGACGCTGCCGGATTATCTGGGCAAGTTCGAGATTCGACAGTTACCAGAGGCATTCAAACCGACCAGCCCGGGCGGTTTCATGAATCCGCCTGGCGTTTATGACAAAGATCCGACCGGGTTCTATTTCATCCCGACCTACGATCCGAAGTCGAAGAACTTTTACATTCGGGCGGCGATCGAGGACCCGCGACCGATTCTCGGACACGAAGGAATCCCGGGCCATTTCATGCAGCTCTCGATTGCGAATCACCTGACCGACGAAATCCGCCGCCAGAACGGCGACAACCTATTTGTCGAGGGATGGGCGCTCTACTGCGAGGAAATGCTGATGCGGAGCGGGCTCTATCCGCTTGATTCCGCTTCGCAAGGCCAGGTCTTACGGCTGGCGCGATATCGTTCGGCACGCATCGGAGTGGACGTGAATCTCCACACCGGCAAATGGACCTTCGAGGAAGCGGTGAAGTATTTCATGGAAGCCGGCGGGCTCGATCGCGAGTCGGCAGAAGGAGAAGCGGCCGGGGCGGCCTCGAACCCGACGCAGAAGATCAGCTACATCATCGGGAAATGGCAGATCATGCAATTATTGGGCCGCTACCGCGACCTGAAGGGGAAGAATTTTCGCCTCGGCCAATTTCATGACGAGCTGATCAGCCACGGGAGCCTCCCGCTCTCGGTCGTGGAGTGGATCATGCTCGATGATCCGACGGCGGTGGAGAAGGCGTTGTAAACGCCTCCAACTACGGTTTCTTTTTCGACGGAATCGGCGTCTCCTCGGGCATGTACCGCCGATGCGCGCGCGGGGTGGGAGTAGGAGTCGCGTTCGCTTTCTTAATGTGATACTCGAGGCGTGCTCTGCGGTTTTTCGCATCCTCGTTCTTCGGATCCATGCTCAGAACTTTATCGCAATCCGCTATTCCTTTTTCGTAGTCGCCCTTTAATTCATAGACGTAGCTCCGATCGAGGTAAGCCTCTTTGTTTTTCGGCTTTTCCTTGATGATGCTGGAAAAATCGGCAATCGCCTTGTCGTATTCCTTGATATTCCAATAGGCGAAAGCCCGCCGATCGAAAATCGCGGGATCATCTTTTTCCTTCAGGACGACGTCATAGTCTTCGATCGCCTTCTTGTATTCCTTGTTCTGGAGATAGGCAAAAGCGCGGTAGCGGTAGGCGGCGACGGTATCCGACTTGATCTTGATCGCGTGGCTAAAATCCTCGATCGCTTCGTTGTATTTCTTTTCACTCGTGTATACCACCCCGCGGTTGACGTAGCCGGAATAATTATCTGGCTCCACCTCAATCGCGTCGCTGAAAGCCTTGATCGCTTCGTTCATCTTGCCCGCGCCCTTGTAGGCGAGCCCGAGGTTGTTGTGGTTGTTCGCTTCTTTCGGATCGGCCTTGACCGCTTTCTGGAAGAGATCGATCGCCTTGTCCCATTGCTTGTTTTTGGCGGCCTCGATCCCCTCCTTCCCATATTTATAGGCATCTGCCTTGTCGTCCGCTCGGCTAACGGAAAATGATAGCAGCGAGAGCAAAAGTGAAGCGACGACGGAGAAAGAACGGTTCCTGTATTTCATAAACAACAACTCCCTTGTAATACGAGCGAGCGGGCACTTTGGCCGCAAGAATTTGCTGTTGCAAGCAGAAGCTGCCGCCCCAATCGGCTATGCAGAAGCGCTTTCCGCCAATGCTCCCGGTTCGTCGATCCGCCGGATGCGATTCGCGCGGCCGGTCGTCTCATCGATTTCGACCAGCACCCCGCGCAGGCGGGCTTCCCCGTGGGCGACGGGAAACGCAGTCGGCAGATTGGAGATAAAACGGCCGACGATCGGCCCAATCTCCCGCCCGAGAATCGAATGAACCGGCCCACACATCCCGGCGTCGCAGATAAAGGCCGTGCCATGCTCGAAAATCTGTTCGTCCGCGGTCTGGACATGAGTGTGGGTGCCGAGCACGGCCGAGACGCGGCCATCGAGGTAACGGCCGATCGCGATTTTCTCACTCGTGGTTTCAGCATGCGCATCGACGATGATGTTCGACGTCTGGAGGCGCATTTCGTTCACCGCCGCGTCGAGCACCGGGAAGGGATTTTCAAGGATCGGCTGCATAAAAGTTCGGCCCTGGACATTAATCACGCCCACTTTTCCTTTCGGCGTCTCGAGCACGATCGCGCCGGAGCCGGGCGCGCCGGGCGGATAATTGAGCGGGCGAAGGAGCCGCGGCTCCGTCTCGATGAAGGGCACGATCTCTTTCCGATCCCAGACATGGTCGCCGGTCGTGATGACAGAGACGCCCGCACGCAAGAGATCGATCGTGATTTTGGGGGTGATGCCACGGCCGGCGGCGGCGTTTTCCCCGTTCACGATGATGAAATCCAGGGCAAGTTCCCGCTTCAACTCCGGGAGGCGCGCGATGACCGCGCTGCGACCGGATTCGCCGACGATGTCGCCGAGGAAAAGAATCGTGAGCATGGCGCGATGATCGTATTAATCTCAAAAATCCCAAGTTGATGTTTCGTTCTCATGTCATGCGCGGGCTCGCGCTTCTTTTTCTCTTTAGCCCGGCGACTTTGCGCGCGGTCGATGAGAAATTGCCTGGCGAGTCCCTGGCCAACCTGAGCACGCTCGGGCGCAAACCGGATTGGAGCGAGCTGGAGCGCTACCAAGATACCATCACCCATGACGAGTTCGCCGATCTGCTCGGGCATGTCTACGCCACCCGCGGATACAACCCGGAACTGATCAAGATCGAGCCCGAGGCGGCAAGCATCCTGACCGCCGCCGGGACCCAAAATTATTTCGTTTTGAAGTTCGCCAAGAGCGCGGCCGATCGCCTCCCGAGCCCGCACTGGTGGACGGTTCCGAAAGCGCTGCTGGCCACCGCAGGAGCGGGGCCACTGGCGGGATTTCACATCGCGCTCGACCCCGGACACCTCGGCGGAAAATGGGCCCGGATGGAAGAGCGCTGGTTTAAGATCGGGGACGCCCCGCCCGTGCAGGAGGGCGACATGACCCTGCGAGTCGCGCAGCTCCTTGCGACCCGGCTCCGTTCGTTAGGCGCGGAAGTTTCGCTCCTGCGAGACAAGGCGGAGCCAATCACGCCTTATCGGCCGTCGGATTTCGAAGAGACCGCGCGCCAGTTCCTCATCCGGACTGGGGTGGCCGACCCGCGGGAAAATTACGACGGACCGGCCGATCCGGAAAAAGAACAAACCGTTGGCTGGCAACGCGAGCTGCTCTTTTACCGTAATAGCGAAATCCGCCGCCGGGCTAGCCTGGTCAATTGTCGGGTGCAGCCCGATCTGGTGCTCTGCCTGCACTTCAACGCCGAGCCGTGGGGCGACCCGAATCATCCGGCGCTCGTACCTAACAATCACCTGCACGTCCTCGTAAACGGCGCTTATCTTCCACCCGAGCTGGAGCTGGATGACGAACGCTTCGAGATGTTGCTCAAGCTCCTGAGCCGAGCTTTTCCCGAGGAGAAGGAGCTGGCCGAGACGATCGCCGAGACAATGGCGAAAGAGACCAGGCTGCCGCCCTACAAATACAAAACGGAAAACGTCACGCCGCTCGGGGAGAGTGGTTATGTCTATGCGCGCAACCTGATGGCGACCCGGCTTTATCACTGCCCGACGGTTTACCTGGAGCCGTATGTGATGAACAGCCGGACCGTTTTCGTGCGGGTAAACGCAGGCGATTACGAAGGGCTGCGCACCGTCGCGGGGAAACAGCAGCCGAGCATCTACCGGGAATATGTCGACGGTGTGGTGGAGGGTCTCCTGGCCTGGTTCAAAAAGGCGCGGTTGTGACCACTTCTCGGGCCGAATGTTTACAGCGCCGCGACGGCCGCTTGCAAGTCTTCCAGCGTGACCTCGCGCGAAACACTGGCTCGGCCGATCTCATGCGCGACGACAAAACGGATCCGACCGTCTTCGAATTTCTTGTCGCGTGCGAGCGCGGCAAAGATTTTCTCGCGCGGAAACTCCGGCGGCAGGGTGGTCGGCAGGTGATGCGCGGCCAGCGCGGCGCGAATCCTGTCGGCTTCGCCTAACGAAAGACCGGCGCGCCGCACGGAAATGCCGGCGGCAGCAATCAACCCCAGGCTGAGCGCTTCGCCGTGCAGTATCGCGCCAGGACCGGCGGCGTGTTCGATGGCGTGACCGATAGTGTGGCCAAAGTTGAGGAGAGCGCGCACGTCGGTCTGCTCGCGTTCATCCGCCGCTACGATCGCTCCCTTGATCGCGAGATTGCGTTCCACAAGCAACGCGAGATCTGGCGGCTCCTCGGTCTGCGCTGCCAGCGCGAAAAGTTCGGCATCGTTGATGACGCCATGTTTGATTATCTCCGCAAAGCCCTCGTTCCAAATCCGCTCCGGCAGCGTGCGCAGAGTGTCGAGATCGGCCACGACGAGCGCGGGATGATGGAACGTGCCGACCAGGTTTTTTCCCGCGCTGGAATTCACGCCGGTCTTTCCGCCGATGCAGCTATCGACCTGCGCGAGGAGGGTAGTCGGCAGAGAAACGTAAGGAATGCCGCGCAGATAAATCGAGGCCACGAACCCCGCCAGGTCGCCGACCATTCCGCCCCCTAATGCAACCAGAAAGGAGGAGCGATCGAGTTCCGCCGCGCCGAGCTTCTCGCAAAGCGCGCCCGCTTGCGCGAGCGACTTCGAACCTTCGCCCGGCGCGATCGTGATCAACTCCGGGTGAAAACCTGCCTCGCGCAGGCTCGCGCATACCGTCTCGCCAAAGAGCGGCGCGACATTGGTATCCGACACCACCGCGCAACGCTCACCACGGACAAGTGGCCTAACGAGCGTGCCAATTTGAGCCAGCAACTCCGCTCCAATCAGCACTTGGTAGGAGTGCTTGCCCGTCTCGACGTGAAGCGATTTTACGGGTCCCACCGGAAGTAGGAGGGATCGACGTCAACCGTACCGGATGGGTCCGCTACAAACGTTGCCCAGGTAAGATTTTCGGCATGCAAATCCGCAAACAGAGCGTTAATCCTGGTTCGCTTATTGTGCGTCCCTCCTTTTGCTGTTGCCCCAGGGCTACTGACGGCTCTTAGGACAGTGACCCCCAGCCCCGGTCCCTTGGTATCCGGCGGTGCCGGTAAACTTTACCTGTGTGTTGTTGGTCTGCGCCGGCGCGAAAAGAATAAACAGAGTGTTTTTCCGAATCTTGTCGGTCGAAATCCCGACCGCGTTTGGGTTGATCCCGTAACTGACGGGCGAGGTGGCGTCGTTTTCCAGCGAGTTCCGGCTATCAAAGGGCGACTGAAAGATTTTCCACGCCGGCAGATATTTCCCGTGCAACTGCCCCATCCATGTCCCAATTGTTGAATCGAACGGGATGCCATCGTGATCGTTCAGGTAGGTCTGGGTCCCGATCCCCAGTTGGCGAAGATTGTTCATATCCTGCGTAACGCGCGCTTTTTCCTGGACGCTGCTAAAGACCGGCACCGCGATGCTGACAAGAATTGCGATGATCGTGATGACGACAAGCAGCTCGATGAGGGTGAAGGCGCGCAGGGAATTTGTCATACTCAAGTTTTCGCAGGATCGAACCGTATCATCCTCCCGCTGTTTTCCGTAAGTGAAATCGCGCGGCGAAGCAAAGCTTGCCCAGCCGCCGCTGCCTTCGTAAATATAAGTATGCCTGATCCAGTCGATCCCGTTGATCCCGTCGCGCCGCCACCGCCTCCGCCGCCGGTGACCACTGAGGCCACGGACGCCTCGGCGCGACCCACTTCCACTGGGCTGCCATCCAATGTCGCCGCCGCTCTCGCATGTTTTCCGCTTATTGGCGGCATCATTTTCTACGTCCTCGAGAAGCGCGACGGGTTCGTCCGCTTCTACGCGATGCAATCGATCATCTTCGGCGCGGCCTGGTTTCTCTTTAATATTTTGTCGTCGATCATGCATGGGATTCTTTGGGCCATTCCGGGGATTGGCCATCTCCTCGCAGGTCTCTGGGCGCTTGCCTCGGCCCTGGTGCAAATTGGCTTCCTGATTGTGCTCATCATCGCGATCGTGAAAGCCTTTCAGCGGGGTGCGCTGGGACATTCCGTGGGTCGGACCGATGGCGCGCAAGCAGACGGAAACGACCGCGCCTTAGGCGAGCAGCTTCACCACCACCTGATTCAGGATCAGCTCGTGATCGAGCGCGCTGGTCACGATCTGGAGGTTGGCCTGGAGGCAGGCTTCCAGTCCGGCCACAAGTCGCGCAGTCTCGAATTTCTGCGCCTGCATGGCGGCGATGCCCAGCGCGTAGCCGTTAACGGAACCGTCCTTCTTGCGTGGGAGGTGGGCGGTCGCTTCCGCAGGGAGGCGGTTGAGGGTCGCGATGAAATGGTGCGGAGCTCCCGGGCGGGGAGGCGATGCCGCTCCATCAGGTCCTTGGCGAGAAGGAGATTGCGCACCGTCGGGATGAGCGCGACGAGCAGGATGCCGATCGCGGATTCGCCCTGGTCGAGCAATTGCCTAACGAGGGCGAGCGCCTGCTCGAGGTTGCGGGCGGCAAGTGCATTACCAAGCTCGAAGATGACGCCGGCGCGGGAGAGGGGCACGAGGGTGCGAATGTTTTCCCAGGTTACGCGGCGCTCTTTTTCGCCGAGGAAAAGATCGAGCTTCTCGAGTTCATTTTCGATCGTGCGCCGGTCGCCGCCGGTCAGGAGGACGAAGAGATCGAGCGCTTCGGGATCGAAACGCAACCGGCGCTTCTGGCCTAACGAATGGACGAGATCAAGTGCTGCTTCTTCCCAGCCGCCGCGACTGGAGTCGAGCTTATCGAAAACCTGCAGCTCGGCTCGTTTCGCGAGCGCCTTGTAGAACGAGCGTCGCTTGTCGACTTCTGGCGCGCTGAGGAGAAATTTCACTTCCCCGCCGCCGAGATCGCCCTCCAGCGTGGCGCTCAAATTTTCGAGCGCTTCCTGCACCGCCGCCGAAGTGCCGATTTTGTTATCGGCAAGAAAGTTCGCGTTTTTCAACCAGACTAATTTGCCGCCGCCAAAAAACGGGAGCGTTTGCAGGGCCTCGATCGCGGAACGAATCCGCGCCGCGGCCTGGTCGGCGTTGTCGGCGCAACCATCGATCACTTCGACGCCGAAATCACCGGCATCGGGTGGCGTGAGCTGGGCGGCGAGTTGAGCCGCGGCCGTCTTCACTCCACTCTCATCCGAGCCGACCACGGCGTGGACGTTTGAGGTTTTGCGGGCGGCTTTGGTTTTCATCAACGGCTAAAAACGACTGAAACGGGTCTCAAAGTCTGCCATATCGGAAAATTCCTTTCCGTAAATTTCGCGCAAAGCGTCCGCGGGCGGCAAACCTGCCATGATACGGTCGACGAACTTCGGGAAAAGCTCTTGGGGATATTTGTTGAAAAGGTAACGGACGAATTTCGCGCCCGTATCGGAAAGGCGCGCAATCTCGAGCGGCGCCTCCGGGTAACGTGCGGTCGCGAGCAATTCCGCCACGCTCATCTCCGCGAATTGAAGCTTGCGCTGGTTGGAACGCGGGGAGCGCGAATTGCGGGCCGCGACGCTCGCATCCCCCATGAACTCGGCAAAACCTTCGTTCCGCCAAAGGGACCAGCGGCGGTTCCCGTGGATACGGAAGACGACGGCGTGGGTCGTTTCATGCGCAAGAGTGTGAGAATCGAAACCGCCCACGGACCGGCTCGGGAAAGGCCACGCGGGCGAGGGCGATTGCGCCTCCACCGAGACGCAATAAGCGAGGCCCGCGAAGATGGCCGCGCCACAGAAAACGTCAGGGCGAGACAGCGAGGGTCTTGGCGTCTTTCGAGGCGTAGGGGAGAAAATCTTTTTCCAGTGCGTCGACATCGAAGAAGCGGCCAGAGTAATGGCGGGACAAAGCGGTGTCGAACGATTCGCCCCGCGCGACCGAGTCGAGCAGGAGACGGAAGGCCGCCGGGTCGGCGGCGGACAAAAAACGGACCAGCCGCTCGGATTCCTCGTAGAAGGTCTTGATCTCCGCGTCCGGAGGATAATCCAGCATCGTCGTCAAGCGCGCGAGAGGAATGAAGTCATCCGCAGGGATCGAGCTGGATTGAGGCCGCGCATTGTAATGGCGGGCCCGTTGGAAGCTGGCCTGCGCGACGCGCGAGACATACTCGGCAAAGCCTTCGTCGAGCCAGCGCGGGAGAGCGTGCTGGTAGATCCGGAACAGGATGAGATGCGCGATCTCGTGCCCTAACGAATTGTTGGAAAACTTGTAGCTCGGATCGCGGACAATAAAAAGACTGCCGAGCGAGTGGATGCCACCGGTCCAGGGCTCGAGATGGGCATTGCCCTGAAATTTTTTCCAGTCATCCGGTTTCTCGAAGATGTAGATGTGTGACTTGCCCGGAGCGCTCGGCGCCGTTTCGAGGCCGAGCTCTTTCGTGATCACGCGGTAATTGAATTCGGCCTCCACTGAAATGGGAGTGACGACGTAGCTATGGTGGAAGTGATAGATGAAATGCTCGGTTTCACCGTGTTTCCAATCCGGCGCATCTATCGCGAGAGCACGGCCGCCGAGTGGATTCCAATCGTGCTGGCTAAGCGCTTTGAACTCGACTTCCGGGAGGGAATTCAACCCAGTGGTTTCGTCGGTTTCGGCCTCCTCTCCCCGGGCGAGGTCGCCGAGCGCAATACAGAGCGCCAGAATGAAGAGCGACCGCTTCAACCTTGAGGGATATTTTTTCCTGGCAACAGAACTTTCGAAAGGCGCGGTCCCGGGTTGCATTCAGGGCTGAAGTTTAAAGCCGGTCGGGACTTGCGGGACGGCCGGAGGCGGCGGGGTCAACGTAGGCGAAGGCGAAGCCTTGGGCGGCGGCGTGGGGTCGGGCGACGGGAGGCCGAGGAGCGCGTTGTGAGCGTAGGTGATCTCGGCCGGCAGGCTCAGGACATCCAGTTGGTAGATTTCGATGTAGTTCATCTCGTAGCTCACCCCCAGATCGATGCTTTGGTGCAGAATCTCTGCGGGATCGCCGGGCACGCCGGCATTGTTGCGGTAGGTGGCGTCCCCGAAGGAGGCATCGAGCATTTGTCCGCCGACGTCGGGCCGGCTGTCCCAGAGAAGTTGGTAAACGGTGTCGCTGCCCGGTGCGGGCGGATTGTAGGTCGCGAGGGTATTCTTCTGCACGATCAGGCGCCCTGGCCAGGCGGTGCGCGCGGCCAGAACGGCGTTGCGCGCGACGTAATTTTCATCGGGATCGAGGCCGCTGTGGCCATTCGCGCCGACGGCGAGAGTGACCAATTGGTTCGGAAAAGCGTTCATAGTGGCGTCGATGACCTTTTTACCGGCATCGAGCAATTTTTCGGTCGTGTAGCCGGCCGCAAGCCAATTTGCGACGTCGGCCGGCGCGTGCGGCACGCTCCAATCCTCGCTGTTGGCGTTGGCAAAACTCGTCCAGACGATCTTGATCGCAGAGTTGCCGGTGAAATGTGCTCCCAAGGCGGCGATCATGGCCGTCTTCTTCTCCAGAAAGGTCGGATCCCAGAAGACCGGAATGGTTGTTGAGACACCGTCCTTGTCGAAAGTGAAGAATGTGCCGCCCGACTGCTCGACCGCTTCCGTCACCCAAACGGGCTTTGAGAATTGGGTATTGATGCGGAGGAGCACCATCTTGCCGGCTGCCGCCGCACGCGCTACTTCCGAGTCTAGGAAATCCCACTTGTAGACGCCTTCGATCGGCTCCAAGTCCTTCCAATTCTGACGGATACCGATGCCGTCCACGCTCGGGTTATTCAAAACCGTATCTCGACAGGCAACTCCCGCGGGCGAAAGGGAAAAAACACCGTGGGGGACTGCGGCGGAAGCGGGATGGCTCCAGGCGGCGATCCCGGCACAGGCTAGGACGACGACGAGCACCGTGCGTAGAGGCGGGCAGTAAACGTCAACTGGGAAGGGAATCGGCTTCAAAAGCATCCCACCAAAGTCAGCTTTTCTTATGCCAGTGTTGAGAATCTGGAACCCGGCGTAGATCCCCGTCCGACGTCGCTGTCGGCCGTGTGAGAGGGGGGAAATCTATTGACAATTTCTTCAAAGACTGTCAAAACTATCGTTTACTATCTTCCCCCGCCCGCACGCACATCTATGAAGAAGCGCACCCTACTAGTTGCATCCCTTTTCGCCGCGATTTCAGGCACCGCCTTTGCGCAGCAGTTTACCGACGTCTCGGTCGAGGCTGGCCTCCACCGGGACCTGACAAGGGCCTGGGGCAACCCGCTCTGGGGTGATTTTAATAACGACGGCCTGCTCGACCTCTTCATGTCGAACCATGAGACGCCCAAGGGCGTGCAAGAGGGCGGTATCCTGCCCTATATCTACATCAACAATGGCGATGGCACTTTTACCGATGTGATTGATACCTCAGGCCTCATGGAGGAAAGTCCCGATACCGGAGCCTGGCAGGGAATTTCGATCGGCGACTACGACGGCGACGGCAACCTGGACATTTATGTCGCGGAACCGCCTTTCCAGGGAGGAGGTCTCGCTCCCACCCGCGACATTCTCTACAAGGGACACGGGGATGCGACTTGGGAGTATGTTAGCGACACTGCTGGCATCCCACTTGTCCGCGATTACGGCGAATGCGCCTTTTTCTTCGATTACGATAACGACGGCCAACTGGATATTTTCGTCAAAAACATCCCGAACACGAGCACTGAAACCGCCGCCAACGTCCTGTTCCATAACAATGGAGATGGGACCTTCACTGAGTTGGATGGCGCCGCCGGCCTGGCCGACGCCACTCACGGAGTTACAGAAGGTTCCGTCGTTTCCTTTGCGGACTATGACAATGACGGTCTCATGGACGTAGCCTTTAGCGGCAACGGCACAGCCGAGGCTTTATATCACCATAACAGTGATGGAACTTTTACGGACGTAACCGATACCGCAGGTCTCACGGCTGCGGTTAATTCTCAAGGACTCGCCTGGGGTGACTACAACAATGATGGCTTTCTTGACCTCTACGTTCCCCACGGCACCTCCAACGGAAAGGGCAACCAATATAACAGCCTTTACCGCAACAACGGCAACGGCACATTTACTGAGGTCTCCACCGAGGCCGGAACCAATGACAACACTCAGACATGGGGGGCCGTCTGGGGTGACTACGACAATGATGGCTTTCTTGATCTCTTCGTGGCCCGTCCTGGGATGGGAATGATCGGTCCAGGTAACGCAAACATCCTTTACCATAACAATGGGGATGGAACATTCACCGACGTGGCGACCCAGGAAGGGGTGGCACTCGAGGATGGACAGACGACCTCGGCGCATAAGCTGGCCGCCTGGGGGGATTACAACGACGACGGTTTTCTCGACCTATGTGTCAAGGATGGCATCGGTCCCGGATTGGCTACGGGTGATGCGAACATTGGAAAGCATTATCTCTTTAAGAATAACGGTGGCAGTAACCATTACATCAAACTCTACCTCGACGGTGTGCAATCGAATAAGCGGGGGATTGGGGCCCGCGTCACCGTCGTTCACGATGGAGTAATTGCCTTCCGCCAGAATAACGGCGGCGGCGGCGGCGAATGGGGATCACAAGGCGACGGCCCGCTCCATTTCGGGATTGGCTCCTCTTCGACCGCGACCGTGCAAATCACCTGGCCGAGCGGCATCGTAGACGTCCTGCCCTCCGTACCCGCGAACTCCTATTTGGCGATCACGGAGGGCTCTAGTCCCGCTGCGATCCGATCCCAGAATATCTCGACTCGGCTGCAGGTAGGGACTGGTGACAACGTCGGAATCGGTGGGTTTATCGTCAACGGCTCTACGCCGAAAAACGTGCTGATCCGTGGCATCGGACCTTCACTGGCGTCGTTGGGCATTTTGAATTTCTTGCCCGATCCAGCATTAGAATTGCACGATGCCGCGGGGGGGATTATCGCTTCGAACGATAACTGGAAGGATACCCAACAATCGGAGATCGCCGCGACCGGACTTGCACCTGCCAATGACTCTGAAGCCGCCATCCTCGCCGTCCTGGATCCGGGCAGCTATACCGCAATACTGAACGGCGCCACTCCTGCCACGGGCGTGGGGTTAGTAGAAGTCTACGATTTGGATACGGCGGGCACGTCGCAACTTGCCAATGTCAGCACCCGGGGATTTGTCGGCACAAAAGATGATGTCCTGATCGGCGGGGTCATCATTGGGCCGGAAGGACCGGGAAGTATAACCGCCGTCGTGCGAGCGATTGGTCCATCGCTGGGAGTCACAGACGGCCTGGCCGATCCGACTCTTGAGTTACATGATGCGAATGGCGCCACGATCGCAAGCAACGACGATTGGCAGGATGATCCAGCGCAAGCCGCGCTTTTGGAAGCGGCTAACTTTGCTCCCGCAGACCCGCACGAAAGCGCGATCTATACGAACCTCGCAACCGGCGCCTATACGGCTGTTGTCCAAGGCGCGGGTGGGACGACTGGGATCGCATTGGTAGAGGTCTACAATCTGAATTAGCGACACCATCCACGAACCTCGCGTTCGGCTCCGGACGGGTCGTGACTAGCCCAACAGGTTGGGGGAGTGGGCATGCCTGCAGATCCCTTTCTACAGGTTCGACGTTTTCTGCGCACGCGCCCCGGTCACCGTGAAAACAGACCGCGCCCTCTTGGGTTGAGTTGACCCAGATTCCGAGTTCCGAGTCAGCGCCGGGGGATTAGGGCGTATTCCCGATCTGCGGTGGCAGGTAATAGACCTCGACCAACCCGATGCCGGAAGCGCCTCCCTTGCCCTGCACGAGTGCGGTATAGGCCCCCGGTGGGAGCGCGGCTAGAATCGCGGACTCGCGGGGATCACTGGGTGCAAGACCGGTATCTGAAATCGCGATTGCGTTTGTATCCTGCCAGTCGTCGTTCAGAGCAACCAGAAAACCCTGGGCATTGTAAAGATTGAGCGTGGGATCCTGTAATGTATCGGGGAGTCCGGTTAGCGACGGGCCGATTGCCCTTACCACTACCTCTCCCATCTCGCCGCCCTCTCCGATGATGAAGCCGCCAATCATCGCGTTATCGCCTGATTGGACAAAGCCGCGCGTGCTGATGTTAGCCAGATACGTCGGCGCGTTGGGGTCATCCAGATCGTAGACCTCCACCAATCCGACGCCGGTCCCATTGTTCTTTCCGTAGACAATAGCAGTGTAGACCCCGCTCCCAGGCACCTGGGGATCAATCGGGTCCAAGGTCGCAATTATTGCGGACTCCAGATCATTTGTCGGGGCGAGGCCACTTGCTTCAATCGCCGCGGACTGGGTATCTCTCCAGTTATCGTTCACGATCGTGCTGCCATCCGACTTATGTAACTCCAGAATCGGATCGGCCAAAGCGCCCGCGATCGGCGGGTTATTACTAGACAGTGAGGGTCCCATTGCCCGGATGATCACGTTCTTGGCTTCAGTACCGCCCGTGATAATGAAGCCTCCGATCAGCACCTTGTCGCCCGTCTCAACATTGGCACGAGTGGAGATATTTAGGGGCTTACTCTCGTTCGGGGTCGCACCCGGAGTTGGGGTCGGAGAAGCTGTTGGGGACGGAGTGGGCGTGGGATCCGGCGTAGGGCTTGGCGTAGGCCCATCCAGCAGCTCGCCGGTGGCGCTGACAAAGGGCCGGCCAACTCCGCCCGTAATCAGAATCCTGCCGTCGTTCAGTTCCGTGGCCGAATGGTTCTGTCGCGCTACGGTCATGGTACCAAACGAACTGAATTGACTGGTCGCAGGGTCGTAGATTTCGACTGAGTCAAAGGCCTGTTGGCCGCCACCAAAGACTGCGCCACCAGTCACGTCGCCGCCGATCGCCAGGACGTGTCCGACCAAAGATCCCCAAGCCGGATTGGTTAGGCGAAGGGCGATATGGCGCCCGCGGGTCTGGATCATTTCCCCCACATCCGAGAAGCCGAAGGCGGCGGGGTCATAGAGGTCAGACGGCGTCTGAATAAGAATGCCGCCCGAAACAAGGACCTTGCCGTCCACGAGGACCGTCGATTCGTGTTCCGAACGCGGGCTGCTCATGTCGGATACGCTCGTGAACAATCCGGTGTCATGATGATAGAGCTCCGCGGTAGCGGTTTCACGCTCTCCACCGCCACTCCCGTTCTCGAGAAAGTTTCCGCCCGAAATGAGGACGTCTCCATCCAGAAGCAGAGCCTCACGATGTCGTTTCCGGCCCAGAGCCAAAGATCCGCTGTAGGAGAACGTTTCCGTGTCAGCATCAAAGAGTTCCGTTGTATCCGTGACTCCGCCACCAGTCTGCACGCCTCCGACGACCAGAACCTTGCCGTTATTCAGCAAGATCGCCGTGTGAAGAGCTCTTTCTTCGGCCATCGGCGTAGTAGTGTGCCACAACTGAGTGCCAGGATCGTAAACCTCCGCACTTTGAAGATCGCCTCCGCGACCTCCCTTACCTCCCGTGACGAGCACTCGGCCATCGTCCAGTTTGGTGGCCGTATGACTTTTCCGGGCATCCTTCAGAGAGCCGACCAAAGTGAAAGAATTGTTCGTAGGATTGAAGATCTCAGCCGAGGTCAAGTTAACCGCGTCGGTGCTGCCCGCTTCCAGCAGGACCGTGCCGTCGTTTAAGAGCGTCGCGCGATGCTCGTTACGCGGCGCCTTCATGTTTCCGATGTTTGTAAAATTATGGGTAACCGGGTCCAGGATTTCAGCCGACTGCAGGGTTTGGTTACCAGTCACACCGCCTACGACCAGGATCTTACCACTCAGCAGCGCAGTCGCGGTGTGCCCGGCGCGGTTTTGAAGCAAGGCAGCGTAAAGAGTCCATGTCTTAGTCGAGGGATCGTAAACCTCATCGGCGGCCAGGAATCCGCTCTCCAATGTAACGCCTCCGATAATGAGGAGGCGGCCATCCCCTTGCAGGATGGCCCGCTGATTGGAGCGATTGTAAAGCATCGAAGTGTCCTGAGTGAATGTCTGCGCGACCGGGTCGTAGATCTCAGTCTCTTTGTGCGGGCTGGTTCCTGAAAAGCCGCCAGTGATGAAAACCTTACCCGACGGAAGGAGGGTCGAGGTGTGATTCGCTCGCGCGATATTCATCGTTTTAGGCAGGAGGGTAAAGATTTGGGTATTTGGATCGTAGATCTCTGCCGTCTTGTCCGAGATATTATTCACGTAGCCGCCCGTGATAAGGACGGTGCCGTCCGGCAGGAGCGAAGCCTGATGGCTCTTCCGATTGATCGGCAAACCCGTCGTGGCGATGAAAGTATCGGTGTCGGGATTATAGATGTCGGCGCTCTTTCCGCCGTCTATCAAGACTGTCCCATCCCAGAGCAAGGTTGCGGTGTGCTGAGTCCGGGCCACTTTCATTCCAATTTTGGTCTGAGTCCACGTCCCGGTCGCTGGATCGTAGGTCTCTGCCGACTGGGTCAGGGCCACGCCGGTATCGCCGCCGGTCACGAGGACTTTGCCATTGTTCAGCAGAGTCGAAGTGTGATTGGTCCGTGCCGTGATCATCGAGCCGGTCGGGGTAAAAACATTCGTCGCCGGGTCGTAGAGGAGGGCGGAGCTAAGCGTCACGGTCTCGTTCACCCCACCGCTGATGAGCACCTTGCCCGACGGAAGCAGCGACGCAGCGTGTCCCGTCCGTTCAGGGACAAGCGGAATGGTTTGGGCCTGGATGGCCAGTGTTCCGAAAATAGAAAAAGCGATGGCCAGGGCCGAAGAGAGTTTGGTCATAAGGGACGGGAAGCCGAGTGAAAATGCTTCCCCACGATCCTAGGCGGGCAGAGTAAAAATGTCCAGAATTATCGTAAAAGACGGGACATGTCTGTTTCGAGCCTGCCTGCTCGGCTTAAACGCGCGCCGCCCGGAGCCTATTTTCGTTCAGGGAATGTAGTAGACCTCAATCAGGCCAACGCCCGAACTGCTCGCCTTGCCTTCGACAATCGCGGTATACGCACCGGGCGCGAGATTGCCCAAGATGGCGGATTCGCGCGCATCGCTGGGAGCGAGGCCGGTGGCGGCAATTGCCGCCCCATTCGTGTCCGCCCAATCATCGTTCTGGTCTACCAGCATGCCCTGCGCATCGAAAAGATTCAGCGTCGGATCAACCAGCGCGTCGGGAATGGTCGTGAGCGATGGACCGATCGCCCGCACCACTACCTGGCCGGTTTGACCGCCTTCACCGATAATGAAACCTCCGATCATCGCGTCATCACCCGGCTGAGCGAAGCCGCGGGTGCTGATGTTGGCCAAATAGGTTGCGGCGTTCGGATCGTCGAGATCGTAAACCTCCACCAACCCCACCCCGGTGCCACTATCTTTTCCCTGCACGATCGCGGTATACAGACCCGGCGGGAGCGTCGCGACGATCGCTGACTCCTGATCATTCGTGGGCGCCAACCCGCTCGCTTCGATCTCGGCTTCCTGCGTGTCTTTCCAGTTGTCGTTCACCACCACGCTGCCATCGGGATTATGCAACTCCAGAACCGGATCGGCCAAAACCCCACTGAGTGGAAGCGACGGCCCGATCGCGCGCAGGATGACCGTTTTCGGTTCACTTCCAGTTATGATGAATCCGCCGATGAGGACCTTGTCGCCCGTTTGCGCATCGCCCCGGGTCGAGATGTTGAGCGGTTTGCTTTCCACCGGCGTCGGAGTCGTTGTTGGGCTGGGAGACGGCGTAGGTGAGGATGTCGGAGAGGGGCTTGGCGTCGGAGTTGGCGACGGCGTCGGGCTAGGGGTCGGCGTGGGCGTGGGCGTGGGACTCGGCGTCGGAGTCGGGCTCGGCGTCGGACCTTCCAACAACTCTGCCGTCGTACTGATGAAAGGTCGACCAACCCCGCCGGCGATCAGGATTCTGCCATCATTGAGTTCAGTCGCAGAGTGGTTTTGGCGGGCTTCGGTCATCGTCCCAAAATCACTCCACAGCCCCGTTGTCGGATCGAAGATCTCGACAGAGTCAAACGCCTGCTGACCGCCGCCGAAGACACTGCCGCCCTGGACGTCACCGCCGATCGCCACGACGTGCCCGACTAATGAGCCCCAGGCCGGGTTGGCGAGGCGGATCGCGACGTGCCGGCCGCGAGTTTGGATCATCTGTCCGACGTCAGAGAATGACTGAAGATCCTTGTTATAGATTTCCGTTGCCGCAGGAATAAGAATTCCACCCGAGATCAGGACGTTGCCATCCTCGAGCAGAGTCGATTCATGTTCCGAGCGCTGGCTGCTCATGTCCGAGACCTTCGACCAGAGCCCCGTGGCGGGAGTGTAAAGCTCGGCCGTCTCCGTTTCACGATCCCCGCCACCCATCCCGTTTGCCAGATAATTGCCCCCTTCGACGAGAACGGTGCCGTCGAGAAGCAGAGCGGCGCGATGCCGTTTCCGGCCGAGGAAAAGCTCGCCAGTGAGCGAAAAAGTTTCCGTCATCGGATCAAAAAGCTCCGTCGTTGCGGTCACGTCGCCACCTGTCTGGACGCCGCCCACGACCAGAACCTCGCCGGTTTGCAGCAAAGTCGCGCTGTGCAAACCACGCTCTTCGTTCATTGGACCGGCGAGATGAAACGACTCCGTCATAGGATCGTAAATCTCCGCACTGGTCAGGTCTCCGGGCCCCGCCGCCTTACCGCCGGTCACCAGCACGCGACCGTCCTGCAACTTGGTGGCGGTATGACTCTTCCGCGCATCCTTCAATGAACCGACCAAACTGAAAGAGTTATCCATTGGATCGAAAAGCTCCGCCGACTTCAGATTGAGGGCGTTGTTACTTCCGGCTTCGAGCAACACCGTGCCGTCGTCCAGCAAATTCGCCCGGTGCTGATTCCGGCCAACGTTCATGTCACCTATTGACGTAAACTCATGAGTGACCGGGTCGAGGATCTCAGCCGACTGCAAGGTCTGGTTCCCGGTCACGCCTCCTGCGACAAGGATCTTTCCGCTTTGCAGCATCGTCGCGGTATGGCCACCCCGGTTTTCAATCATCGCCTGATAGGTCGACCATATTCCGGCAGCCGGATCGTAGACCTCATCCGCGGCCAGGAATCCGCTTTCCAGGGTCACTCCTCCGATCACAACCACGCGGCCATCGCCCTGCAGGATCGCCCGTTGATTGGAACGGTTGTATGACATCTTGCCGGACAAAGTGAATGTCTGAAGGACAGGATTGTAGATCTCCGTCTCAGCGTGCGGACTCGTTCCGGAAAACCCACCAGTAATGAGAACTTTTCCCGACGGCAGAAGGGTTGAGGTATGATTCGCACGCGAAATATTCATGTGGTTACCCAAAAGCGTGAAGGCCTGGGTCGCCGGGTTGTATATCTCGGCCGTGTTACTCGAGACGCCGTTGACGTAGCCGCCGGTGATGAGAACCGTCCCATCCTGCAGGAGTGTCGCCATGTGACTCTTGCGATTGACTGGCGTGCCCGTCGTCGGGGTGAAGGTATTGGTCGCCGGATCATAGAGATCGGCGATCCCGACACCATCAACCAGCACTGTCCCATCCCCCAGTAGCGTCGCCGTATGGTTATTGCGGGCGACAGACATCGACTGCGGAGTGAGCATGAAGGTACCGGTGGCCGGGTCGTAGAGCTCCGCTGTTTGTAAGATAAACGTGGAGTTGTCACCACCTGTGACCAAGACGCGACCGTCAGGGAGCAAAGTCGAGGTGTGATCTCCTCGTGCCGCGATCATCGCGCCAGTCGCCGTGAATGTGTTGGTCACCGGATCGTAAAGCAGCGCGGATTTGAGGGTGCCCTCCTCGTTCGCACCGCCAGTGATCAAAACCTTGCCTGATTGCAGCAGAGTCGCAGCGTGTCCGCCTCGTTCGGGCAGGAGGGGAATTGTCTGTCCAAAAAGAGTGAGCGGGCCGGCGATGGCACAGAGCGCACCCATTAATAAGTAGGAGATTTTTCTCATGGGAAAGAAGGGAGAGCCTATCCCGACTTAGCCCTAATTGTCCAGAATGATCGTAAAAATTCCAGCGGGCTGCGCAAGTATCAGCTAGAGAAGGTAGTAGACCCTTACCAAGCCAACACCAGAGCTATTCACTCTGCCCCGCGTACGAATCGCGGTGTCGCGCAAAGGGTCGGGAATGGTCGCGAGCGATGGACCGATCGCGCTTCAAGGAATGTAATAGACTTCGATCAACCCGATGCCGGTGGTGTCTCCCTGCCCACGAACGACTGCCGTATAGGCCCCGGGAGCGAGAGCAGCCAGAATAGCCGATTCCGCCGGGATGGTCGGCGCAAGCCCGGTGGCAGCGATCGCCTGGGCATTGGTGTCCTGCCAATTATCGTTTTCCTTCAAGAGCGTTCCCTGGGCGTCGTAGAGGCTCAGTACCGGGTCCTGCAACGCATCCTGCACAACAGTTAGAGACGGCCCAATCGCTCGCACCACCACCTGCCCCGTCTGTCCCCCCTCGCCGATGATGAACCCACCGATCATGGCGTTGTCCGCTGTCTGCACAAATCCGCGGGTGCTGATATTGGCCAGGTAGGTTGTCCCGTTGGGATCATCGAGGTCGTACACCTCGACCAGGGCAATACCGGTTCCGCCATCCTTCCCGGATACGATAGCGGTATAAATGCCACTGCCTGGAATGCCTGGATCAACCGGCGGCAGAGTCGCGATAATGGCCGACTCCATTACGTTCGTCGGCGCCAGACCGCTGGCTTCGATCTCGCTCTCCTGGTCCGACTGCCAGTTATCGTTTGTGATCACGCTGCCATCCGGCTCGTGCAATTCGAGCACCGGATCCTGCATTGCTCCGGGGACCGTGCCTGCCAGCGACGGCCCGATGGCGCGAATGATCAACCTCTTCGGGGTATCTCCTCCCGTTAAAATGAAGCCGCCGATCAACACCTGTTCGCCTGTCCCCACATCTCCACGGGTCGAAATATTCAACGGTTTGCCTTCGACCGGAGTTGGCGATGGCGTCGCCGTCGGCGTTTCTGAAGGCGACGGCGTCGCGCTCGGGCTGGCAGAAGGCGAAGGGGAAACCGACGGAGTCGGCGATGCAGAAGGCGTGGCGGTTGGGCGGGGCGTCGGCGTGGGGCTCGGAGTCGGCGTGGGGCTCGGAGTCGGTCCAGCCAGGAGTTCGGCCGTGGCACTAACGAATGGCCGCCCCACGCCCCCGCTTATGAGAATCCTCCCGTCGTTCAATTCCGTCGCGGTGTGATTCTGCCGCTCGATCGTCATCGTCCCGAAATCACTGAAAACGCCGGTCGCCGGATCATAAATCTCAGCCGAATTCAAGGCGATCTCACCACCGCCAAAAATCTGGCTGCCGGCGATCGCGCCGCCCACGACCAACACATGGTCGACGAGCGGACCCCACGCTGGGTTCGTTAGGCGGAGGGCACGATGACGGCCACGTCCCTGAACCATTTGACCGGTCGTGGTAAACACTGCCGACAACTGGTAACGGTCGCTCGCCGCTCCGGCGGACGCCCCGCCGCAGACGAGCACCGTGCCGTCCGAAAGCAAAGTCGCTTCGTGCTCCGAGCGCGCCACGTTCATGTCGCCCACCATCGACCACAGTCCGGTGTCCGGATCGTAGAGCTCCGCCGTCGCCGTCTGGCGATCACCACCGCCCTGGCCGTTAGGCAAATAATTGCCGCCCATGACCAAGACCTGCCCGTCATCCAAAAGCGCAGCCCGATGCCGTTTTCGCTGCAGGAAGAGCTCCCCGGTTTGACTAAAGGTTTGCGAGATCGGATCAAACAATTCCGCGGTCGCGACCGACACTCCACCCGTCGCAACGCCTCCGACGACGATCACTTTTTCGGTATTCAAAAGCGTCGCCGTATGGAGTGCGCGCACCCCGTTCATCGGCGACACATCGGTGAAAAGCTGCGTGTCGGGATCGTAAACCGCGGCGCTGCGGAGATAGCCGGCGGCCCCACCCTTGCCGCCGGTAATCAGCACCTTGCCGCTCTGGAGAAGCGTGCCGGTGTGACTTTTGCGCGCGTCCGTCAGCGATCCCACGAGCGTGAATGAATCATTCGACGGATCGAAGACCTCGGCCGAGTTCAGGTTCATCGCATCGGTGCTTCCCGCTGTGAGCAGCACTTTGCCATCGCCCAGCAGATTGGCGGTGTGCTGATTGCGCGCAGCCTGCATGTTGCCTAACGATGTAAACTGATGCGTCACCGGATCCAGCACTTCCGCGCTCTGCAGCGTCACGTTCCCGGTTACTCCTCCCGCGACCAGGATGTTTCCGCTCAGCAGGGCTGTGGCGGTATGCCCGCCTCGGTCCTCGACGAGCGAGGCATACGGCGACCAGACCTCGGTCGCGGGATCGTAAACTTCGTCCGTGGCCAGGAAACCGCTCTCCAGCGTGACACCGCCAATCACCACCACCCGGCCATCACCCTGCAGGATCGCCCGATGATTCGACCGATGATAATACATCGAGGTGGTGAGCGTGAAACTCTTGGTCACCGGGTCGTAAAGCTCCGCCTCGTTATGCGGACTCGTCCCCGAAAAACCGCCGGTAATCAGGACCTGGCCATCAGGCAGCAGCGTGGCGGTGAAATTCGCACGTGCGATCTGCATCGAGTGCGCTGTCGGAGTAAACATCCTGGTCGCCGGGTCATAAATTTCCGCCGTCTTATCCGAGATCGTGTCGACGTAACCGCCTGCGACCAGCACCGTGCCATCCTGGAGAACTACGGCCGAATGACTCTTGCGATTTGCGGGATTGTTAAGCGTGGCGCTGAATGTCCCGGTCGCCGGATCGAAAGTCTCCGCGCCCCCTGAACCCACTACGAGCACGGTCCCATTCGGCAAGAGTGTCGAGGTGTGATTGACGCGTCCGATCGCCATCGAACCGGTGAGCTTAAAAGTTCCCGTCGCCGGATCGTAAAGCTCCGCGCTCGCGAGCGGCAACCCTCCGCCGCCACCACCGGTGATCAAGACCCGGCCATCGAGTAGAAGGGTGGCAGTGTGGCTGCTTCGCGCCATCACCATCGAGCCGGTAGGCGTGAACTGATTGGTCGCCGGGTCGTAAAGCAGCGCCGACTGGAGCGTCAGCGTTTCATTAATCCCGCCCGCGACCAGCACCTTGCCGGAACTCAGCAGTGTCGCGGTGTGGCTGGTCCGCTCCGGGAGCAGAGGAATGGTTTGGGCCTGAGCCGCACCCGCGTGAAAGAGGCAGAAGACGGCAAGGAGAGCGAAAAGAGGACGTTTTTCCATGAGCAAACCCTTGGGCTAAGAATAGCCAGAGCTAAATCTTCCGACCCTCTTTGTCGAGCAAATCCGGATAAACTTTCCCGAAGCTGCGTAGCGTTCGGCGCTCCCGGCATCGCCCGCGCTCAGGTGGCCAGAGCAGTAATTGGACAGAACGGGTTTCCCACCTACAATGCTCGCTCCGCGCTTCCGACTGGGACCGGCAGGTGACGCAGCTGCGTCCTCGCGGAATTCACGCAGTCAGCAACCAATTAATCATACCATCTACTTTGAATACATCGCCTAAAACCAGCCACCTCGTCGCGCCTCACGGCGGGCAACTCATCAACCTCATCCTCGGCCGCGAAGAAGCCGCCGACACCAAAGCCGCCTCGCGCGATTTCCCATCCTGGGATCTGACCCCGCGCCAGATCTGCGACCTCGAGATGCTCCTCAACGGCGGCTTCTCGCCCCTCACCGGCTTCATGAACAAGGCCGACTACGAGAGCGTCTGCTCCGGCATGCGCTTGAAAAGCGGCGTCCTCTGGCCGATGCCCATCACCCTCGACGTGACCGAGGCTTTCGCGAAGGAACTCAAGCCCGGCAGCACCAAAGTCGCCCTGCGCGATGCCGAAGGCGTCATGATCGCCATCCTCCATGTCGAAGACGTCTGGCAGCCTGACCGTGCCGCGGAAGGCAAAGCCGTCTTCAACAGCACCAGCCAGGCACACCCCGGCGTCGCTTATTTGATGAACCGGAGCAATCCCTGGTACGTGGGCGGGCGACTCGAAGGCCTCCAGCTCCCGAGCCATTACGATTTCAAAACCCTCCGCCATACTCCGGCTGAGCTCCGCGCCCTCTTCGCCGACGCCGGCTGGCGCCGGATCGTTGCTTTCCAGACCCGCAACCCGATGCACCGCGCGCACGTCGAACTCACCTTCCGCGCCGCCAAGCAGGTCGAAGCCAGCCTTCTCATCCATCCCGTTGTCGGCATGACCAAGCCCGGCGATGTCGATTACTTCACCCGCGTCCGTTGCTATCAGCTCCTCGTTGGCAAATACCCGGCTGGCACCGCCAAACTCTCCCTCGTCCCCTTCGCGATGCGCATGGGTGGACCGCGCGAAGCAGTTTGGCATGCGCTTATTCGCAAGAACTACGGTTGCACGCACCTCATCGTCGGTCGCGACCACGCCGGTCCGGGCAAGGACACCGATGGCAAACCATTCTACGGCCCCTACGAGGCCCAGGAACTCTTCACCAAGCACGAAGAGGAAATCGGCGTCAAACAGGTGCCTTTCCAGATGATGGTCTACCTCGAGGACAAGGATAAATATTTCCCAGCCGACGAAGTGCCGAAAGATGCCCGCGTTCTCGACCTCTCCGGCACCGAGCTGCGCAATCGCCTCAACGAAGGCCGCGACATCCCGGCGTGGTTCACCTACCCCGAAGTCGCGACCGAACTGCGCCGCAGCTTCCCGCCGCGGCACAAGCAGGGCCTCACGATCTTCTTCAGCGGCCTTTCCGGCAGTGGTAAATCCACCATCGCCAATGTGCTCATGACCAAGTTCCTCGAAGTCGGCGGCCGTCCCGTCACCATGCTCGACGGCGACCTCGTCCGGAAGCACCTCAGCTCCGAGCTCGGCTTCTCAAAGGAACACCGCGACATCAACATCCGCCGCATCGGCTACGTTGCGTCCGAGATCACGAAGAACGGCGGCATCGCCATCTGCGCCCCAATCGCTCCCTACGAAGCGACCCGCAAAGACGTCCGCGCCCTCATCGAGCCACTCGGCGGCTTCATCCTCGTCCACCTCTCCACCTCAGTGGATGTGTGCGAACAGCGCGACCGCAAAGGCCTCTACGCCAAAGCGCGCGCCGGCATCCTGAAAGAATTCACCGGCATCAGCGATCCGTACGAAGAGCCCATCGACGCCGAGTTGCACATCAATACCGCCGAACTCAGCGCCGAGGAAGCCGCCCAGGAAATCATCCTGCACCTGGAACGCGAAGGCTTCATCGGCATGAACCGCGGCACCGCCTAAACAATCCTAACGATTCCCGCCAACGCCGCCCGCGAGCTCGTCTCGCTGGCGGCGTTTTGCTTTAAACGACGCCTAATCGTTTGTCGGCGCTTCTCTTTTCTGCGCGTCCGTTTCGTTGCAGTGAATCGTCACCGTGCTGCCGACCTTGAGCTTGCCCGTCACCTTCACGTCGGACCCCCTGGTCACGTTCCAAGTGCCGGTATCGGCCTGCACCGTGATCATGCTGCTGGTCACCGCGATCACTTTCCCGCTGATGTCCATCGTCCCGGCAAACACCGCACTGCTCAGAGCAATGCTCCCAGCGGCGACAAGACTAAACAAAACAGATTTTTTCATTCAGCGAAACTGCGCCGGTCCGGGCACCCGCAGCAAGTCCAATTATCGCGGACTCTGCTAATGAGGGAATTGAGCTTGTGCCTCGTGCCCGTCGTCGTCCTCCTCCTCGTTCTCGAAAAGAAACCGAGCATGAGAGGCAAAACTGACAATCGACTCCACAACCGCTAAGCAGAAAAACCTGCACGGCGGCAATCCCGCTCGCGCTCTCGGGCCGCGTCTCGCCCACGCGTTCCACCCGATTCCCGGCAAACGCCGCCGCCAACTGCGATGGCAGTCATGCGAACTATTGAGGAGGCCCGTTTACCCGTCCGCCTTTCCAGTCGGTCGGATTACTTAGACGCTATTGGGGCTGACTGTAGGCCGGTCGCGCCTCGATGTCGCCACATGGTGCGAATTGCCTTCGCATTGGCGCGTCGAAGTGCTTTCATGACGCACCGATGAAAAACGCGAAAACGAAATCGACCGCCAAAAAGCACGGCTCCTACCAGAAACCAGTCTTGCGCAGCGAAGCGTTTGCCAGGGCGATCCGCGATGCAAAATTGCGCGTCGCCGGTCTTGGCGGGTTGCGCTCACTTTTTGAAAAAGCCGCGAAAGAGTGTGCATCGCTCCCCCGCGACCGGTTCAAGGAGAATTGGCCGTATATTCCGACGATGCTTCGGCTCGTCCGCGCCTACGAGCAGGGCGAATACAAGCAGATTTCGAATCAAGACCTGCTCTGGGTGGTAACTGCCCTTAACTATCTGGTCGATCCATTCGATTTGATTCCGGACAGCACGCCCTTTCTCGGCTTCGTCGATGACGCCATCGTGGTCGACTTTGTCGTCGATAAGACCCGGGAAACGCTGGACGATTTCATGATCTGGGAAACCAGTGGCGCTAGTTGAAGATCGAAGAAGAGCATGCGTTTATGAGCCTCGCAGTTGCTCGCGCATCCAATTCCACGCCACCGCCACCCACTGACTTCATCGCCTTCATGGCTTTTAGGTTCTGCTCGGGCTCGCTGGCTTCCTATTCTTCCACTTCAACCGCGATGCCGTCCTGAAGCGCCGCGTTTGGCCTCTCTTTATCATCATTGCCGGTGTCATTTTTGCCGCCTTTGTGTGGCACACCAGCGATGACTATCCGCAGGCTCTCTTTTTATGGTGCCCGCGATTGTGATCACCTCGATACTCAATATCCTTCTCACGCGCTTTTTGCGAAGCATGCGGACGGACCCTTCACGCTCAACCCTTCTCCGATCGTCCCGCGTTCTGCAAGTATTGTGGTACCGAGCAGCGATAGAATCTGACCACCAGACGTAATCTGCGGCGGAGCGGGTAGCGCGCGCTTGATCCAGTCACAATAGCAGCGCTCGGTCCGGACGCTGTAGTGGCGCAGGCGCATCAGATCGCGCACCTCGTCGAGCAATTTTTTAGGCTTGCCCTGTGCGGGAGAGGCGTCCAAGCTCGGGAACATGGACCCCGGTATAAAAGGCGGCAGCCCCGGAAGCAAGCGGATTATACAGATTTTATCTGCCTTACAAGGCAGATTTTTCAGACCGAATACTCGTTAGGCGTATATGACCACGTGGAGCGACATCGACAGGGCGGCGGACAAGATTGAGCAGTTGGATAAGGCGCAGATCGAAGAACTCCTGCGGGTGATACCACCGGCCTCCGAGAATCCAACGTTTCTCGCACGCCGCGATCATTTACTCGGTCGGATTCAGCGGCGGCACAGCCATCTTCTAGCAGAGGAATTATCACAGAATAGCGGCAAGGATCGCAGCGACGATCACTGGTATAAGAAGCCAGTAGGGATAGTCCTCCTGGGCGTTAGCGTCGGCTTGCTTGTTATTCTGATTAAGTTTCTTCTCGGTGTATGACGCGAAACACCTAACCAATCGATGGAGCCAACTGCGGACCAGTGTTATACCCTGATTTCTCTGTTTCATGAACGTCCCTTGTAATTCGCGCAGTGGCTCATCTCTGTCTCGTTAGATGGTAAGGCGCATCTCGTGAAAGTTCCTCTCGAGCTGCATTACATCGTGGCATGGTTTGTCTTTTTCGCGTTGAATACTGTTGCGATCCGTTACCTGTTCATTGCTGGCACCGCTGCCAGTGGTTATTTTCCGGAGTCAGTCTGGATGCGGCACCTCTGCATTCTGTCCGGCATCGCTCTCAGCTTAGTTGTTTCATATCTTTTGTTCCGGACGATTGTGAAGTATCTCGTGCGGAAGTCTTGAGGTGAAGCCACGCAAACCATCTAACCAGTCAGTGGAGCTAACCGCCACCCGGCGTACCGTCACGTTTTCAGATGACTACAACATCTTCACTTCGAGCACCGCTCGCCGCCGGTGGCGGTAGCTCACTTCTGTCTCGTTAGATGCTGAGGCGCGTCGCTATTTTTCTGTGCGTGGTGTCAGCGGCAGCCGCATCCGATGACCACGCCGGCGACTACACTTTTACGACATACCGCGCGCGCAAACTCGTGCTCGATTACTGTCACACTTTTTGCCATGGTCTGTTCCTGAAGCCTCCTGTTCCGTGTTGTGATGTCTTCGAGCATGCGATGCGGGGTGATTTATCGGCGCTGCATCGTGCATTCACCGAGCGCAACTTGCAGAGCGGAGACAACGAGTCGTGGTCGTTCACCGCTTGGCCGTTGCTCCACGTCGTAGGCGACAAGCGTTTTGCAGTATTTCTCCGCACACTCGACGCACGCGAGCAATCGAACGTCTTTGAGCAGATCTTCTACAGCGGCTCCTATTACCCGGAGGCCATCAAGAGCGGCTACTTCCTACGCCACTTTCCGGAAGTCGCGGCTATTTACCGCAAGCTGCAGCAACATGAGGCATCTAACAAATCGCTGGAGCTGACTGCGAGCCGGCGTACGGCCCGGCTTTCCGTGAGTTCAACCCTTTCATCCGCTGCCGCGTGCGCCGCCGCTCGCAGCAGCTCATCTTGTTCTCGTTAGATCATGAAAGCCAATCGTCGTTTTCCAGTTGGTCGCTTGATTCTCGGCGGACTTGCTGGCTGGGCAGCATTTGTGGCTGCTCTAGCGACCTGGATTTTCCTCGCGCCGCACGGTGAGCATTTTGCGCCAGAAGTTGGCCCCTTGGGATCGTTCATCTTTTTCGCGGTGATATTCTCCGGCTATTACCTTGCGGGCTTCTTGGCTATCACCGTTCCCGCTGTCTTCGTTCGCACATCAACTGGCCAGCGACTTCCACTGTGGCTGTGGTGCATCTTCGGCGGCATCTTGTTTGCTGCGGTTCTATTCTTGTGGCAGCTCGTTACCTTCCGATTTACCGCTGCCGACATGCTCGTCATGGTCCCGCTTGCGTTCATTGCAGGAGCTGCATCCTTCTTGCCGTTGCCACGAACGATCTAACCAATCAGTCGAGCTGACCGCCACCCGCCGTACGACCTCGTTTTCAGATGACTAGAACATCTTCACTCCGAGCACCGCTCGCTCTCGGTGGCGGCAGCTCACTTCTGTCTCGTTAGATCGTGATGCCGCCCTGGCGAGAAACCGCGTATGAGTTTTTGCCAGAGCTTGGCGAAAAGATCACCGACCCGGAGATCGATACGCCCTACATGCTCTGGTTCGAGATTCGTGACGCGTTCAACAGGGCTTACGACGCCTCTCCTCGCGATGAGTCGCTCATCAGCCGTATTTATCGCTACGCCGACTGGTGCATGGAGGCGCCGCGCGGCGAGACTGCAACAGACGATCTATTCACTTGCGTGTCGGTCTGCTTCTATGAGCACATTCCCCAGCACCCCGCCGCCCGCGATGACATGCCCCGCTGGATTTCCTACCAGGATTTTATCGCCGGGGAGTATTTCTACCGGTATCATCTCACCGAGGAAGCGTTCGTTGCGCTCAAACAGCATTTCTACAAGCATCGCCATGACTTCGTGCCACGCCCAACGATCTAACCATGCGATCGAGCTGACCACGAGCCACCGTACTACCCGGTTTCGCATGAGCTCAACCCGTCAATCAGTTGCCACGCGCGCCCTCGCTCGCGGCAGCTCATCTTGTTCTCGTTAGGCCTTTGAACCTCCGAAAATGAAGATCCGCGCCCTGTATCTGATTGCCTTGTGCGCCTTGCCTTGGCCCGCCTCGGGGACCGTGCACCGAGAGTTTACGAAAACTTCCGCGGAGGAACTCTCTATTGAGCGTGGGCTACTCGATTTTTTCGACCGCCTGCGGGAGCAAGACGCAGAGGCCCGGCGCGAGTTTCGCGCCACGATGGCGCCTCTGCAGATCCCGAACGGCCGGCTCGATTCGGTTCGCATTCCCACGGTCGTGCTCTGGTATCCTTCGACACAGCGTTTCACACCCGCTGGCCTCATGTCCGCTGATTCCACTTACCTTCTGATGCTTCCAGTCGGCAGCACCACCGAGGCAGAAGAGTCCGTTAGCGCCTGCGTTATCGCGGAGTTTCATGTCGTCTATAAAGCGAAGCGCCGAATCCAGGCAAACCCTCCCGCGGCCGGAACACTTATTAGCAATACATTGACAATATCTTTTCGAGGGTTTCGCCTATCGCGCTCACAACTCGGCCCGAAGGCCTAACCATACATCTGAGGTGGTCCGTCAAGGATTTTGAAGGAGTTATTGGACACTCAGGGAGCGGTTGCGAGATTGAGTTCGAGTTTGGAAGCGAGGGGTGAGCCTCTGCGTTTGAGACTATCGAGATAGGTCGTCTCGTCGTAGGGCGTGCGATCGCGCCAGCAGACGAACATGATGCGCTGCCACTTGAAGGCGAGAGCGCGCACCGCCGTCGGATGCTTTTTGCCTTTGGCCATCTGCTCTTGGAGGAAGAGTTTGGCCCAGACGCAGTGCAGGAGGGACTGGTTGGCGTATTCGAAGAAGCTCTGATGAAGGAAGTGGGGCCGGCGCCGGGGAAGCTTTCCCAAATAAAAGCATCGGTCTGGGAAGCGAAGAGTTGGGCGATGCGCGAGTCGGCGTGTTTTTGGGGGCGGCTGTGTTCGTCATCGCGTACGTTATGTGGGAGACGCGCATCGTATACAAGCTCACGGCAAGCGAGGTCGCGGGAGTCGGCGCGGCAACATTGATTGTGATTTTGTTGTGCTTACTCTTTCTCTCTAAAGCTTGTGCTCATGCGTGATCGTCCATCTAACTAAGCTGGAGCTGGCGCCGGATCGTCGCAATAATAGCTTTTCATGACTTCCTTTCCTTATCTTACTGCAACGCGCGCCCTCGCCCGGCACAGCTCATATTCTTCTCGTTAGACGATTGCGCCATGCCAGACACTGATTACGAAGCCATTCTCGGGAAGCAAATCGCAATGAACTATGGTCTCATCCACATCGCCATTTGATCAGATCAGCTGACGGCTTTGCGAACGCGAGTTGGCGCCGAACCCGCCCTCACAACGGAGGCGTTTCAACTGGAGCTCATCAAGTTGGCGGCTTCTCTTCGCGACTCTCACACCGGCATCTACGCGAGATGTTGGGGGAGGAGACAATGCGTTGGGCCTAGTGGAGGCCAGCGAAACGTTGGCTTTCTCTAGGTTTGGTTCGAGGGGCCCCAGAGCAAGACCGACGCAGGCGCGCGGGTCGGACCGGTGATCCTGCAATGCCAATACAAGCGGCTCGACGCCGGCGGATTATGGGTGCATCGGTATCGTCTACCGAAAACTTAAGCTCAGATGCATAGGAAGGATCCAACATGAAACAGTTGCCAAAAGCGACAATCGACGAGTTCAAAGCAAATTTCCAAGGCGAGGTTGTCCTCCCGGGTGATGCGAATTACGACGAGGTGCGCGAGATCTGGAATGCGATGATCGATCGCAAGCCAGCGCTCATCGCTCGCTGCAAATCGGCTGACGATGTCGTGCAGGCGGTGAAGTTCGGGCGCGAGCAGGAGCTGCTCGTCTCGATCCGCGGCGGCGGCCACAACATCGCGGGTAACGCGGTCTGCGATGACGGTCTTATGATTGATCTCTCGCTTATGAAAAATGTCGAGGTCAATCTGGAAGCCCGGCGCGCCAGGGTCGAGCCGGGATGCACCCTCGGCGACTTCGATGCGGTTGTGCAAAAGCACGGTCTCGCGACGCCGACAGGCATTAACTCGACGACTGGCATCGCCGGCCTCACGCTCGGCGGCGGCTTTGGCTGGTTGAGCCGCAAGTTTGGGCTGACGATCGATAATCTGCTCTCGGCCAATGTCGTGACGGCCGAAGGCAAGCAGGTGCGCGCGAGCGAAAAGGAAAACGTCGATCTCTTTTGGGGATTGCGTGGAGGCGGTGGAAACTTCGGCATCGTCACCAGCTTCGAGTTCCAGCTCCATCGAGTGGGACCAAACGTCTTGAGCGGGCTGATCACTTTCCCGTTCAGCGAGGCGAAGTCCGTTCTCACACAGTTCGCCCGCTTCACTGAGACAATGCCGGAGGAGCTCAATGTCTGGATGGTGACGCGCCAAGCGCCGCCGCTCCCGTTCCTGGCGACTGAGGTGCACGGGAAAGAGATCGTGGTGCTTGCGCTCTGCTATGTGGGCGATCCAGCAACGGGCGAGAAGTTGATCGAGCCGTTGCGAAAATTCGGCACGGTGCTCGGCGAACACGTCGGCGTGCAGCTGTATGTCGCCTGGCAGCAAGCCTTCGACCCGCTTCTCGCGCGAGGAGCGCGCAACTATTGGAAGTCGCACAATTTTACGCGACTGGACGATGGCGCGATCGACGCCATCGTCGAATACGCGGGCAAGCTGCCGTCGCCGCATTGCGAAATCTTTGTCGGCTCGCTCGGTGGTCAGACGGCGGGAGTGGCGTCGAACGCGATGGCCTATTCGAGCCGCGACGCCAACTACGTCATGAATGTGCATGGTCGCTGGGAGACGGCCGCGGAGGACGCGGCTGTCATCTCGTGGGCGCGCGAGTTTTTCGCCAAATCAAAGCCGTTCGCGAGCGGCGGCGCCTACATTAACTTCATGACCGAAGAAGAGACCGACCGCATCGAGTCAGCCTACGGAGCGGTCTATAATCGGCTGGTGGAGATCAAGAAGAAATACGATCCGACGAATTTCTTCCGGATGAATCAGAACATTAAACCGGCCTGAGAGGCACCATCGATTCACGTCCCGCCAGATAATCACCGAGGGATAAATCATGAAAAAAATCTGCGCACTCTTGATTCTATTGTTCATTTCGAGCCCGGAGTCCTGGGCCCAGTGGTCGGTGGTTTCTTCCGGCACGACGAATGACTTGCACGGTAGTTACCTGCTTGACTCGGGGGTCGGCTACGCAGTGGGCGATGCGGGCACGATACTGAAATCCGAGGATTTCGGCGCGACCTGGAGCGCACAGACCTCCGGGACGACCCAGAACCTCTACGACGTTTACTTTTTCGACGACGTGGCGGGGGTAGTGGTCGGCGATGGCGGGCTGATCCTGCGCACAACCGATGGCGGTGCGACCTGGCCGTCGGTAGTGAGCGGGGTGCGCGACGGTCTGCGCTCAGTCTCCTTCAGTGGTGCGAACGGAATCTGCGGCGGCCTTTCCCAGGACATTCTCTACTCAAGCGACTCAGGTGCGACCTGGCATGTCTCGCAAAAAGGATTTTTCGGCGGCGGCTTTTTCGGCGCGCAGATGATCAGTCCGACGGTTGGATTTGTGACCGGGCAAAACTCGATCTTCCAAGGTCTCGAGGGCACGACCGTCGATGGCGGCGTGCACTGGACGTTTCACCCGTTTTATTTCGACGGAAACGAAGGCACGGCAGACGATATTTTCTTTTTTGATGACCTGAGCGGGGTCACATCGGGGGTGCTCTTTGATGGCCGGGGTGCAATCGCAGGCACGAGCGACGGCGGCACGACGTGGACTTCGACGCTCTTTCCTAACGGGATGCAGGGAATCGACTTTACGACTAACGAAATCGGATTCGCGGTCGGCTACTTCGGCACGATTCTTCGCTCGGACGACTCGGGGCAAAATTGGACGACCCAAACGAGCGGGACGACGTCCGATCTTTTCGACGTCAGTTTTGCCGGCAATGGTTTGACCGGGGTCGCGGTCGGGGTAGCGGGAACCATTCTCCAGACGACCAATGGTGGCCAAGCCGGCGGCCTCGAGCTGGTCGCGGCGGTCTCGCACCTGGGACACTTCGACATCGAGCTGCCGTTGGTGGGTCCCCCGGGAATCGAATGCCGCGAGGGCGGACTCCAGCCGAAGTTCACGGTGGTGCTTACGTTCAACAACGAGATCGCTTCGGTCGAGGACGCGGCCGCGACCTGCGGGTATGTGCGGAGCAGCATGATCAACCGGGACAATGCCCACCAATTGCTCGTTGATCTGGTTGCTTCCAGTTGCAACGCGCAGAACGTGACCGTCACGGTGACGGGCGTGCATGACGACCAGGGCAATGTTTTGCCCTCCGCCAATGTGACGATGGGCCTGCTGTTGGGCGACGTGACGGGCGACGGAGTCGTGAACTCAGCCGATACTCGGGAGGTGAAGCAGGATCGGAACGCGCGGACCGACGGAGATAATTTCCGCGAAGACATCAACACCAACGGCCAGATCGACGGCGCCGATTTCTCGATCGTCAAAGGGCAGGTCGGCACGATGTTGCCGCCGTGAGAATTTGAACGGTTCCCGATTGATGTCCCATGCGGCCGGGCGGGTTGACGCCGCTGCGCGGAGAGAAAAGATTACGCCGTGAAAACCCTGCTTCTTTTCGTCGGCTGGTGCATTCTCTTTGTCCTCTGCTGGCCGTTGGCGCTCCTCGCGCTGGCCCTCTTTCCGCTCGTCTGGCTCCTGGCGCTGCCGTTTCGTTTGATCGGGATTTCGTTCGAAGCGCTCCTCGCTCTGGTGCGGGCCATCCTGCTCCTCCCGGCCCGGCTTCTCGGTTGGCGGTCCGTACAGCGGGCGTAGAAGACGGAAGCGGCGATGCTGTAACCAACAGTTCGCTGGATCTGTCTCTAGGAGGGAATGAGACAGCAACATTTTCCTTCAATGTGCGCCGGCTTCCGGCGATCGATCAGAGCCCTATTGGCGCTCGGCGTGCTCGGCGGGATGCTCTTGAGCAGCGGCTGCGCGGATGACACTTTCACTCCGCCGCCAGACAATCCGCCGTACGGCCAGACAGCCCCCGAAGACAATCCGCAGCCGCTCCAGCCGCCACCCGACCTGTAGGCGCTTTCCTTCAGGCCGGTTTGGTTCCAGATTTTCCCCTGGAATATGAGCAAGGCTTTTACCCGGGAGGAGACTGACGGACCGGACATCCCCGATCTGCCTTCGCCGGTCTCGATATTGCCGGAAGGCGCGCGCAACTACATCACGCCGGCGGGCGCGGAGAGTTTGCGCCGGGAACTGGCCAGGCTGGTGCAAGACAGGCGGCCGACAGTTGTCGCCGCGATCGACGATCCCGATGCGAAGCGGCAACTGGCAGCGCTCGATCAGCGCATCTCCCAGCTCGAAAAAAGCCTGCAATCCGCGGAAGTGATCGCGCACCCGCAAAGCGAGCCGGATACGGTCCGCTTCGGCGCGACGGTGACGGTGCGCGACAGCAATGGCGACGAATCGACCTACCGCATCGTTGGAGTAGACGAAACGGATTTCGACCGCGGCCGGGTGAGCTGGCAATCGCCCATCGCCCGCGCGCTCCTGAACGGGCGGCGCGGAGAACGGGTCCGCTTTTCGTTCCCATCGGGTGAGGAAGAATTGGAGATCGTCGCGGTCGACTACGAGTAGATCTTCGACCCGAAGCTGCATTTGGGATTCGACATCAGCGCAGGCTCCTCCTTCAATCGCCAGATGTTGCGCTCGATCTGTCTGGTCGCCCTGCTGGCTTCAATGACAACCGCCGTTGCCGAGGAAGAATTCGACGTCCTGATCAGGAACGGCACGGTCTACGATGGGAGTGGCGCGGAAGGGCGAAAGGCGGACGTGGCGTTTCGGGGCGATCGCATCGCGGGAGTGGGCGATTTCAAAGACGCGAAAGCTGGCCTAACGATCGACGCGAAAGGCCTGGCGGTCGCGCCCGGGTTCATCAACATGCTTTCCTGGTCGACCGAGTCGCTCATCGCCGACGGGCGTTCGCAAAGTGAGATCCGGCAGGGCGTGACGACCGAAATCATGGGCGAAGGGGAATCGATGGGGCCGGTCAACGACAAGGTGCGAGAGAAGATGCTGCGCGACCAGAAGGATATTCGCTACGACATCACCTGGACGACGCTGGCCGATTATCTGCGCTCTTTGGAGAAGCGCGGCGTGTCCTGTAACGTGGCTTCGTTTATCGGTGCAACCACCGTTCGCGAGAATGTCATCGGTTTCGAAGACAAGCCGCCGACGCCGGACCAACTCGAGGAAATGCGCGTGCTCGTTAGGCGGGAAATGGAGGCGGGCGCGCTTGGGATCGGGACGTCGTTGATCTATCCACCCGCTTTTTACGCCAAGACACCGGAACTGATCGAGCTTTGCAAAGTCGCGGCGAAATATCAGGGCAAATACATTTCGCATATGCGGAGCGAAGGAAACCAACTCCTCGAAGCGCTCGATGAACTCATCCAGATCAGCCGCGAAGCCAAGATCCCGGCAGAGGTTTACCACATCAAAGCCGCCGGGAAATCGAACTGGCGGAAGCTCGATCAGCTCCTCGCCAAAATCGAAGCGGCGCAAAAAGAAGGACTCAAGATTACTGCCGACATGTATACCTACACCGCGGCCGGCACGGGCCTCGATGCCTGTCTCCCACCCTGGACGGAAGAGGGCGGTTACCCCGCTCTTTTCAAGCGACTGCGCGACCCGGCGACGCGGGATAAAATCGCGCAGGAAGTAAAAACACCGAGCGATGCCTGGGAAAATCTTTATCTCGCGGCCGGCTCGCCCGAGAAGATTTTGCTCGTCGGTTTCAAATCGGAAAAACTCAAGCCGCTGACCGGAAAATCACTCGCCGAAGTGGCGAAGATGCGCGGAAAAGATCCGGTTGAGACAATCATGGATCTGATCGCGGAAGACGAGTCGCGGATCGACTCGATCTACTTTCTGATGTCGGAAGAAAACATCCGCAAAGAAATGGCGAAACCATGGATTTCCTTCGGTTCGGATGAGGCGTCGCAGGCGCCGGAAGGGGTCTTTTTGAAATCGAATCCGCACCCGCGCGCCTACGGAAATTTTGCCCGCGTCCTCGGCAAGTACGTGCGGGAGGAAAAAGCGATTTCGTTAGGCCAGGCCATCCGGCGGTTGAGCGCGCTGCCTGCGGGCAACCTGGGGCTCGATCATCGAGGTCAGCTTAAGGAAGGGATGTTCGCCGATGTTGTGGTCTTCGATCCGGCCACGATTGGCGATCGCGCGACCTTCGAAAAACCACATCAATACGCGGTCGGGATGAAGCACGTCTTCGTCAACGGGCAACAGGTGCTGAAGGAGGGCGAGCATACCGGCGCGAAGCCCGGTCGCGCCCTTTGGGGGCCGGGCAAGGTTCGTTAGGGAGCATCGCTCGCGGAACCCCGGCCGCTGTTATTGGTTGAGAGCGAAGACCTCGATCAGCGCCACGCCGATCGTCCCGTCTGCACCCCGCACAACGCCAGTGTAGGCTCCGGGAGCCAGAGTCTCGACGACCGCTGCTTCCCGATCATCAATCGGCGCGAACGCTGTCTCCGCGATCTCCGCCTCCTGAGTGCTCCGCCAGTTGTCATTCGAGGCCAGGAGTGAACCGTCGCTGTCGTAAAGTTCGAGCGTCGGGTCGAGCAAGGCATCCGCGATACCAAACGGGACAAGGGAGGGACCAATCGCGCGGACCATCACTTTCGTGGCCTCCGCGCCGACCAGAATGAAGCCGCCAATCATGACGTTGTCGTCGAGCTTGACCAAGCTTCGGGTCGAGAGGTTGGCCACGCGTCCAGTTGCGGTATCGAGATCGTAGAGGTCGAACAAGCCGACGCCCTGCGCGCCATCCTTGCCACTGACAATCGCTGTGTAGGCACCAGGCTCCAGAGTGACGACGAGCGCCGCTTCGCGCGCGTCGGCTGGCGCGAGCCCGAGCGCACTGACCTCTTGCCCGGGCACGTTCCAGTTGTCGTTTGAGACGATCACCGTCCCGCTGGAGTTCGCTACTTCAAGCACCGGATCGCTCAGCGCGTCGGCTACGCCCAGCGATTGACCGAGCGCGCGCAACGCCACTTTCTTGGCCACCACCCCTTCGATGATGAAACCGCCGATGAGAACGTCATTGCCAACGCCGACCTGGGTGCGGCTGGAAATATTGGCAAGGGCGGCTGGAGGAATCGGTGTTGGCGAGCCAACCGTGTAATTAACCGGAGCGCAAAAGGCGCTTTCCGCTCCTGCGGTATTAAAGGCCGTGAGTGCGAATGTATAGGTAACGCCTTTGTTAAGACCAGTGACCGTAGCCGTCGTGCCGGTTACTTCGACGGCGAAGGAATAAGGTTTGGCGACGGTTCCATAATACAGGCGATACCCCGCGATATCGGGCTCCTGGTTCGGATTCCAAGTGAACCTAGCAGTGTTGGCGAGGGCCGAAGCGGCAATCAAGAAGAAGCCGAGGGCGAGCAAAAGGCTTCGGAGGGACTTATGAATAACTAGATTCACTGTATTTACTATAAAGCAAAGGGTGTGCCTTCTTTCGACTTTATGCGGCACATGAGGAAATATTCCGGGCATCCGAGGAAATGCCGTTCACCGGGAGACCCCGGTGTCTTCAGGGGACTGGGCCCAAAAAAAACCCCTTCTTTCCTTGGAGCGATCTCATCTCTATCCGGCGAGCTCAAAGCCAAGAGGAAGCGTCGTTTTCCTGCGCCTGCTACTCGAACCGGGGCGGGCATCCGGATCAAGAAGATCGGCTCTGGAAGGTCTCGCAATTCCAAATCCCCGCGGCCTGCGTCTTGCTCTCCTATTTCACAAGATTATGAGACAAGCGTTGCAGATATTGGCGGTTGAAGACGAAAAGGCTGTTGCTCAGATTCTCGCCGTCGTGCTCGGCGGTCCGATGGCCAAGGTGGCAAGGGCCTCGGACGGCTGGGAGGCACTAATCAAAATCGGCGCCAGTCCGCAGCCTTTCGACGTCGTCATCACCGATCACCGCATGCCGCGAATGGGCGGCCTGGAATTGGTGCGCCAACTCAGGGCCCGGAATTTCAGAGGTAAAATTCTCGTCCTTTCGGCCCACCTCGCGGACGAAGACATTCAGGCTTACGAAGAATTGAAGGTCGACATGATGATGTCGAAGCCCTTCAACTTTGACGAGATCCAGAACGCTGTCGCCGTTCTGACCAAAGGCGCCTCCATCGCGATCGCGGCCTAAAGATAGCCGGCGCCGATTCGGCGCACGCCTGCATTGACAGGGCTCCGGTTGGGCACAACAAAGGAGGAGCGACTAGCTGGCAAGGCCGGTCTACTCGTCCGCAAAAACGGTGCCCGTGTGAAACGAAGATTGCAAGCTGGGATGGTCGGTGGCGGGCGCGATGCGTTCATCGGTGGCGTCCACCGGATGGCAATGCGCCTGGACGGCGAGATCGAGCTCGTCGCCGGAGCCTTCTCTTCGAATCCGGAGAAGTCGAGACTTTCCGGGGAAGAGTTGCTGCTCGATCCGACGCGCGTTTATCCCGATTACGAAACGATGGCGGCCGCAGAAACGAAGCTGCCGGCTGGGGAACGGATCGACTTTGTTTCCGTCGCACTCCAAACCAGACGCATGTCCCGGTCTGCCGGGCATTCCTCGAAGCGGGGTTTCACATCGTTTGTGACAAGCCGCTCGGCGTCAATCTTGAGGAAGCCCGCGTCCTGCGCCAGCTCGTTAGGAAACTGGCCGGGTCTTCGCGCTGACTATCACGACACCGGTACCGCTGGTGAAGCAGGCGCGCGCGCTGG
>CAWFYE010000001.1:0-326227 GCA_963819975.1 uncultured Verrucomicrobiae bacterium | reverse complement strand
GCGATGGAGCCAACCACTGGCCGGCGTACGACCAAGCTTTCCATGACTCCCGCCTCACATCCCGCTGCCAGGCGCGCTCTCGCCAGTGGTGGCTCATCTTGTTCTCGTTAGACCTCATGAAGCCGTCTTCTCAAGCAAACATCTTGTTACTTCTTGGTGGGGGGTGCCTGTTTGTCGGTTCTTTCCAAAAACAACTGGGGCTGCCTGACTGGACTGCGTATCTGTTCCCTGTGATTGGCGGGCTGCTTGCCTTGACTGGCGTCTGGGTACGGCGGCGCCCGAACAAGGCCGCCGCACCAACTGTTATCGCGATGACACCGCAACAGTATAAGAAAAGACTTTGGACGCTTATTCTCATCGTTGTTGTTACTTCCCTGACTTCTCCTTTTTACCTGCGCTATTCCGACACCGGTCTCACATTTCCTGCACTCGTCGCCTGTTCTGTTGTTAGTTGCGTGGTCTGCGTAACGCTTGTCACGTTGAGCATGCGCCGTCACCGACCGAAGGCCTAACCATGCGATGGAGCGAACGACGGACCGCTGTACGCTCCACTTTGAGATGACTTCGACATTCCCACTTCGAGCGATGCGCGCTCTCGTCCGCCGTCGCTCATCTTGGTCTCGTTAGATGCTAAGATCGCGCGCTGCAGTTCTCGTCGCATCAGTTCTTCTCGCTGGTTGCCTTCCCGATTACTTCCCGCGCCGTCAGCTCCGCGTGAACTTGTCGCCCGCGGATATGGCTGGCGAGTGGCATTTGGGACGCGACAGTGCACGAATGCTCGCGCACTATAACGTCTCCGCGTCGCCTGCCGATTCGTGGATCGATTTTTCCGCCGATGGCCAATGCGAGTTGCATAAGTTTGTCTCCGAAGAAGACGTTTTCTCCGGTAAAGCCACGTGGAAGGTGGATGACGAGCACGAGGATCAGGGCAGTCCACTGACAAGCGTGCTGCACATCATTTTTCAGACTGCGGAAAGGCCCGTTACATTCTCGCTTTACTTCACGCGTCGGCATGACAAATACGTTCTATGGCAGTATCACAGCGACCCGGATGGACGTGAGTACATCGAGTATGAACGCATCTAACCAATCAGTGAAGCTGACCGCCACCCGGAGTACGCGCCTTTTTTGCAGATGACTAGAACCTTGTCACCACGAGCACCGCTCGCTCTCGGTGGCGGCAGCTCACTTCTATCTCGTTAGATGTATGACGTCTCGCGGAAAGACTTGGTTCAACAAGCTGCTGTTGCCATCGCTACCGTTCGTCCTCGGAGTGACGACCTTGCTGAGTGCGCTTTACGCCGACGTGCATCATACGACAATCTGGCGCGGTCGCGACGCCGCATTGATGGAACCGTGGCAAGGCTACCTTGCAGCCTTTTTCTGCTTTGTCGCTACCGCATACACTCTCGCTGCTGCCTTGCGCACGAAAACTGGCGATGACATCTAACCAATCAGTGGAGCTGACCGCCACCCGGCGTACGACTTCGTTTCAGATGACTAGATCCTCTTCACTTCGGGCACCGCTCGCTCTCGGTGGCGGCAGCTCACTTCCGTCTCGTTAGACCTAATGCGCTCAACCTTCGTATTCGTCTCTGCCGCCTTCCTCTAGTCATGACCCCGACGAAATCGCCCGCAAATCACCGCTGGGTGAGCAGCGCACTCTTGGTGCTCAGCATCTGGGCTTTCTACACTGGATGGCGCGCAGATCACGCCGGAGCGCAGGTAGCGTACTTCAACAGAGCCTCGCCGGTCACGCCGACCCAGTTGTTCGTGGTTTCTGGACTCGCGTTGATCATCAGCGCGATATTGTTCTTCAGTTCATCTCGTAGACACCCAAAGGCCTAACCATGCGATGGAGCTGACCACGAGCCGCCGTACGACCTTGCTTTCCGTGACCACTTTTCTTTCACCCGCCGCCACGCGCGTTCCCGCTCGTGGCAGCTCATCTTGTTCTCGTTAGATGCTATGAAGACGTCTCCCGCCGTGTTTGTGCTGATTTCGTTTTCCGTGGTAATCGCATTCGCCGAAGCGCCGTCGCCTCCCAAGCTTCCGCATGTGCCTTCAGGCAAGATGACGCCGCTCGGTTTAGACGTACGAGTGCCTCTGCCGAAAGAGGGGCTAGTGCCCGATAAAGAGACGGCGATCAAAGTTGCCGAAGTGATATTGTTCCGCCTCTATGGCGAGAAGAACATCACGGTGCAGAAACCCTATTCGGTGACAGAAGACCAGAACATTTGGTGGGTCTGCGGAGCGCCGCCTGCGGCCCTCGGCGCGTCCTTCGCGATTGCTATTTCGCGGCAGACCGCGGCAGTCCTCTATTTAGAACACTGATGCAATACAGTACGCGTGATCACCGTCGCATCTAACCAATCAGTGGAGCTGACCGCCACCCGGCGTACGACCTCGTTTTCAGATGACTAGAACCTCTTCACTCCGAGCACCGCTCGCTCTCGGTGGCGGCAGCTCACTTCTGTCTCGTTAGGTCTCATTAGCATGCCACGCGATGACTTGCCATTTTGCGACTGTCGTTGGCTCGAACGCGCTGCGCACGACCCGGACAATCCGATCGAGTTCGATCCCGAACTCAACGAATACAACCTGAAAACGCCACACGGCCACTCGTTGCGAATTTACCACTGCCCATTCTGCGCTGGACGTGCGCCAGATTCACTCCGTGGACAGATGTTTGCAGACGTCTCGTCCGAAGAGGCTATTCGCCTCCACAAGCTGATTAAAGACATTAAGACTGAAGGCGACGTGATATCTGCGCTTGGCGAGGCGACCTATGTCGTCGATCCGGGCACCACATGTGCTGACCCAGACAAAGACGGCAAGCCGGGCAAGATTCACACGTTTAAGACGCTCCGTTACGAAGCGCTTTCAGAGACGGCTGTCGTCGAAGCGAATATCGACAGGGATGGGAAAGCTGAGATTTCATTCTACGGGAAATACATTGGAAAGCCGCCCAAGACCTAACCAATCGCTGGAGCTGACTGCGAGCCGCCGTACGACCCTGTTTTTCATGACTTCCACCCCTTCACCCGCTGCCACGCGCGCCCTCGCTCGCAGCAGCTCAGCTCCGTCTCGTTAGACCTCATGGCGCACCGTATCACGAAAGCCACGACTTCCGGCGGATTCGCCTTCCTCATGTTCGCGGGGGTCGCGCTGGCTACGGAAGATCTCGCTGCACTGAACGAGCCTCCGTCGGACATGTCCCACGAGTTGGCCGAGGGCGGCTACATCGCAAGCGCGTTCCGGCAGCCTGCAAAGGTGATTTCCTCGCCAGATCAGATTCCGAAAGTCGTGATGCGCGAGCTCGGACGGATAGCGAGCGAGCCGAATTTCCGCTTGGCTCCACCAGGTGCGACCATGCGCACGACGCGATTGGATCGCCGACTGCGTTTCGCCACGATCTCGAAGGATTTTTGCATCGTCGGCTACGACGTGATTACGCGATCTACAGCGGCCGGTCTGCGAGTCGTCGTCATTCACCTATACGAGCCCACATATGTGCAGCCGTTTCTCGTCGCCCGATGCCTCGATGATTGCCGCAACATCAAAGACGTTGAAAGGGCGTTCCACAGGAAGAGACTTGTCGAGTACAGACCGACGTATATAGATTTCTGAGGTCTAACCATACATCTGAGGTGGTCCGTCAAGGATTTTGAAGGAGTTATTGGACACTCAGGGAGCGGTTGCGAGATTGAGTTCGAGTTTGGAAGCGAGGGGTGAGCCTCTGCGTTTGAGACTATCGAGATAGGTCGTCTCGTCGTAGGGTGTGCGATCGCGCCCGCAGACGAACATGATGCGCTGCCACTTGAAGGCGAGAGCGCGCACCGCCGTCGGATGCTTTTTGCCTTTGGCCATCTGCTCTTGGAGGAAGAGTTTGGCCCAGACGCAGTGCAGGAGGGACTGGTTGGCGTATTCGAAGAAGCTCTGATGAAGGAAGTGGGGCCGGCCCCAGCGCCGATGAACCCAGTGCTGGTTTTTGCCGCTGCGCTCGGTCACTGGGGCAATGCCGCTGTATTGCTGGATAGCGGCGGCGCTCTCGTAGCGGGAGCGTTCACTGCCGAAGGCAGAACAGAGACGTGGGGCGAGAGTGGGGCCGGCGCCGGGGAAGCTTTCCCAAATAAAAGCATCGGTCTGGGAAGCGAAGAGTTGGGCGATGCGCGAGTCGTAGTCTTTGAGCGCGGCCGAGAGCTGGAGTAACTGGCGAGCCAGCATCCTGACCTGGACTTTGGCGGGCTCGATCACTGCCTGGTCGCTGGTGAGCGGGATCATCGACCCTATCGCCTCGAGGCGTTGATTGATCAGATCGAGGCGCCGGCAGTTGTGTGCGTAGTAGAACTTGCGGATCGTTTCTTTTCTCGCCTTTTGCAGTTCCTGAAGCGAGGACCACTTGAGAAGGAACTGACAAGCCAGGGGAGCAAAGGGATCTTGGCCGGCCAGTGCGAGAGCCTGGGGATAGTAGCTCTTAAGCGCGTCACGCAGCATGTTGCTTAAGAGAGTACGCAGATCGACCGCGCCGCGCCGATGCTCCAGGAACCGGGCAAGCTGGCGTGTCTGGGGATCGTCGGGGAGCCAGGCAGTGAGTTTGGCGCGGTGCTGGAGGAGCAACTCGAGGCAGACCTGCGCGTCGGAAGGATCGCTCTTGGCCCGGCTCGTCTTGAAAGCCTGGCGGTAACGCGCGGCGGTGGCCGGATTGACCGGGTAAAGGACGAGGAAGGGATAAGCCAGCAGGGCGGAGATGAGGGGGCCTTTGGCTTGCTCCAGGCAGAGAGCGATCTTTTGTTCGGGGAAGCGCTTGGCCAGCCTGGCCGCCCAGTGAGCGATCGCTTCAGGGGTGTGCTCGAGGGTGGAACTTTCGTACGCGCCGCTCGCGCAATCGTAGAGACAGAGGGCGTGCGCTTCGCTTCCCCAGTCCAGCCCGATGAGGGCCGCAAAGTCGTCGGCCCCCGGTGATGTTTTCTTCATCCTGTCGTTGTTATTGTTGGTTGCTTTCATTGGCTTGTTTTGGTTTTTGGTTGGCTGCGCGGGGCGCGAACAACACGCTGGCTTCCATTCGGCGAAGGCATTATTGTCTGGACCTCGAATGGGCCCTCATCTGAGGATTCGTTACGAATGAAAGCACGCCCGGACACCACTCGAAGCTATGGTTAAAATCGTCGAGCGATCGGCGATGGAGATTCGTAGTGGGCCGGTGCGTGCGATCTTCCCGCAAGCAAGCAATGAAAAGAGAGAACAAAAGTTCTTCAAGCATGATTCTTGGGCAGTGCGCCGGCAGAGTTATTCACAGCCTCACTGCGCCAGCTCTGGCAGAGCCGTTCCGCTCGCGCATGAATGACTACTGGATGACCAATAATGCGATGGAGCGAACAGCTGGGGGCCGTCGCGCTTGCAATCGACGCACCCCCGTGGCCGCCGTCGCTGAGCTCGGGGCGTTAGCCCCAGACTTCGCGAAACAAGCGATCGAAATTGCCGCCCAGAATTTTCGCGATCTCTCGATCCGAGTGTCCGCGTTTGCCGAGCAGCCAGGCCAGCGTTTCGAATCGCCGCGGCGTATTCAAATCCGGTACAAAGGTAAAAGCGTCTGCGCGCTCGCCCGGAGCGGCGATCCCGCGTTTCCGACGTTCGGCCATTTCCTCGGCGAAGGCTTTGCGATATTCCGGTGTCACCTTGACCGGCGAAATCGTGCCGTCCGTGCCGAGACCGACATGATCCTCGCCGCAAATTTGCAGCGCGTGTTCCAAGTGACGAATCACGTCTTCCGCCATGGGCTGGCCGCTGGTGCGCAAATAGGGCATGAAATAAATGCCGACCACGCCGCCTTTGTCGGCCAGCTTGCGCAATTGCTCGTCGGTCTTGTTCCGCGGCAGATCGGTGATCGCGCGACACCCAGTGTGCGTGATCGCAACCGGCTGTTTCGAAAGTTCAATTGACTCCAGCGTGGTGCGGTCGCCGCAGTGACTGAGGTCAATCAGGACGCGCTTTTCATTGAGCCGCTCGACCATTTCTCGTCCGAACAGACTCAGTCCCGCGTTCGCCGGCTCCAGACAGCCGTCGCCGAGCAGGTTTCGGCGATTGTAGGTGAACAACACAATCCGCACGCCGAGATCGTGGAAAAGATCGAGCCGTTCCAGCGACTCGCCGAATGGTGTCCCATCTTGAAACCCATAAATAATGCCGAGCCGACCGCTTCGTTTCGCCTCCGCCAGATCTGCGCTGTTTTTCACCTTCAGCAGCACGTCGGGATGGGCCGCGATTTCGCCGTCGTAGAAGGCAATGTTGGTTAGGGTTTCTTCAAAATCTTTCGCGTAACTTCCGATCGCGTTGACTGTCAGATTCACGGCGGTCAATCCCGACGCCTTCACGTCCGCCAGATCGGCCGCCGTTAATTTGGTCCGCTCCTCGCGTGGCCCGTTTGCATTCCCCGGTCCGCCGAGCGCATCGATCACGACCGCCGCGTCATAACGATTCCACTTCATCGTGTCCCCTGCATAGGCCGGCGCCTTGATCATTGTCGCCGAGGCCGCCGATCCGGCCGTCACCAGGAAATGACGTCGCGTCATCGTTTCATTCCAAACCCCGGTGCATAGTCACGTCCAGCGAATTCCAACGCTGGAATCATGGGATCGGCGGGCTGGCAGGGATGAGAGGGTTCGCCCCCTTCTTATCTGTGAACCGGACTCGGATCCGCGACTCCGAAAGGGGCCTTACTTTTTCCCTTTGATCTCCAGCTTGCGGTAGAGCGTTGCCATGCTGATGCCGAGGACGCTGGCCGCTTTTTCGCGCGCGCCTTTGAACTTCGCGAGCGTCGCCTCGATGTATTCGCGCTCCTGTTCCTGAATGAATTCATCGAGCGATTTGCCGACCGGCAAGGCCGCGCGCGCCTTCTTGGCCGCGTCTTCACTCGCAAACTCGACAATCTGAGGCGGGAGATCGTCCGGCATGATCAGGTCGTCCTCACACAATGCGCAGGCACGCTCAATCGCGTTCTCGAGCTCTCGCACATTGCCGGGGTAATCGTAGCGGGAGAGCAGATCCACCGCCTTGGCATCGATTTTCTTCGGTGCGCCGCCGGTCAGGTTCGCCTGCTTTTGCAGGAAATGATTGACCAGCAGCGGTACATCTTCGAGGCGCTCGCGGAGCGGCGGGATTTCGAGCGGGATGACCGCCAGCCGGTAGTAAAGATCTTCCCGGAAAGAGCCGTCGTGGATTTTCGGCTGGAGCGCCTCGTTCGTCGCGCCCACCACCCGCACATTGACCGGCACACTCTTATTATCGCCCACGCGGCGCACTTCGCGCTCCTGCAGGACGCGGAGCAGTTTGGTCTGGAGCGAGGTCGCCATTGAGTTTACTTCGTCGAGGAAAATGGTGCCGAGGTTGGCTTCCTCGAAGAGTCCACGCTTGTCCGCGACCGCGCCGGTGAAGGAGCCTTTTTTGTGCCCGAATAATTCCGACTCGAGCAGATTCTCGGGCAGCGCGCTGCAGTTGATTGCAACGAAGGGATGATGCTGCCGGTTGCTGTTGAAGTGCAGGCCGCGCGCGACCAGCTCCTTCCCCGTGCCGCTCTCGCCCTGGATCAAAACCGTGCTGTCGGTGTCGGCCACCTTGTTGATCAGGTTATAGACGAGCTGCATTTTGTTGCTCGAACCGATGATGTTCTCAAACTTGTATTTGTTCTTCAGCTCCTTCCGCAGGTAGGTGTTTTCCTGGCGAGCGGTTTGGAACTCGAGCGCTCGTTGCACCGTCAACTGCAGCTCGTCGATCTTGAATGGCTTCGGCACGTAGCCGTGCGCGCCCATCTTCATCGCTTCAATCGCGGTATCGACCGAGGCGTAGGCCGTGATCAAAATGACCAGCGTCTGTTTGTGATTTTCCTTCACGTAGCGGAGCACGTCGAAACCGCTCATCGACTCCATCTTCACGTCGGTGATGACAATTTGCGGTTCAATCGCTTCCATTTGCTCAACCGCTTTGGCCGCGGAGCTGAAGGGGAAAACCTCATGCCCTTTTTCGCGGCAGAGCGTGACAATCACCCCCACCATCGCTGGCTCGTCGTCGATTATGATGATCTTGGCCATATTCTCAGGGCGGAGACTATTTCACGAATGAGAAAAGAAAAGGCAAATATGAGAATAATGGATTCAGGGCAGAGGCACGGCGACCCCTGCGACCATCATCCAAGGCACCGGATTGTCCCACCCGATGACCTTTTCGAAGAGGCTGGATCGCGGATTCTCAATCGGCAAAGCGATCAGATCGGCCTGGAAACCGGCCCGAATTTTGCCCAAAACGTCCCCCTGATGGAGCGCGCGGGCGGGATTCGTCGTCACCATCTCCAGGATCCGCTCCGGTGCGAGCCAGGGGTGTGCATCGCGCACAGTTTGCATTTCTGAGAATAGGCTGAGCGACGCATTGCTCGCGAGACTGTCCGTCCCAAGAGAAACGTTGAACCCGAGCTCAGCCAGTCGGCAAAGATCGAAGGGCGTATGCCGAAAATAGCGGCTGCTACGCGGACAGTGCGCAATGTGGAAACGAGGCCCGTGTTCCAGCCGCGCGAAATCTTCCTCGGTCAGTTCGTTCAAATGGACGACGATCCAGCGTTCGTCGATCGTCTCCCGGTCGAGCATCACGGCGAGCGGCGTTTTTCCTTCGCGACAGTCGTCCATCGGGCGACCCAGGCTCTGCAGGAGATCGAACAAACGCCCGCGCCCCTCGCGAAACATTTCCATCTCCTCCATCGACTCCGCGATGTGCATCGTGAGCAAGGTCCCGTTTCGCTCTGCCGCCTCTCTGGCGAGGCGCGTTAACTCGGGCGAAACCGTGTAGGGCGCGTGCGGGCTGAGTCCAAAGCCGCCACGCCAAATTTCCTTACCCCGAAAACGGGTGAGCGCGTCTTCTACCATCTCCGCCGGCGACAGCCGCGGGCGGACGTCGATCAATTCCGCGAACCAAAACGTCCGGAGCGGTGGCGGCGACATGCGGCTGAGCAGCGCCGGCATCGACTCGACATTAGCGATTGTCGTCGTTCCCCAGAGGCGCGCTTCCACAAAGCCGCTCGCGATCGAGATGAGATAATCTTCATCCGATAAATCGCGGCGCAGCCCGTTGATCTGCAGGATCCAATCGGCGAACGAGCGTTGTGGTGGGATCGCGCCGCAAAGCGCGGTAAAGTCGAGATGGCAGTGCGCGTTGATCAGTCCCGGCAACAGAACCGCCTCGCCGAGATCGGTGACCGGGCCGGTCCGGCGCGCCTGCACTTCATGGTCGTGCCCGACGTCCGTGATCCGATCGCCATCTACCGCGACCGCGCCGTTTTCGATCGGCGCACCATCCATCGTCACGACAGTGCGGGCGCGATAGATCATGTTTTCCATTCACGATTCACTGGTCACAATTCACGGTCCTCCCTCTTCACCGCCTTGCGCACCTCGGCCACAAGGAGGTTGCACGCTTCCTGGCAGAGTAGCGGGAGCACATTTTCTCCCCGACCGGTTTGGTCGATCGGCGCGATGTATTTATCCAGCGGTAGCCGGAGCGAAGGCCGCGCCTTGCTTTCATCCCGCGACCACAAAATCGTCCGCAGACACCCCGGTTCGCCGCCCTGTGAACGGCAAACTCGGCCGATCACCGCATCCGCTTCCTCGTCGGAAATCCGGGCCGCTGCTCGATACATCCCGCTCTGGCGATTGAGCGTCGCGCGCAGCGGGGTCGTCGTGAGGCTATTTGCTTCCCAGGTCGCCAATGCCGGCAGGCGCCCGGGATAAAATCCATCCAGCGCGAGGCGCAGCGCTGCCAGGTCCGCCACTTCCAGGCGCCAGCCGTGGCGCAAATTCGGAGCCGTCTTCAGAGGACGATATTGTCCGGCATCGTCGAGGTGCGCGATTTCAGTCGCGTCGTCAGGCGAACAAAAAATTTTCAACTCCGTGCTCGCCTCGTCTTCGCGATGGCAGAGCATAAAACCGACGCCCCGTCTGACGATCAAGACCTGCCCAATGCCGCGGGCGCCGGATGCGAGCCACTCCGAGAGCACCCGCTCAACGCGCGGCGGCATGCTTCTTCTTTTTCGCGGTGCAGAGTTTTCCCGCCATCAGAACGGCGACATGCTCGAGGAAATCGCGATCGTCATCGCTGAAGGCATTTAGCTTATCGCTCTCCACGTCGATCATCCCGGCAACACGATCGGTTCCGTCGCAGAGGACCGGCACCACAATTTCCGAGAGGGTGGTCCAAAAGGCCGGCAGCCAGCGGGGATCATTGCGCACATCGTCTACGACCAGCGTCTTGCGCGTCTCGGCCACCACTCCGCAGAGGCCTTGCGTGACCGGAAACCGCGCATAAGTCGGCGGATGAACGCCGGTCCCGGCGACAATCACGAAATCGTCGCGCTCGATTTTGTAAACGCCCATCCAGCGATAGCCCCGTTCTTTCCCCACCATCTCCACGGCACGCTTCACTGTCCGTGGTGTCTTGGGCGCGGCCAGAAGGAAGGCCGCCAGATCCTGCAAGAGTTTGGTCGAGTCGTTTTTCAAAATTGGAGGAGCGGCCGTCTCGGCCGCAACCGGTAAAGACAACAGTTTACGCAATCTGGCTGAGATCAAGAGCCGCGGCATCAAAAGCTGCCGCCTGCTCCAGAATGATTTCTGCAAATTGTGACTCGGTCCCGATCGCGCTCGCGTAGAAAAGGTTGCGTCCGTGGAGGTGATACGGATTGCGCCGGAAGATTTCGCGCTGGCTCGCGGCCGCCGTCGGCTCGGGCTCGATCCCGAGCAAAACCGGGATGTCCTGGTAGCTGTGCAGGCCGTCGGAAATGAAAAAGGGCACCACCACAACGTTTGGCGTTGTCGTTAGGCTAAGCCAGTCCGAGATGAGCGGCGCTTCCTCCATGTAGGCGTTCTGGACCGAGGCATAGCGGCCGAGGGCGGCGACCTTTTCCACCTCGCGCTTGGCCGCGACCGCGCTCTTGTCGTTCAGCGCCGTGCCGTGGCCGACGATGAGGAGCGTACTGTCCGCTTCTGGCACGCCCGGCGCGATCTCGCGCGCCCGCTGCAGGAGCAGCTCCGTCACCGCCGGATGATTCCCCACCGGCTCGCAATATTTCCAAACCTGGCCGTTTGCTCGCATCGTTAGGCGGTCCGTCAGTTCCAGCTCCCGCGGGATGACCGTCTGGGTGAAATAACCTTCGCTGATGAAATTCGGCACGACGTAGACCTCCCGGATTTCAGGGTTGTCGAAAAAAAAGAGCGCATCGCGCAGGCTCGGTTCCTCTTTCCAGAAACAGCAGGCGACCTCACGAAAAAGGTCGCGCTCGCGAAGCGCCCTCGCCTGCTGCAGGCTCGGCGCGCTGGAATCGGGATTTACGGTCGATCCGTGGCCAACGATAAGCAGAGCAGAATTGAATCGCGCGCTATCCATCCACAGATCTTAGACGACTCTTGCCCCGATGAAAGCGTCCCGGTCGAATCAGACCGCGTGGGCGCGAATTCTGGGGCGCGCTCGCGCCTCGCGTGCCGTTTGCGGCGAATCGCCGCAAACACGCTAGACGCGGCATTCTATTCTTGTGGCCGCGCGTGCTCTCTGCCCGGGCAATCCGGCGGGCGGCGAATTGAGGTCGCCGCGGCGACCGCTCTCCAGATTGCAGCCGCCGCGCCCCCTGGCAGCGCAGGCGCGTGAACAGCTCCCCTAAGTTCCGGTTCGTTAGTCGGAGCTATCTTCGTCTCGCTCCGCTTTTTCCTGGTCGGTCACCTCGCCGTAAATCTGCCGCAGAATTCGGCCGATCATCGGCGCCGCGGCTGAGCCGCCGTGGGCCGAGCTCCCCACGTCTCCTTCGTAAAGCGCGGCGAAGGCATATTGCGGGTGCTCCGCCGGCACGAAGCCCGCGAACCATGCCGCCGTCCGCTCTTTTTCCTTCGGGCCCCATTGTGCGGTCCCGGTTTTTCCCGCCACGGAAACTTTATCCAAGCTCGCCTGGTGCGCCGTTCCGGCCGGGGCGTTGACCGCATCCACCATCGCGGTGTGGATTTGCTCCATCACCATGGACGAGGCGTCGATCGTCTTTTTTGCACGCACGGAGTAGGCGGCCACGATCTCTTTGCCTACCGTCTGCACCTGCTCGACCAGCCGGGTCTGATAAAAGGTCCCGCCATTGGCCACGATCGCCATCGACTGCGCCATCTGCAGCGGGGTGGTGAGGAGATCGCCCTGGCCGATCGAGAGATTGGCGACGTCGCCCCCGAGAATTTTCCGGCCGTGAGTGGCTTTCATATACTCGTCGTTAGGCAAACGCCCCTCCGCCTCGCCCTTCAAAGGAATGCCGCATTTCGCGCCGTAACCGAGCTTCGCCGCCCAATCGAGAATCGGGCCCGCCCCGGTCTCGATGCCGACCTGGTAAAACCAGGTGTCGCACGATTCGGTCAGGGCCTGGACGAAGTTGAGCGAGCCGCGATCGGTCTTTTTCCAGTTGTGGAAAGTGGTGTTGCCAACATCCATCGCCGGAACGCATTCATACTGGTCGTGCGGCGTAATGGTGTTGCTCTCAAATGCCGCCAGGCCGACCGCGATCTTGAAAGTCGAGCCCGGGGGATAGGCGGAGCGGTAGGCGCGGGGGAGAAGCGGAATGTTGGGATCGTCCTGCAGTTGCTTGAACTTGGCCGCCGAAATGGAGGGAATGAACTCGTTAGGGTCAAAGGTCGGCCAGGAAGCCATGGCCAGAATGTCGCCGTTGTTGGGATCGAGGATCACGATCGCGCCCCGCTTCGCTTTCGCCGCGAGTGCTTTCTCCGCCATCTCCTGCAGCTTCAGATCGAGGGTCGTGACGACGTTGTAGCCAGGCACCGGCGGCTCGACGATCCGCTCGGATGTCTTCCGGCCGTTGCGGTCGAAGGTCACTTTGAACTTTCCGTGGCGACCATTCAGCATGCTGTTGAAAGTCTGCTCCAAGCCTTCGCGGCCTTCGGTTTCCGGCCAGAGGACCTGGCCGTTTTCGATGATGCCGTCGGCATTGCGGCTCGTGCGACCGGTGTAACCGATGATCTGTCCGGCCAGGCTCTTGTTCGGATAAACGCGCAGGTAAATCGGCTTGAGCGAAAGCCCCGCCGGCAGATTTTCCTTCAGCTCGCCGCGCTCGATGTCGCCCAGGTTTTGTGCAATCTCCAGGGGCAGAAAACCGCGGTTATGATAATGCCGAAGGATCAGCGTGTCGGTCATCTCGAGCTTGCGACCGAGCCGTTTCTCGGCCGAGCGGATTTTTTCCCGGGCGAAGGCGAGCGCCTCCGGGTCGGAGAAATCAAGCGGGGTCGGGAAGTCGATCGTCAGGTTGTAGCTCAGTTTGTTTTGCGCGAGCGGGTTGCCATTGCGATCGGTGATCTGGCCGCGCGGCGCGGGGATATCGAGAACGTAGGTGCGCGCCTGTTTTTGCGTTTCGAAGGTTGGCTTGATTGTTTCCTCGAAAGGAGTCGGAGCCGTTTCAAGCGCGGGGCTTGGCATTTCCTGCTGCGCAATCGCGACCGGCGCGCAAAGGAGGAGGATCCACAGATTGCGCAGATTTCCGCAGATTTTGGAGAGGTCCGGAACCATTGAGAGAATAAAAATCTGTGAAAATCTGCGCAATCTGTAAGTGACCCTTAGTGCCGCTCCAAAAAGCGATGCACTTCCTCCGCCAACTTCTGGCCTATCCCTTCGGTCGATGCAATTTCTTCGATGCTCGCTTTGCGCAGCCGCTGCACCGAACCAAACTTGCGCAGGAGAAGATTTTTCCGGTTCTGGCTCACACCCGGACAATCATCGAGGATACTTTCGCCAATCCTTTTTTTCATCAGGAGCTGGTGATAAGCATTGGCAAAACGATGCGCTTCATCGCGGATTCGCTGGAGCAAGCGAAGCGCACCGGAATCGGGCGGGAGCTGCAACGGCAGAGCGCGGCCGGGTCGGTAAATTTCCTCAAATTCTTTCGCCAAACCGATGATTGGAAGGTCGTGTAAACCCAGCCGCTGCAACTCGCGGCAAGCCGATGAAAGCTGGCCCTTACCGCCGTCGACAATAATTAGGTCGGGCAGTCGCACGGCGACGAAATTGTCGCTCCGCCCCGACCGGAGCGCGTCCACCGGATTTTCCTGAGAAAATTCCGCCGCATCCGGATTCTCCTCGCGCGCCTGGAGGAGGACGCGAGAGTAACGCCGCCTAACGACCTCCGCCATGCTCGCGAAATCGTCCTGTCCTTCGACCGTGCGAATCCGATAACGCCGGTAATTATTCTTATCCGGCACACCGTCGCGGAACGAAACCATCGAGGCCACGACGTGCGTCGTGGAAATGTTCGAGATGTCGAAGCACTCCATCACCTTTGGCAGGTGCGGCAATTGCAGTGCGTCGGCCAGCGCCTGCACATCGGCCTGCGGATCGATCGTGCTCGGCAGGCTGTGCCGAGTAAAACGTCGCATCGGCTTGGTCGTGCGCCGCAAATCTTCCAGCATGTTGCGCAGCTCCGCTGCCTTCTCGAAATCGAGTTTTGTCGCCGCCTTTTGCATCTCTTCTTCGAGCGCGTTCGTCATTTCCCGCGAATGACCTTCGAGAAACTCCGCCGCCTGCTCGACTCGCTGCCGATAGGTTCCGGCATCGATCTCGCTCAACCGCATTGGGACCTGGTAGGTCGACGATTTCAGTTCGCGCTCGGTCGGCGAACCGCGCCCGAAAGTCAGGACGCCGAATTTCTTGCGCATGAAATTGAGCGTCTGCCGCAGCGCGCCGGCGTGCGCATACGGCCCGAAATAACGCGCGCCATCATCCTTCTTGAAGCGCGCCAAACGAAAGCGCGGCCATTCTTCGGTCGGATCATATTTCACGACCAGAAAGCGCTTGTCGTCGCGGAACGAGATGTTGTAGCGCGGCCGATACTCCTTGATCAGTTTGCCCTCGAGGAGGAGCGACTCCGGTTCGCTCGCCACCGTGTGCGTCTCGAAATCCCAGACCGCCTCGAGCAGCGCGCGCGTTTTCAGGTCGGCCACCGCCATTTTCGAAGGCATGAAATAAGAGCCGACTCGTTTTCGCAGATCGCGCGCTTTGCCCACGTAGATGACGCGACCAAACCGGTCGCGCATCAAGTAGACACCGGGCTTGTGCGGCACCTCGTGCACTTTCTTGTTCAGGTCTGGCTTTTCCTTCGACAGCGGCAATTTGTAGAGGCGGCTGTGTCGGCCGCGGTTGGTTTAGCGGCCGTCGTATCGACCGCAACGTGCGAGAATAAACGCAAATGTGGGATGTCGCTATCGTCGGGGGCGGTCCGGCCGGAGCCAGTTGCGCCGCCTTTTGCGCGCAGGCCGGCCTGCGCACTCTCGTCTTCGAGCGCGCGATCTTTCCCCGGGAAAAAGTCTGCGGCGATTGCCTCAATCCAACCTGCTGGCCGGTCCTGGAACGACTGAGCGTGGCGGAAGAAGTCCGCGCCGCGCCGCATGGAAAGTTGTCGATGGTCGAATTCATCGACGCGGACGGCCGTTTGATCAGCACGCTGCTTCCATCCGGCGAAAACGCGGAGATCGCGATCCGGCGGAGCGTGCTCGATCACCTCCTCCTGCGGCGCGCCCGTTCGTTAGGCGCTGAGATCCGCGAAAATGAAACCTTATTGTCTATCGCTTCCAGCGGGCACTGGATAGTTCGGACCGATCACTCGGAAGAGAGCGCTCGCGTCCTGGTCGCGGCCGACGGTCGCAATTCCACCGTGGCTCAGCTTTGCAATCTGATGCCGCGCAAGGGGCGCGATCGGGTCGCGCTTCAGACCCACCTGCCGCTGCCGAAAAACTTCGGCGACAGAATCGTCTTGCAGCTCTTGCGCGAGGGTTACTCCGGGCAGGCGCCGGTCGGCGACGGTTTGCTCAACCTCTGCCTGGTTAGCCGACCTAACGACCTCGGCGCCATCCGGCGCTGGGCTGAAAGAGAGTTCGGCATTTCGACCGCGCATGGCTGGCGCACGATCGCGCCGCTCCTCCGCGCCGCGCTGCCGCCTGGCCGGCCCGGCCTCTTCCTTGTCGGTGACGCTGCCCGGGTGGTGGAGCCGTTTACGGGCGAAGGGATTTACTATGCGCTCCGGTCCGGCGAACTGGCAGCCTCGGCCATCGCCGCGGGAGATCACCGGCGATACTCCGTCGACCATCGAAAGCTTTATGCTGGTCGGCTCTGGATCAACGCGCTGGCACGTCGCGCGGTCGAGCATCCGCGACTCACGACCAGTCTGTTCCGTTTCTTGCCTAACGAGAGGCGAGTGCTGGGCTTCCTGACGACGAAAGTCGTGCGGCCTTGACCGTGTTCGACATCAGCATCGCAATCGTCATCGGCCCGACTCCGCCTGGCACCGGCGTGATAGCCGACGTTTTCGGCGCGACTTCTTCGAAGGCTACATCGCCCACCAGGCGGTAACCGCGCCTGGCCGCGGCGTCCTCGACCCGGTTGATTCCGACGTCGATCACGACCGCGCCGTCGCGCACGTGCTCTGCCCTAACGAATTCGGCTCGGCCGATGGCGGCGATCACGATGTCCGCGGAGCGCGTGATCTCGGCCAGATTCTTCGTCCGCGAATGAACCACGGTCACGGTCGCGTCCGTCCCTTTCTGCATGAGAAGAAGCGCGAGCGGTTTGCCGACGATCATGCTCCGGCCAAGCACGACGACGTGCGCGCCGCTGATCTCGACCCCGCATTCCCGAAGCAAGCGCAAACATCCCAGCGGCGTGCAGGGCACGAAGCCGGTCGAGTCGCCGAGCGCGAGTTTGGCGATGTTCATCGGATGAAAACCGTCGACGTCCTTCGCCGGATCGAGCGCGCGGATGATGCTCGCCTCATCGATTTGTTTCGGCGGCGGCGATTGAACGAGAATTCCGTGGATCGCGGGATCGCGATTTAGTTCGTCGACGCGCTCGAGAAGATCGAGCTGCGTAGTGTCGGCCGGCAATTCCAGCTTCACGGAATGCAGCCCCAGCTCTCGACACATCTTATCCTTCGACCGGACGTAAGCGCGCGATGCCGGGTCGTCGCCGACGAGAACCACAGCGAGTCCCGGAGTTATCCCACTCGCCTTGAGTGATTCGATTTCGCCCCGCAGCTCGGCGTAAACTTTTTCGGCCGATTGTTTGCCGTCGATCAGCTTCATCGCATCTCCACTAGCTGCATCATCGCATCCTGCAACCGCTGGCGTTCGCGCTCGAATTCCTCGTCCGTCGCAGTCGGCGCAACCCGATGCGGAGCCCCAAAGATCACCCGCACGCTCGAGAACGGTTTGGGCAGAATGAAGCGATCCCAGCTCTTCAGCCGCCAGCAACTGGAATACTCCATGTTTACCGGCACGATTTGCGCGTCGGATTGTTGAGCGAGAAAGATGATTCCTTGTCCCAGCTCGTAGGACGGTCCGCGCGGCCCATCCGGGGTAATGACGACATCGCGCCCGCCCGCGATCACCTCAGCCAGACGGCGAATCGCGCTCGCTCCTTTCTTCGAACTGGAGCCCCTAACGACTTCGAAACCGAAACGCTCGACCAGATCGGCCAGGATGGCGCCGTCGCGGCTGGTGCTGATCAGCGCCGCGCCTTGGCGCTCGGGCAGGAAGCGTTTGAGGACGAAGGGAAAAAGGAGAAGGCGATTGTGCCAGAGCGTGCCGATGTAGCGTTCGTTAGGCGGAGCGCCGACGACGTTGGCCCGGTCGTCGATCTCAAAACGCAAGGTGCGAGACCAGATTTGCAAGAGGCGATGACCGAAGGCGACCAGCCATCGCGCGCGCCAGCCATCGATTTTCAAGGCTCGGAATTTTTGCCGCTCTCATCTTTCCAGCGGAAAGCGCGCGGATTCGGGAGGCCGATCTGGTCCAGAATTCGCCAGACGACGGTATCGACCACGTCGCTGACCGTTTCGGGGCGGCTGTAGAAAGAGGGAATCGCCGGGAGAACGATCGCACCGGCTTCGAGCAGGGTGACGACGTTGCGCGCGTGGATCAAACTCCACGGCGTTTCGCGAGGGACGAGGATGAGTTTGCGGCGTTCTTTCAAAAAAACATCGGCCGCACGGAGTAGCGCGCTCTCGCTCGCGCCGGCGGCGAGGCGGCCTAACGTCGCCATCGAGCAGGGGACAATTACCATCGCGTCGAACCGCGCCGAGCCGCTGACGAACGGCACGTTCAAATCGTTCTCGCCATGCTTCAGCACGCCGGGCGGGATTTCGAGGCGATCGACTTCCGTGTTGGCGACCTGTTTGGCATGCGCGCTCATCACCAGATGCAGTTCGTTCGCCGAAGCGTCGATTTGATCGAGCAGACGCTGGAGGTAGACCGTGCCGCTGGCGCCGGTCGCGGCGATGACGAGTTTCATTCGCGCTACAGAACCACAGATCATCCGCGCACTCTAGAAGGATGATGGGGCTCGGCCGGGCGCTCCATCTTGCTGAAATCGCGGCGCTCGGCGAAGTAAAGTCGTGAAACCGCCTCGCGCATGAATCCAAAGCTCTCGGTGATCGTGATTGTACACGACATGCGCCGCGAGGCGCCGCGCACGCTTTTTTCTCTCTCACCTGAGTACCAACGCGGGGTAGAAGCAGGCGACTACGAAGTCATCGTCATCGAAAACGGATCGAGCGTTCCCTTGCAGGCGGAAGCGGTCGAACGGATCGCATCTAATTTTCGTTACCATCGGCACGAAACCTCGTCCCCGTCGCCGGTCGAAGCCGTCAATCTCGGCGTCGACCTCGCGCGCGGCGAGCGCGTCGCTGTCTGCGTCGACGGTGCGCGCATTCTTTCCCCCGGGATTGTGCATCACATGCTGGCGGCGTTCCGGGCGTTCCCAGATCCATTTGTCTACACGCTTGGCTGGCACCTTGGGGGGGAGGTCCAGAACGTCTCGATCAAAACCGGATACGACCAGGCGGTCGAGGATCGCCTGCTCGAATCAATCGACTGGCGCGCCAACGGCTATGCGCTTTTTTCCATCTCGGCGCTGGCCCTTTCGAGCCAGGAAGGCTGGTTTTCCACCGTCGCGGAAAGCAACTGTTTCGCCCTGCGCAAGACCGAATTCGTTAGGTTGGGCGGGTTTAGCAATGCCTTCCAGTCGCCGGGCGGCGGGTTGGTAAACCTTGATTTTTTTGCGCAGGCTTGCGCGGCGCCCGAGTTGACGCCGGTCTTGCTTTTGGGCGAAGGCACGTTCCACCAATTCCACGGTGGGGTCGCGACGAATGTCGCGATGTCCGATCACCCGTGGACGAGGTTTCATGAGGAGTATGTGCGCGTTCGCGGCAAGACGTACGTGCCGCCCCAGTTCAGCCCTTATTATCTCGGTCGGCTCTCGCCCGAGGCGCGCCGATTTCTTCCGCTGAAATCATGAGCGCGCCGACTGACCGCCGGGTCGTGCTCGTTCTCGGGATGCACCGGAGCGGCACTTCTGCGCTGGCGAGTGCAGTGCATACGCTCGGCTGCGGCCTGCCCGATAATCTGTTGCCTCCGGCGCCTGACAACCCCGGCGGCTATTTCGAATCCAAAGACCTCACCCGGCTGAACGAAGAGATTCTCCGGGCCGCGGGCACCGCATGGCACGACCCGTCTTCGATTCCGGAGGAGTTCTTTGTCTCGACCGAAGCGCACGCTTTCCGCGAACGCGCCGCCGCCTTTGTCGAGAAGGCGCTCGCCGCATCTCCCATGATCGTGCTAAAGGATCCACGACTCTGTCGGCTGCTTCCCTTCTGGCGTGATTGCCTAACGAATCTCGAAGTCTCCTTCGGAGGCGTTCTGATTTTTCGCCATCCGCAGGAAGTTGCCCGGTCGCTACAAGTGCGCGTCCTTACGGATCTGACCCAGCCAGGCGGTTTGCTCTCCATCGCGCGGGCGCATTGGCTCTGGTTTCGCTATGTGCTCGAAGCGGAGAAGGGGAGCCGCGGCCTGCCCCGCGCCATGCTCACCTACGAGATGCTGCTCGATGATGGGCCGCGACAATTGGCGCAAATTAGCAGCCGCCTCGGACTCGAATTTCCGGTCCCCCTGGAAACGGCAACCGGGAAACTCGCGCGGTGCCTGCAACGCCAAAAGAGCGAGGGCGCCGGTTTATTAGGCTGGCCCGCAGTCGCCGCGCATTTTTATCACGAACTGGCCGATCAGATCGCCACCCAGGGCGAAGTGGATCGCGCCGTCTTCGAATCATTTCGCGATACGTTCGAAGACGTGCAAGGCGCGGCGGTGCCGCCTAACGAGAAGGCGATTCACTCCTACTCGCTGGCCTATGCCTCTGCGCTCACCAGTCTCGGTCGCGCGCGCGCAACGCTGCGCGATGACGCGCGGCTGCTCTTCATTTCGGATGATCTCAAGACACGCGGGCACCTTTACCGGGTTGAACATCACGCTGCCGCACTAAAGGCCGGCGGACTTCAGACCGACTGGTGTTTGCTCGACGATTTTGATGACGAAAAACTTCCCGGTGTCACGATTGTGATCCTATTCCGCACGCCGTGGGATGCGCGTGTCGCCGCGCTTTACGCCGCTTGTCGTGTCCGCGGCATCACCATCGCCTTCGATATCGACGATCTGGTCTTCGAACCGGCTTACATGCGCGAACCGTATTTCGATTACGTGCGGACACTCAGTCCGGTCGGGCGCGAACGCTGGGCAGGCAAAGTCGCCGGGTGGCGGGAGAGCCTGCTCGAGGCCGACTGCGCCATCGTCTCGACTGCGCCGCTCGCCGCGGCCGCCGAAAAGCTCGGCAAGCGGGCGCTGGTCTGGCCTAACGGAATTAGTTGGCGCATGGTCGAGGAGGCTCGGCGTCTGGCGGGGGGAAGAGCGAATCCTGACGGTCTCGTCCGGCTCGGATATGCCTCCGGCGCGCCGACCCACCAGAAAGACTTCGCGCAAATTTCCGCGGCACTTGCCTCGGTGCTTCGAGCCCGACCGGATGCCAGACTAACGATCGTCGGCCATCTCGACCTTTCGGAATTCCCGGAATTGACGGCGCAGACTGCGCAAATCGAAACCCGCCCGCTCGTGCCGCACGACCAGCTCGGCGCCGAATACGCGCGCTTCGACATTAACCTCGCGCCTCTCGAGGTCGGTAATCCATTCTGCGAAGCGAAGAGTGAGTTAAAATACTTCGAAGCGGCGCTGCTGCAGGTCCCGACGGTGGCGGCGGCCACAGAGCCCTTTGCAGCGGCCATTCGGTCGGGAACCAATGGTTACCTGGCGCGCGGCGAGACGGAGTGGCGGAGCTGCCTCCTCGCTCTCATCGATGACGAGGAGGCACGCCGACGAATGGGCCGAACGGCCTACTGGCGTGCGTTAGTCCGCTTTGGGCCCGAAGCCCAGTGCCTTGATGGGCTTGCTGTGATTGGGGAACTCACCGCCACGCACTACAGGTAGCCGCCAGTTTTGAGCTTTTTCGTTAGGTCGGTCTGTCGCAAGAGGAGCTCGCGATAAAATGTCCGCGCTTCTTTGTCGGGATCGAGGCGGCTCTTCTTGTCTACCACGACCAGATCGTCGACCAGCTTTTCCAAAGTCAGCGGCTTCCCTTTCACCTGGGAATAGGTCCAGGCGGCCTGAATCGCCGCCCCCAGCGCCGCGCCTTCCGCGACCCGGAGCGCGACCGTCGGGAAACCGAGCACGTCAGTCGCGATCTGACGCCAAACCGCGCTCTTGCTCCCGCCGCCGGTGAGCCGGATTTCGGTCGGGACGATCCCGAGTTCTTTGAAACGTCGCAGACCGTAGGCGAGTCCTAAGGTGGCCCCTTCCACGACTGCGCGGGCCATGAAATCGGGTTTCATGTTTTCCGTCGTTAGGCCATGAAAAACCCCGACCCCTTTTGGGATGTTCGGCGTTCGCTCACCCTGCAGATAGGGCAGGAAAAGCACTCCCCCGGCTCCCGCCGGGACCTTCGCGACCCGCTCTTCCATCGTCGCGATATCCCAGCCAAACAGCTCGCGGACCTGCTCGGTCGCGATCGCCACATTCATTGTGCAGGTGAGCGGCAGCCAGTGATCGGTTGCGTCGCAAAAGGCCGCCACTTCTCCTTTCGGATCGATTACCGGTTCTTCGGCAAAGGCGCAGATCGTGCCTGAGCTACCAAGGCTGACGGTCACGATACCGGGCCGGATGTTGCCGGTCCCGATCGCGCTCATCATGTTGTCGCCGCTCCCGGCGCTGACGAGAGCATCCTCGGCCACGCCCCACTCCTCGCGCAACGTACTGCGCAACAAACCAGCCGGACGTTTCGAGGAACGAAGCGGCGGGAGCTTCGATTCCAATTTCGGATCGATGAATTTCAGGATCGGCTTCGACCATTTGCGCGTCCGCACGTCGAGCAAACCGGTCCCGGACGCGTCGCCATATTCCATCTGCCGCTCGCCGGTCAGCCAGAGATTGAGATAATCATGCGGCAGGAGGATGCTCGTCAGGCGACGAAAATTGGCCGGCTCGTTTTGTTTCAACCAGAGCAGCTTGGGCGCGGTGTAACCCGGTAGCATCGGGTTGCCGATTTGTTCGAGCAGTCCCTCGAGCCCGCCGAATTCCTGATTGAACTCTTCGCACTGCTCCTCAGTCGAGACGTCGCACCAGAGTTTGGCTGGCCGGAGCGGCTCGTTCGCCTCATCGAGCGCGACCAGGCCGTGCTGCTGGCCGCTAACCCCGATGGCTTTGATTTCGCTCCGTCGGTCGCCCACTTTTTCGAGGCATTCCGCGACCGTTTCGGTGGCGGCATCGATCCAGGTTTTCGGATCCTGCTCGACATGCCCGGGGGGCAGGCCCCCGATCGTCCCATAGGGACTTTGGGCGAGTGCGAGGACGGCGCCGGACTCGACATCGAGCACCAGCGTTTTTGTGCTCTTGGTTCCGCTATCGATTCCGAGACAAAGCATAAGGTAAAAATTTTTGGCTGGCGCCGAATTTGAATTTAAGCCGCATTGGGCGCAATAAGAAGCGATGATCAAAAAGCTTCTGCACACACGCTACCGCGTGAGCGACTTGGAAAGGACGGTTTCATTTTATCGTGACGTGCTCGGTCTGGAGGAAGTGCGGCGTCACACCTCGGGCCGCGGCTCACAACTCGTCTTCCTCAAAGCACCGGGGAGCGAGGAAGAAATTGAGCTTTGCAAGTTTGACGAGAGTGGGCCGGTAATGGTCGGCCCCGACCTGACCCACTTGGCATTCGAAGTCGACAATATCGAGGAATTCGCGAAGCAAACAGCCGCCAAAGGCTATCCGCTCTCTGACGGTCCGCATCCCAACGGACGCGGCGGCGCGATTGCTTTCATCGACGCGCCGGAGGGCTACGAGGTCGAGCTTATTCAGCGTGGGTCCGATCGTTAGGCTTGCGTGCTTCCATTTTCTGCTGCTACTGTTTCGCCCATGATTCGCCGAGCCTTTACGCAGATCGCATATCCGCTGACGATCGTGCTCGCGCTCGTCAGCGTCGCCGCCGCTAAACCTAAGCATAGAGAGGTTCGGCGCGCCACGCCGGTGGCGGATGATGATCTGGCAGTCGCGTATCAGACGGGCGACTTCGGGTCCAGCAGCGCGGTCGCGCCCAAGACGCGGGCCGCGTCGGTCATCGTGGAGGATGCGCGGACCGGCGAAATCCTCTATGAGAAAAATGCCGACGCCACCAGGGCTGCGGCCAGCACCCAAAAGCTGCTGACGGCGCTGATTGTGGCTGAGGAGGGTTATCTCGATCGCCGGGTGACGGTGCAGAAGGTCGATACCTTGGCCGAGCCGGTAAAGTTGAATATCAAGCCGGGCGAGACCTACCAGCGGATCGACTTGCTCCGCGCGCTGCTCGTAAAAAGCCCTAACGACGTCGCTCGCTGTCTGGCCCGCGATAATGCCGGCAGCATCGAGCTTTTTGCCGAGAAAATGAACGCCAAAGCGCGCGCCCTCGGCGCAACGCACTCGAATTTTGTTAACCCCAACGGATTACCGATTCCCGACCAGTATTCGACTGCGCGCGACCTTTCCCGGATCGCGCTCGCAGCCTACGCGAATCCGACGATTCGCTCGATCGTTTGCCTGCCGCAATTGGTCTTTCGTTATGCCAACGGCCGTACCCGTGAATTGGAGAACACGAACAAGGTTCTAAAGCGCCTTCCTTACTGCAATGGGATGAAAACCGGATACACCGAGGCAGCCGGGCATTGTCTGATTGCAAGTGGCACCATTCCCGGGCGCGACGTGATTGTGGTGGTGCTTGGCGACAGCAAAGCCGGCGTCTGGCAGGACGCTTCGGCGTTGCTTTCCTGGGGCCTCCGGCGGATGTAATTCACGCGTCCGGAGACGCGTGCATGAGCGAATTTTTCGAGGAACAACTGGAGGCGCTGCGGGCCCGCGCGCTTCATCGCAAGTTGCGCGAGATCGGAACTCCGCAGGGACCCGAAGTGCGGATCGTCGGACGGCAACTCGTTAATTTTTCGTCCAATGATTATCTCGGCCTGGCTGCGGACCCGATCCTGCGCCAGGCCGCGATCGCGGCGATCGAGGAGTTTGGGGTCGGTGCGGGCGCTTCCCGCCTGGTCAGCGGCACGCAGTCGCCGCACGTCGTGCTCGAGAGCACGCTCGCGAAATGGAAGCAGGCGCCCGCCGCGATCTGTTTCAGCAGTGGCTACGCCGCCGCCGTCGGGACGCTTCCAGCTCTTGCGTCGAAACAGGATGTTGTGATTCTCGATAAGCTTTGTCACGCCTCGCTCATTGATGGGGCGCGATTGAGTGGAGCGGCACTCCGTGTTTTCCCCCACAATCACCTCGGCAAACTGGAGAGCCACCTCGAGTGGGCGCGCCGTGAACATCCCGAGGCGCGAGTGGTCGTGGTCACGGAATCGATCTTCAGCATGGACGGTGATCGCGCGCCGCTGCGTGAACTGGTCGAGTTGAAGAAGCGCTTCGAGGCGACGCTTCTCCTCGACGAAGCGCATGCCATCGGTGTGGTCGGACCGCACGGCCGGGGCCTTGCAGCCGAGCTCGGCCTGGAGGGAGAAATCGATGTGCAACTTGGAACGCTCAGCAAATCGTTAGGCGTGAGCGGCGGCTACATTTGCGGTTCGCGTAACCTGATCGATTGGCTGATCAATCGCGCGCGTTCCTTCATTTTTTCAACGGCCCCGCCGCCTGCGCTGGCCGCGGCCGCGACCGCCGCGATTCGTTTCCTCAATTCGGAAGAAGGCGACGTGCGCCGCAAACTGCTCTGGCGAAGGATCGTGCAGTTTCGAAAACTGCTCCCGGACGGCGGTGCCGCTTTCGGCAAGCCTTCGGCCGCGATCATTCCCTGGCTGGTGGGCGACGAAAGACGCGCGCTTGATCTGGCCCGGGCGCTGCAGCAGGAGAATTTCTTCGTCCCGGCGATTCGTTATCCGACGGTGGCGAAAGGAGCGGCCCGGCTTCGGATCACGATCAGCGCCGCTCACTCCGCGCTGCAAATCGCGTCGTTAGGCGACGCGCTTGGGCGACTGGCGGGGAAGGCGAAGGTAGTCTTGCAGTCTTGAGAGGGTGGCGTTAGGGCCTGGAGGCGGCGCTGGTCCGAAGGAGCGGCGTCGGGATGTAGGCCGGATTAATCTGAGGGTTGCGCGGGCCTTCGGCCGGGATATCGGTTTCCGGACCTTCCGCCGGCGAGGCCGGTTCCACAGCGCTGCCAGCGTAACGCGCGCTCTTGTAATCGGTATTTGTCGAAGTGGTTTTGGTCGTTGTACAGGCCGGCAAGAAAGCCACGGCGAGGAGCAAACTGAGGGCAATTTTACTATTCATTTTCTACCTCCAACCGGGGCGAAACGATGATTTCCGCCCGGTGTGTTATAATTACTATAGTTTGGTTTCCGGCGGCAAGCTCTTTGTAGACGCCGTCTTCAGGCAGTTACGGGGCTCGAAGCTGTAGCCCGGGGGTGACCTCCCAAGGGGTGATCTCTACGGGAAGCGTCCCAGGATCGCGCCCAGTTTTTCCCGAGTGGCGTCGGGCCAGAGCGACCGGTCGGTGATGAGGGCGGAATCGAGCGCGCGGTGTTCGGGCCAATCGGGTTCGGTTGGAATTCGCGGAATGACCGCGGCGAGAATTTTCTTGGCTGTCTCGGCATTGGCGAGCAGATGCCCGATCACGGTCTTGGCCGAAACCGGTTCTTCCTCGACCTTCCAGCAATCGTAATCAGTGATCATCGCCATCGTGGCGAGGGCGATCTCGGCTTCGCGCGCCAGTTTCGCTTCCGGTAGGTTGGTCATGCCGATGACGTCGAACCCGTGCCGGCGATTAAGTTCCGATTCGGCGCGCGTGGAAAAAGCCGGTCCATCCATGTTGACGTAGGTGCCGCCGTTGTGAACGCGAATGCCTAACGATGAGGCCGCCTCCGCCAGAAGATCGCGCAGCGGAGTGCAGATCGGCTCGGCGAAACCGATGTGGGCCACGATTCCGTTTCCAAAAAAAGTGTGGTCGGCACGCTGGCTTGTCCGATCGTAAAATTGCGAGGGCAGGAGGACGTCGCGCGGGGCGTAGCCTTCCTGCAGGCTCCCCACCGCCGTCACGCAAATGATCCAGCGTACGCCTAACGAGCGGAGGGCGTAGATGTTGGCGCGATGATTCAGTTCCTGCGGGAGGAGACGATGCCCGCGCGCGTGCCGGGGCAGGAAAAAAACGCGCCGTCCGGCGACTTCGCCCCCGACAATCATATCGGAAGGAGCACCAAAGGGGGTCTCGATCTCGTGCTCCTGCGGATCTTGTAGTCCGTCGATCTGGTAAAGACCGCTTCCGCCGATGATGCCTATGGCTGGTGATTCGTGATCCATAATTTGGTAGCCCAAGCTTCAAGCTTGTGGTCTGTGATTTGCAAGCTGGAAGCTTGCCCGATCATCGTCGCCAAGAACGACGTCCGCTTTTCGTTTTGTCCTCCGGGAAATGAAAAAGCGCCTGCAGGCCAATCCCTTTCCGAATCGGTTTGTCACTCCGCCCTAACGAATCGACAAGCTCTCAGCGATAGCGGGCGAGGCGCATTTGTGTATCGTTGGCCCTCGCGATGCCGAAATTTTTCATCAAGACCTACGGCTGCCAGATGAACGAGCGCGACTCGGAACAGGTCGCTCGGTCCCTGCTCGACCGCGGCTACGTGGCGGCGGCGAGCGAAGTGGAGGCCGATGTCGTGCTTCTTAATACCTGCAGTGTGCGCGACATGGCGGACGCCAAAGCGCTCGGCAAAATGGGAATGCTGGGCCGGATGGCGCAGGAGCGGCCGGAGACGGTTTTTGGTTTTCTCGGCTGCATGGCGCAGGCGCGGGGGGCGGAGTTGTTGCAGCGCATGCCGCACGTCGACCTCGTGATGGGCACGCAAAAATTTCATCGGGTCGCGGATTGCGTGGAGGAACTGGTGGCGAAGAAGCGCGCCCGCCGGATGGACGACCCGCGCTGCTCGATCGTCGACACGGAAGAGGAGGCGGGCTCGCAGGAAACGATCCGCGAGCACACCCTGCGGCCGCGGCAGGCGACTGCTTTTGTTTCGATCATGCAGGGTTGCAACATGCATTGCACCTTCTGCATCGTCCCCCGGACCCGGGGTGCGGAGCGCAGCCGAACGATCGCCGAAGTCGTCAGGGAAGTGCGTGAACTGGTCGCGCAAGGTGTGAAAGAAGTCACGCTCCTTGGCCAGATCGTGAATCTCTACGGGCGCCATGAATTTCCGAAAGTCGAGGGGAAGAGCCCGTTCGTGCAGCTGCTCGAAGCGGTGCACGAAGTCGAGGGACTGGAGCGACTTCGTTTCACCTCACCGCACCCGATTGGCTTCCGCGCCGATCTGATCGAGGCGTTGCGCGATCTGCCGAAGCTTTGCGAACATGTCCATCTCCCGTTGCAGTCGGGCTCCGATCGGATTCTGAAGGCGATGCATCGCACTTACACAGCCGAGAAATATCTCCGGTTGGTCGAGCAGCTCCGCGCGACCCACCACGAAATGGCCCTAACGACAGATGTGATCGTCGGGTTTCCCGGCGAAACGGAAGAGGATTACAAGAAGACGCGCGCTCTCGTTGAGCACATCCAGTTCGATAATGCGTTTGTCTTTCGCTATTCGCCGCGGAGCGATACGCCCGCGGCGGAAATGACGGTACAGGTCGAGGAATCAGTTAAAGAACTGCGAAATCAGGATTTGCTTGCGGTCGTGGATGAGGCGGCAAAAAATGCCGGCGCGCGTTTCGTGGGACGCGAAGTGGAAATTCTCTGCGAAGGACCGAGCAAGACGAATCGCCAGCGCCTAACGGGTCGGACACGGGGCAACAAGATTCTGGTTTTTGAAGGAACCGAGAACGACATCGGCCAGATGATCGATCTGCAGGTGACTCATTCGACCGGCTTCAGCTTGTCGGGCGTGAAAGCGCAGGACGAGGAAAGTTGTCATTTGGCGCCAATGGAAGAACTTCTGCCGCCCGTCGGGGCCGCTTCATGATCTACTCACTTTCCCTGCATACGGCTGGATTGATCGCGGGTTTATTGCTCGCCCTACTCAGTCTCGGCGCTCTCTTTTCGCCCGCCCGCAACTTTCTCCCGCAATTTCCACGCTCCCGCTTCGCGGGGGCCATTCTGTTGACGATCGACCTGGTCTGGAGCGTCTGGCTTTTGGCCACGATGGAGATGGGCGAGTTCTCCAGTTTCCGACGGCCGTTGCTTTTCATTCTGCCGGTTGGATTCATTCTCGTCCTCCGCTTCGTGGATGAATTCCTTGCCGTCCGCGCGCTCGGGATCCTCTGTCTGCTCGCCGCCGAACCGCTCCTCGATGCGGCCTTTCTGCGGCCGGAAACGAGCCGCTTGCTCGTCACGGTGCTCGCCTACCTGATGATCGTGACGGGCCTTCTCTGGGTCACCATGCCTTACCTTTTGCGCGATCAGATCCAATGGAGCACGAAATCCGACGGACGCTGGCGCATCCTTTCCGGCTTCGGCTTTGTCTACGGCGCGCTTATCCTCGTTTGTGCGTTCGTCGCCTACTAGGCCTTCCCGATTGAGCCTTGAGTCGCATCCTGGTGATTCGCGGTGGCGCGATCGGCGACTTCATCCTCACGCTGCCAGCGATCAAGTTGCTCCGCGATTCGTTTCCCGCAGCGCATCTCGAGATTCTGGGCTACCAGCATATCGTCGCGCTCGCACAGATGAGCGGATACGCGGACGCTACGCGCTCGATCGAATACGGGCCCCTTTCGACATTCTTCACCCGGGATGGCGACCTGGCGCCCGAACTGGTCGCATACTTCGGCGGTTTTCAGCAGGTCGTCAGCTACCTTTTCGATCCGGACGAGATTTTCGCGAACAACCTGAAGCGGGCCGGGGTGCGGCATTTGATCGTCGGCTTGTCGAAGATGAGCGATCAGGAGCACGCCGCGCGGCAACTGGCGCGTCCGCTCGAGCGCCTCGCGCTCTACCTGGAGGATCCCGCGGCGATGATTGTGCCTCGCGAAGAGCGAAAGATTGATTCTTCGCTCATCGCGATCCATCCCGGCAGCGGGAGTGAAGCAAAAAATTGGCCGCTCGATCGCTTCGTCGAACTCGCGGTCACATTACTGGGAGTGGAACGAAGGACATGCCTGCTGATCGTCGGCGGCGAGGCGGACGAAGAATGCGTCGCGCGACTTGCCGACTGTTTGCCTCCAGAAAGAATAGTGCTGGCGATGAAGCGCCCTCTCCCGGAACTCGCTTCCGCTCTGCAGAACTGCGCCTTGTTTATCGGACACGACAGCGGCGTTTCGCATCTCGCTGCGGCGGTCGGAGCGCCGTGTTTGCTCCTCTTTGGTCCAACCGATCCGGCGGTCTGGGCGCCGGCCAATCCGCAGGTGCGCGTCTTGCGTTCGCCGAACCTGGCGATGGCTGGAATCGAGGTCCCGGTGGTTCTCGAGAGTGCCTACGAGCTGATCCGCATCGGCATCAGGACGTAAAGGAACGGGCTCTGGATCTTGATCACGCCCGGGCTCATCTCGTCGATCAGATCGAGGAAAACTTCGTCTTCGGTCAGGTTGCGGAGCGGCGCCATCAGGAATTCAGGATTGAACGCGATCGAAAATTCGCGGCCCTTGTAGACCACGGCTAACGATTCCTTAGCTTCGCCGACTTCCGGCGTGTTGGCCGTGATGTCGATGTTATTCTTGGAAAAGTTGAGCTTGATCGAGTTCGACTTGTCGCTCGCGAGCAACGAAACGCGCCGTAGCGAATTGAGAAATGTTTCGCGCTCGAGCGTGACGCGTTCCTTCATTTCGCCCGGGATGACCTGGCGATAGTTGGGATAATTTCCCTCGATCAATTTTGAAACAAGGAGGGTGTTGTTGAGATCAAACGCGATCTGGCCGCTGCCTACGCTCACCCGCACGTCGCCGTCGTCGGTCAGGAGACGCTGCAACTCCGTGACCGCCTTGGTCGGGATAATGATGTCGGCCTCGTGGCTGCGGGGGAACTCGAGATCGATGTCGAGCATGGCGAGCCGCCGGCCGTCGGTCGCGACGAGCGTGAGCTTGTTGTCCTTGAAGCTGAAGAGCACGCCGTTCAGGACGTAGCGGGTCTCGTCGGTCGAGATGGCATAGGAAGTTTTGCGCAGGCCGTCGCGCAAATCTTTCTGCCGAATCGTGACGACCTTGGAATCATCGAACTTCGGGAGCGGCGGAAATTCTTCCTCGGGGAGACCGAGAATTTTGAAATAGCTCTGCCCGCTCCGGATGGAAGCGGCGTTTTTGCCATCGACATCGAATTGGATTTCGCTCGAGGGCAGCTCGCGAATAATCGTGAAGAGCCGCCGCGCCGGGAGGGTGGTGGCGCCTTCTTTTTCAATCGTCGCCTCGAAGCTCCCGCGCACTCCGACGTCGAGATCAGTCGTCGTTAGGCGGACTTCACTTCCGTTTGTCTGCAGAAGAACGTTCGAGAGAATCGGCAGCGTGGTGCGCGTGCTGACGACGTTCTGGACCTGCTGCAGACATTCGAGAAGTTTTTCTTTCGTAACGCTAAATTTCATGAAGACGGATAGGAGTCGTTAAGATGTAAGGCTTCCGATTTTATCCGGCAACCGCAATCTCGCAGGGAGCTTAACGTTGCAGTGCGCTGTCGATGAACGAAATCGTTTGCCGAATCTTATCCTGCTCCTTCATCCGTTTCTTTACCAGCTTGCAGGCGTGCAGAACGGTGCCGTGATCGCGGCCCCCAAATGCTTCGCCGATTTCGTTAAGCGAGGCTTTCGTGAGTTCGCGGGCCAAATACATCGCGATCTGGCGCGGGAAGGCGATGTTGGCGGGACGGCGTTTGCTCGTCATGTCGGCAAGGCGAACGTCGTAATGCTCAGCCACGCGGCGCTGGATCTGGTCGATCGTGACCGCGCGCCGCGCTTCTTCCTGCAGGATATCCTTCAGGAGATGCTCGACGACTTCGTGCGTCAGCTCTTTCCCGCTCAGGGAAGCGAAGGAGGCGACCCGCATGAGCGCACCTTCCAGGCGGCGGACATTGGTTTTGATTCGCGTGGCGAGGAATTCAAATATTTCGTCCCGCAGTTTGATTTTCAGGGTGCGCGCTTTCTTGCGCAGAATCGCCATCCGCGTCTCGACATCGGGTGGTTGCAACTCGGCCGTCAGGCCCCATTCGAAACGGGAGACGAGCCTGTGTTCGAGGTTGGCGATTTCCGAGGCAGGCCGATCGCTCGAGAGAACGATCTGCTTATGGCCGTCGAAAAGGGTGTTGAAGGTGTGGAAAAACTCTTCCTGGGAACGCTCCTTCCCACCGAGGAAATGAATATCGTCGATCAGGAGGAGATCGGCCTGGCGATAGCGTTTGCGGAATTTGACGAGGTTGTTGTGCTGGATGGCATCGATGAATTCGTTGATGAAAAGTTCGCTCGAGAGGTACATGACGCGGGCGGCCTTGCCGCGCGCGCCGATATACTGGCCGATCGCCTGCATGAGGTGCGTTTTGCCGAGTCCGACCCCGCCGTAGATGAAGAGTGGGTTGTAGGTTTTGGCCGGCGATTGCGCAACGGCGAGGCTGGCGGCGTGCGCGATTTCATTGTTAGGCCCGATCACGAAGGACTCAAAAGTATTGCGCGGGTTCAAGCCCGGGGTCTTGTTTGCGCGCGCCGCCGCGGTCTGCGCCCGGCTCGAAAAGGCCGGTTCCGGTTCCGCCGCGTCCGAGGTGGCCGAAGTGTCGACCGCGCAGACAAACTTGACCGCACGCGGTCCGCCGAGGACATCGCTGATCGAAGCCTGCAAAGCCGGCATATGGTTACTTTCGATCCAGAACTGATAAATGTTGTTCGGGACCAAAAGCGTGACCGCTTCGGCGTTCGCGCTGGTCAGTTTTACGGCGGAAAACCAGCGCTTAAAAGTATCGGCGCTGACCTGGGGTTTTAAGGCTGCAGAAACCTTCGTCCACAACTGGGCACACTTCTCGTCCATAGCGACTTGTTAACAGCGTTAAATAACGCCGGAAGCGACCAGGGAAGTTGAATTGTGACCGGAAACGGGCCGCGCCGAACCAAGGCAAAACGAGGGAATTCGTTCGTTAGCGCGAGGGAAAAGCCGGCGTAAAAACTCGTTATACGAGGGAAAAATGGGCCTTTGGCGGTTCGAAGAGACGGCCCAGCACACCGGGGCCGCCGCCGGCAGGCAGGCTCCAAAAAAGTTTCTTGTTCGTTTCATGATCTTCACTCCGTTTTCAGGCGTTAACCTTGTTCACATCTTGTTCACACCCGGTATCTGTCGCTCCCGGCCTGCGGCTTCAGATTAGAAATCGGGTCTCGTCATCACAAGAAAAAATCAGAACTTTATTTTGCTGAATCGCGCAAAAAAATCTTGACGCAAAATCATCTCTGGCATGTGCCCTCTTTTCACTCGGAGACGATTATTTTGTCGGACGATAATTCGTTAGGCGAAGTCTGAAATGTCATGTGAAGGCCTCCCCATCGCGGCGATTGCGGGCGATTGCAAGTCGCGCAAAAAGGTTCGCCAAGACGCCGATATGCTCGAAATTCCGAAACGAAAAAGCGCATGACACAATCCAAAGTACAAAAAACGAGGGCGCTCGGTGCGCTCTCGGTGCTGACGTTTTTTTGCGCTTCGCTCCTGCTGGGCGGCTGCCAGCTGACGGCGCCGGTCTCGCCAACCGTGACCCACGTCGTCCTGATGTGGCTGAAACACCCCAAGAGCGCCGCCGATCGTGCGCAATTGATTCGGGCGGCTCAATCCCTGCGGATGATCCCGGGCGTGCTTCGAGTGCAGGCGGGCGGTGCCATCCCGCCGGTTGGTCCACATTCTCACCAGGACTACGATCTCGGCGTGATGATCACTTTTCGTGATCGTGCCGCCCTCCCGCGGTATGAAAAAGATCCGCGACACGTCGAGGCAATGCGCCGCTATCTGGAGCCGCTGGTTCGTCGCTACGAGGTCTACAACCTCAACGGTCGTTAGGCGCGATGCGTTTCCTGACCGCGGCCCTGCTCGCTCTACTTTTTGCGGTTTGTTCCTCTTTCGCGCAAGAGATCCCGCCGCCTTTCGGCTTCCGCTGGAACGACACGGCCACCCGGGTCGAAAAAGTCCTGAAAGGCGCGAAGGCGAAAACCGTCGGAAAGGAAAAAAAGGAGGCCGAGGAAATCTGGACGGTCGAGGGTCTGATCCATCCCGGGCTGAAGAGAACGCTCTTTACATTCAAAGACAGCGCCCTGAGGCAGATCGAATTGCAGTACGAATATCCGGGTTGGACGCTGGAACATTACAACAACCGGATGGGCGAAATCCGGCGTTACTTTGACGGAAAGTATGGAACCGGGCGTTTGATCTCGCGTTCGCGCGACAACGATACGGATGTGATTCAAACCCTGGTCGGTTACCAATGGGTGGTCGGGAAATCAGCCCTCGAACTGTTTTATTTTTCCGCGCAAAAAGAGCCGAACGTTTATCGCAACATCACGGTGACCTACAAGGCGCTGTAGACGCTTCGCTCTGCGAAGCGCGACGGCAAAGGTCGCCCAGGGCTGCCGGTCGACCTGCTCTCGCGCCTCCCAGAGGGAGGCGTCTACATTCGGAAGATGACTTTGCCTTCGCGCTTTCCTTCACCCGCCCGCGTGACCGCCGCTCCGAACTCACTTAACGAATAGGCACGCTCCACTTTGGTCTCAAGCAGGCCGCGTTGGGTCAGGTCGATGAGGGGCGCGTAAGTCTCCCGGCGCGCTTCCGCGCTCGCCTGCTCATACCATTTGTTCACCCAGAAACCGGTGAAGCGAAGATTCTTGAAGATGAGCAATCCGTTCGGGATGCGCAATGGTTGCAGGCCCATCGCGCCAAAGGTCACAATAGTCGCTTCCGGAGCCACGATTTTTGCCATCCGCAACGCGCTTTCGCCTCCGACTGCGTTCAGTCCCAGGCGGATCGCCGCCCCCTCGGTCGCTTTCTCGGCCGTTTCGCGCAAGTCGTCGTTATCGAGCAGCACGACATCGCCACCCGCGGCGTGCAGTTCCTCGATTAGCTCCGCTCGCCTAACGACGTTGACGGTTCGAAAACCGAGCTCGCGGCAGATTACGATGACGGCTCGCCCAACGGCGGAGTTGGCCGCGTTTTGAATCACCCAGTCGCCTTTTTCCAGGCGCACGAAATCATGCAGCATCCGCCAGGCGGTGATCGGGTTGATTTTCAACATCGCGGCCTGCTCCGGGGCGATTTCGTTAGGCACAGCCGTCAGTTTTTCGACCGTAACGACTGCTTTCTCGCGCCAGGTCCCGAGGTTGTGCGGCAAGATGACCTGCGCTCCGACCGCAATTTCTCTAACTCCGTCGCCGACCGCCTCGACGATTCCCGCCCCCTCGAAGCCGGGCGTGGCGGGGAGCGGAAAACGGATCGGATATTTCCCTTCGATCTGATTCAGATCGGCGGGGTTGACCGGCGCCGCGACCATCCGGACGAGCGCTTCTCCGGCCGCGGCCTCGCGCAACGGTTGTTCCTCGAAGCGCAAAACCTCCTCCGGTTTTCCGTGCGCCTCGTAGACAATGGCTTTAATACTTTCGCTCATTCGATGGCCCCGCACCCTAACGCGAACAATCCGGCCGGCAATCTCCAATCGGGCGCGCGCGTTGCCCTGCTTGGGATGGCGGCCAATGTCGTCCTCGCGACCGCCAAGATCCTCGCCGGCGCGCTTGGCCATTCCTATGTCCTGATCGCCGACGGGATCGAGTCTGCGCTCGATATCGCGGGCTCGGCCATCATCTGGGGCGGGTTGAAATTTGCCGCGCGGCCGCCGGACGAAACGCATCCCTACGGTCACGGGAAAGCGGAGCCGGTCGCGGCCATCATCGTGTCGTTAGGCGTGCTCGCTGCCGCGGTCGTGATCGCCGCTCGAAGCGTGCAGGAAATTTTCCAGCCGCATCATGCTCCGAAGCCGTTCACTCTCGTCGTTCTCGTGGTCGTGGTGGTAGTGAAGGAGTTGCTCTTTCGCACGGTCGATCGCCTCGGGCGCTCGGCGGAAAGCACCGCCATCCAGACCGACGCCTGGCATCATCGGACCGATGCATTGACTTCGGTGGCTGCGTTTATCGGTATCTCGATCGCGCTCCTCGGCGGCCCGCGCTGGCAAAGCGCCGATGCCTGGGCGGCGCTTTTTGCCTGCGTCCTGATCGCGACGAATGGACTGCGGCTCTTTTATCCCGCGCTCCGCGAAGTCCTCGACACGGCGCCGCGCGGCGAAATCGTCGGACGTGTTCGGACGGCCGCCGCTACCGTTCCGGGAGTGATCGAGATCGACAAATGTTTCGTTCGCAAAATGGGCCTGGAGTTCTACGTCGATCTGCACGTCGGAGTGGACGAAAGGATTTCGGTGCGAGCCGGGCATGATCTCGCGCATGCCGTGAAGGACGCAATCAAGCAAACCAATCCGCGGATCGCGGACGTCCTGGTGCACATCGAGCCCGCGAACGCAGGGCGTCGTTAGGCAGGGGGCAATTCGGGGAGCGAAAGCTTGCGACCTACTGGGTGGTGTAGGCGAAACCGATCTTGTCGCGGGTCTATCTCGGCTTACATTTCCGGAAGACTCGGCGCAAGGGGAGCGACTCGGCAGACGGGTCGGGGCTGCGCGTAGGACCCCACCACCTTGAGCCCATCGAAAGGAGGATAGCGACGCGACTCATCCAACCCAAAGGAGACCCATGAAAACCGCCTTCATCACCCTGCTTATGATTCTCTCACTCACGTTCGGCGCCGAAGCTGCCACGTTCACCGTCACCACTGTGGAAGATTCCGGCGACGGGATCTGCAACACTTCCTGCACCCTGCGCGAGGCGATCGACGCCGCCAATGCCAACCCCGGCGCCGATACGATCGCCTTTGACATCCCGGGCTCTGGGGTGAGGGGGATCGTGCCCTTTACCCCTCTCCCCTTTATTACTGAAACGGTCACGATCGACGGCTACACCCAGCCCGGAGCGTCTGCCAATACTCTGGAGATGGGGAGCAATGCGGTCATTTTGATCGAGCTCATTGGATCAATGGCAGGAGACGGCTCGGGGCTGGTGCTTGGTGCGCCTGATTGCACGGTTCGCGGCCTCGCGATCAACCGGTTTCCCGAGCACGGGATCACCGTAGGGGAGAATATTGGCGATGCGGCAACCGACACGGGAATTGTCGTGGAAGGTAATTTCATTGGCACCGATGCGACGGGAACGGCCAGTTTGGCCAACCTCGAATCCGGTATCTTGATTTTCGGAGACGAGAGTCTCATCGGGGGATCTCTGCCCGCCGCGCGCAACCTGATCTCAGGCAATGCCGCCCACGGCGTTCGAATGCTGGGGACTTCGAGCAGCGCGGTCCAGGGTAACCTGATTGGCACCGATGCCGGCGGCAGCCTCGCGCTGCCCAACGGCATAAGCGGAGTCCTTATCTTTGGTGGGACGGCCAACTTGATCGGCGGGCGCGAGCCCGGTCTGCGCAACATCATTTCCGGCAATGGGGGCGACGGCGTCCGTTTCTTTCAGAGCGGGATAGTCGATGGGGTCATGAGCGCCCACGTGGTGGAGGGCAACTACATCGGGACCGACGCGACCGGGAACACTGCCCTGGGCAATGCCGGCAATGGCGTGAGCCTGATTGGGTTCGTCACCGGCATCTTGAGGGATAATTTCATCGGAGGCGCCACCACGGGCGCAGGCAATGTCATCTCTGGCAACGCGGTCGGGATCCTGATTGAGGGAGCGACCGAGAACATGGTGGTGTTTGATAACACGGTGCAGGGCAATCTGATCGGGACCGATGCCAGCGGCGCTGAGCCAGTTCCCAACAGCCTTGCCGGCATCCGAATCACCGTCGATGCGGACGGGACTATTATCGGCGGACCGGGCGCGGCCGCGAATACGATCGCCTTTAATGGCGGTCCTTCTTCCACCGCGGCCGGGATTGAAGTGAGTGGTGTCGGGACCGGCAATAACTTTTTCGGCAACGCCATCTTCGGCAATAGCGGGCTTGGGATCGATCTTGTCGGCGGTGTCGAAGATATGAGCGGCGTAACGGCAAACGATTTTCCCGACAGCGACGGCGGCGCGAATGGCCTGCAAAATTATCCGATGATCGAGACGATCGCGGTTTCGGGCCGGGATCGGACGGTGGAAGGCCAACTCGCCAGCAACGGCGGCACGGATTATACCCTCGATTTCTATAGCAACAGCGAGGTCGATCCCTCCGGGTTTGGCGAGGGCGAGACCTGGCTCGGCTTTCTCGACGTTCAGACCAACGCACAGGGATTGGTCGACTTTACGTTCCCCCTCGAGGCCGACGCTCTCGGGCGCTTCATCACCGCGACGGCGACCGATCCCGATGGCAACACCTCCGAGTTCTCGATGGCGAGCGAGGTCGTGCCGCCACTCAGCCAATTCCTCAATATCTCGACGCGCCTGCGTGTGCAGACGGGCGACAACGTGCTCATTGGTGGCTTCATCATTGACGGGACCGAAGCGAAGGAAGTGATCGTGCGGGCGATCGGGCCGTCGTTAGGGGATCTTGGCGTCGCAGATCCACTGGCAAATCCGATTCTCGAATTGCATTACCCCGGCGATGCCACCGTCCTGACGAACAATAACTGGCGCGTCACCCAGGAAGCGGAAATCATGGCGACCGGCCTTGCGCCTGATGATGACCTCGAGTCCGCCATCGTCGCCACCCTCGATCCAGGCGCTTACACTGCCATCGTCCGGGGCGTCAACGCGGGAACCGGGGTCGCGTTGGTCGAAACCTACGATCTTTCCGCGGGACTCGATTCCGCCCTGGCCAACATCAGCACCCGCGGGCTGGTCGAGACGGGCGACAACGTCATGATCGGCGGCATCATTGTCGGGCCGGAGTTGGCGCCGGCGGGTTCGATTCTCCTCCGCGCGATCGGTCCGTCGTTGAGCAATTTTGGAATTGCCAATCCGCTCGCGAATCCGATGCTGGAATTGCGCGACAGCAATGGCGCGCTGGTCGTTTCGAACGACAACTGGAAGTCCTCGCAACAGGCCGCGATCGAAGCCACCGGACTCCAACCGAGCGACGACAACGAGGCGGCCATTCTCGCCGCACTCGCCACCGGGAGCTACACCGCGATCATGTCAGGAGTCGGCGGAACAACGGGGATCGGGTTGGTCGAGGCTTACCACTTGGATTGAGGTCGGGCTGGCGCCTCGCATCAAGGCGAGGGGGATCATGCGATTCAAGCAAATGCCCGCCAAACCTGCCGCCTAGGCGGCGATAATAAGGTCGAGCGCGGCGGCCAGGTTGGCGCGAGCCGAGGCGATCTGGCGAGCAAAACGGAGCAGCCCGGCGATAGCGAACGGGTGACGAACGAGATAGCCGGTGAGTTGAAGCGGATTGGTCGCCTGGCGCTCGAGATTGAAAAGGATGGCGGGCGGCGCGGGAAAAGGCGCCGCCACCGTGTCGCTGATGACACGCAGCGAGAGGAGCGGAATTTTCCGAGCCGCGCAGGCGCGTGCGATGAATTCGGTTTCCATGTCGACCGCCTCGGCGCCGTGTTCGCGCGCGAATTGTTCGCGTTCGGCGCGGCTTTCCACGACGCGGTCAACCGTCGCAAGCCTGGCCACCCGCGCGATGACCAATTCGCGGGCGCGACCGAGCAACTCGGAATCGGAAAAATTTTCCGCGAGCAGGAGATCGCCCACGCCTAACGTCGGCTCGATGCCACCCGCGAACCCGCTGCTGATGACAAACTCAAATCTCTGGGCGTCGAGAAACGGTTCGATCCGCTTCCGACAGATTTTCTGGCCGACGCCGGTGTGGAGGATGGCGACTTCGCGGTGACGGTCGCCGAGAAGGCGCCGAAAATCGCTGCTCTCGCTCGGGAGGGCGAAGGTGACCCCAATCATCGCGAGCGCCTAACGTTGGTTAGCGAGGACGACCTCAAGATGCACTGGTTCGTCAGAGGAAGCGCCCGGGCTCGCGGTCGAGGCAGTCGGCGGAGCTCCGAGAGTAGTGAGAGTGTGCCGGAATTGCGTCTCGGCCGAGGCGGGGACGAGCACGAGCACCCTGACGCCGTTTTCGTTAGGCAAATCCTTCGTCCCGGAGCCGCCCACGTCGGTCGCGGCCGCGATAATCGACTTTGCGACCTCGTCCTGTCTCTCGCCTGGGACGGTTATCCGGATCGGTTCGAGGCCGAGGGTGGGCGGAGTGAAAACGGCCGCGGCTGATTTTTCGAGCGAGCTTTGCAATTGATGCCGAAGTGTTTCTTCGCGCGCCTTCTGCACCTCGGGGGAGGGTTGGTTCGTCCGGAAAATGTAAAACAGGCCAAGCGCGACATTCATTGCCACGAGGACAGCAAAGGCGGCGGCCAGTTGCCGCCCGCGCGAACCGGCGCGGGTGGTGGCGGCGCTTTCCCCGGCCGGACGCTGCAGGCTGCGATGAATCTGGCGCGCCGCCACGAACTCGCGCTGCAACTCCGGGTCGGCGATCAGGGCGCGTTCCAGCCGCTCCCGTTCTGGAGGCGGCAGTTTCCCTTCCAGGTAATCGAAGAATTTTTCGGGCGTCATGGATTCGGACCGCTGGAACGCGGAGCCCAAACTAAGCCGAGGGGCTGGTTAGTCCAGATGGCACGCAGCCGGCATCCGGTTTGCGAATAACTGGTGCGGAAATTAGGTTACCGAACTCGTGGGCGACGATGGAGAAAAGACTATCCAACGGCACCGCAGCAGAAGTTGGATCCGTTGGCTCTTCATCGGCCTCGGAACGATTTTCCTGCTGTTAGCGGTCTTTCATGGCCCGATTCTGCGCGCGATCGTGCACAAGGTCGCGGTCAAGGTGGCCGCGGGGCAGAATCTGAAGGTCGATTTCCGCCTCGAGGGCAGTGTGCTCGGCGGAATTACGGTGCGCAATCTGCACGCGACCCCGACTGGTCCGTCGGCCGTGCAAGCGATCGACGCCGACCTGATCCGAGCCGACTACAGCCTGCCGGATCTTCTCTTTCACGGAATGTCGGATTTCTTGAAGGACATCGAGCTGCGGAATGTGACGGCAGTGATCGACCCTTCGAAGGCGCCGATGGCGACGCCGACTCCGCCTCCGGAGAATCAAAAGATCAGTCTGCCCGCTTATTTCCCGGAGCGGTTGCAAGTGAGCAATGTGAATCTCACTGTCCGCGGCCAGGGGCAGGACACGGTGCTACGGGATTTCAATCTCGGGCTCTATCCCGACAAGGAAGGCGCGTTGCGAATCGACCGGCTGCAGATCCCGAACGTGCACGACTGGAAGAACATTACCGCCACCACTACCTACTCGAACAAGAACCTCTTCCTCCGCAATCTGACCTTCGACGAGGGGCATCATTTCCAGACGATCAACATCGATGCCTCGAAGGCCGCCTCCGGCAAACTCGAGTTGCAGGTCAGTGGCTCGGTGGGCAAGGGGACGATCGAGGGCAACGTCGGTCTGAGCACGACAAAATCTTCCTTCGAGACAGTGACGAAGGTGAAGGCCTCTGGGATTTCGCTGGGCCAGTTGAGCGAGTATTTCGGGCGACCGGCGGGGGCGCTCGGCGGGGAGGTAAAGAATTTCCAGATGGATTGGAAGGGAGCTCTCGATGCGCCGCAAAGCTGGCAGGGCACGATCGCCGCGCAGATCGACGACGTGCGGCAAAACGGAGTCGTGCTCGATCACGTCGGGCTCGATGTCGTGGCCGATAATGGAACGGCGACGGTGCGCGAAGCGCGGATCGATCGCGGTGCGAACCATGTGCAGTTGCGCGGGACGGTGCAGTTGCCGAAAACGACCGAGGGTTTCCGCCGCACGCCGGGCGATCTGAAGTTGACGATCGACGCGCCGAACTTGCAGGAGCTAACCGCCTTCATGAAGCCCCCCGTGACCGGCAGCCTGCAAGCGATCGGCACGATCAAGACGGATCAGTCGATCGCGCGCCTGGAGATGAACGCGAAGGGCGATTTGATCGGTTTCGACAAAGCCGCGGTGAAGACGCTGACGGCGAAGATTTCCGTAACGAAGAAATTACCGGCGACGGACGCGACGGAAGAGCCGTACTACGAAAATCTAACCTCGTCGATTGCGGCGGAGTTGAGCGACGTTCGTTACGACCAATACGTTGTCGATACCGTCCGGGCGGAGATCAAGAGCAACGGCGCAAAGGTGTCGTTGGAGCCGGTCTCGGTGCAGCGGAAGGCGAATTCACTTCTCGTTAGGGGAACGTACCAACTGCCGCCGCCCGGTCCAACTGCTCCTCCCCTAACCGAGCAGCCGGCCGATTTGCAGCTCTCGGTTCGCGCGCCGCAACTCGCGGATTACTGGCAGGAAGATGCGCCGGGCAGGGTGACGGGAGAATTGCAAGCCGATGGCAGCGTGCAAATTCGCAAGGGGATCGCGAACGGCCAGCTCGATCTTTCCGGGAAGACCATCACCGTTCAGAAGCTTCTCGTGAAGGAACTTAGCGCGCAGATCGCGATCGCGCAGAACGTCGCCTACCTGAACGATCTCACCGCTTCGATAAACGAGAAGGATTACGTGGTGGCGAACGGAACCGCGAAGCTGCAAAAGCCATTCGCCTACACCGGCGCGGTGACGGCGAACCTGGCGGATCTCGCGGCCTTTGAGCCCCTCCTGGCGACCGGGGAAAAGAAGACACCGCTGGCTGGCTCGTTAGTCGTGAACTGGAATGGACAGGGCGAGATCTCGACGTTCAAGAATAACGGCGACCTCCATCTCAAGCTGGAAAAAGCAAGCTTCGCCGATCTGCAGAATCTCGAGGCCGCTGTCGAGGCGCATTACACTCCGCAGGAATTGCAGGTGCCGATCCTGTATCTCGCGAGCGACAGACTCAGCCTGCAAACCAGCGTCCAGTCGAAGGACGGGCGACTCGAGATCAGCAACCTGGAGATCGATCAAGGGAAGGACAGGTGGGCCACCGCCTATGCTGCGATTCCATTTTATTGGAGCCATCTCGGAAGCGGAAAACCGCTCTTCCCGCCTCAGGGAGAGATGCAGATCACTTTCCAGTCTGGGAATCTCGACATCGCCCGGCTCTTCCAGAATTTCGGAGCCAAACCACCAGCTTCCGGGCAATTGTCGATGCAACTCAACGCCCGCGGTCCGCTCGAGCAATTGCAGGCCAGTCTCGATATACAACTACAAAGCCTGCACGCGGACGCGCTTAAGAAACTGGAGCCGGCCACGATCAACATCGGGTTGCAGCTCCAGAATAACGAGCTGCGGTTGGACGGGAAAATCCAGCAGGCGCGCATCCAGCCGATCCAGATCAACGCCCGACTACCGCTCAACATCTCGAAGGTGATGTCCGACAAAAAGCTCGATGAAAAGACGCCGGTCAACGCGACCGTCCGAATGCCCGCCAGTTCCGTCAATTTCGTTAGGCAATTCGTGCCTGCTCTCCGACAACTCGACGGCACCGTGACGCTGAATGTGAACGTCGATGGCACGATCTCCAAGCCGGTGTTGAGCGGGGCGACCAATTTGAACATTAACGTCGCACGGTTTGAGAACGCGACCCTGCCTGCCCTCACGAATTTCAAGGCGCAGATTAATTTTCGCGACAACAGTCTGCGTTTCGAGCGCTTCGGGGGCGATCTCGCGGGTGGGCCCTTCACTCTCTCCGGAAACATCTCGTTTCCAAAATTGACCGAGCCAAAATTCGATCTGCGTCTGAAAGCGAACAGCGTTCTGGTGGCGCGGAACGACAACCTGACGGCACGCATCGATGCCGACATCAAAGTCGAGGGGCCGCTCAACAGCGCGAGCGTGAGCGGTCAGGTGCTGACGACCAACAGCCGCTTCCTTAAGAATATCGACATCATTCCAATCACCCTGCCCGGACGGCCGGCGCCGCTCGCCGCGCCGCCTTCCGCCGCGCCCACGCTTAGTTTTCCGGACCCGCCGTTACGCGATTGGAAGTTCGACGTCACGATCGGGAGCAAGGACCCGTTTTTGATTCGGGGCAACCTCGCGACCGGCGCCGCGATCGTCGATATGAAGATGGCTGGCACCGGACTGCATCCGCAGTTGCAGGGCCAGGTGCGGCTGAAAGATTTCGAAGCGACTCTGCCTTTCAGCACCCTCACGATCAATCTCGGGTTTCTTTATTTCGATCCCGACGATCCACTCAATCCACGGATCGAGATGCAAGGCACTTCCCTGATCCAGGATTACACGATCCACGTATACATCTTTGGAACGGCGCTCAAGCCGGAGGCGACTTTCAGCAGTGAGCCGCCGCTCCCGCAGGAGGACATCGTTTCGCTTCTCGCCACCGGCGTGACCCGGGAAAGCCTCTCCAGCGGCAACGTCCTCGCTGGTCGCGCGCTCATGCTCCTCGGGAAGGAGCTTTACCGGAAAATCTTTAAGAAAAACGACGAGGAACAACCAAACAGCGATTCAATCTTTAATCGGCTCAGTATCGAGTACAGCGGCGCTGATCCGCGCACCGGCGAGCAGTCCGCAATCGCGAAATACAAGGTCAACGACCGCGTCATTTTGATCGGCGATCTCGGGGTCGCCGGAAGTTTTCGGGGAATTGTGAAATACGTAATTCGGTTCCGCTAGTGATGAAGGAAAGGAGCCGGAATGATCAAGCTGGACGAGCAGAAGTTCGTTCCTCCAGAGGGCGTCGCCGCGGCGAGTCCATGCTCGCCGCTCTCTGCCTTCTTTGCCTAACGAGCGGATCAGCCCGCGCCCAGACCGCGGTCAAACTTCCGGAACAAGAGCAAAGAGAAGAACAAAAAAAAGCCGCTTCCAAAGAGCAGGAGAAGGTCGCCCAAGAGGCGGATGTGGAAATTCGAGGCAACGTCGCCTTTGACGACAAAAAGCTGCGCTCGCAGCTCAAAGAGCAGTTGACCTTCATCGCGCAGAATGGTCTCACCGGCGCGCGTGCTGATGACGCCGCCTTTTTCCTCGAGCTCTATTACAAGAAACGCGGCTATGCCAAGGTAAACGTCAGCTACACTATCGTCTCCGGGAATCGGCTGCGACTCGATGTCTCGGAAGGGCCGCTGGTTCGTCTCAAGACAGTCGAGTTTATTGGCAATAGCCAGCTCCCGACGGAGAAGCTTTTCGAATATGCCGTCAGTCCCATTCGGGAGAGTGACCCGAGGGGGAAAGGGCTCCTGCCTTTCGTCCCGGGCCAGCTCGAGGAAGGCGCCGACCTCGTGCAGCGCTATTACGTTTCGGAAGGCTTCATCGACGCCACGGTCGAGCCACCGACCTATCACTATCTGCAGCCCGAGCTGGTCCAGGCGGTCATCGTCATCCACGAGGGAAGGAAATATTTTTTCGGCAACATCAATTTCGTCGGTCCGACCCTCTATGGCGGTGAAGCATTGCGCGGCCAGATTCTCGACCTGACCAGGCAGCCCTATACCGCGGCGCGGCTGGCCGATATCCAGCGGCGAATCCAATCCTATTACAAAACGCGTGGTTACTATGCGGTCCAAGTCGATGCCACAGCCGCGCCCGATCTCGCGCTCAACGGTCGCGTGCCGGTGCGAGTGACGATTAATCCCGGCCGGGTCTATTACTACGACGGCATCACGGTGAAGGGGACACGCAAGTTGCGGCCCAGTTACCTCTTCAATCGCTTCAAGCAGTATCGCGGCCAGCCTTATAGCCCAGAGACACTCGACAAGAAGTTTCGCGAGCTCACCCGAACTGGTCTTTTCAACATCGTCCGAATCAATCCCACGCCGGTCAACGACAACGAGCTGCGCCTCGATATCTCGGTCGAGGAAGCGAAACCCCAGGAGTTTGGGTTCTACATCGGCTACGGCACTTACGAGGGCGCGATCGTCGGAGCCTCCTATACCAATCGCGATCCTTTCGGTTTCGGCCGCCCGATCACGACCTCGGTGGAATACACCCAGCGCAGTTACAAGGGCGAAATTGTCTTTGAGGATCCCTACCTTTTCAATACCGCGTTCGCGTTCAAAGCCCGGCTCTCGGCTCTCACCTTCGACTATGACGGCTATACGAAATTCGAGCTCGGCGGCCAGTTTACATTGCGTCGTCAGGTCACCGATGCCTATTCGGTCGGCCTGGTGCTGGGCGCGCGCCACGTGGAGATCACCAGCGCCACCATCTCCCCCGTTTTTCTCGGCGACACAAGCTATTTCATCAACACCGTCGGGTTCACCCAAACGCTCGACTTGCGGAAGAATCCGCTCGTCGCTCCGCGCGGTTTCATCATCGACAACACAGCCGATCTGGCGACAAGCGCGCTCGGGAGCGAGGTCGATCTGATTCGTGTCACCGGGCGAGTCAGTTATTATCTTCCCTTCGCGCCGGAGCAGCCACAGCTTACCGGCGAGGATCTGCAAAAATCGTCCCTCCAGAAATGGTTTGAGCGCAGTTTGCTCGCTTTCGGGGCGCGCGCCGGGGTCGTCTATCCGCTCAATGCCGGAGGGGCGAGCGAAGCCTATGCCATCCCGATCGACGAACGCTTTTTCAGTGGCGGGAGCACGACTGTGCGCAGCTTTGCGGAGCGCGAACTGGGTCCCAGCGACAACGGCGATCCAATCGGGGGCGAGTTTTACACCATCTTCAACGTCGAGTACACCTTCCCTATTTGGGGCGAATTGTTAGGCGCAGTCTTTGTCGATGCGGGCAACCTTCTGCCGGAGGCGAGTAATCCGAGCTTGAACGACATGCGCTACGGCATCGGGGCGGGGTTGCGCTACAATCTGCCGATCGGGCCCATTCGCCTCGATTACGGGGTAAACCCAAACCCACGCGGCGACGAGGCCTTCGGCGCCTTCCATTTCAGCATCGGTTTTGCCTTCTAGTCAGTTGTCGCGTTGTTGCAATTCGGTGAGCTTTTCTTCCGCGCGGGAAACGTCGGATTTGCGCGCGCTCCCGAGAGCGAGGAGTTTTTTCTGACGCTCCAGGTTGCGCACGGCCGCTTCGACCTCGGCGGAGTGTTTTCGCTCGCTCGCAATCCGCGCGGCTTCCGTCAGTCGGGCGATCTCCGCTTCGCTCGCTTTTGGCGCAATGGTCTGCGCTTCCGCCAGGCGGGCCTCAACCAACGCGGCTTCGAGTTGTACAACTTTCAGGGCGCGCTGTTCCGCTTCTACTTTTGCAATGATGCCGGCCCGGACGAGGCGATCTGCACTGGCGGCCAGTTTCTGCGCTCGGGCAAGGTTCTGCTCGATCGCCGCGGTCCCGAGCGAACCGGGAGCGGCATCGTCCGGCGCGAGGTTTTGAAACAAAATCGGCGGCTCAATTTCCTGCGAGAAGTCTGGCGCGGGAAGCTCCGGTTCCTCCAGCGCAAAGGCAGAAACGGCCGCGCCGATCGTGGCGAAAATCCTGAACGTCCGCCTCATGGGAGCTACTTTATCATGGCGCCACGAGCGTCGGCAATTTCCTCGGGGCCGGGGTTTGGATGGCCGAAGTTCACAACCTTGCCACTCGGTCCGGACGATTTATATTTACGTGCTCTCACGAACCGCGGTCCTTGGCCGCTCATCGATTCGGAAAGAACTCATCTTATGGAAACCACTATCGCCGCACCGAAAAAAAGCTCCGCACCAGAAACGGACTTTCTGCCTCTCGAAGGAACTGATTACGTCGAATTTTACGTCGGCAACGCAAAGCAGGCCGCGCATTTCTACAAAACCGCCTTCGGCTTCCAAAGCCTGGCTTATTCTGGTCCGGAAACCGGCCAAAAAAATCGGGTCAGTTACGCCATTCGGCAGAACAAACTGACCTTTGTCCTGACCACGCCGCTTCGGCCGGAGAACCCGATCGCCGATCATATTTACGAGCACGGAGATGGGGTGAAATACCTCGCCTTAAAAGTGCAGGACGCGACCTCAGCTTGGAATGAAACGACCAGGCGCGGCGGCAAGAGCTACATGGAGCCGACCACTTTGAAGGACGCCGACGGTGAAGTGGTGATGAGCGGTATCCACACTTACGGGGAGACGGTCCATCTCTTCATCGAGCGCAAGAACTACCGCGGCCCTTTCATGCCCGGCTTCCGCAAATGGGAATCGACTTACAATCCGCCCGACGCCGGCCTGCATTATGTCGATCACTGCGTTGGCAACGTGGGCTGGAACCAGATGAACCCGTGGGTCAAGTTTTACGAGGATGTGATGGGCTTCCGTAATATCCTGAGCTTCGACGACAAGGATATTTCGACCGAATATTCCGCCCTCATGAGCAAGGTCATGAGCAACGGCAACGGCTTCGTGAAGTTCCCGATTAATGAACCGGCCGAGGGAAAGAAGAAGTCACAGGTCGAGGAATATCTCGATTTCTATGGCGGCGAAGGCGTGCAGCACGTCGCGATCGCGACCAAGGACATCGTTAAGACGGTGACGGATTTGCAAAGCCGCGGAGTCGAGTTTCTCAACATCCCGACCACCTACTACGAGACGGTTCTCGATCGCGTTGGCCATATCGATGAAGATCTCGAGCCGCTCAAACGCCTCGGCATTCTGGTCGATCGCGATAACGAAGGTTATTTGCTGCAGATCTTTACCAAGCCAGTAGAAGACCGGCCGACTTTGTTTTTCGAAATCATCCAGCGCAAAGGCGCGCAGAGTTTCGGGAAAGGTAATTTCAAGGCGCTCTTCGAAGCCTTGGAAAAGGAACAGGAACTTCGGGGCAACCTCTAAGGGAGATTAAGTATGCCGCATTATCAAAAACTGGGAGACATTCCGCGGAAGCACCACGTCTGGTTCCACCGCAACGGCGCGGGCCCGGGTTACAAAAACGAGGGCATCTACTACGAGCACGTCATTACGACCGAGGGATTCAACGAGGCGTACTCGATCATGTATCACCTGCGGCCGCCGACGCGCGTGCGGAGCGTGGAACTGATCAAGTGCGAGGAGTTAAAGAAGGTGACAGACGCGCCGCTGCGCCATCATCATCTGAAAGCCGCCAACGTCCCGCGGCAGGGCGACCTCTATACCGGTCGCATCCCGATGTTGTTCAACCAGGACATGATCGCCTACCGGCAGAAGCCGGCTAAGGCCTACGGTGAATACGAGTATTACCGCAATGGCGGGGCGGACGAGATTATCTTCGTCTTCCACGGCGCGGGTACGCTCGAGTCGCCTTTCGGCAAGCTGCGCTACCGCGCGGAGGACTACATCGTGATTCCACGCGGGATCACCTACCGGATCGTGCCAGACAAGATAGAGGAGGAGGATTATCTCATCCTTGAATCTACCGGGCCGGTGCGGATTCCGCGACGTTATTTGAATCACGACGGCCAAATCCGGATGGGCTCGCCCTATTCGGAGCGCGATTTCCACGGACCGACCGAGACGCTGGTGGTCGACAAAAACGAAGACGTCGCGGTGCTCGTGAAGGACGGCCCGCGGTGGACGCGGGTGGTTCATGCGCATCATCCTTTTGACGTCGTCGGGTGGGATGGTTTTGTTTATCCATTCACCTTCAACGCGCAGGACTTCGAGCCGATCACCGGCTTTGTCCATCAACCGCCGCCGATTCATCAGACCTTCGAGATTCGCGGCTACGTCGTCTGCACCTTCGCGCCGCGCATGCTCGATTACGGTCCGGACGCGGTCAAAATCCCTTGGGTCCACGACAACGTCGAGGCTGACGAGGTTCTCTTCTATGTCCGCGGAAATTTCGGGTCGCGCAAAGGCATCGAGGCCGGATCGATGACGCTGCATCCGCGCGGCATTCCGCACGGGCCGCACCCGGGCACGATCATGGCGAGCAAAGACGCGCTTCGCACCGAGGAACTGGCGGTCATGTTCGACACCGAGCACACCCTTGAGCTGACCGAACAGGCGGTGAAACTCGACGACGAGAAGTATCCGTTGAGCTGGCTCGATTAACCGAAGCCGGCGACAAAGTAGTATGCGAAGCCGCCGACCGCGGTTGATTTGTCCTCGCTCTGCCTGTCCACTAAGCTCTCACTGTGCAGAATAACGAATTCGAGGTTTCCGAGCGCCTTACGAGACAACCAAATCGCCTCCCGACCGGGAGGGTCGAAGAGATGGAACGGGTCTTCGGCGCATTGCTCGGGGCCGTCGGCGAAGACCGGAAGCGGCAGGGCCTGCTAAAAACTCCCGCTCGCGCCGCCCGCTCCTTCGAATTTTTGACCCAGGGTTACCGCCAAACCGTCGAGGAAGTGGTCAACGACGCGATTTTCGATTCGGACGCGAGCGAGATCGTTTTGGTACAGGACATCGAGCTCTATTCCATGTGCGAGCATCATCTTCTGCCTTTCATTGGAAAGGCGCATGTTGCCTATATTCCAAACGGGAAAGTCATCGGTCTTTCCAAAATCGCGCGCATCGTCGATGTCTTCGCCCGCCGACTGCAAATCCAGGAACAGCTCACCACTCAGGTGGCCGACGCGCTCATGCAATCACTCCACCCGTTAGGCGTGGCGGTCGTGATCGAAGCCAAGCATCTTTGCATGATGATGCGCGGGGTCGAAAAACAAAATTCTGTCATGAAGACTTCCTGTCTTCTGGGCGTCTTTAAGGAAGACGCGCGCACCCGGACCGAGTTCCTCTCGCTCCTCGGCCGATAACGCCCATGCTGCTGACGGTCAGCAAGCGGCTCGAGTTTTCCGCTTCGCGCCGGCTCTTTTCGTCGACCTGGTCGGACGCGGAGAATTTGGCCGCCTTCGGTCCCGAGTCCGCCGCCAATTACGGCACCGGGCGAAACTATGTCGCCTGGTTCGTTTTCACCGGCGAGGTCGACGCGACCAACGGCATGCTCGTTAATATCAGCGAAATCAAGGCGCGGGTGGAGGAGGTTTTGCACGCCCGGTTCGACCATAAATTTCTGAATGAAGATCATCCGCATTTCCGCGAAACCCCGCCGACCGCGGAGAACGTCGCTCGCCGACTCTTTGCGGAGGTCGAGCCGCTCTTCGCCGATCTGGATGCGCGGCTTGTCGCCTGTCATCTTGAGGAAACGCCGGAGCGCGGCGCGACGATCTACGCCGATGGACTGACAGAGGCGAATTACTGGTTCGAATTCTCCGCCGCACGGCAAACGATGTCGCCGCATTTGAGCGCAGCCGAGAATGACGCGCTCTTCGGGACTGCGGCCTCGCCGCATGGTCACGGCCACCACTACCGAGCGCGCCTCACCTTTCAGGAAGAGATTCGGCAGGCCAGGCTGGCGGGGGCGCTCAGGTGGTTTGCGACCGAACTGGACCACAAGAATCTCAATCACGAAGTTCCCGGCCTAACGAATCTTCCAAAGACGACGGAAAGCATCGCGCAATTCATTCACGCGCGCGTCGCCACCGAACTTCCGTTGCATCGCGTTCGCCTCTACGAACGCGACGATTTCTTCGCCGAATATTGGAGTGACGGGAGCTATTTCCTCGGGATGCAAAGGCCTTTCAGCGCCGCCCATCGTCTCCATGCTCCTGCGCTCTCGGCCGCGGAAAATGAGTCACTCTACGGCAAGTGCAACAATCCACGCGGACATGGCCATCGCTATCTGACCGAGGCGACAATTGGCGGTCCGTATGACGAACGCGGCGGCACCCTCTACGATTTTCGGGCGTTCCGTGACGCCATCGAGCGCGCGCTCGCCCCTTGGCAGGACAAGCATCTCGATCTCGAGACCGAGGAGTTCCGTAAAGAACCTTCTACCGGCGAAAACATCGTCCGCGCCCTCTGGCCGAAATTCAGTGCCCGGCTCGACGATCGCTTGACGCGGCTTCGTCTCTGGGAAACGCCCAACAATCGCTTTACGCTCCGTCGCTAACAATGATGACCGCTGAGCAATTTCGTCGTCTTGCGCTAGCGCTGCCTGAGACCGAGGAAAGCTCGCATATGGCCCATCCAGATTTTCGCGTCCGGAAAAGAATTTTTGCAACACTCGGGTATCCGAATGCGAACTGGGGGATGGTTCGGCTTTCGCCGGAACAACAAGCCGAAGTCATTCGCGCTGCTCCCGAAGTGTTTTGTCCGGCAGCTGGAGCCTGGGGGCGGAGCGGAAGCACGATCGTGCAGCTTGCAAACACGAAGGTAACCCAGCCTCGTCCAATTCTCCGGCAGGCGCACGCAAATGCGATCGCTCAGGCCCGCCCGAGGCGGGCACGATAAAGCGCCTGGGCAACAACGAGTGCGACGATGCTGCACCCGGCATATATGGCAATCGTTATCACCGTGGCCCGGCCGTAGAACCCGGCAAAATCGAACCACCGATTCGCGCCCCGATCGTTCACCACAAGATACCAAAAACTCAGGAAGAAAACGATGAAGGTTTTGGCGTTGGATGTCATCACGCCCAGCGAAGTCGCGATCGCCGCGACAAAGACGATCCCAATCATCATCGCCGCGAACGGCAATGCACCCATCATCGCCGTTCGCACGATCGGCACCGCACAAAGAAAAAAGCTGAGAAGCAGGGTCGAGCCGAGTTTCCACCAGACATAATTCTCCCGCAGCCGCGGCATCGCGCGCAGACTCGAGAGCGTGTCCGCCCGCGCGTCCCGCGTCGTCACGTCCGCCACGATGATGGCCAGCACCGCGAAAAGCATCGGCATCACGGCCGTCGTTCGCGCGAACAGAGTCACAATCGCGATGACAACGAAGGCGATCAGGACGAGCGGATAAAGCGTCAGCGTCAGCACCGCGTCGCTCCACATCGCGGCCAGGAACGAGCCGCCCTTCGCCGGCCGCAGGAAAGGCTCCACGACTCGCCGGCTCAGCGGCTTGAACAAACTCTGCAACCGTCCGATCCAATTGCCGCGGGATTTCTCCGCCGTCCGCTTCGTCCGCACAGGATCGAAGCGATGAAAAAACAGACCCGCCAAGGGGAGAAAGAGAAGCGGAGCCAGGGTCGAGACGAGACGCGGCAATATCCAGTCGCGCGTCAGTGTCAGCCCGGGAAAAATGACCGGCGCCTTTTTCGGATCGAAAGTCGATGCGCCAATCGAAAGTGAGTTTGTGTGCAAGGTTTGCGTCATCTGGTCGATCATGAATCCGAAGCCTGTCACGTCGAGATAGCGCGCCCAACTGATGCCGTGCTTGCTTGCTTCGTCGCCGATGACAAGACCGAGGAACGCCATCCAGAAAAAGAAATAGGAGACGTCGCCGAACTTGCCCGAGAGAAACGGAATCGATTCAAACAAAACCGCGACGGCCGAGACGAAGACGACGGCCGACGGTGTGAGGAGGAGATATTGCCCAACGAAAACTAGCGGCTCGATCGGCGCTTCGCCCCGCACCAGCAGCATCGCCATGGAACTGAGCATGAAGCCGCCGAGGAAGGTGGTGAGGAAGAGAACGTTGCCGAGAAATTTGCCGAGCAGATACTCGCCCGAACGCATCGGAGTCGACGCCGCGACCAGGCCGCAGCGCGTCACGACATCCCGGCGGATCGCATTCGAGATGACATAGAAGCCGAAGAGCCCGACAAAGATCATGCCTAACGATGCCGTTCCCATTCCGATCGCGCCTGAGTTGTAGATCGCACGGTGATCGTTGATCTGAATGAGAGTGCGACCCGTGGAAGGATCGGGGAGCCAGACGTAGGCAAAGGCGCTCAGGAGGAGGAAGACGATCACCGTCGAAAGGCGGCGGAACCGGACGAGAAAATCGACGCGTATGATCGCTGCGATGCGAGCAAGGCTTTCACTCATGGTCTCGCCGTTTCTTCTCCGCTGAAGTTCATCAAATAGAGAAACGCGTCCTCTAATTCCGGCTCGCTCGCCGAGGCTGCGATGGCCGGTTCCGGTCCCACGAAGCGAATGTGGACGCCGTCCGGTTTGCGGACTGCACTCGAGACTTTCAAGTTTGTGCGCAGTCGATCGAATTCTTCCGACGAAACGACGGCGCGCCAGACTTTGCCCTCGCAAGCCCGAAGCAGAATCTCGGGCGCGCCGATTGTGAGGAGCGCGCCCGCCTTCAAGACTGCGATCTCGGTCGCGATCGATTCGATGTCCGAGACGATGTGCGTCGAAAGAATGACCAACTTCCCAAAGCCGATCTCGGAAAGCGCATTGCGAAACCGGACCCGTTCCTCCGGATCGAGGCCTGCGGTCGGTTCATCCACGATTAGCAGCGCGGGGTCGTTGATCAGCGCCTGTGCGATCCCCAGCCGCTGCTTCATCCCGCCGGAAAACCCGCCGACGGTGCGATTGGCGGACTGGTGCAGATTTACGTGTTCGAGCATTTCCATGATGCGCTTTTTTGAGGTCACCCCTTTGAGCGCGGCGAAGTAGGTCAGAAACTCGACCGCAGTCAGGTTGTCATAGACCCCGAAGTCCTGCGGCAGGTAGCCGAGCTTGCGCCGGACGTCGTTAGGCCGCTGCGCTACATCCACTCCCTCGAAGAGGATCCTGCCGCTCGTCGGCCGGGTGATGGTGGCGATCATTTGCATGAGCGTGGTCTTGCCCGCGCCGTTCGGACCGAGCAGCCCGATCACGCCCGATTTGAGATCGAGCGAGATGTCGCGCACGCCGAACTGCCCGCCGCGGAACTGTTTCGAGACCGACTCAATCTTGAGCATGGCAACTGCATCGCCGGAACGACCGGCGATGTCGAGTCATCGGTTGACCGGCACTGCAACTTGCAAAGACGATCCGCTGCCGGAAAGGTGGCCGGATGGAGACGCAGACGGCGATCACGAGTGCAGTGGCGGATGGGAAACTGCTCGAAACGAGCGCGGCCAACATTCGGCGCGCACTCCAGAATGCGACTTCACCGATCGCCGCGCAGTCGATCGCCGAATTGCTCGAAGCCGGGGCCCTCGCGGAGTTGAACGACCGCTTTTATCGCTCCCTTGCTTTCGGCACCGGCGGAATTCGCGGGCGGACGATCGGCAAGATTGTGACCGAGGCCGAGCGCGGCAAGCCTAACGATCTCGGTCGACCGGAGTTTCCCTGCGTCGGAACGAACGCAATGAATTTTGACAGCGTGAGCCGGGCGACCCAGGGCCTGGCGGAATATTTATGCGAGTGGTTCGAGGGCGAAGGCCGGAGCGGCCGGCCGAAGATCGTCATCGCGCACGACACCCGTTTCTTCTCTTCCGATTTCACCCGCCTGGCGGCGGAGGTCGCGGCTCGTAACGGTTGCGACGCCTGCATCTTCGAAGGCCCGCGCTCCACGCCGGAGCTTTCTTTTGCCGTCCGGTTCCTCCGCGCGGATGCGGGCGTCGTCGTGACCGCGAGCCACAACCCGCCGCACGATAATGGCTACAAGGTTTACTTTGGCGACGGCGCGCAGGTCGTCGAGCCGCATGCCAGTGGCATCATCACCAAAGTTAATGCTGCCGGGGATTCCGCGCCTAACGAATCACACGGTGCGGTCACGACCCTCGGTGCCGAAGTCGACGAAGCCTACATGGCGCGGCTCGAAACTCTCGTCCTCGATCCGGAACTCGTCCGAACGCAGAGAGATTTGCGGATTGTCTTCACCCCGATCCACGGGGTCGGAGGAGTGATCATCAAGCCGATGCTAATGCGGCTCGGGTTCACCTTCGACGTAGTTGCGGAACAGGATCAATTCGACGGCCGATTCCCGACCGTGAAGTCGCCCAATCCGGAGAACGCCGAGGCGCTGAAGCTCGCGATCGAGCTCGCGCAGAAAAAGGAGGCGGACCTTGTCATCGCCACCGATCCCGACTGCGACCGGATGGGCGTGGCGGTGAAGAGCACGACCGGCGAGATGAAATTGCTCAGCGGGAACCAAATCGGCTCTCTTATCGCCTATTACCGGGCGAAGAAGCTTTTCGAACAAGGCGTCCTCACCGCGGAAAACGCCTCCCGCGGGGTCATCATCAAGACTTTCGTCACGACAGACCTCCTGAAGTCGATCGCCGAAAAATTTGACCTGCGCTGCGTCGAGACGCTGACCGGTTTCAAATACATCGGCTCGAAGCTGCTCAAGTATGAGCGCGCTGTGCCTCTCGAATCAGGCACGGATTATCGCGATCTATCCGAAGAAGAAACCCGTCGGATGCGTCTCGCGCACTCCGCTTATTACATCTTCGGCGGCGAGGAAAGCTACGGATACAGCGGGGCGGATTTCGTCCGCGACAAGGACGCCAACGGCGCCGCGATCATGTTCTGCGAAGTGGCGGCTCACGCCAAGTCGCTCGGACTGACGATCGACGGTTTGCTCGACCAGGTTTACGCGGAGTTTGGCTATTACCAGGAAAAGAACGGGGCTCTGACCTTCGAAGGAGCGGAGGGCGCGGCCAAGATCCAGCGCTTGCTCGCCACCTATGTGCAGGAGCCGCCTAACGAAATGCTGGGAAGCAAGGTGACCTCGGTCCGGAATTTCGAGCAGGACACGATCCGCGATGTCGAGGGCGACGAGATTCCGCGGGAAAAAATGCTGATTTTTCAACTAGCCGACCGGACTCGGGTGGCGGTGCGAGGTTCCGGGACGGAACCGAAAATAAAATATTACCTCTTCGCACAACGCCGACCTGCAAGCGGGGAGTTTACAGCCGGGCAGCTCAAGGCGATCAAGTCCGAGGTGGAGCAAAAACTGGAAGCTCTCTGGGAATGGCTGCAGGAAGACGCGCACCGCCGTGTCGACAAGCGCGTCTAGACATCTCGACGAACGTGGTCACAATTGCCTCGTGGGCGATATCAGTCTCAACGGCGGTGAAATCTCGATCCTGAAAACGATCGGACTAAGCGGCGGCATGATGGCCGGCGGGCAACTGGCCGATCGTACAGACGAGATGGATGGCGCGGAATTCCTCGACACGCTGACCGGCTTGATGGAGCAGGACTACATCGTCTCGAACAAGGTAAACGTCCGCACAATGGACGATGTGAAGTCGGCTTCTTTCCGCGTCAATCCGGCCCATGCCCGCGAGCTAAAAGACGCGGTTTACCCATCCCGACAAAAGGAGGATACCGGGCGCCGCCGGCGTCGCTCCTGATTTTTCGAGTGAGCGAAAATTCGCCCATCCGAAAATGGCTCCCGCTCTGGCCGTGGTTCGCTTCCGTCGCAACAGGAGTGCTCGCGACGCTTTGTTTCGCGCCTTTTGAGCAGACCTGGCTCTGCTGGATCGCGCTCATGCCGCTCCTGACGGCGGTTTGGTTTTCGGGCGAGGGAACGAAGCGTCGCTGGTTGCGGGATCTTTTCCTCGGCTACGTCGCGGGCGTGATCTTCTTTTGGGGCGTTTTCTATTGGCTCTACACCGTGACGGTACCGGGCCTCGTCCTGGTCGGACTTTACATGGGCGTTTATTTCGCGCTCTGGGCCTGGCTCGCCGGCTTGCTCCGTCCGCGCGCGGAGTTACACCCGCCGTTCCCGCCGCCGAAGGCTTGGACGATCTCTCAGCCTAACGACTCGCCGCCGGAAGCGCGCTCGCCCTGGCTTAATTCTTTTCGCAACCTCGGGCTCGCCCTCATTCTCGCTGCCGGCTGGACGGCGCTGGAATGGGTTCGCAGCTGGATGTTCAGCGGCTGGGGCTGGAACGGGCTCGGAGTTCCGTTGCACGACGTTTTGCCGATCATCCAGATCGCGGAGATCACCGGGGTTGCCGGCTTATCATTCGTGGTTGCGTTTGCCAACGTCATCGGCGTCGCGACTGTGCGGCGTTTCACGATCGAGAGCCGGATCCGAATCAGGCGGCCGCATTACGATTTCACTCTTACGCTGGCCGGGATCGTCGGCCTTTGCGGTTACGGCATTCGCCAGTTGCAGATGCCGGCTGAGACGATACCGCTGCGGGTCGCGGCGGTGCAGGCCAATATCCCGCGGGAAGAAAAATTCAGTCGCGAATATCAGGCAAAAACATTCGCGCAATTCGATCGGCTGACGCACGTCGCGCTTACGGTTCAGCCACCGCCGCAGTTGATCATCTGGCCTGAAAGCTCGACCCCCGCGCCTGCTTTGCTCGATGAGGAAAACTACCGCTTCGTGATGGATCTCTCGGCTTCGATTAAGACCGATCTCCTCCTCGGCACGATCGACGCGGATCAGCAAGGCGACTACAACGCCGCGCTCCTCGTTTCAGCAGGCGATGCCGATAAGATTCAGGTCTATCGCAAGCTGCACCTCGTCCCTTTCGGCGAATATGTGCCCGGGCGGAACACAGTCCCTTTTATTTCCCGGATTGTCGGCGACCAGGTGCCGGCTGATTTCACGCGCGGGAAAGAGCCGGTGGTTTTTCGCCTCGCGACAGCGGGAGTGAAAGTTGCGCCGCTGATTTGTTTCGAAGACACCCTCGGCGAGCTGACTCGGCAATTTGTTTTGCGCGGCGCAAACCTGCTCGCCAACGTGACGAACGACGGCTGGTTCCTTCGCTCGGCGGCATCGCGGCAGCATTTGCACAACGCGATCTTTCGCTGCGTCGAAACGCGTCGGCCGATGGCGCGAGCCGCGAACACCGGGGTAACGTGTTTCGTAAACCGTTTCGGCCGCGTCACGCAGGTTTTGCTGGGCGCGAACGGCAGCCAGTTTACAGAGGGTGTGTTAAACGGAACGATCCCGGTGCCGACGAACGGGGAATTCACATTTTATGTTCGGCACGGCGAGTTTTTCGCGAAAATCTGCGGTGGTCTGGTGCTTCTTTTTCTTTTGACGCAAGTTCCCCGACTCGTTAGGCGGAAAAGCCAGGCCGCATGAACGATCCGGTCATTTACGTTCGGAGTCTGCGCAAATCCTACGGAACTCTCGAAGCCGTCAAAGGGATCGACATCGAGGTGCAGGCTGGCGAAGTCTTTGGACTGCTCGGCCCGAACGGCGCCGGGAAAACGACGACGGTTGAGATCCTGGAAGGCCTTCGTCCGCGGAGCGGTGGTGAGGTGACCGTGCTTGGGTTCGATCCCGATCGGCAAAAGCAGACTTTGAAAGACCGGATCGGCGTTTGCCTGCAGGCGACCAATCTTCCGGACAAGATCAAGGTGCGCGAAGCGCTCGAACTCTTTGGCGCATTCTACACGAAGAATGTCGACGGCGACGCACTCCTCCGCCGTTTGCAGCTCTGGGAAAAACGCGACGCCGGTTACGCGACGCTTTCCGGCGGACAGAAGCAGCGCCTCGCGCTCGCCCTCGCGCTGATCAACGATCCGCAGCTGCTTTTCCTGGACGAGCCGACGACCGGGCTCGATCCGCAGGTGCGTCTCGAGATTCGCGATTTGATCGAAGAACTGCGGGCCGAAAAGCGCACTATCCTGATGACGACGCATTACATCGAGGAGGCCGAGCGTCTCTGCGATCGGGTTGCAATCATCGACAATGGGGTCATCATCGCGATCGGTTCGCCGCGCGAACTGCAAGAGAAGAGCGAAACCCAATCAGGCGTCGAGATTTCGTTAGGCCAGCCCCTTCCGGCGCGCGAACTGCCGGATTGGCCGGGCGCGCTTCGCACTCTCGTGAGCGAAGATCGGCGCAAAATTTCGGTCAGCTCCAGTCAGCCGGCGAAAACGCTGGTCGAGATAATTCGCTGGATTGATTCGCAGGGAGTCGAACTGGAAGACGTGCATCTCAAGCGTCCCACGCTCGAGGATGTCTTCATCGAACTGACGGGCAAAAAGCTGCGCGAATAACGACATGAAAGCGTTTCTCGCCCTGCTCAAAATCGATCTCAAGCTGGCGGCCCGGAACCGGACCGTCCTGTTCTTCAACTACTTCTTCCCTCTCATGTTTTTCTTCGTCTTCGCCCAGATGTTCGATGCCAACCAGGGCTCGGCCATTCTCCAGGTGGTGGCGATGGTGATTGTCCTCGGGATTCTCGGGAACGGGCTTTTCGGCGCGGGCATGCGAGCGGTCCAGGAGCGGGAGGAGAATGTGCTCCGGCGCTACAAGGTGACGCCGATCACGCCAGTGCCGTTGCTCGCGGCCTCGATGATCACCGGCGTGGTGCTCTTTGTCCCGAGCGTAGTCCTGATCCTCTTCCTCGCCCACCAGTTCTACGGAATGCCGATCCCGGGGCAGCTTGTTTCGCTCCTCGTTTTTGTCTGCCTCGGGGCCATCGCCTTTCGTTCGTTAGGCTTGATCGTCGCCGCGGTCGTCAATTCCTCACAGGAGAGCAACATCCTCATCCAACCGATCTACATGGCGATGCTCTTCCTGAGCGGCGCGACCATCCCGATCACTTACATGCCGCATTGGCTGCAAAACATCACCCAGTTTATCCCGGCGACATACCTCATGACCGGCATTGGCGGGATCATGCAGCGCGGCGAAACGATCATGGCGAATTGGCTGTCGGTCGCGGCGCTTCTCCTCACCACCGCGGTTGGCACTCTCATCGCGACGAAACTTTTTCGCTGGGAGAAAGAGGAGAAACTTCGAGCTTCGGCCAAGCTCTGGGTCCTCGTCGTGCTGCTGCCGTTTCTTTGCCTCGGCGCCTACCAGGCGTGGAGTCAGCACGATCTTGTCAAGGCGCGCATCCTGGCACGCGATCTCCGGCGCGGACAGACGTGGCTGATCCAGAACGCGCGCATCTTTGTCGGCAACGGCAAGGTGATCGAATCGGGTGCGGTCCTCGTGAAGGGCGGCAAGATCACCGAGGTCTATGATGGCACATTTCCGGACGCGAAGACGCTGAACGCCGAAGCGATTGATGGGGCCGGGAAGACGGTCCTGCCAGGACTGATCGACATGCACGTCCACATCGGCGGGCCCGGCGGGTTCTACGATGACTGGACGAAGTTCGATCCGACGAAGGCAAATGAACGCGCGCTGGAGGCCTATCTCTACTGCGGTGTGACGGCGGTCCGGAGCGCTGGAGACAAAGTCGATGACATGATCGAACTGCGGAACCGCTTCAACAGCGGGGAAAGATTGGGAACTGAACTCTTTCTTTGCGGCCCGCTTTTCACCGCCGAGGGAGGACACGGCACCGAGTATTCGAAAAACATGCCGCAGGTAGCGCGGGCCGGTTTCGACGCGCAATTCCTTCGCATCCCGAAAACGCGGGAAGAAGCGAGCAAGCAAGTCGATGAACTGGCCGCGAAAGGAGTGAACGCCATCAAGGGCGTGCTCGAGGCCGGCGTCCCGGGCTACACCTTTAATCGGATGAATCTCGAACTGCTCGGCGCGGTCGTAGAAGAGGCCCACGCGAAGAAACTGCCGGCCTCGATCCATACCGGCGACGCGCGCGATGTCGCGGATGCGGTATCGTTAGGCGCAGATTCGATCGAGCACGGCTCTTTTCGCGATGAAATTCCCGAGGCCACGATCGCGGCGATGAAGGAGAAGGGGATCGCGTTCGATCCGACGCTGAGCGTAGTCGAAGGTCTTTCCGATTTTGCGAGGGGAAAAACCGATCTGCTCAAGCGTTCGTTAGTCCAGCAGGTCACAACGAAGGAGTTGCTCACCGGCACCGAGCACGCCGCAATTAATGCAGAGATGAAATCGCTGCGCGACGGGCTGAGCCATTATCCGCTCTCGATGGAGATTGGTGGCCGCAACCTGCGCAAGGCCTGGCAGGCCGGCATCATGCTCGTGACCGGGTCGGACGCAGGAAACTTCCTGGTTCTGCATGGTCCGACGGTGCAGCGCGAGATCGAGCTCTGGGTGGCGGCGGGAATTCCGGCCGAGGTAGCCTTGCAAGCGGCGACTTGGAATGCCGCCCGGTTACTCCGAGCCGACCAGCGTATTGGGACGATTGAGAAAGGAAAAGAGGCCTCGCTCATCGTGGTCGACGGCAACCCGCTGCAGGACGTGCGCGCTCTCTCTTCAATCTCAAGCGTTTTCCTGAAGGGCGAACGGGTTCGGCGCACCGAAATCTTCGAGCAGAAATAGGCGCACTCTTTGCCTAACGATAGTGCAGGTGAATCAGCCGCGGCTCGGGATCTCGCACGATGAGGAAGAGATTGTCGTAATCTGATTCCGAGATCGTGACCCGCCCGGAAACCCCAAGCGCATTGATGATTTGCGGCACGGTGTTGGAATGCCCGACTACCAGGACATTGCCGCGGGCGGCTTTCAGTTTGGCAAGAAGTGACTGGAGATCGTCTGCCGCCACCACTTCCGGGCGGATGCCTAACGATTCGGCGAGCGGCGCGGCCGTTTCCTTTGTTCGTTTGTATTCGCTCGTGTAAATGGCGGTGATCTGCGCGTCCTTCAGTTCCTGCTCGAGCGATTTGGCCCGCGCCCGTCCAACTTCAGAGAGCCCGGTGTCGGAAGGAACACGCCCGCTGATCGCAGCGCGCTCCGCGTGGCGAACCACAAAGATGACCGGCGGCTGCGCGAACGCGTCGGTCGCGATGAAAACTGCGAGCAGGCTGAGTAAGAGACTTTTGATCATAATGATAAGCTTTGCCTAACGATATACGGTGAGCCTTCAGGGATCATTCGATTTTTTCGCCGCGCTCATCGTAGCGATATTCACGGCATCAGGCTAATTCGGCGCGATTTTCGCGCCCGCCTGTGCTCTGCTTTCGAAGAAACCTTATGAAACCAATCAGCGGATTGCACCACATCACCGCCATCGCTGGTCCCGCCCAGGAGAATCTCGACTTCTATGCGGGGGTGCTTGGGATGAGATTGGTCAAGAAAAGCGTCAATCAGGACGATCCGGGCACCTATCATCTTTTCTACGCCGACGCTGAGGGCCATCCGGGGACCGACCTGACATTTTTCCCCTGGGCTCAACTGGCTCCGCATCGCGATGGCTATGGATTGAGCACGGAGGTCTCGCTTGCTGTGCCGCCGGGGAGTCTCGGATTCTGGAGCGCCCGACTCGCTCGCTACGGCACGAAAATTCTCTCGCCCGAAAGACGATTCGGACAGCACGTTCTTCCGTTCATCGATCCGCACGGCCTGCCTCTTGCCCTGATCGAAAGCGAGAGTTCGTTGGGCCGCCCTTTCACGCCCTGGGAGCAAAGCCCGATACCGGTCGAGCATCAGATTCGCGGTCTCGAAAGCGCACGAATGGTTGAGCGCGACCTGGCGGAAACCATTTCGTTTTTGGTCGACTCGCTTGGCTTCCGGAAAGTGGCGGAGGAGGGAAATTGGCAGCGCTACGGCTTGGGGCAGGGGAGTTCCGGCCAGTATGTGGATCTGCAGGCACTGCCGGAGGCGAGGCGTGGAGCGTGGGGAACCGGCAGCGTTCACCATATCGCCTGGCGCGTGACCGACGAAGCACACCAACTCGAGGTCCGCGAGGCGGCGTCGCGAGGCGGCGCGCAGCCCACGCCTGTGATCGACCGTTTCTGGTTCAAGTCGGTCTATTTTCGCGAACCCGGCGGCGTCCTTTTCGAACTGGCGACCGACGGGCCGGGCTTTCATGTCGACGAAGCCATGTCATCGTTAGGCGAAACTCTCGTCCTCCCGCCGTGGCTGGAGACCGACCGGCCCGCGATCGAAGCAGTCCTGCCGAAATTGGAACCGCCGCCCTCGCGCGCCTGACAAGGCGGAGTAATCGACCGCACCTCGCGGTGCGCGCGAATCCTGGTTGGACGTTGTCGGCGCGGCGTTGAAAGTTGCGAAGCTTCATGCTCACGGAAACCGATCGACTCACCGCCATTCGCGAGGCGCGCCCGGAGGAAAGTCTCTTTGCCGAGAAGGACTGGCTTCTTTCGCCTGAGCCTTTCGCGATCGACGAGAAAAGCCGCGCCGACCTCGAGCGACTCGGGCACCAGCTTTTCGTTTTTCAGCGCGCCTGCAATCAACTTTACCAGCAGAGCGTCAAAGGGAAGCAGCCCGCCTGGGTCGCGCGTTATCTCGACATCGGCAAACCGCCCGGGCTGATCGAGTTTTCGCGCCGGAAAGAATTTCGCGAGGTGCTCCCGCGAGTCATCCGGCCGGATTTAGTGCTGACCGACGAAGGCTGGACGATCGCCGAAGTTGATTCGGTGCCGGGCGGGATCGGGCTGACGGCGTGGTTGAATCAGACTTATGCCGGGCTCGGATCGGACGTGATCGGTGGCGCGGACGGGATGCTCGATGGGTTTGCAGCCATTCTGCCGCAGGGCGGCGACATCGTCATTTCACAGGAGTCCGCCACCTACCGGCCGGAGATGGAGTGGATCGCTAGGCACTTGAACGAGCGCTTCCCGGAGCGGTCCTGGAAAGTAAAACCGGCGGAGAATTATCAACCGCAACCAGGGCGCGATGTTTATCGTTTCTTTGAGCTTTTCGATCTCCCGAACCTGCCCGGGATCACGGCGCTGGTCGAAACGGCGGGCCGCGGCGAGCTGACGGTCACACCGCCATTCAAGCCCTATCTCGAGGAGAAGATGTGGTTCGCGCTTTTCTGGCTCCAGCCGCTGCATGATTTCTGGCGGCGTGAGCTGGGCGACAAATATTTTCGGACGCTGCAGAAGATCATTCCCTACACCTGGATTCTTGATCCGACGCCGTTGCCGCAACACGCCGTCATCCCGCGACTGGAGATCCAAGATTGGCGCGAGGCGGCGCAGTTCAGTCAAAAGGAGCGCGACCTGCTTTTGAAGGTAAGCGGATTTTCGCCCTTAGGCTGGGGGAGTCGCGGTGTTGCGCTCGGAGCCGATCTGCCGCACGCCGAATGGCAGCAGCGAATCAACGATGCGCTCGCCAATTTCGAACGCGAGCCGACGATCATGCAACGATTCCACAAAGGCCGGCTCTTCGATCACCCGTATTGGGACGCGGAGACGGATGAACTTAAGACGATGCGCGGCCGGGTGCGGCTTTGTCCGTATTATTTCGTCGAGTCGGAGAAGGTGAATCTGCGCGGCGCGCTCGCTACCATTTGCCCGGCGGACAAAAAGCTTCTCCACGGCATGAGCGACGCGATTCTGGTCCCGAGCCAGTTTGCTGAGAAAGACAACGGGCTAGAGACGCAGGCCGCGCGGAATTAGAAAACGGTCGAGCAGATCGAATAATCCCTGAACGAGAAGAGCAAGAAGCGCAGCCGGGATGGCGCCTTCCAGAATCGTCGCGTGATCGTTGAGATTGAGCCCGCTCAAGATCGGTTCGCCCAGACCGCCTGCGCCGATCAGTGCCGCCAGCGTCGCTGTGCCGATGTTGATGACGGCGCTCGTTTTGATGCCGGCGAGGATCGTGCGCGACGCAAGCGGGAGGTAGATTTTCCGGAGGCGCGCTCCCGGTTCCAGCCCCAGAGCCGTCGCCGAATCGCGCAAGGCCGCGGGAATGTCCTGTAATCCGGTCGCGGTGTTTCGGACGATCGGCAGAAGTCCGTAGAGGAAGAGCGCTACAATCGCGGTCGTCGCGCTGATGCCGAGAAATGGCACCGGGACGAGGAGCGCAAGGAGGGCGAGGGAAGGAATCGTTTGGATCATTCCGACCACTGCGAGGATCACCTGCCCGAGCGGACCGCCGCGGCTGGCGACAATGCCTAACGGCAGGCCGATCAGGACCGAGAGCAGAAGCGAGATGCCGGCGAGTTCGAGATGACGACCGGTCCAGCGAGCCAGGTTCGGCCAAAGATCGCGCTGTGGTGCGCCCTCGGCAGTCGCAGGATGAAAATAAAGAGAGGCAGCGTAGGCATAATCCTTTGTCCGTTCGGCAGCGGCGTTGAGCGCGATCATCCTGGTCTCGTCGATTCCGCCAAAATGATTGAGCGCGGCGACGGCGCGCGGCTCGAGGGTTAGCCGATAGAGAAAGACCGCCTTGTATTCGGGAAAAAAATGGCGGTCGTCGCGCAGAACGACGAGATCGTTCTCCTGGATCTTGGCATCTGTCGAGTAGGCGTCCTTGATCGCGATCGCGCCACGGGCAAGGGCTGCGTAACCAATCGCATGATCGATTCCGCTGACGTTAGGCATCGTTAGGCCGTAAGCCGCCGCGAGCGGGCGCCAACCGTCCTGGCGGTCGAGAAATTCATGTGTGAGACCGACTTTGAGGTCCGGATGCTGACCTAGGTCGCTGATCGAGCGGATCCCGAGTTTCTCGGCGACCGCACGCTGCATGACGAGGGCGTAGGTGTTGTTGAATCCAAGGTTGGCGGACATGCCGACGCCGAATTTTTTTAGCGCCGCGCGCATCTCCTCGGACGAAAGCCGCTGCTTTGTTTTGAGAATCTCTTCGCCGATCGTGCCGGTATATTCCGGGTAGACGTCGATCTGGCCGCCCCTTAAGGCCTGCCAAAGAATGATCGTGCCACCCATCCCGGCCCGCTCTTTGACAGCGAAACCGGCGCGCTCGAGAACCGTCTTTGCGATCCCACCCAGGACGTAGGATTCGGTAAATTTTTTCGAGCCAACCACAATGGGTTCGGCCGCCAAGGCGGAGCTGGCGAGCAGACAGGTGAGCAGGATTGAGATCTTCAAAACGCCGCGCTCCTTTGCGCATTAATGAACTCGGAAACAAATTCGCTCGCCGGTCGATCGCGCAATTCCGCCGCGCTCCCGCGCTGCACGACGCGTCCCTCGTTCATGAGAACGATCTCGTCGGCCAGATACGCGGCTTCACCCATGTCGTGGGTCACAAGCAGCGCGGTCTGTTTCAAGCGCGCAAAAATTTCCTTTAAGTCGCGCTGGAGCGCCGACCGAACGAGGGGGTCGAGCGCACCGAGCGGCTCGTCGAGGAGCAAGACCTCGGGCGAAAGCATCAGCGCGCGCATCAGGCTGACGCGCTGGCGTTGCCCGCCGGAGAGCTCAGCCGGATAGCGATCGAGCGCGTCGCGCGGAAACTGCGAGAGCGCGCAGAGCTCTTCGAGCCGCGCCGCCATTTCCTTTTCCGGCCGGCCGAGATCCCGCGACATGAGGAGGGCGTTGGCGCGCGCGGTGAGGTGAGGGAACAAACCGCCTTCCTGGATGACGTAACCGACGCGTCGCCGCACCTCCTGTGCATTGGCGGGGGTCACTTCCGTGCCATCGAAAAGCACTCGGCCGCCATCGGGCTGAAGGAGAGCGATGACGAGCCGCAGGAGAGTTGATTTTCCGCAGCCGCTCGGGCCAATCAGTGCAGTCGTTAGGCCAGGCAGGAAGCTGAGATCGATCGGGTGCAGCGCAGTGGCGGCGCCGAACCTTTTGCTAAGGCCGATCAGTTGAACCAACGGCTCCATGATTAGTCAGCGGTCGCCACGACCGCCACTAGAGCGGACGCGCTAGCGAGTTGTGAAGTGAAAAACGGCGAAGAGCTCTTGTGGATCGGTCCAAACCCGGGCGGGTTGGAAGCCGGCGGAAGCGGCCAGCGCGCTGAAGCCCTCGATCGTGTGCTTGTAGGAAAATTCCGTGATGATTTTTTCGCCGGGAACGAAACGGAACTCGTGTTTTCCGAGATGAACGGCCTGCGCGCTTTCGCTGATCAAGTGCATCTCGATCCGGTGCGCCTCCTCGTTGTAGATGGCGCGATGTCGCCATTGCGAAAGATCGAAGTCTGCCTCCAGCTCGCGGTTGGCGCGTTCCAGCATGTTGAGATTGAAGGCGGCCGTCACACCCGCGCTGTCGTTATAGGCGGCTTCAAGGACGTCTTTCGATTTTTGCAGGTCGACCCCGATGATAAGCCCGCCGCTGTGGCCGCAGAGCTTCGCCACCCGGGTGAGGAAATGGCGCGCGACCTCGGGCTGCATGTTGCCGATCGTCGAACCGGGGAAATAAACTGCGACGTGGGCCGGTTTGCGAGAGGGCGCGGGCAAATCGAACGGCTGCAGGTAATCCGCGCAGACCGGCAGGATTTCGAGGGCTGGCATTTCGCGACTGAGCGCCTCGGCAGATTCCGTCAGGCGCTGTTTCGAAATGTCGACCGGCACATACGCAATCAGGTTTTCAAGATGATCGAGCAACATTCTTGTCTTCACGCCCGCGCCCGTCCCAAATCCGACCAGCTCGGCGTTTTCGCCGATCGATGCCGCGATTTCCGATCCGTGGTTCCGCAGAATCTCGGTCTCGGTGCGCGTGACGTAATATTCCGGCAGCTCGCAGATTTCCTGGAAGAGATCTGAGCCGCGTTCGTCGTAGAAAAACTTGCTCGGCAAAGTACGCGGCGAGCCGGCAAGGCCCGCTACCGCCTGTTCGAGAAAATCTGAAGTCGCCGGCTCGAGATCGAGCACGGAAACCCCCCCGTGGGTGCCATTCATGCGGCGTCGCGCGCGAGCCGGATGCCGGTGAATTGCCAGCGTTTTTCCGGTTGGAAGAAATTGCGGTAAGTCGGCCGGACGTGGTTTTGCGAAGTGGCGCAGGAGCCACCGCGCAGCACCATCTGGTTGCTCATGAATTTACCGTTGTACTCGCCAAGAGCTCCGGGGGCGGGGCGGTAGCCAGGGTAGGGAAGATAGGCGCTGCGGGTCCATTCCCAAACGTCGCCATACATCTGTTGCAGCTTTCCAGTAGGCTGGGGTGCCACCGGGGCGGGATGGAAACGCTCGGTGTCGACAAAGTTGCCTTCGATCGGCAGACCGACTGCAGCCCGTTCCCATTCAAACTCCGTCGGAAGGCGCGCTCCGCTCCAGTTGGCGAAGGCATCGGCTTCGAAGTGGCTGACATGAGTCACCGGTTCGGCCTCGTCGACCGGGCGCATTCCAGAAAGGGTAAAGTTCCACCAGCGGCCATCACGTTTCGTCCAGTAGAGCGGCGCCTCGAAACGCTGCTCGTTGACCGCTGTCCAGCCTAACGACAGCCAGTGGTCGGGCCGTTTATAGCCGCCGTCTTCGATGAAGGCGACGTATTCGCCGTTTGTGACCGGACGGGTGGCGAGCGAAAACGTGCCCACCAGAGCGCGATGCCGCGGTCCTTCGTTGTCGTAGCTGAAACCGCGGCCATCGTGGCCGATTTCCACGATTGCTTCTTCGAAATCGACGAAGCTGCACGGCACAACCGAGTGTCGTTCGATACGATCCTCGCGCTCGCGGAAAATCGGGTGGAGCGGATTCTGCGCGAAGACGTGTTTGATATCGGCCACGAGCAATTCCTGGTGCTGCTGCTCGTGGTGGAGTCCGATTGTGAAGACAGGCTCCATCTGTTCGAGCAACTCGTCGTCGGCGTTTTCGACCAGTTCCTGTACATGCTGATCGACCGAGCGCCGGAAGCGAAAGGCCTCGGCCACCGTCGGGCGCGAGATCAGCCCCCGGAGATCGCGCCGATGCATGTCGCCCGCTGCATTGTAATACGAATTAAAAAGATAAGCGTATTCCGGGACCTCCGGTCGGTATTCTGGCATCCAGACTTTCAAGATGAAGGTCTCGAAAAACCAACTGGTGTGCGCGAGGTGCCACTTTGTCGGACTGACGTCGGGCATCGACTGCACCACGCAATCCTCCGGCTCGAGCGTATTGCAGAGCGACTCAGAAAAATTTCGGACTTGGCGAAAACGCTTCAGCATCCCAGTCGCTCGATCGCCGCCGGCCGGACGATCCATGCCCGACGCGGGAGCGACTTCGTCAAGGACGGTTTCGTTGCTCATTGCTGTTCGCGCTCCTGTTCCAACTCCTCGCGCCGAGCCTCGACCATCTGATCATGCGCCGCTTCTTCGATCCCGCCGCTCACAAGCTCTTCGCCGAGATTTTCATCTCCTTCGTAGTCGTTAGGCGCGCGATGCCCGGAAGCGCCGGGGATTTCGTCGCGTTCACTCAGTTCTTCATCCACCGAGTCGTCGATTTCCGGCGCATGCGACCCCTCGACCCCGGTTAATTCGTTCTTCGCCTGCCGCCAGTCGGCTTCCGTGAATTCGTCTGGATTGCGTTCATCGATCATCGCGATTTCGCGCGCTCGTTTCTCCACCATTTCAGGTGAAGGGACCCCGAGACCGTCCCCGTGGAGATTGATTTTGCCGTGCGGCGAATGCGAACGCTCATTCATATCGTGTAATACGCATCTTGGACTCGGAACGTTCGCATCGATGAACCATTTCTGCATCTTCGCAGGCCGTTTTTCTCAGCGTGGGAAATGCCTTCCGGCCCGCCGACGCCTTAACGAAAGTGAAACCTTCCTCTTAACCAGGCTCGCCGGATTCGAGAAAATAAAGCAGACGCCAGATGCGATCGGCCTGGCCCCGCTCAATCACCTGCACGGGGCTGGAACCATCGAGTGCGGGATTTGGCTCCTTTAGCCAACGGCCGACCTCTTTCGGCTTCATCAGGCGGGAAAGACTGTCGAGCAGTCGATCCATCTCGACGAGCGCGCGCTTGACCGGCGCGGAGGGCGCTTTGCCATTGCTCCAGCCTGCCACAGCGCGGAGGGAGAAACCGGTCATGCGACTCAGGGTTTCCTGCCGGAGCCCGAACTTTTCGGCGATCTCAGCGATCGCGGGTGCCGGGGCGACTTTCATCGCGGGATGATAAATCGCCGCCGCCTCTCGCACTCGCGAAGTGGGAGTGGCACGCGTCGATTTCTTTTTCGCTTTCATAGTCCAAAACTAGAACGTCTTGGGAGATTAACAAGCAGTTTATCATGCAAATATGCATGTAGATATCACACGAGCCGCACGCGATCCAGTTTCTCCGATTCCAGCACGGTAGCCCGGCTTCCGGATCGCTTGTTCTCTGGGAAATAGGCGAGATTGACCCCGTCAGAAACGCGGGCGGAAGGAACAAGGAGGCCCTCCCCCTTGTTCGAAAAGACGGCGCGCCCGATGGCCTGCGTGAAGCTTTCTCGTCCCGCCTCCTGGGTTTTGCGCCAGTCCTCCTCTCGCAAAGCGTCCGGGGTGAGGCCAAGTCTCTTGCGGGTCGACGCACTTGTCAGATCCAAGACTACCTGAAGCGAAAACTCGATCGCGACCAGAAGACGAGGAGTGCGAAACGGTTGGGGTACGTGCGCGTAGTCGGCGGTCGCCCGAGATTCAGCGATCGCGACAGTGTCAGCTGTGCTGCCATAGACGGCGCGGAAAGAACCGATCGCGTTCCAGCGTCCGCCATAGAGGAAACTTCCCTGACCCTGCAGAATACTTTTCGGGCTCGGATAATCGAGAGTCGTCACGCGATAGGCGGAACCCTCCCACGGCTGCAAGAGTCCGCTGCTTTCAGCGATAAGTTTTCGCAATTTCTCGAATGCGGGGTGTGGTTGGCAGGTCATGGGCGGCTGGAGCGACTGCGTCTTCTCATGAGTTCCTTGGAAATCAGAAAGCTCGCGATCGAGCCAATATTGAAAGAGAGGCGGGGGCGGGAATCGAACCCGCGAATAGAGGTTTTGCAGACCCCGACCTTACCACTTGGCTACCCCGCCGAATTGCGAACCGGAGCGTAGGCGCGTGCTCTGGGGGTGTCAACGCGATGCATGTTCCAGGGGACCGAAGGAGTAATCGCCGACTGTGGCTCCTACTGACGAACACGGACGGATTCCGGCCATTCATCTGTCATGAAATTGTAATTATGGTAAAGGAGTTTTTTCTTGCTTTGAGGGGGGACATGCCCTTAGAAAGAGCGCAGCTTTCGTTGCCGATCTGGAAATAAGGCCCTCTGGTCGCAACGGCATCACCTTAACAATGCGGCTCTTCGCCGTTCATGACCGCAGACGACTATGCCATTCCGATCTAACCACCAATCTAGTAGTCAGCTCTCTCGCGCAGCGGTAATTCGATTCTTCTTGGCAGCTTGCTGCCTTGCCTTGACCATCTTTTTATCCGCCAACAGCCAGGCTCAACTCGAAGCCGTGCGCGTTGCCACGGGATTCACGATCCCGCTCTATGTGTGTGCACCTCCCGGAGATGCTGACCGCATTTTCGTCGCCGAGCAGGGCGGGAAGATCAAGATCGTCAAGCTCGCTTCGGGAACGATAAATCCGATTCCGTTCCTCGACATCTCGGCGAAGTCCGGCCAGGGCCAGGGGACCGGGATTCTGGGCATGACCTTCGACCCAAACTATTCCACCAACGGCCATTTCTACGTTGCCTACACGACCGACGGTGACGGCACTTTTAGTAAGGGCGTCTCGCACATCGCTCGCTTCACCGTCAGCGCCGATCCGGACGTAGCCGACGGTGCAAGTGAAGTCACCGTCTTAACCGCCGATCAGACGCAAACCGATCATAACTTTGACTGGATTGGATTCAGTCCGCGGCCCGGCGACGAGGGAAATCTTTACATCTGTAGCGGCGATGGCGGCGGTGCGGACGATCTATTAAATAACGCTCAGAGCACGAACACGTTACTCGGAAAAATTCTGCGCATCCACATTGAGGACGACGGCACCTACACGATTCCGAGCGATAACCCATTTTTTGGCTCGCCCACACAGAAGCAGGAAATCTTCTGCTATGGCCTGCGCAATCCGTTTCGGGCCAGCTTTGATCCGGTAAACTTTCACATGCTGATCGGCGACGTCGGCGAGCACGAGCGTGAGGAACTCGACTTGCAGAGCGCCTCGAATCCCGGCGGAGGCGAGAACTATGGGTGGCGCATTCGCGAAGGCACAATCCAGAACCCGAGCTATCCGAACGACCCGCCTCCACCAAATGCCGTCGATCCGATCTTCGACTATGACCACCTGAACACCGGGATCTGCATCATCGGCGGTTATGTCTATCGTGGATCGAACGCCGGCGAACTGGCCGGGCTCTACGTTTTTGGTGACTGCTTTGGGCCCAGAAGCGTCGGCGATTTAAAGGGCAGGATTTTCACGATGACTTACGACAATGGAGTTGTATCCGATTTCCAAAACATTACTTCACAACTCTTTCCGACGAAGGTCGGAGGTTACGAGTTAGGGTCGCTGACCTCGATGGGAGAGGATGATTCCGGCGAGCTTTACCTTACCGGTATCGACGTCACGAACGGCGTCGGCAGCGTCTTCACCATCAAGGGAACTCCGCTTCCACCTCCGACGCCCACCCCGACGCCATCTCCCACGCCGACGCCCTCCCCGACGCCGACCCCAACGCCCAGCCCAACACCGACCCCTTCGCCGACCCCGACTCCTTCGCCGACCCCGACTCCTTCGCCGACCCCGACTCCATCACCCACGCCTTTCTACGAAGAGCAGGTGGGCAATATCTCAACCCGTTCGAACGTCGGGACGAGTGATGAAGTTCTGATCGGCGGATTTATCGTAACGGGAACTGAACCGAAGGAGGTCATCGCCCGTGCCATCGGGCCTTCCCTCGCAGTCAACGGGAAATTAGCCGATCCGATTCTGGAATTACATGATTCGACCGGTGCAACGATCGCGACGAACGACAACTGGCAGAATGCCGCCAACAAACAGGCGATCATCGACTCCGGGCTTGCGCCGACCAACGACCTGGAGTCCGCGTTCCTGGGAATGCTCGAACCCGGTCTTTACACGATCATCGTCCGGGGGGTGGGTGGAACCACCGGCATTGCGCTGGTCGAAGTTTATGATCTCGACCGGTTAGTCGATTCCAAACTGGCAAACATCTCGACTCGCGGAACGGTCGGGATGGGCGACAGCGTCCTGATCGGCGGATTAATTATCCAGGGCGAAATTGATAGCGATGTCCTGGTGCGAGCGATCGGCCCAAGTCTTGCCGATGACGGAGTCGACGGGGCGCTGGCCGATCCTGTCTTAGAACTGTACGACAGTAATGGCACCCTCATCACCTCGAATGATGACTGGAAAGCAACCCAACAGTCGGAGATTCAAGCAACCGGTCTGGCGCCGTCTCACGATGCCGAATCCGCTATCCTGACGCGGCTCATTCCGGACAGCTACACTGCCATCGTGCGCGGGAAAAACGATACCACTGGCGTCGCCTTGGTGGAAGTGTATGACGTTAGCCTCTAGGACCTACTAAGGAATCGCAAAGGAGAAACTTACCCATGAAAACACCACACTCATACCCACGAATCCGCGCTTTCCGGAGCTTGCTTGGACTCGGTTTCCTATCCCTCCTGGCCTTAGTCGTGACCATACCGACTGTCCAGGCCGGCTTCGAAGCGGTCCGGGTCGCGACCGGCTTTGACACGCCGCTTTACGTTTGTGCCCCTCCGGGGGACACGAGCCGGATTTTTGTCGCGGAGCAGCATGGGCTAATTAAGGTTATCCATCTTCCCTCGGGAACGGTGAACGCTACTCCGTATCTCGATCTCACAGATCGGGTCGGCATCGGACAGGGCCCGGGTATCCTCGGAATGACCTTCGACCCCGACTACGCGACCAATGGCTACGTTTACGTCAGCTGGACCAGCGCCGGTGACGGGGTGTTTGGCAACGGAATCTCCTACGTCGCCCGGTATACCGTCACGTCCGATCCGGATGTTGCTGATCGCGATACCGAAGTAAAGATCATCAGCGCCGACCAACCACTTACGGATCACGACTTCGACTGGATCGGATTTAGCAACCGCCCTGGTGACGAAGGCAATCTCTATATTTGCGCGGGTGATGGTGGCGGCCTGAACGACAATCACCCGACGCACAAAAAGCCCTACGGTAACGCTCAAAGTCTCGAAACTTTGCTCGGCAAAATTCTCCGCATTCACATCGAGCCCGACGGCAGTTACACCATCCCGCCCGATAATCCGTTCTTTGGCGATCCGCTCCCGACTCGCCAGGAGATCTTTGCCTACGGGCTGCGCAATCCTTTCCGGGGAAGTTTCGATAGCGCAACGGGCGACTTCATCGTTGGCGATGTCGGCGAGACGAAGCGCGAAGAGGTCGATGTTCAACCCGCCTCGAATCCGGGCGGCGGCGAAAACTACGGTTGGCGCTACCGCGAAGGCACGATCCCGAATCCTTTCTTCGATGGCTCACCCTTGCCTCCTGGCTTTGATCCGGTGGAACCGATCATCGATTATGCCCATGACGTCAGCGGAATCTGCGTTATCGGCGGCTACCTCTACCACGCCGGCGCGGTGCCCGATCTGGATGGCCTCTATATCTTCGGCGACTGCTTCGGTCCGAATACCGGAGATTTCACCGGCAAGATATTCACCCTTCGTTACGAGAGCGGAGTAGTTTCAGATTTTACGGACATCACCTCTTACTTATTCCCCACTAAGGTTGGTGGTTACACCTTGAGCGCCGTTACTTCGATGGGCATCGACGCTGATAGCGAAGTATACATAACAACCTTGGGCGGAGACGTTTTTAAAATCGTCGCTAATGATGATCCACCGCCGACCCCGACTCCGACGCCGACCCCAACGCCGAGCCCGACTTCCACTCCGACTCCAAGTCCGACCCCGTCGACCACCCCGACTCCGAGCCCCAGCCCGTCCGGCACGCCGACCCCGACTCCATCTCCATCACCGACGCCCTTCTATGAAGTGCAGGTGGCCAATATCTCGACCCGGTTGGACGTGGGGACAGGTGACAACGTTTTGATCGGCGGATTCATCGTTACAGGCACGGAGCCGAAGCAGGTCATCGCGCGGGGGATCGGGCCATCCCTGTCGCTCACCGGAGTATTAGCGGATCCGGTCTTGGAGTTGCACGACGTAAATGGCGACTTGATTACCTCCAACGACAACTGGCAGGAGCAGGATAGCGCCGACGTGCAGGCGATCATGGACTCCGGTTTGGCGCCGACCGAAGACAGTGAGTCGGCGATCCTGATGACACTCGATCCGGGTGTTTACACCACCATTTTGCGAGGGGTTGGTGAAACGACCGGCGTCGGGCTCGTCGAAGTCTATGACCTGGATCTCAGTGTCGAATCGAAACTCGCCAACATCTCGACCCGGGGCTTCGTCCAGACGGGTGACGACGCGATGATCGGGGGATTAATCATCGTCGGTGCCGCTGATACCGACGTCCTCATTCGCGCGATCGGCCCCAGTCTGGCAGACGTCGGGGTCGAAGGGACGCTGGCCGATCCGGTCCTGGAGTTGCACGACGCAAATGGTGACTTGATAACCTCCAACGACAACTGGCAGGAGCAGGATAGCGTCGACGTGCAGGCGATCATGGACTCCGGCTTGGCCCCGACCAATGATAACGAGTCGGCTATCCTCGCGTCCCTTAGTCCGAACAACTACACCGCCATCGTACGCGGGAAGGACGACACCACCGGCATCGCCTTGGTGGAAGTCTACAATCTTAGTCCTCCACCGGTAAAATAATTGTGACCTAGGCGGAAAGCCGCTGATCTGCAGCGGCTTTCCGCGCCTGGCGCACGGCGGGTTGGGGAAGTTATCCGCAAGGACGCACCCTGTATTGAAACGTTGAACGTTGAACGTTGAACGTTGAACGTTGAACGTTGAACGTTGGGATGGCGTGACGACAGGACTTTCCTCTCAACTTTTTTCCCGCGCTTGCGCTCGCATCCCGGGCGGGGTGAACTCTCCAGTCCGCGCCTTCCGCGGTCTCGGCCAGGAACCGTTTTTTGTCGATCGCGCACAGGGCGCCAACCTCTGGGACGTCGACGGAAAACAATACATCGACTACGTCGGTACCTGGGGCCCGGCGATCCTCGGACACGCTCCTAACGTGGTGATCGAAGCTGTCCGCGAGGCGGCCGTCCGGGGCGTTAGCTTCGGCATTCCCAACCCGCTAGAGGTGGAAATGGCGGAGCTGATCTGCTCCTGGGTGCCGTCGATCGAAAAAGTCCGGATGGTGAACAGCGGGACGGAGGCGACGATGTCATGCGTGCGCTTGGCCCGCGGTTTCACTGGGCGCGACAAGATCATCAAGTTTGAGGGCTGCTACCACGGGCATGTCGATTCGCTTCTCGTCCATGCAGGCAGCGGAGCACTGACTCATGGTGAACCCGACAGTGCCGGTGTGCCGAAGGAACTCGCCGGGCTGACGATCGCCCTGCCGTTCAACGACATCGAGGCGGTGCGGGAGGCTTTTCGTAAGAATCCGGCGCAAATTGCCGCTGTCATTCTCGAGCCGATCCCAGCGAACGCCGGGCTGTTTTTTCCGCAGCCGGGCTTTCTCGAGGCTCTGAGCGCGGAGTGCGACGCAAATGGCGCGCTTCTTATTTTCGATGAGGTCATGACCGGGTTCCGCGTCGCGCGCGGTGGCGCGCAGGAAATTTACGGGATTCGACCCGATCTCACCGCTCTCGGCAAAGTAATCGGGGGCGGCCTGCCGGTCGGCGCTTTTGGCGGCCGCGCCGAAATCATGAATCAACTCTCGCCCCTTGGTCCGGTCTATCAGGCCGGGACGCTTTCCGGTAATCCGCTCGCGATGGCGGCGGGGCTTGCCCAACTCCGCGAGCTGGAGCGGATCGATGGTTGGACACAGCTTGAAAGCCTCGGTGCCAGGTTCGAGGAAGCAACGCGCGATTTGGCGGACCGGGCGGTCTTTCACCGCATCGGCTCGATGTTCTGCCTCTTCTTTACCCCAGATCCGGTAATTGATTTGGCGAGTGCCAAGCGGAGCGATCTCCAAAAGTTCGCCCAGTTCTTCACTCATTGTCTCGATGCGGGAATTTACTTTGCGCCTTCCCAGTTCGAGACTGGCTTCATCTCGACCGCGCACACCCCGGCGCAGATCGACGAAACCGCGCGCGTCGTCCGCCACGCCGGCGAGCTCCTGAGTCGTTAGGCGTTGCGTCCCGCGACTCTCTGCACTAGGAAAAGCTCCTCGTGAGTCCAACTGCGCCCGTTCGCGTCCGCGCTCTCGCCAAGTTTTTCTTCGAGGGCGAGCGCAAATTCTTCGTCAAGGGCGCCACCTACGGACCCTTCAAACCGGATGCCGCGGGCGATTACCTCGGCCACCCGGAGCAGGCCCGGCGGGATCTCGCTCAGATGCGCGAGCTCGGGATCAACGTCGCGCGCATCTACCACCTGCCGCCTCGGTGGTTTCTCGATTGCTGTTCGGAAGCCGGGATCCGCGTCCTGATCACGCTGCCGTGGGCAAAGCACGTCGAGTTCCTCGTCAGGGCGAAAACCCGGCGCGAAATCGTCAAGGCGGTGCGCACCGCCGTCGCCACCCATGCTGGCCATCCTGCGATCTTTGGCTATCTCGTCGGGAACGAGATCCCGACCACGATGGTGCGATGGTTAGGCGTTCGGCGCGTGACCGAGTTTCTCGAGGAATTGATTCGGGTCGGGCGCGAGGCCGATCCGAACGTTCTCTTTTCATACGCCAGCTATCCTCCGACCGAGTACCTCCTCCCGCAGAACGTCGATTTCTGCTGTTTCAACGTTTACCTGCACGACCAGGGCGACTTCGAAAAATATCTCCTGCGCCTGCAAAACCTGGCCGAGGAAAAGCCGCTCATGCTGGGCGAGTTTGGGATGGATACGATCCGCAACCCAGAAGAGGAGCAGGCCGAGATGCTCAGTTGGCACGTCGACAGCGTGGTTAAATGCGGTCTCGCTGGGACGATCTTTTTCGCCTGGACGGACGAATGGTTCACCGGCGAACAGGAGATCACCGATTGGTCGTTTGGCCTCGTTAGGCGGGATCGCTCTCCGAAGAAGTCCTTCTTCGCGCTCCAGAAAAAACTTGGCCAGGATGATTCGGCGTTGCCCCATCGCGACCTGCCGCGGACGCCCTTTGTCTCGGTCATCGTTTGTTCCTACAACGGCGGGAAAACGCTCGCGGAATGCCTCGAGTCGTTAGGCAAAATCAATTATCCGTCTTACGAAGCGATCCTGGTAGACGACGGTTCGACTGACAATACACCAGAGATCGCCGCTCGTTTTCCGCACATCCGCTACATTCGCCAGGAGAACCAAGGTCTGAGCTACGCGCGCAACGCCGGCGCGGCTGCGGCCAAGGGCGAGGTCCTCGCCTATACCGACTCCGACTGCATGGCCGATCCCGATTGGCTTTACTACCTCATCGGAACGCTGGTCAGCGGCGATTATGCGGGCGTCGGTGGCCCGAACATTTCGCCTCCGGCGGAAAACTGGGTCCAGGCCTGCGTCGCCGCCGCGCCGGGTGGACCGAGCCATGTCCTCCTTACCGACACCGTCGCGGAGCACATCCCGGGTTGTAATATGGCGTTCTATCGCTGGGCTTTTGATACCATCGGCGGCTTCGACATCGAGTATCGCAAGGCGGGCGACGACGTCGATTTCTGCTGGCGCCTGCAACAGGAAGGCCACGTCATCGCCTTCGCTCCCACCGCGATAGTCTGGCATCATCGCCGCTTTACGTTAGGCGCGTTTCGCAAGCAACAGGCCGGCTACGGCGAAGCGGAATCGATGCTGCGGTTCAAGCACCTCATCTTTTTCGGACCAACCGGCACGGCGAAATGGCGCGGGCAGATCTACGGTTCGCCGCGTTTTAGCTGGTTCATCAATCGCCCGATCATCTACCACGGGGTTTTCGGCGAAGGCTTTTTCCAGTCGATCTACCCATCGCCGCAGTCGGAAATCGCGAACTACCTCAGCAGCATTGAGTGGTTCGTCCTCACGCTTTTTCTATTCGGGCTCGGCATCTTCCTGCCGGTGCTCCGAATCGTTCCCTACCTCATGCTGGGCGGCACCCTTTGCGTCGCGCTTTCTTATATGTTGCGGGCGCGGATCGAGCCGAAATTCGATACTGTCCCGGCGCGATTGCTTGTCATGTTCCTCGCCTTCGCTCAGCCGCTCGTTAGGGGATGGAACCGTTATTTTACCTGGCTGGAATTCAAACGCACTCCGCGCGGCGTCATCGGAACCCATGAGAAAATGCCCTCCGGCAAAGCGGGTCGGGGGAACCTGCGCCGGCGCAATTACTGGAGCGAAGAAGGAGTGGAGCGAAACGCGCTCCTCAAGTCGATTTTCCAGTTGCTCGAGGAGGAGGGCTGGAGCTACTCGGCCGATACCGGATGGAAAGAGTGGGACATCCAGATTTACGGAAATTTCTTCTGGAGCGTCATCCTCCAAACCGTGACCGAATACCATGGTGGGCCGAAATGCCTAACGAGAGTGCGGCTCCGTTATCGCTTCGTCACCACCACGGTCATCATTAACCTCCTCGTCCTCGCCATGATCGTCTATCGCGACCTGAACAGCGGGAGCGTCGATCTGCGCGTTCTCATCCCTTACGGCGTTTTCCTCCTCTTCCTCTGGACGCGCGCCCGGCGCTTGAAACGACGGGTGGCAGAGATCGTCGACGTGGCGGCCTATCGTCTCGGACTGCAACGGATCGGGAAAAGGGGAGCCGAAGATGTCATTCGTTAGGCAGGCGCGCTTCTGGCTCGCGCTCCTGGCCGAGATCGTCCTCCTCGCGAGTCTGCACCGCTTCGATGATTGGCGTTACGCCACCATGCCGGTCCGGTTTGTCGAGACCGCCGTCCTCTGCGGGATCGCCTTTTTTGCCGCCACCTCTTCTTTCGCCCAGTTGCCCTCCGGACGAACGATCCGGGCGACTTTCTGGAGCGTGGCCATTCTCCTCCGCCTGATCGCGCTGCCGCTCCTCCCCGGCGACGACATCTGGCGCTACCAATGGGAGGGGAAAGTGCAAAACGAAGGCTTCAATCCCTACGTCCTCGCGCCTAACGACGGCCGACTGGTTGCGGTGCGGGAGGAGTTCCCTGCCTGGAGCCAGATCAACCATCGCGATTTCAGCGCCATCTATCCGCCGGGCACGGAATTGATTTTCGCCGGCTTGAGCCGGGTGGGAGCGGGAACGCTTGCCTACAAGCTGCTCTTTGCCGCGGCCGATCTCGGCGCGATCGCGCTCCTTCTGCGGCTGATCGGCGGGCGCGAGCGCTACCTCGACGCAGCCTGGTACGCCTGGAATCCGCTTGTCGTTTACAGCTTCGCCGGCGCGGCACACTTCGACAGCCTCATGATCCTGCCGATGCTCGCAGGTATTCTTTGCTTGGTCCGCAGCCGGGCGGCGCGGGAATCGAGCGCGCAGTGGCGCTGGGCGCTCCTTGGCGCAGCGGCGCTCGGCGTCGCGATCTCGATCAAGTTGATCCCGCTCCTCCTGCTCCCGGTCTGCGCCTTCGCTATCGGGCGCCGCGCCTGGGCACTCGGGCTCAGTCTCGGAATTCCGGCCCTGCTCAGCCTGCCTTTCGGCGTGCCGCAGGTGCCGATCTGGCAGTCGTTAGGAAAATTCATTTACGTCGCCCGCCTGAACGACATGTTTTGGTGGCTGATCGAGGAAACTTTCTGGCCGAATCCGCATCAGAAAAATTTTAGCTACAACGTCGTCATTATCACCGCTGTGGTAGTGGTGTCGCTTTTCTTCATTCGCAACTGGCGCCGAGGCCTGCTTTGGGCGATGGGCACGGCGCTCATCCTTAGCCCGGTTCTGCATCCGTGGTATGTGACCTGGATTTTGCCGTTGGCAGCCTGGCGCAGGATCGATGCCTGGCAGGTGCTTTCGGTCACGGTTTTCGCCTATTACCTTTTCTGGAACGAGCGGCTCTTCCTACTCCCCTGGCATTCCGAGCCCTGGCTGCGTGGGTTTATTCTCATCCCGCCGATTGTCGCGATGCTCTTCGGCTTGCGGAGAAAGGTCCAGTCGAGCGAACTCCGGAACGATGCCTAACGAAACGCGCCTTCCTGCAGATCGCGAAAATCTTCCGGGATCGGCGCCTCGAAAAAGAGTCGCTCCTTCGTCCGGGGATGGGTAAACCCCAGCTTCCACGCGTGCAGCATCTGCCGCGCGGCCCCTGCTTTTTTCCCGTAGAGCGCATCGCCAATGATCGGATGCCCGAGATGATGAAGATGGACCCGGATCTGGTGCGTGCGTCCGCTGTGCAACGCGCATTCCACGAGGCTGACCCCGGCAGCTGACTTTAAAACCCGATACTCCGTGATCGCCTCGCGGCCTTTCCGTCGATCGATCGCCATTTTTTTGCGCTGCACGGGATGACGTCCGATGGGCGCGTCGATCGTGCCGCGCGGCCGTTTCAGAGTTCCGGCGACGAGAGCGAGATAGATCTTCTTCACCTCCCGTTCGGCGAACTGGCGCGCCAGCTCCTGATGGGCGGCATCATTTTTTGCGACCACAAGGCAGCCGCTCGTCTCTTTATCGAGACGATGGACAATGCCGGGACGTTGCTTGCCTCCGATCCCTGAGAGGTTCGTGCAATGGTGCAGGAGCGCGTTGACCAAAGTGTGCGTCTGGTTGCCCGCGCCCGGATGCACGACCAACCCAGCCGGCTTGTTTATGACCAGCAGATCGTCGTCCTCGAAAAGAATCGCGAGCGGGATTTCCTCCGCCTTGTCTTCGATTTCTTCAACCACCGGCTCAATCAGCCTAACGACATCGCCGGCCCGGACCGTTTCCCGCCTCCGCGCCATTTTTCCATTGAGGAGCGCGTCGCCAGCCTGGATCAGGGTCTGGAGACGGGCCCGGGAAAACTGCGGCAGGGCTCGGGCCAGGTAGCGATCGAGCCGCTCGCCCGCCTGTTCGTTAGGCACGGATAATTCTATCATCGCGACAGGGCGCCGGGGGCGTTATCATCCGCCCAATGGCTTCGACTGGGAGCGGCGCATAAGTGCAGTCCTGCCCGAGTTGCGGCCAAAGTGTAGAGACTGCCGGCCTCGAACCTTTCGGCAAAGTCGATTGCCCGAACTGCGGTCACCAGCTCCGGGTCGAGCGGGTTTTTGAGAACTACCTCGTCGTCGAGCCGCTCGCGACCGGCGGGATGGGCTCGGTCTACAAGGCGCGTGACACGCGGCTCAACCGCTTCGTCGCCCTCAAACTCCTGTGCAAGGAATTTGCGGGTGACGCTTCCTTTACTGCCAAGTTGCAGGACGAGGCGCGCATCACCGCCTCGATCAAACACCCGCATGTCGTCGAGGTTTATTCGGTCGGCGAAGATCACGGGCAGTTCTACGTCGTGATGGAACTGGTCGATGGCGGCAGTCTCGACGATCGGATCGAGGACGAAAAGCGGATTTCGGAACTGGAGATGCTGGAGGTCGGTCTCCAGGTCGCGAAAGGGCTACAGGCGGCGCTCAAGGCCGGGCTGATTCACCGCGATATCAAACCGGGCAACATTCTTTTCACCGACCGGCACACTGCCAAGAGCGCCGCGAGTTGGAGGGAGGCCATTACGCCGCCGCCGAGGCGCTCTTTCGCGAGCTTGCGCAGATCGATCCAGCGATTGAACCGGCGGCTGAACTGTGTGCCGGTCTGCAAATCTGGGAGCGCGGTGATTTCGCCCAGGCAAGCGCGATTTTTCAGCGCTTCGTGAAATATCAACCGCCGCCCCGATTTGCCTGGCTGAAGGAGAAGCGTCAGTTCGCCCAGAATCGATTGGATGCGACTCGACCAAGGATCTCGACATCGCGCTGAAGAAAATTCGCGCGCTTGGCGGGAAGTTGCACGCAAAAGGCTCCCTCGCCTTTCGAGTGGGGGATGAGGAAGCGAGGCTCGCGGCAGAAGGGAAAGAGCTTGCTGCCAGGCGGGCAGCCGAAGAGGAAAAGCTCGCCGCGGAAGACAAGCAACGCGCGGCCGCGGAGGCGCCCCGCTGGCAGGCCGCGCTTGCGTCCGAACGCAAACCGCTCGCTGCCTACCGATTTGAAAATGCTGTCGCCATCATGGAGGCGACCAAGCTCGAGGCGAAATCCCTCCAGGCGGAAGGAGACCAGGAATTGCAGCGGGCGAAATGGCTGGCGGAGTGGAAATCAAAGTTGATCAGCGACATCAATCAAACCGGTTATGGCGGCGTCGTAACCGACATTCACAAACGTCCGCGATGACGGACCGGTGCGACGGGCCACGCCTGACAAACTCGAGCTCAAAACGCGCTACGGCAGCGTCATGACCGACTGGTTTAATCTACCGCCCTCGATGCTCCTCAAGATGTCGATCGCTTTCATTCGCCCGGGCGTTCCGGACGTCGCGGAACGGCAATGGCTGAGCGCAATTTTCGCGGCCCAAACCGGACAACGCGAGACCGCACAGGAACTCGCGAGCAAAGCGGCGGAGGCAAAGGCAGATTTTCGCGATCTCCTGCACCGCTATTCCCCCGAGGCCAAAAAGTAGCTGGCGCGTCACCTGCTCCCTGGAAGGGATGCGTTGGCTCTGTTTGGTGGCGATCTGTCTGGTGGCGACGGCCCCGGCCGGGCTGCTTCCCCTAACGAACAAGGAAATCGCGCTCATGCTACGCTCTGGCTACTCGAGCGAGGGCATTTTTGCGGAACTTCAGCAGCGGCACGTCCTCGAACCGCTCGATCCGGCGGCCAGGAAATCGATGGTCGAGTTCGGCGCCAGCGCCCAGCTCATCACGGCGCTCGAAAGCGGCGCTTATGTTGTCTCCAATTCAGAAGCCGACCGAGCCAAGGCGCGGGAAGCAGAGGTCGCGGCCCGGCGGCAGGCTCAGATCGAGCAGGACCAAAACCTCAATACGTTGCTCCAGGCACAGCAGGCGCAAGCCCGCGCCCAGGTTTCGGCCGCGCCGCCGGCCGGGGCTACACCCATCCTCGACGCTCTGAAATCGAAGCTGGTTCGTTGTCACGACGGCACGACCAGCCGCGTCGATGGCGCCGAGTTGGAGAAGAAGAAATATGTCGCGCTTTACTACTCGGCGCACTGGTGTGGGCCCTGCCGGAAGTTCACCCCGAGCCTGGTCGATTACTATAATCGCGTCGCAGCGGCGCACCCCGATCTCGAGATCATTTTCATCAGTGCCGATCGTTCCCGCTTTGGTTGGGAGACCTACATCCGAGAAACGAAGATGCCCTGGCTGGCGGTCGATTACGACCAACTGGCCGGGTTGGCAGGCGTGAGGGACCTGGGAGGCAAGAGCATTCCCTCGTTGCTCGTGCTCGACAGCCGCGGCCGCATCGTGGCGAGCAGCTACGACGGCGAGAAATATCTCGGACCGCAAAACGCGCTCACCGCGCTCGACCAGATCTTTGCCGGCCAAGTCCCCGACCACAGTCGCGCAAGTCTCGTTAGGCGAAAGCTCAGGTCGCGCTGCGATAGCCGCTGACAAAGTCGCGCCGAAACTTGCGTGAACGTTCCTTGCTCGATCGCCACGCGCGCGCGTTGCATCAGCTCGAGGTAGAAATGAAGATTGTGCAGGGTGACGAGGCGCAGCCCGAGAATTTCCTCCGACTTGATCAAATGGCGCAGGTAACCGCGGGTGAATTCCCGGCAGGCCGGACAGGCGCAGCCTTCCTCGATTGGGCCCTTCTGGAGGGTGAACTCGGCGTTTTTTAGATTGAGCGTGCCGCCGGCGGTGAAAGCGGTCCCGTTACGCGCCAGGCGGGTGGGCAGGACGCAGTCAAACATGTCGACCCCGCGCGCGATCAGCTCGAGCAGTTGCGGCGGCGTGCCCAGACCCATCGCGTAGCGCGGCTTTTCGTTAGGCAAAAACGGCTCGCTCCATTCCACCGCCTGCATCATTTCCGGTTCCGGTTCGCCCACGCTCACCCCTCCGATCGCGTAGCCGTCGAAACCGATCGCTACCGTCGCCTCCGCGCTCGCCCGGCGCAGGTCCTCAAATGTCCCGCCCTGCACGATCCCGAAAAGCAGCTGCCGCGGTCCCCTTCCATTGAACGTTGAGCGTTGGACGTTGAACGTTGGACGTTTGCTTCCTTGCACCGCGCGGCCCAGCGCGCGGTCATCTCCAAGCTGCGCGCCGCATAATCGTGCTCGCACGGATAGGGCGGGCACTCATCGAGCACCATCGCGATATCGCTTCCCAGCGTGGCCTGGATTTCCATCGCGATTTCCGGCGAAATAAAGGTCGGCGTGCCGTCGAGATGATTCTGAAAATGCGCGCCTTCCTCCGTGATCTTGCGGATCTTGGCCAGCGAGAAGATCTGGTATCCGCCGCTATCGGTCAGGATCGGCCCGTCCCAGTTCATGAAGCGATGCAGCCCGCCGAAATGCCGCATCACCTCCATTCCCGGCCTAACGAAAAGGTGGTAAGTGTTTCCAAGAATGATCTGCGCCTTGAGCTCGCGCAGCTCGCGCGGGCTGACCGCCTTTCACGCTCCCCTGCGTCCCGACCGGCATGAAAGCCGGCGTCTCGATCACGCCGTGTGCGGTCGTTAGGCGGCCGCGGCGTGCCTTTGAGGCGGAATCAGTCGAATGGAGTTCGAACATGGGAGATATGTGCTGGAATCCCCGGCGTTGCGCAACCGCGTCACTGACCTGCCACCGCCATTCCCGGCGCCGCAAGGCCCTGATTCCTGCGTTTGTGTTTGACGCCGCTCCGCGCTGCAGCGGAGCATCTCCGGCTATGAGCTCCACTGGCCCGAAACCGTGATCGCGCGAGGCGTGTGACGATCGTTCTTCGTCTACATCTACTGGCCATCGTTGGCGTTGAGCTTTCGCGGTGGGCCATCTGGCTCCGATTTTCCCTGCCCGCGACGCCCATCGCCGATCCGGATACCTGGGGCTATCTCTCGCCGGCCATGGGCAAGCTCCTCGGCACAGGTTGGGAGCATCACCTGCGCAATTATCTTTATCCCGGCTTTCTCTTTCTCCTTCTCCGGGTCTTCAATGACTTCAGCGCCATCACCGTCGCGCAGCATCTCCTTGGAGTTGCGGCAGGCGGGTTGTTTTTGGTTGTCTGGCGGCGAACGCGCGACTTCGCCATGCCATCGCGAGTGCCTTGCGAGGTTCATGCCGTGATGGGTCTGGGAGCTGTCACGATCTATCTCTTCGCGCAGGATCCGATGCGTTTCGAGACAGCATCCGGCCGGAAGGCATCACCCCGTTCCTCGTCATGCTCAACATCTGGCTGGTGGTGGAGTTTGCCTATCGCTGTTGGGTGCGGCGGACGGAACGGATGCCGCTGGCGCTGGGATGGGCTGGCGTCGGCAGTGCCGTGCTCTTAAGCCTGGCGAGGCCGAGTGTCGCGCTCGCGGCGACAGGCGCCCTGGCTCCAGTCGTGGCTGGACTTTTTCGTCGCTTTCCCAGTTCCGGAGCAAACTCGCTTTGGTCGGCGGTTCGCTCGCGGTGGCGGGCGTTTTGCTCTTGCCGGAGCAATTTCTGGCGCGCGGCGACGATGACGCCGAAACCTTTCTCCCCACCGAGTTGTTTATGATTCACGCGGCGATTATCCGCGACCAAATAGCGGCCGACGTAGCCAGTGGCGAATCGTTGCCTTACGCCACGGATTGGTTGCGCCGAACGGAACGGAAACTTAGCTGCCGAGATCACGAAGTCTGCCACGGAAAGACCCATATCTCGACCCTGGGTCTTCAGCCTGACTACCTGATGTTTGACCAAAAATCGTTCCACGCCTGGATGCAGCGGGAATTCCGCGGGCGGTCGAATGAGATGTGCGACTTTTATCGATTCTATTACTGGCGCGCCTGGCGGGAGCAGCCGAAACGGATGCTGGCTAAAGTCGTGCGGCAATTCGGTGTGTTCTACGCGTCGCCGTGTCCGGCATATCAGCTGACGAAAACCTGGCGAATCGCGCGATGATTACGGCTCGCAGCCGCGAGGCAATTGCCTCCGCTCGTTTTGGGGTGATCTGGACCAACTACTCGCCGCTGGTCCGATTTATCTCTCAGACGGAGCGTTTGGAACAGTTCCACCTTGGTCCTGCGCGGGCTGAGTTCGGCTACGAAAGTGGGACAATATTTCTCGCTTTCGCTTACCTTCCCTGCCTGGCGATCGCAGTGGCCCTTGCAACCTGTGTCTTCGTTAGTGGGCCCTTGCGACGACGACTCGGGCTGCGGGCGGCGCTGGTTCTATTTTTTGTTCTGGTACAATTTGGCACCTGTTTCGAGATCGCGATCGTGCACAGTCTCGAAAACCATCGCTACGACCGGATGCAGCTGATCTTTACGCTTCTCGCACAAGCCGCGACATTTCTCTTGACCGTCGAATTTGCTCTGGAGACGCGAGCATTGCTTCGCGCGGCGAGAACGGCAACCGCCCGCGCAGAGAGCTAACGTCGATACATCGCCCGGCGGGAATGACATTTCCATTTAGATCATGACCCGTGCGACGGATCGTCGAGGCGGATCGTGGCAAACGTTGTTCTGCTCATTTTTTTGGCGGTGCGATCTCCATCTGATGCGGCATTGCCAGTTGATCGATTTCGTTCCGCTGCGGATCCATCGCCCAGGCAGCTGATTTCGACTCTGCCCGGGGGCAGATTGGGCTCTGAGCTCGAGTTTGAAACCACAGTTCCGCCGCCCGTGACGATGAGGCCCGGACTGGAATCTCCGGTTGGTGCGACCGCAAACGGGACTGCGCGCCTGCCCATCGGAGCGGTAGGCAAAGAGAACAAAGGCGCCGGTTTCCTTCCGTCGCGCACGGCCCAGCCTTTCATGCGCAAGTCGGTCCCTTTCACTTCGCAGACGTCGAGCACGCCGTCGCTTCGATCGACGCTCGGTCTGGGCACCAAGTTCGGGAATTGAAGCGGGCGAAATCAGCGCGTCGCGAGCCATGCCCGCAGTCGAAGAGTGCTCGATAGGTGCGGATCATCGTCACCGGCTCGGGCGAGAGTATTTTCAGGTCGGGATTATTTGGCAGGACTTCGCTGAAGAGAGGTGCGGCGCGACCGTGAGCCCGTTGTCACCGGGTCCAGTTCATCCCTTTCATCCCTGGTGGTAAGTGGTGAGTGAGCTGGCAAGATCCCGATGACGATCAAGGCTGCGGCCAGCTTGTCGCCGACATTTAGCAGAACGGTCCAGCGCTGGCGGGCGAGAAATGGAGCGCGGCGAGGCCGACCACGGCGATCGGGAGGTAAATGGAAAAGGTCGTGTAGCGCGAGCCGAGAGCCCAATCGAATTTCATCCCGACCCTGGCTAACGCCGCCGCGGCGCCGGCCAGGCCCGCATAGCAGCCGAGGGCGGTGAAAGCATAGGCGACATTCCGGTCCCGATCGGATTCCGGCCGGAAAAGCGCGGCACAGCTCAGAACAGCGAAGATCAGAGAAAGACAAGGCCGGCCACCCATGCCACCTTCCCAAAGGAAGCGCGAGCGGTGCGCCGAGCCAGCAGAAGTAATATTTCAGCAAGAGCAGCGGCGATTCAAAGATCGGCCCAAAGCCGACGTGGCGTTGATAGTGCCAGAAGAAGAAAACGAGTGTTCCGATTGCAGCGGCGAGGTAGACCGCATACCAGGCCAGTCGTTTTCGGGTTCGGTCCGCCGAGTTCCGAACGAAACCCGGGAAAGGCGAGAAGCCAATTTCCCATCCCGTTGGCGTTCGAAAAAGTGCTGGCGACACAAAGGAGAATGTTCCAACCAACTTTGGCGGGCAGGGAACGGCCGAGAGATTTATTCGCAGCGAGATCAGAAGAAATAAGCGGGGGCAGGACGAGACTGAAATTAATTCCCCAAAGCCAGGTCTCGTATTGGATCGGGGAGAAGAGCAGGCAGTTGCAGACCAGCAGGCAGGCGACGCGGGCCCAGCGCGGAAGATTCTTTATCTCGCCGAAGAGGAACCAGAGCAGAACCGAAATCGCGCAGACGGTCGCGAAGATCACGAGCATCTCGGCCCGCACATCCCAGTGAGTCAGGCGCGCGAGCGGGAGGAGTAACAATTGCGGGAGCGCAAACCGGCTGTCGTTATGCTGGGCGAAGAGATCGAGCGGTCCCAGGTTGCCGGCGGCCAGCGCGAGCCGGAGCCGCGCGATCAATTCCCATTCGTCCCAGTAGGGAATGTTGACCCAGTTCTGGACGATCTGGACGAAGAGCAGCAGCGCCGGAATCGCAGTCGAAACAATTGGCAGCCAGGGCGGTGCTTTGGTGCGGGCGATCATTCGGCGAAGAGGCGGACGACTGTAGATATCGGAGCGTGTGAGAAGGCGAAAACTTATTTCCAGCCCCTCCGCGGCTGATCTGAGAACCGCGATGTGGTATCTCGGAAGATGCAGGAGCAACCTTCCAACTCGGTTGCCAGCGCGACCGAATTGGTTGTGCGGTTCGGGAATCAGGTCGTGCTCGACCGGCTTCGGTCACGATCCTGGAAGGCGAACGAGTCGGTCTGGTCGGGACGCAACGGCTCCGGTAAATCGACTTTTCTCCAAATCGCCGCGGGCGTGATGGCGCCCGATGCCGGCGAGTTGAATCGGCGTCGCGATCTCGTCGTCGGCTACATGCCGCAAATGTTTGAGCTCGATGAAACGGCTTCAGTTCACGCCAACATCCTCGCCGGCGCACAACGCGTACTCGATTTGATCGAGGAATACGAGACTGCGCCGCCGGAGAGCGCGCGGAGCGGAATTTTGCTCGAGCAGATCGAGCACTTCGACGGCTGGAATCTCGAGCATCGGATCAAGAGCCTGATCACCAATCTGCATGCGCCCGAGCCGGAGCGCGCGGTCGCGACTTTGTCGGGCGGCGAGAAACGGCGGGTCGCGCTTTGTCGCGCGCTGCTGGCGCGGCCTGATTTTTTGATTCTCGACGAGCCGACAAACCATCTCGATACCGGCTCGATCGAGTGGCTGGAGGATTTCCTCGCGCGCTATCAGCGGGACGTGTCTCTTCGTGACGCACGATCGCTATTTCCTCGATCGGGTCGCGACGCGCGTGGTCGAGCTATCGCGGCGGGAAATTCTTACAGCTATGCCGGCAACTACACCGACTACCTGCTGGCCCGCGCAGAACGGGCGGCGGTCGAGGAAATGCAGGAAAACAAGCGCCAGAAATTTCTGAAGCGCGAGCTGGCCTGGGTGCGCAAGGCGCCGCGCGCCCGCCGCACGAAATCGGTCGATCGGGTGGAGCGGTATTTTGAAATGGCCGCGCAGGAAGCGCCGGAAGCGGAGCTGGACGTCGACCTCATCATCCCGCCCGCACCGAAGCTGGCGAATCGCGTGATCGAATTGCGAGATGTTTCGATGGAACTCGGGGGCCGTAGATTGATCGACAATCTTCGCTCAACCTCGCGGCAGGCGAGTGGCTCGGGATCGTCGGGCGCAATGGCCTCGGCAAATCGACGCTGCTCAAAATCATGCTCGGACAAGTCGAGCCGACAAGCGGCGAAGTTGAAATCGGCGCGCGGACGGAGATCAATTACGTCGACCAAAACCGCCTCCTGCTCGATGACTCGAAAACCGTTTGGGAAGAAGTGGGTGAGGGGATGCGAATACGTGCGGCTCGGCGAGGAAAACATTACTCTGCGCAGCTATCTGCGGCGTTTCCTTTTTACCGAGGAGCGGATCAATACCAAGATCGATCAACTTAGCGGCGGCGAGCGCAGCCGCGTCCTGCTCGCGAAGATTCTCGAAGCGCGGCGGAAACGTCCTCATTCTTGACGAACCGACGAACGATCTCGATCTCGGCACGCTGCGGTTGCTCGAGGAAGCGCTTGTGGCTTTCCAAGGCAACGTGATTGTCGTCAGCCATGATCGCTATTTTTTGAACCGGATCTGCACCGCGATTCTGGCCTTTGAAGGCGACGGCGCGGTTCGTTACACGGTCGGCAATTACGATTACTACCTCGAAAAACGAGCAAGCATTGTCGCCAAAGGCGCCAACCCCGGTCCCGCGGAAGCTCCTAAGTCCGCCGGTGTCGCCACCGGCGACAGGAAGGTGAAGCCGCGAAAATTGACCTGGAAAGAGCAGCGCGAATTCGAAGGCATGGAGGAAGCGATCCTGGCGGCGGAAAACGATGTCGTTAGGCTGGAGAAACTGACGGCTGATCCCGATTTTTTTGTTTCCCGGGCCGCGGAGTGGCCGCGGGTCGAAGCAGAGCTGACCGAAGCCCGAAAGCGTGTGGCTCACCTTTACGAAAGATGGGAAAAGCTGGGCGCGGTCGCCCGTTCGGCGTCGATGGAGACCGAGAGAAGCATTCCGCGCCAAAATAATCTTGCGACGCTACCATTTGTTTTTATATTGCGCGCTCTCCGTATCAGGTGCGTGAGGAAGGTGGACACGGCTTGAGGCGGTTTTTTTGTCGTTTGAAACTTCACGGTTTCGCGGCCGCAATGTACGAAAATGCCAACTATTAATCAGCTCATTCGCAAGGGACGAAAGAAGGTTTCGGTGAAATCAAAATCACCGGCCCTGAAGAATTGTCCGCAGCGGCGCGGCGTCTGCACTCAGGTCATGACGCGGACGCCGAAGAAGCCGAATTCCGCCTTGCGCAAGGTGGCGAAAGTTCGCCTAACGAACGGCCAGGAAATCATCGCCTACATCCCGGGCGAAGGCCACAATTTGCAGGAACACTCGATCGTCCTCGTGCGCGGCGGACGAGTCAAAGATCTCCCCGGTGTCCGTTATCACATCGTCCGTGGCACGCTCGACTCATTAGGGGTTGATGGCCGTCGTCGCAGCCGTTCCAAGTACGGCGCGAAACGTCCGAAAGCCGGCGCCGAAGGCGAAGCCAAGGGCGGCAAAAAGAAGTAACTGAATTTTCCCATGTCCCGTCGTCGCAAAGTTTATAAGAAAGAAGAGAAGGTCGATTCCCGCTACGGCAGCGTGGCGGTGGCCCGTCTCATTTCCACCGTCATGAAGCGCGGCAAGAAGTCGCTCGCCGAACGGATCGTTTACACCGCGATCGACAAATCGCGTGAAGGCTCCGATGCGGTCGACCCGCTCGAAGTCGTGAACAAGGCGCTCGAGAATGTCCGCCCCCGTCTCGAGGTGAAATCCCGCCGCGTTGGTGGCGCCACATACCAGGTCCCGATGGAAGTAACCGCTTCCCGCCAGGTCTCGCTCGCCATGCGCTGGATTGTGACCTATGCCGACAACCGTCGCGGCATGCCGATGGCCGATGCTCTCGCGCACGAGCTGAAGGACGCCGCCGCTGGACAGGGCAACGCGATCAAGAAACGCGACGACACCCACAAGATGGCGCAAGCCAACCGCGCCTTCGCACATTTCCGCTGGTAAAGAGAATTTCCCGTCATGGCCTCTGCGACTCTAGATAAACCCAAATCGGCGAATCCGAATTCGCCGAATCGCAAGTTCCCGCTCGAGAAGACGCGGAACATCGGGATTGCCGCGCACATCGACGCCGGCAAGACGACCCTGACCGAGCGCATCCTTTTTTACACCGGCATGATCCACAAGATCGGTGAAGTGCACGAAGGCACCACCGTGACTGACTGGATGGAGCAGGAACGCGAGCGTGGCATCACGATCACCTCGGCCGCCACCACTTGCGCCTGGACGCAGAAGAAAGAAGAAGGCGTTTACAAGATGTACGAGGACGTGAAAATGCGCGTCAACATCATCGACACGCCTGGCCACGTGGATTTCACGGCCGAAGTGGAGCGTTCGCTTCGCGTGCTCGACGGTGCGATTGCAGTTTTCGATGCCGTCGCCGGCGTGCAGCCGCAATCCGAGACCGTTTGGCGTCAGGCGAATAAATACCTCGTTCCGCGCATCGCCTTCATCAACAAGATGGACCGCGTCGGCGCCGATTTTGATGCGTCGATCGACAGCATGCGGAAGAAACTCGCCGCCAATGCCTGGCCGATTCTGATTCCGTTAGGCAAAGAAGATTATCTCAAGGGTCAGCTCGATGTCGTAAACAAGAAGGCGGTCTTTTACCTCGACAACGATCTTATCGGTTCGACCTACGAAGTGCGCGACGTTCCCGAGGAACACAAAGCCACGGTAGACAAAGCCTACGCCGACCTCGTCGAAGCCATTTCGAACATCGACGACGAGGTTGCCGAAGCGGTTCTCGAAGAAAAGCCGGTCACGCCGGAAATGCTCAAGGCCGGCATCCGCCGTCAAACGATCGCGAACAAGTTTGTCCCGGTGGTGGGCGGTTCTGCCTTTAAAAACAAGGGTGTTCAATATCTGGTCGATGCCGTGATCGATTACCTCCCGGGCCCGCTCGATATTCCGCCCGCGGTCGGCATGGAACCCGATACGCACGAGAAGATGGAAGCGCCGACGGACGACAACGGCAAATTCTGTTCGCTCGCGTTCAAGCTTTGGAGCGATCCGTTCGTCGGAAAGCTTGTCTTCTTCCGCGTCTATTCCGGTTCGCTGAGCAAGGGCGACAACGTTTACAATCCGCGCACGAACAAGCGCGAGCGCATCTCACGTTTGATCCAGATTCAAGCCGACAAACGCGAAGACATCGACACCTGCTACTCGGGCGACATTGCGGCCATCGTCGGCATTAAGAATATCACGACGGGCGACACGCTCTGTGACGAGGATCATCCGATCCTGCTCGAGCCGCCCTCCTTCCCTGACCCGGTTATCTCGATGGCGATCGAGCCGAAGACCAAGCAGGACCAGGAAAAGATGGGCGTCGCCTTGCAGCGGCTCTCCGAAGAAGATCCGACCTTTAAGGTTTACACTCACGAAGACACCGGCCAGACGATCATCGCCGGGATGGGCGAACTGCACCTGGAAATCATTCGCGATCGCATGCTGCGCGAGTTCAAAGTGGACGCGAACGCCGGCAAACCGCAGATCGCTTATCGCGAAACGATCACTTCGCCGGCCGACGGCGAAGGCAAGTTGATCAAACAGTCCGGTGGTCGTGGTCAATACGGTCACGTCATCGTCAAAGTCCAGCCTAACGAGCGGGGCAAGGGGATCACGATTGAGAACAAGGTCGTGGGCGGCAACATCCCGAAGGAATACATCCCAGCCTGCAAGAAGGGCATCGAAGAAGCGATGCTCAACGGCGTCATCGGCGGCTATCAGGTGATCGACGCCAACATCGATATCATCGACGGCTCCTATCACGACGTCGATTCGAACGAAATGGCGTTCAAGCTCGCGGCAATTTTCGCAGTCAAAGACGCTTTTAAGAAGGCCAAGCCGATTCTGCTCGAGCCGATCATGAAGGTGGAAAACGCGACCCCGGAAGAATACCAGGGCGACATCATGGGCGATTTGAATCGCCGCCGCGGCAAGATCGCCAGCATCGAAGTGAAGGGCAACCTCACGATGGTGCAGGCCGAAGTGCCGCTCGCCGAGATGTTCGGTTACGCGACCGCCATCCGCTCACTTTCCAAAGGCCGCTCGAGCTATTCGATGGAGCCGTCACATTTCGAACAAGTCCCGCAACAGCTCGTCGCGGCCGTGCTCGACCAGAAGGAGACTAAATAACGTGGCCGACGCACAACGCATTCGCATTCGCCTGAAAGCATTCGACCATCGGATGCTCGATCAATCCGCCGTCGACATCGTCGAGACGGCCAAGCGCACCGGCGCCCGGGTCGCGGGACCGATTCCGCTCCCGACTCTGATCGAGAAATTCACGGTTAACCGCTCTCCGCACGTCGACAAAAAGTCGATGGACCAATTTGAAATCCGCACCCACAAGCGCCTGCTCGACATCATCGAGCCGACCGCCAAGACGGTGGATGAGCTAAAGAAGCTCAACCTCCCGGCGGGCGTGGATATCACGATCAAGATTTAACGTTTTTAGCAACACCACTTTTGCCAGCCCACGACCATGAGCATCGGACTTCTCGGAAAAAAAATCGGCATGACCAGCGTCTACGACGCGAATGGCAAGCTGCGTCCGGTCACCGTGATTGCGGCCGGGGATAACACGCTGCTTCGTCGTCTCACGACGGAAAACGATGGCTATTCCGCCATCCAGGTCGGGTTCGACGTGCAAAAGGAATCGCGCGTGACCAAGCCGTTGCTCGGCGGCTTCGCCAAAGCTGGTTCGGAACCGAAAAAGCTCGTTCGGGAATTCCGCCTCGAGGAAGACGCGCCGGAAGGCGACATCGATCTGGCGGTCACACAATTTCAAGCGGGCGACTGGGTCGACGTTGTCGGTAAGTCGAAGGGCAAAGGCTTCCAGGGTGTAATGAAGAAGCATAACTTCCACGGCCAGGGCGCGGCGCACGGTTCCAAGACGCACCGTCGTAACGGCGCCATCGGCAATCGTTCCACTCCGGGTCGCATTTGGAAAAACATGGGCATGCCCGGTCACATGGGTGACGAGCGCGTGACCGTTCAGAACCTGCAGGTCCTGCAAGTGCGCGAAGCGGACAAAATCATCTTAATCAGCGGCGCCGTCCCGGGCGCGAACGGCAGCTATGTCGTCGTTCGTCCGGCCCTCAAGAAACCCGCCGCAGCCGAGGCCAGTAAATGAGCGCGAAAGTTTTAACCGCAGACGCCGCCAAAGAGGCGAAAATCAATCTGATCGAGAACGGTCGCGGAACGCAGGCGATGCATGATGCCGTCGTCGCGATGCGCGCGGCGCGCCGTTCTGGGTCGGCCAACACGAAAACCAAAGCCGAAGTGAATCTCTCGGGCGCGAAACCTTGGCGCCAAAAGGGCACGGGTCGGGCGCGGGCTGGTTACAAATCGTCTGTCATTTGGCGTGGTGGTGGCGTTGTCTTTGGACCGAAGCCGCGCGATTACACGAAGAAAGTTTCGAAGACGGTTCGCCGCCTCGCTTTCCGAAAAGCGCTGAGCGAGCGAATCAAAGCCGGCGATGTCATGACGGTGGACGGGTTCAGCGTCAAGGAACCGAAGACCAAAGCATTCGTTAGCCTGATCAAAGGCCACACCGATGCGAAGAAGGTGCTGCTCATTTCCGATTCGTTTGAAGAGAATTTCTATCGCTCGGCGCGCAACGTGAAACCGGTCCTGCTCGCGACCGCGGCCGACGTGAACACCGAGCAGTTGCTCGCGTTCGACAAAATCATTGTGACCGACAAGGCGCTCGAGCAGCTGGCTTCGAGGACAAACTCATGAACGAGCCCTACGATTTAATCCAGACAGTGCAGTTGACCGAGAAGGCTTCGCTCTTGAGCGAAAAGCTCAATCAGTACGTTTTCCGCGTGAACCCGCGCGCCAACAAAATCCAGATCAAGCAGGCGATCGAGATGCTCTTCAAGAAGAAGGTCGTGTCTGTGAATACCTGCAATTACGCCGGCAAGAAAAAGCGCGAACGCCGGGCTGATTTCGGCCGCAAGGCGCACTGGAAAAAAGCCATCGTGACCCTGGGAGAGGGCGAGAAGATCGATCTCGTCTAAGAATTTATGGCCATCAGAGATTATCGCCCACTAACCCCGACGCAGCGTTTCAAGACGCTCTCGACCTTCTCGGAAATCACCAAGTCGAAGCCGCATCATGGGCTGACGGAAGTGAAGAAACGCAGCGGCGGCCGCAACAACAAGGGCCGCCTGACCTCGCGTCACATCGGCGGCGGGCACAAGCAGAAGTACCGCAAGGTCGACTTCAAGCGTCGCAAGCATGGCATCGCCGCCGAGGTCGTCGGGATCGAGTACGATCCGAATCGCACCGCGCGGATCGCTTTGATTAAATACACGGATGGCGAGATGAGCTACATCCTCGCGCCGGATGGCCTAACGGCTGGCGCCAAAGTGATGTCCGGCCCGACCGCGCCGCCCGCGATCGGAAACTCGCTCCCCTTGAGTGAAATTCCGCTTGGCTCTGGTATTCATAATATTGAGATCGCTCCCGGTCGCGGCGGCCAGATCGCGCGCAGCGCCGGCCAGCAAGCGACCTTGAGCAACCGCGAAGGCGGCTACGCGCTGGTCAAATTGCCGTCGGGCGAGATTCGCCGCATTCACGACACCTGTTGCGCTACAATGGGCCAGGTGGGCAACGTCGATCACATGAACGTGGTCAGCGGCAAAGCCGGCCGGTCGCGTTGGAAGGGCGTTCGCCCGACCGTGCGTGGCATGGTCATGAACCCGATCGATCACCCGAACGGCGGTGGCCAGGGTAAATCCAAGGGTGGTGGTGGACGCCAGCATCTGACCAGCCCGTGGGGACAATTGGCGAAAGGCTTCAAAACGCGTTCGAAACGCAAGCCGAGCGATCGCTTCATCATGCAGGACCGCCGGGTTAACCGAAAGAAGAGCTAATTTGATATGGGCAGATCGTTAAAAAAAGGACCCTTTGTAGAGCCGCATCTTCTCGAGAAGATCGACAAAATGAACGCCTCCGGCATGAAGAAACCGGTCAAGACCTGGTCGCGCCGCTCGATGGTGACCCCGGATTTTGTGGGGCACACCTTCCTCGTCCATAACGGCAAAATTTTTCAATCCGTGTTCGTGACCGAAAATATGGTCGGCCACAAACTCGGCGAGTTTTCACCTACCCGAATCTTTAAGAAGCACGGGTCGCACACCGCGAAGGTGACGAAGTAGTTCAACTGATGGTTGCGGATTGAGAGGATGGGATGAAAGTCTCGGCTCTCAATCTCCGGCTCAAAGTTGTGCTGGTGTGTCTGTTGTCGGCCCCCGGGCTGGCGGCAGAAGATAGTTCTTTGTCAGATCCAAATCTTGAAATCGCAGAGGCGAAGGTGACGTCGGAGACGTTGCTCTCGCAGAATGATCTCTTGCGCAAACAACTCTCGCTCGATCGCGAAACGAAGAAGACGCTGACCGAAAGTCTCGTCGTCTCAAACGCGGAGGCAGAATTGTTTCGCCGGAAGTTTTCGGAGCTGCAATTGCGGATGGACGCGCTCGGAGTCGAATCGGTCAGTAAAGATCGGGCCAAACTCGAGCAGCGCCTGTTGAAAGCAGTGAGCGACCTTCAACTCATGAACAAGGAGAAGGAAGCTTACCGCGAGCAGTTGCTGAAATTGACCGAAACCATGCTGCGCTACGTGAAGAGCTCGCAGAACGCGGATCCTCAGGCGCGGGCGGAGGTGGAGGCGCAGGTGCGCTCGACCAACCAGCTCCTTGCCGCGAACGATGCGCCTGATGAGGAGGCGAGGCCGGACTTGATGGACGGAAGGGTCCTAAGCGTGAAAGAAGAGTGGTCGCTCGTGGTCGGCAACCTCGGGGCGCAGCAGGGAGTGAAGATCGGGATGCCGTTGCGCGTGGTGCGCGGCGGGAGAACGGTTGCGACCCTGCGAGTAGTGGACGTGCGCGAAAAAATCAGCGGGGCAGTAATTCAAGAACTGGATTCTGAGAAGGTAAAAATAAGAGTTGGCGATCGCCTCCAGGTGGATGCCCGCCAGGAAATAAGTTTAAAGTAAATGCAAGTAAGCTCGACATATCGTTACGCGAAGATTTCGGCGTTTAAGGCGCGCGAAGTTACTCGCGCCATTCAGGGCCTGCCGGTTTCGGCAGCGCTCGACCTTGTTGCGTTCAGTCCGAAAAAGGCCGCCGCCATGATCAGCAAGACGCTGAAAAGTGCGGTCGCCAACGCGGAGAACAACGCCAACCTGCGCGTCGACTCCCTCGTCGTGAAAGAAGCGACCGTCGGCGAAGGCCCAACGATGAAGCGGATGATGACGCGTGCCCGCGGCAGCGGCAGTACGATTCGCAAACGGAGCGCGCATATCCGGATCATTTTGACGGACGAGATTGAGATCAAAACGCGCGACAAAAAGGCGAAGAAGTCGGGCGGATCAAAGAAGAAAAAATCGGCGGCTTCGAAGACTGCCAAGGCCGAGCCGAAAGCCGAGGCCGCCGTCGAGGAAACGGCCGCGAGCCCGGAAAAATCAGAAAGCTAATTCATGGGACAGAAAGTTAATCCAATCGGTTTTCGTCTCGGGGTGAACCGCGACTGGCGTTCTCGCTGGTATGCATCGCCTCAGGAGATGCCTGAGTTCTTGCACAACGACATTCAGATTCGCGAATACGTGAAGAAGAAGCTCCAGTTTGCCGCGGTCGCGAAGATCATCATCGAGCGCGCTTGGAATTCCATTCGCGTCACTATTCACACCGCGCGTCCGGGCATCGTGATCGGCCGCAAAGGCGCCGAGATCGAGAAGATGACGGAAGAGATTTCGCGCATGGCGCAGGGCAAGCAAATCAAGATCGACATCCAGGAAATCAAAACCCCTGAACTCGACGCTCAGCTCGTGGCCGAGAATGTCGCGCTCCAGATCGAGCGCCGGATCGCTTATCGCCGCGCGATGAAAAAAGCGGTGCAGATCGCGATGGATTTTGGTGCGCAAGGCATTCGTCTGCGCAGCTCGGGTCGTCTCAATGGCGCGGAGATTTCCCGTTCGGAATGGTATCGCGAAGGCAAAGTGCCGCTCCATACCCTCCGCACCCCGATTGATTACGGCTTCGCCGAGGCGAACACCGTTTACGGCAAAATCGGAGTGAAATGCTGGATTTGTAAGAAGGAAGAAGCGCCCGCCACCCCGGCGAACGCGCCTGCTGCGACGCCGGAACCGGCGGCCGCAGCCTAACGAATATCAAGAAAGAGAGATCGCCATGCCATTGATGCCCAAAAGAGTGAAGTATCGCAAGACCCAGCGGGGAAGCCGCAAGGGGATGGCTTCACGCAATCTGCGAATCGACTTTGGCGAATTCGGCCTTCAGACCCTCGAGCGCGCCTGGATCACGAACACCCAGATCGAAGCCGCCCGTGTCGCGCTGACCCGCAACATGAAGCGCAAAGGTAAACTCTGGATCCGGATTTTCCCCGATAAATCAGTCACTTCGCGGCCGCCGGAAACCCGGATGGGTAAAGGCAAAGGCCAGCCGGAGTACTGGGTCGCGACCGTGCGCCCAGGCAACATTTTGTTTGAGCTCGACGGCGTGCCGGAATCGATCGCGCGCGAATCACTCCGCCTCGCGGCCGACAAGCTGCCGGTGCGGACGAAATTTCTCACCCGCCACCACGTCGCGGCCTAACGACTAACGATAATGTTAAAGTTCAAAGAAATTCAGGAAATGAGCACGGAAGAGCTGCTCACCAAAAAGCGCGACCTGCGCCAGGAAAGTCTGCATCTCCGCCTGCAGCAGCAAAGCGGTCAGCTCGAGCAGCCGAGCCGGATGCGCCTCCTGCGCCGGGATGTAGCCCGAGTGGAAACCGTGTTGACGCAGCGCACCAAGGAGGGTGCGGCACCGACGAAGAAATAACGATCATGGACGAAGCGACCAAGCAGGAAACCCCAGCCACCGAAGTCACTCGCGGCACGCGCAAGACGCGAGTCGGCGAAGTGATCTCGAGCGGGATGAACAAGACGATTGTCGTCCAGACTGTGACCCGTGTGCCGCACGCCACATTCGGGAAGATCGTGAAGCAAAAGAAGAAATTTTACGCGCACGACGAAGAGAGCAAAGCCAAAGCGGGCGACACGGTCCGCATCATGGAGACGCGGCCCTTGAGCAAGCTGAAGCGCTGGCGCCTCGTCGAGGTGGTCCAGAAGTAGAGGAGATTTTTATGGTTTACCTGAGGTCCAGATTGGAAGTAGCCGACAATAGCGGCGCGCGGATGGCAACTATGATCGGCGTGATCGGCAAAGGCGGCGCGCAATGTGCCGGGATCGGCGACGTCATCACGGCGAACGTGAAAGAAGCGAGCGCGACCGGCGCGGTGAAGAAGGGCGATGTCGTCCGCGCCGTCTTGGTCCGCACAAAGCAGCCAATCCGTCGCGATGACGGTTCGCTCCTCCGTTTCGACAAGAACGCGATCGTGATCATCGACAAGGATCTCAACCCGCGCGGGACTCGTATTTTCGGCCCGGTTGCCCGCGAACTGCGCGAACGCAACTTCATGAAGATCGTCTCGCTAGCTCCGGAAGTTTTATGAACCGGCTCAAGCATCACGTAAAAAAAGGCGATCATGTTGAGGTGATCTCCGGCAACTTCCGGGGTTCCTCCGGCAAGATCCTCCAGGTGCTGCCGAAGAAAAACCGTGTCCTGATCGAGGGCGTGCGCCTGATCAAGAAGCACCTTCGCAAATCGCAGGACAATCCATCAGGATCGATCGCGGAGCGCGAAGGCCCGATCCATATTTCGAATGTAAAACTGGTCGAACGCGAAAAGGACAAAGAGAAGAAGAAGAGCAAAACCAAAGCGACGAAGGAGAAGAAGACCAAGAAGGACGAGTAACCTCGCACCTGGCCCCACCGCACGTCGACACTAGAAAATGGAAAACGAATTTTATAGCGAATACAAAGATCGTGTTATTCCCGCGCTGAAAAAACAGCACGGCTACAAGAACGATCATCAGATTCCGAAGCTGGAGAAGGTTGTGATCAACACTTCGGTCGGCTCGCAATCGGACGTGAAGCAGGCCTTGGAAGACGCCAAGACGGAGCTCGCCCTCATCACGGGGCAGAAACCGGCCGAGACTCGGGCCAAGAAAAGCATCTCGAACTTCAAGCTGCGCAAAGAGCAGGCGATCGGCGCGAAGGTTACCCTCCGCGGTGAGCGCATGTATGAATTCATGGAGCGCCTGATTAAGGCTTCGCTCCCGCGCATTCGCGACTTTCGCGGGGTCTCGGCGAAAGGTTTCGACGGCAACGGCAACTATACCCTGGGTGTTTCCGACCAGTCTATTTTCCCCGAGGTCGAGCTCGACAAAATCAAGCGCAATATCGGTTTTGATGTTACAATCGTGACCACTGCGCGCACCGACGACGAGGCCAAATCCCTCCTGAGCGAAATGGGAATGCCCTTCAGCGACCGGGTGAAGAAGCCCGCCGCGCAAGCCGCCTAACAATTACATGAGCACTGTCACCGATCCTATTGCCGACCTTCTGGCGCGCGTGCGTAACAGCACGCAGGCGCAGAAACTCGAGATGTACGTCCCTTTTTCGAAGGTAAAGAACGAGATCGTTCGCATCCTGAAAGAGGAAGGCTATATCACCGACTTCGAGCTCGACACAACCGCGGCCCATCCCCGAATCAAAATCACGAACAAGATTTCGAATCGCACTCCCGCCATCACTGGCTTGAAGCGTGTCAGCCGCCCGGGTCTGCGCCGTTATGTCGGCGCGGATGAAATCCCGCGCGTCCTGGGCGGGATGGGGACGGCGATTTTGTCCACTTCGCGTGGTGTGATGTCAGGTCGCGAGGCGAAGAAACAAAAAGTGGGAGGAGAGCTGCTGGCCTACGTTTGGTAGCTCAAGAGTTATGTCACGGATTGGAAATAAGCCGGTCGAAATTCCGGCCAAAGTGAAAGTCAACATCGATGGCAGCGGCAAGGTCGCGGTCGAGGGCCCGAAGGGAAAGCTCGATTGGACGCTGCCGAAGGGGATCAAGGCGAATGTTGCCGACAACGAAGTGTCGCTCGTCCGGAGCGCCGAGACACGGAGCGTGAAAGCGCTGCACGGTCTTTCGCGAGCCCTGATCAACAACATGGTCGTCGGCGTGAGCGACGGGTTCACCAAGAACCTCGAAATCGAAGGCGTCGGCTTCAAGGCCGCGGTCCAGGGGAAGAATCTCAACCTCAGCCTTGGCTTTTCTCATCCGGTTCTCTTTCCGATTCCGGAAGAGATCAAAATTACCGTGACGGATAACACCAAGATCGCGATTAGCGGCGTCGACAAAAAAACGGTCGGCCAGGTCGCGGCCGATATCCGTCGTTATTACCCGCCCGAGCCCTACAAGGGCAAAGGCGTTCGTTATGCTGGCGAGCAGATTCGTCGCAAGGAAGGCAAAACCGTTCAATAGTTAGCCATGGCTACGATCAATCGAAAAGTCATTCGCGGGCGCATTCACAACCGCATTCGGCGCAAGGTTTCCGGAACCTCCGAGCGGCCGCGGCTCTGTGTTTATTTTTCCGGCAAGCATGTCTACGCGCAGGTGGTCGACGACGAAACCGGCCAAACCCTGGTCTCTGCCGGCACGACTGAGAAGGCGTTGAGCAAGGGCAAGCACGCAGCCAATCGCGCGACGGCGGAAAAGGTCGGCAAACTGATCGCCGAGCGCTTGCTGGCGAAGAATATCGACAAAGCGGTTTTCGATCGTGGTGGATTCCTTTACCACGGCAAAGTAAAAGCGCTGGCCGACGCGGCGCGCGAAGGCGGACTGAAACTTTAATATGGCATACGCAGGCAACCAAGGCAGACGAAGCGACTCACGCACCACGGACCGGACGCCTCCGGCAAGAGGCGATACGACCGAGAAGGTCGTGTTCATCAACCGGTGCGCCAAAGTCGTAAAAGGCGGCCGTCGTTTTAGTTTCAGCGCGCTCATCGTGGCCGGTGATCACGACGGCAAAGTGGGCTGTGGATTCGGCAAGGCGAACGAGGTCGCGGAAGCGATCCGCAAGGCTTCGGAAGCGGCCCGCAAGTCGATGGAAAAGATGTCGCTGCGCGATAACACCATTCCGCATGAGGTGGTCGGTGAGTTCGGTGGCGGACGCGTTCTCCTGCGTCCGGCTTCGCCCGGCACGGGCGTCATCGCCGGCGGAGGCGTGCGCGCGGTCGTGGAAGCGGTCGGGATTCGCGACGTCCTTGCCAAGTCGTTAGGCTCGAGCAATCACGCCAACGTGGTCAAGGCGACGATCGAAGCGCTGCGCTCTCTACGCCGGCGCGATGAAATCTTGAAAGCGCGTGGGATTCGCGTGAGCAGCTCCAACAACGGCGGGGAGGCGCAGGAAGCCCAGTCATGATCCGGTTGCATAATCTCAAGCCGCGTCCTGGTTCCCGCCACCGCGTCAAACGACTCGGCATCGGGGAGAGCTCCGGGCACGGCAAAACGAGCGGCAAAGGCCACAAGGGCCAGAAGGCGCGCTCAGGCGGCAGCATCCGTCTCGGTTTTGAAGGCGGCCAGATGCCGTTGATTCGGCGTTTGCCAAAGCGCGGGTTTAACAACGCGGCTTTCAAAAAGACCTACGCGTTGATCAATCTCGACGACCTGAATGAATTCAAGGCGGGCACGGTGATTAACGAAGCGATGCTGCGCGAATCGAAACATATTCGCGGCAAGGTGGTCGGGTTGAAAATTCTCGGCCGCGGCGAATTGAAGCACAGCCTGACGATCGAGGCGGACCGCGTGAGCGAGTCGGCCCGTGAGAAAATCGAGAAGGCCGGCGGCACGGTAACGTTGCGCGAGCGCAAATCGCTTACCGACGGCAAACGATCTGAGTCGGCCGAGCCGAAACAGGAAACCCCGAAGCCGGCGGCGCCAAAAGCGAAAGCGAAGGCAAAAAAACCGGCGGCGAAGAAAAAGAAAACCGCTGAATAAGCGGTTGCGCCTCTAGCGGATGGTTTCGGCTTTTCTAAACACGGTCAAAATCCCGGAATTACGCCGGCGGATTTTGTTCACCCTCGCGGTCATCGTGGTGGTCCGCCTCGGTGCGGCCATCACCACCCCGGGCGTCAATCCGGCGGTCTTGCAGGACTGGTTCCGAACTTCGTCGCAAAGCGCCGGCGGCGGCGTGGCGGCGCTCTTCAATCTTTTCAGCGGCGGTGCGCTTGAGAACTGCGCCATATTTTCGTTAGGCATCATGCCTTACATCAGCGCCTCCATCATGCTGCAGCTCCTCACGGCGGTCATTCCGTCGCTAAGTCGGTTGTCGCGTGAAGACGGCGGGCGGCAGAAGATCATGCAGTACACCCGTTATGCGACGGTCGTGCTTTGCATTTTCCAGGGCTACCTGCTGGCGGTTTCATTCCAGCATCCGGAGTCATATCACACGATGCTTCCCGGCATCACCGAGACGACTGCGAGGTTAGGCATACCACTGGTCGACAACCTTGGGTGGTCCTTCCGGATTATCACGGTGCTCACCTTAACGTCGGGCACGCTCTTCCTGATGTGGCTCGGTGATCAGATCACGGATCGCGGGATCGGGAACGGCATCTCGCTTATCATCACGATCGGCATCGTCGCTCGCCTGCCCGCGGCTCTGGCGCAGGCTTGGAAGACTTTCGTTCCTTCTGCCGTCACCGGGCAAAGCCAGGTCAGCCCGGCGATCCTGGTCTTAATGGTGGCGTTTCTATTTATCGTGATCGCCGCGGTCATCGCGGTCACGCAAGGAGTGCGCAAGATAACTGTGCAGTACGCGAAACGCGTCGTGGGCCGGAAAATGTACGGCGGTCAGACCCAATATATGCCGCTGAAGGTGAACTATGCGGGTGTCATGCCGATCATTTTCGCCTGGGCGTTGCTTCTTTTCCCGACCACGATTGTTGGGCTGGCCTTCAAGAACAGCCGCACCGCCAAGATGATTGCCGACATGCTTTCCAATGGCTGGCTCCATTACGCGGTTCTGGCCGCGATGATTTTTTTCTTCAGCTATTTCTGGGTCGCGACGCAATTCCAACCCTCGCAGATCGCGGATGACCTAAAGAAATATGGTGGCTACATCCCGGGCGTGCGTCCGGGCAAGCCGACCGCGGATTTCCTCGATTTCACGATGACGCGCCTGACTTTTGCGGGCGCCATTTTCCTCACCCTGATCGCAATTCTCCCGAGTCTCTTAAGCCAGGGACTCCATGTCCCGGTCATCACCGCGCAGTTTTTCGGCGGCACCAGTCTGCTCATTATCGTCGGCGTCATACTCGACACAATGCGACAGGTGGAGACCCACCTCATTCAACGGCACTACGACGGCTTCCTGCGCAAAGGTCGAATCCGCGGGCGGGCGTTCGATCGTTCGGCCTATAATCGCGGTGATGCGGCGCAGCAGGGAACACTGATGTGGCTTTATGTTGGCATTGCGGTTCTCGTCATCGGCGGAGTGGCCATTTTCCTCTACGGACGCTAGTGAAAAGTCGCATTGTGCTCCTCGGCGCGCCCGGTTCCGGTAAGGGAACGCAGGCGGAGATGATAACGCGACATTTCGCCATCTCGGTCACATCGCCGGGGACGATCCTGCGCCGGGAACGCGATCTCGGAACGCCGCTCGGGTTGGAGGCGGATAAGATTTCGAAGCAGGGCGGTCTCGTTCCGGATGACATCATCGTTCATCTGATCGAAGACTGGCTGAACCTGCACGGTAAGGAAGGTTTCGTCTTCGACGGGTTCCCGCGCACCGTGACCCAAGCCGAGCGACTCAATGAGTTGCTGGAGAAACTCGACACCGCGCTCGACCTCGCTATTTGGCTGGAGGTTTCCGAAGACACGGTGCGCGATCGGATCGCGAGCCGTCTGCAGTGCCGGCGTTGCGGTTTCACGACCAGCGTGACAAGCGCGAGTTTCGCCGATCGTCCGGTCTGTCCCTATTGCGACGGACCGCTCATCCGTCGCGACGATGACGACGCCTCCGTTTTGCAAACCCGTCTGGCCGAGTTCAAAAGCAAGACCGAGCCACTCCTTTCCTTCTATGAAAAAGATGACGCCTTGCACCGGATCGATGGAAATCGTGATCGCGACGCAGTTTTCGGTGATATCTCTGCGCTAATCGAAGAACGGGCAAAATGATCCCGATCAAGTCGGCTCGGGAAATCGAAAAGATGCGGCTGGCTTGCCGCACTGCGAGCAATGTCCTGGAGCGAGTGAGCGAGCTGATTCGCCCCGGCATTTCCACAAAAGAGATCGACCAGGCGGCGGCGGATTTGATGGCCGATGCTGGAGTGCGGAGCGCCTTTCTCGGTTATCGACTGGGCCATCGGGTATTTCCGGGAAACATTTGCATTTCGCTCAACGATGAGATCGTTCACGGCATCGGCAGTCAGCGCCGGATCCAGTACGGCGACATCGTGAAGCTCGACATTGGGGTGGTGCAGGACGGTTGGGTGGGAGATACTGCGGCCACGATCCCGGTCGGGATGATCGATGAACGAATCGAGCGGCTGCTCGAGGTGACCCAAAGCGCGCTGCAAGGCGCCATCACGCATGCCATGGCGGGCGAGCGACTCGGCGATCTCTGCGCTTCGATTGAAGAAGAAGCGATGCGTCATCATTTTAGTGTCGTCAGGGAATTTGTCGGCCATGGGGTGGGGAGGAAGTTGCACGAAGAACCGCAGGTGCCGAACTACGGCAAAAGGGGGAACGGCCCGCGCCTCAAACCTGGCATGACGCTCGCGATCGAGCCGATGATCAACCTCGGCGGGGCCGGCGTGCGCCTGCTGGACGACGGCTGGACGGTCTGTACCTCGGACGGTTTGCCCTCGGCTCATTTCGAACACACGGTTTTGATTACCAAAGAAGAACCTGAAATCCTGACATGGCGCGCAAAGACGCAATTGAGGTAGAAGGCACCGTGGTCGAGCTCCTGCCGAATACGATGTTCCGGGTGGAACTGCCCAACGGGCACCGCGTCCTCGCCCACATCTCGGGAAAGATGAGAATGCACTTCATTCGCATCTTGCCAGGGGACAAAGTTATGCTAGAAGTTTCCCCCTACGATTTGTCGAAGGGGCGAATCACTTTTCGCCATCGCTAGCGCGGAGAAAAAGCTCCGCGTTTTTCGTCTCGTAAAACCATGAAAGTAAGGCCGTCAGTTAAAAGACTTTGTGAAGGATGCAGGATCGTGAAGCGCAAGAACGTGGTGCGCGTGATCTGTAGCAAGAACCCGCGCCATAAGCAGCGCCAGGGCTAGGAGATCGTTATGCCAAGATTACTCGGAGTTGAAATTCCCGCCGACAAACGCATCGAAGCGTCGCTCACCTACATTTACGGCGTCGGGCCGGCAACCGCGAAACGCGTCCTCGAGCAAACCAACATCGACCCGAATCTGCGGGCAAAAGACCTGACCCCGCTGCAGATCAACGAAATCATCCAGACCATCACGCACAACAAGCTCCCGATCGAAGGCGATCTGCGCCGCGAAGTGCAGAGCAACCTGAAGCGCCTTCAGGCGATCAACTGTTATCGCGGTATCCGGCATCGCCGAGGGTTGCCGGTGCGCGGGCAGCGCACCTCAACCAATGCCCGCACTCGCAAAGGGCCGCGCAAGACAGTCGGCGTTATCCGGAACAAGGACGCGAAAGCGGGGAAAGTTTAAACTAACGAACTGACATGGCCGAAGAACCCGAAAACCAAACGCCCGCCGAGACGCCCGCTCCCGAAGAGCAGGCCACTGCTCCCGTGAGCGAGACGACGGTGGAAACGACTGCCGAAAAATCAGCTGAAACTCCGGCCGCTGCCGAAGCCGAGGCGGCCCCGGAAACGAAGACTGAAGCCGCGCCGGCGAAATCTGAGGCCAAGCCGAAGGCGGCCAAAAAAGCCAAGAAAGCTGAAGCTCCTGCAGCCGAAGCTCCGAAGGAAAATCTCTCGCTCGACCCGAACGACATCGAGAAGCCAAAGATCATCAAGGCGAAGGGGAGCAAGAACGTGCACTCCGGCTACGCCCATGTCCTCTCCACTTTCAACAACACCATCGTCACCATCACCGACCTGCAGGGCAACGTGATTGGCTGGTCGAGCGCGGGCAAAGTGGGCTTCAAAGGCTCGCGCAAAAGCACTGCCTACGCCGCGCAGATGGTTGCGCAGGATGCCTCGCGCCAGGCCATGGGTCACGGGCTGAAGGAAGTCGAAGTCCTTGTCAGGGGACCCGGCGCCGGTCGCGAGTCGGCCGTCCGCGCGCTCCAGGCGATCGGGCTCGATCTTACCGTCATCCGCGACGTCACACCGGTGCCGCACAACGGTTGCCGTCCGCCGAAACAGCGCCGCGTCTGATGCCGATTCTCTCAACGACTAACTAACGACTCTCAACTTCTTCGATGGCCAGATACACCGGACCCAAAACCAAGATTGCCCGCCGTTACGGCGTGCCACTTTTCGGACCTTCCAAATCGCTCGAGCGGAAAAATTATCCGCCTGGCATGCACGGCCCCAAGGGCTCGCGCCGCAAGCAATCCGATTACGCGATCGCGCTTGGCGAAAAGCAGAAGCTCCGTTTCCAGTACGGCCTGATGGAAAAACAATTCCGTCGCATCTTCGAGACTGCGCTCCAGCGCCGCGGTGTAACCGGTGAGACGCTCCTCCAACTCCTCGAAACCCGGCTCGACAACGTTGTTTTCCGTCTCGGTCTCGCGAATACCCGCAGCGCCGCGCGCCAGTTGGTCTCGCACGGCCACGTTCAGGTCAACGGCAAAAACGTCAACATCTCTTCTTTTAACGTGAAGACGGGCGACGAAATCACGATCAAAGATCGTCCGAAATCGCGTCAGCTCGCGTTGCGCAACATGGAGCTGACGCAAATCGCTCCGGTGCCCGATTGGCTGACTGTCGATCGCGACGCCCTAAGCGGAAAAGTCGCACACATTCCGTCGCGTGAAGAGATGCAGCCGATGGTCAACGAACAGTTGATCGTCGAGTTGTATTCGCGATAGGAGACCGGTGTAGAGGCGGGCGTGTCGCCCGCAGACACGTAGTCAGGTGGCGTTTGGTTCGTGCAGGCGACCCGTTTACGCGGCCGACACGGCCGCCGCTACAGCTTCGCCTCCAGCGCTTCGAGCGCTTTATCGTAGCTGCAGCGCGCCAGGTAATGCGCCAACTGCGGATCGACCGGCTGCGGCAGCGCCTCACCCAGCGCAACGATCTTTTCCGAGGCGGTCTTCAGCTTTTCGAGATGCCGCTCCGGATCGCGCCGACTGGCTTCATCGCCGATAAGGGTGCGCCGTTCGCGGAGCGCGGCGGCCAGCTGGGCTTCGGGTGAATTGAGCGAGTCGGTTTGCATCAGTAAAATTCGCAACTAAAGCTTGAATGCCATCGCGATTTTACGCAAGCCTCCGAGATGGCTGAGCCCGAGACAAAACGTGTCCTGATCGTGGACGATGACGCTGCGGTGCTGCGCATCATTCGCGAAGCGTTGCAGAACCTGCTGCACTGGGAAGTTGATACTTCACCGAAGCCCGAATACGGCTTCGAGCTGGCGCTGAAAAAAAACTACGACCTGATGATTTTCGATTATTCAATGCCCATGATCGACGGCACGCTTCTCTTTTTTCTCATCTCCAAAGTGTACGAAAACTTGTCGCCGCCGCGGACCATTCCGCCCTTGCTTCTGGTGAGCGGCCAAGGCTCGGACGCTCGTGCGCAGGAACTTCTCAAAGAAGCACGAGTCCGCGGTTTCCTGGCAAAGCCCTTTACGATCAATCGCCTGATCGAAAAGGTGAAAGCGTGCTTTCCAGAATTGGAGACCGTCTAGGCGCTTCGCTCTCGTCAGGCCAGGGCGGCCTCCGCCTGCAACTGGCGGCGAGCTTCCAGCCAGTCGCGCGCCGAGTCGCCGAGCATCCCATTCTGCGTCCGCCATTCCGAGATGAAATAGGCCCGGATCCGAATTTCCTCATCCGTCACGATCGTTTTGGAGGCGCGTCCCGCCGTCTTTTTCGCTCTCGGTTTGCGTGGAGTACTGGTTTTCTTCACCGCAATACTGCGGCTTTTGCTGGCGGCTTTTGCCGGGGCGGCAGCCTTCACGGCCTTCTTTTTTGCGGGGGATGGCCGGGCGGATTCCGCTGGGCCGTGACCGTTACTCGATTCCATACCGGGCGCAGGGGAGGGACTCTCCGGCGCCTTTGCCTCTTTCGATTTTTTTGAACTTTTCGCCATTTACTTTTGCTTTAGGTCGGCCAAGCCTGTACCCGCCGAGCGCCGGATGCGCAAGCGGAAACGGCACGAAAAAAGCTCCTGCGGCAAACCATCAAACCTAACGATGAGGCATTTTATTTTCAGGTGGGCGATCACGACCGTGGCTGTGATGGTCGCCGCCTCCATCATCAGCGGGATTCGTTATGACAGCACTGCCTCGCTCATCGGCGCTGCGCTCCTTCTCGGAATCTTTAACGCGTTCCTCCGCCCGGTGTTGCTCCTGCTCGCGGCGCCGCTCATTATTCTCACGCTCGGTATTTTCATTTTCGTTGTGAACGGCCTCATGCTCCTGCTCGTGAACCAGTTTGTGCACGGTTTCCACGTCGACAGTTTTGGGAGCGCATTTTGGGGCGCAATTTTGATCAGCATCGTGAGCTGGATTTTGAGTGCCTTTTTCCGCGGGAGCGATGGTCGCGTTCATCCTCTGACCCATCACACACAGGTGCGGCGCGTCGAAGGCCGCGTCGTTAGCAGCAGCAAGCCAGGCGAATCATGACGTATTGCCTCGGTATGCTCTGTCGTCAGGGCGCAGTTTTCCTTTCCGATTCCCGCACCAGTGCCGGGATGGATAACATCACGGTCCGAACCAAGATGCGGATCTACGAAAAACCGGGCGACCGGGTGATCTGCATCCTGAGTTCGGGCAATCTCTCGCTCACCCAGGCGACCATGGCCCTGATCGACGACGATCTGCATCTCAACGAGAGCCATCCGGCGCGGAAACATCTGCTGAATCGCGAGACGCTCTACGAGACGGTACGCTACATCGGTTCCAAGGTGCGGATGGTGGAAGAGCGCGACCGGGCCGCGCTCGAGGCCGACGGATTCGACTTCAACATTAACCTGATCGTCGGTGGCCAGATCTCCGGGCTGGCGCCGGAAGTGCACTCGATTTATCCGCAAGGAAACAGCATCCACGCGAGCCGAGATTGCCCGTATCTGCAGATCGGCGAATCGAAGTACGGCAAACCGATTCTCGACCGCGGTTTCAGCTACGACGGCACCCTGATGGATGCACTCAAGTTCGGCATCATCTCGATGGACGCGACGATGAAGAGCAACGTCGCGGTCGGTCCGCCGATCGACATCCTCTGCTACAAGACCGATTCGTTCCAGGTAAAAATGCGCACCCGCCTGGAGCAGAACGATCCCTACCTGATCGAGATCAGCCAGAAATGGCAGGACGGCATCGTCCGGCTCGTTAGGCAAATGCCGGTGGCGGATTTTAGCAAGACGGCGCTCGGTTTCGCGACCGCGGCCTAACCGGCTTTCTGGTCCGGAGGTGCCGCTAAGCGTGGCCACATCGCGCCGCGCCGAGGCTTTGGCACGCTCACTGCCTAACGTCCCTATCTCCTTCGCCCAGCGCCGAAGGGCGCTCTTCTTAAAGTTTCAAGTGGCTGGTCTGTTTCCTGCTTTTACCACTCCTGCAGTCCAAACTTCTTGCCTTAACCATTATGCTCAATTCGATCAAACAACTTCCCAGCGCGCTCGCCGTTTTGGTGGCGGTCGCATCTGCATCTCTCGCTCAGGAAGCCGGCGTGCCTCCCCGGGAGACCGCGAAGGCGGCTGCCGCCGCTCCGATCGCCGGCAGCGGCGCGACCGCGCGCAGCACGGACCCTGCGCCGATGACGCTCGTCCCGGCTTCGCCTGTCGCGGCCCAACCCCCGGCGACCGTGCCAGCGACGCAGTCGACCGCGCCCGCTCCGGTTGGCGCCCAGACTCCTGCCACTACTACCACCACGACCAGTTCGGTGATGGACAACGGCGGCGTGGGCGTGCGTGAATTTCAGGGCGACGACGTTGGCCAAGTGCTCCGCCTCCTAGCTCGCCAGGCCAAGATCAACATGGTGGTGAGCGAAGCCGTTGCCGGCACGGTCACGATGCGGCTCGAGGATGTGACTGCTCTCCAGGCGATCGGCATCATCGTTAAATCCAAAGGGCTTTTCATGGATCAGATCGACAACGTTTATTACATTAAGACCGGCGCGGAGCGGACGGCCGAACCGACCGAGAGCGACAGCTACCAGTTTAGCTATGGCCGGGCGAAGGACATCGCACCGCTGCTCGCTTCGCAACTCGCGAGCAAGGATGCTCCGCAAGTTGACGAGCGGACGAACACGATTTTTTATCGCGAGACGCAGAGCAACATCGACAACATCCGCAAGATGCTGATGCAAATCGATAAGCCAACCAAGCAGGTCATGATCGAGGCGCGCCTCGTCGAGGTGAACGCCAATCCTAAACAAAGCTATGGGATCAACTGGGCGGGCGTAGTTGGGGGCTCGGCTAATCCCCAAGTCCTCAAGTACGGCACAACGACGGGGACGACTCCCGCTGCCGGTACGGTCACTCCGGTCGGAGATTTCGCTCTCGGGAATTCCGGCAATAACAATTTCTTCGGCAGTCTTGGTTCGCTCGCTCTTGGCCAGTTTGCCATCCTTTCCGTGCCGCAAATGTCGGTGACTATTCGCGCGCTTAACGAGGATACCGACGCGGAATTTCTCGCCAACCCGCGCATTGTAACCGCCGACAACCAGCAAGCGAAAATCGAAATTACCCGCAATCAGCCGGTCCCGCAGTTGAACTTCAACGAACAGACGGCGACGGCGGTCTTCGGTGGATTCCAGGATAAGACATTCGGTAACACTCTTGTCGTTAGGCCATCGGTCAATAAGGACGATTTCATTACCCTGAGCGTGAAGCCGGTCATCAGTAATAAGGTCGGCGACTCGGAGTTCGAATTCGCGGGTGCGACTGTCCGCAGCCCCATCATCGACACGCGGACACTCGATTCCAATGTCTTGATCAAGAGCGGCGACACGCTCGCGATCGGCGGCCTGCTCCAGGATGAAGTGCTCAAGGCGCGCAACAAAGTGCCGGTGATTGGCGACATCCCGATTCTTGGCTACTTCTTTCAGGAGCGCCTGAACGAACGCAGGAAGCGCAACCTGCTCGTCTTCGTTACCCCGACGATCCTCGCACAACGCTATGGCACCGGCCTTGAAGATCAGATTTCCGGTTTGCACCACAGTGGCGAGGAATTCGCCGATCCAAACGGCTGGCGGAATAATGCCAGAGGCGCCGTCCGCCTCGTCCCGACTTCAAATCGCCAGGTGACGACCGATTATCCCAAACCGGGCGTGGCCCCGGCGCCGGCCAAGATGCGCTTCATGAGCACGGCGAAGGACCGGGATTTTTAAGAAAATTTGTTGTGGGGTTGGAAGGGGGCGGACCGTGCTGGTTCGCCCTCTTTATTTTCCACTCGTCACTCGTGCTCGTAATCGAAACAGTGGAGACCGATCACGACTATGAACACGATCACGAGCAGCGTCGAACCCGGGCGTGGAGGCAGTTTAGAACGCTTGCACGGACGTTTCCTCCTGTGCACTATTAGCCGCTGAGTTTCCCCGCTCAGAACGCATATTCACAATGAAAATTTCGCTCATCCCTGCCTCGCTCCGTCCGACCGCCGAAAAGATCGAGGCCAACGAGCGGATCTCCGATCAGGACGCCCTCCAGCTCTATCGCTCTAAGGATCTCAACGCCCTCGGCATTATGGCCAGCGTCGTGCGCGAGCGTAAAAACGGCAACGTCGCGACTTACATTCTCAATCGCTACATCAACTACTCCAACATCTGCGTTCTCTCCTGCCAGTTCTGCGCCTTCGCCGCAAAGAAGCGCGATCCGAACGCTTTCGAGAACTCCGTCGACGAAATCGTGGCGGCGGTCCAAGAGGCTTTGGCCAGCGGCATTACCGAGGTGCATATGGTCGGCGGTCTGCATCCGACCCTCAGCAAGGAGTGGTATCTCGAGCTCCTCACCCGGCTGCGCGCCCTCGATCCGCAGCTCCAACTGAAGGCTTTCACCGCAATCGAAATCCGGCACCTGGCGCGCCGGATTTTCAAAACCTCGATCGCCGAAACTCTTGCCACTCTGCGCGCGGCCGGCCTCGGTTCGCTGACCGGCGGCGGTGCGGAGATTTTCGATCCCGCGGTTCGGGATGAGTTATGCCGAGGCAAGGAGAACGCGGCGGAATGGCTCGATGTCCACCGCACCTGGCACGGGATGGGCGGGCGCAGCACCTGTACGATGCTTTATGGACACATCGAATCGCTCGAGCAGCGGGTCGATCATTTGCGTCAATTGCGTGAGCTGCAGGACGAAACTCACGGCTTCACCGGCTTCATTCCCTTCGCCTTTGAGCCCGGCGAGAGCACGGTCCTTTCTCATATCCCGCACGCCACCGCCTTCGACCAGCTCCGGAACCTCGCGGTCAGCCGCATTTATCTCGATAACATCGATCATCTCACCGCCTACTGGGTGAGCATGGGATTGCCGCTCGCGCAGGTCGCGCTCAGCTATGGGGTGGATGATCTCCACGGGACCATCATGCGCGAGAAAATCTTCCACATGGCGGGCGTGACCACGCCGGAGGAACAGACCGTCGAGACGCTGCGCCATGTTATTCGCGAAGCCGGCCGCGATCCGGTGCAACGCGATAGTTACTACAATCGCGTCACGCCGGCCGAATCGAGCTCTCTGCCGGAAGCAGACCACACCCTGGTCTGCGCCTGAGGTGCTGCCGCCCACTTCGCTCCGCCTCGGTTGCGTCCAGTATCTCAACGCGCTCCCGCTCATTCACGGCTGGCGCGGGGCAGTGCAGTTCGATCATCCCTCGGTCCTCTGCCGATGCCTGGCGGCCGGGGAGCTCGACGCCGCGCTGGTCTCGAGCTTTGAATATTTGCGCAACCCGATCTACTCGGTCGTCGATCAGATCGCGATCGCATCCGATGGCCCGGTTTTCAGTGTCATCCTCGCGCACCGCGTGCCGCTCGAGCATTTGCGCGAGGTGGTGGTCGATCCGGCCTCCGAGACGTCGGTCAACCTTCTCCGCTGTTTGTTAGGCGAACGTGGCCTCGCGCCCAAGTTTATCGCCGACGGAGAAATGAGCGCGGAGCGCGGCCGGCTTTTGATTGGCGACCAGGCGATTCGTTTTCGGAATGAGAAAGAAGGGAGTTGTCAGATTCTCGACCTCGGCGCGGATTGGAAACGGATGACGGGGCTGCCGTTCATTTATGCCCTCTGGCTGGTCCGGCCCGACTACTCCGGGAAAGCGACGATCGGGCCGGCGTTGCGGTCGTTAGGTCAGGACAATCTCGCCAATCTTAACCGCCTGATCGCGACGCAATCTGAGAGCCATGGTGCCTTTTGCGAGTTCTACTTTCGCGAATGTTTGCGTTTTTCCTTCGGCGAAGAAGAGAAAAAAGGCTTCCAGATGTTTGCTGAACTGTGCGCAAAGCACAAGCTGCTCCCGGCCGTTCCACCCGCCCCCGTCCTCATCTAGCGCGACGCGGCCGTGACGCTATCGTTTACTTTTATAACGATGCCAAATTTCACGCCCTACTCAACGCCCTGCGGTTTGCCCAATTTCTTGCCTAACGAGGGCGTGCAATGAAACGGGCGCGGCGCTGGGTTTTGCCTTCGAACAACGGCACGGTCGAAGGAATCAAATTTTCGGACCATGTCTGCGGCCTGCCCTGCATTGCGCGTCTCCTGCGGCGCAAAGGATTGCTCAACGACGAGCAGGCGACCGATTTTTTGCAGCCGCGTCTGAAGCGGTTGAGCGATCCCTTCTTACTCCCGAACATGCAGGCGGCGGTCGATCGAATTTTGCGCGCGATCATCGCTCAGGAGCGGATTGTTCTCTACGGCGACTACGACGTCGACGGTGTGACCTCGCTCGCGCTGCTGAATGAAATGCTCCGCGCCTACGGTGTGGCCCCCGCGCTTTTCCTGCCTTCGCGGATGGAGGAAGGCTACGGCTTGAGCGCGGAAGGAATCGAGCGCTGCTGGAAGACGCACCAACCGCAGCTCCTGATCGCGGTTGATTGTGGGACCGCCTCCTCTGCCGAAGTCGCCCAAATTCGCGCGCGGGGCGCGGACGTGATCGTGCTCGACCATCACGAGCCGAAAGGCGCCTTGCCCGATTGCACAGCGGTGGTGAATCCGAAAGCGGTCGATGGCTGCGCTTTCACCTACCTCTGCAGTGTCGGCATCGTCTTTAAACTTTGCCACGCTTTGCTCAAGACCCGTCCGCTGGCGGATTTCGACCTGCGGCAACGGCTTGACCTCGTCGCGCTCGGGACGGTGGCCGACATTGTGCCCCTTGAGGCCGAAAACCGGATCTTGGTCCACCATGGAACGCGCGCAATCGCGCGCCGGCGATTGCCAGGCGTGAACGAACTGATGAAGATCGCGGCCGTCCGTCCGCCGATCGCGGCCGAAGATATCGGCTTTCGTCTCGGGCCGCGCCTGAACGCGGCCGGGCGCCTAACGACCGCGGAAAAAGCGTTGCGCCTTCTGCTCACAACCGATCCCGAAGAAGCGAGCGCCCTCGCCGGCGAATTGGACGGACAGAATCGCGAACGGCAAAGCGTCGAACGCGAAATCGTCCAGGCCGCGGAAACGAGGATCAGGGATGAAAACCTCTCCGAGTCGGCTGCCATTGTGCTCGGCGATCGCGCCTGGCATCCAGGCGTCCTTGGAATCGTCGCCTCCCGCATCGCGCGCAATTTCCATCGACCGACGATCATCGTCGGCTTCGATGAGGAGGGGGTGGGGAAGGGCAGCGGTCGAAGCATCGCGGGGCTCTCACTTGTCGCGGCGCTGGGACGCTGCGCCGATCATCTCGAGAAATTCGGCGGGCACGAGATGGCCGCTGGCCTAACGATTCGGGAAGAAAACTTCCCGGCCTTCCGTGCCGCGTTTGAAGAAGCCTGTCGCGAGATGATTTCACCGGAATATCTCGAGCCTTGTCTTCATCTGGATGACGAGCTGACCCTGCGCGAGTTGAACTGGGAGCTACTTCGCTGGCACGAGTTGTTGCAACCCTTTGGGCAAAGCAATCCGCAGCCGCTCTTTCTCGCGCGAGGCGTGGAGCCCGCAGCTCCGCCGCTGATCCTGAAGGAAAAGCATCTCGCATTGCGCCTGCGGCAAAACGGCCGTTACCAGAGGGCGATTTTTTTTGGCGGCGCGGAAGAGCCGCTTCCGGAGCCGCCCTGGGACGTCGCGTTTCGGATCAGCGCCGATGAATACAATGGCGAGATCCGTTTGCAGATGCAGGTCGAGGCGCTCCGCGCGTCAATCCCGGTCGAATCATGAGCCTGACGAGTGCAAATTTGTTAGGCGAGATCGAGTGGATTCCACGTCCGCGCAGCACCCAGTTGCGCCGACTCGGTCTTGAGACGGTGGGCGATCTGCTCACGCATTATCCCCGGCGCTACGAGGATCGCAGCGAGTTCGCGGGTTTCCCGCGCGAGGAAAGTGAAGTGCCGGTGTGCCTCTGCGGCGAAGTGGTCAAGACACGCTTCAACCGCTTTGGTCGCGGCAGGAAAATTTTCGAGGCCACGTTGCAGGAAAACGGTGCGCACGCCTTGAGCCAGCCGCTCGTGCTGCGCTGGTTCAACCTCCATTACGTCCAGAAAATGATTCTGACGGGACAGCGCCTGGTCGTCTTCGGAAAGCCTCGTCGTCGCGGTCAGCGCCTCTGTATGGAACACCCGGAGTTTGAGGTGATCGAGAACGACGAGGAAATCTCAATCCATTTCCGCCGCATCACGCCGATCTACCCGGCGACCGAAGGATTATCCCAGCGCGTTCTGCGCGGACTAATTTATCGTCTCCTCGAGGAATGCGACAAAACCGACCTAACGAACGATTTACCGGCTTCGCTCGGGACCAATCTCGGCTCGAATTCCTGGCGCGAGATTCATTTTCCTTCGAGCGAGGAAGCACTCGCAGCCGCGCGGGAAGCGATCGTGCTCGGGGAATTCTTTGCCATGCAGATGCTCCTCGCCTCGCGCCGGGCCCGCACCCGGGCGCGAAGCGGCGCGATCCACTGCGGACCGGGCGATTTGCTGGAGCACTTTCTTCGCGCATTGCCCTTTGACCTAACGAGCGCGCAAATCCGGGTGATCGAGGAACTGAAAGGCGATCTGCGTTCGACGATTCCGATGAACCGCCTCTTGCAGGGCGACGTCGGATCCGGGAAAACGGTGGTCGCGATCGCAGCCATGCTGCTCGCGGTCGAGGCCGGTTTTCAGGCCGCCCTGATGGCGCCAACACAGATTTTGGCCGAGCAACACTACGAAGTGCTGCGGCGCTGGCTGGAGCCGCTAGGCGTGCCTGTTTCCCTCCGGACCGGGGCGCGGAAAGAGGATCCGTTGCCGCTCTTTGCGGCGGTGGCGAGTCTGAATCCGGGGAGCACAGGCGGCCCGTCTGTCGCGGCCGACGCTCTGCCCGACCGCCCGGCGGGCCGGCGACCGGAACAGGCCAGCGGCCTGTGCTCCCTGGAGTTGGGCCAGATTTTTGTTGGGACGCACGCGCTGCTCTTTGAGCCGGAAGGACTCGAGAATCCCGGACTGGTCGTGATCGACGAGCAACACAAGTTTGGAGTTGCCCAGCGCGGGCGCCTAACGATACAGGATCCGGCGCCGGATGTGCTCGTCATGACGGCGACGCCAATTCCGCGCACGCTCACCATGAGTCTCTACGGCGATCTCGATGTCTCGACGATCGATGAGATGCCGGCCGACCGCGGGCGGATTGTGACAGCGGCACGCGATGAAGAAAAATTACCGGATGTGCTTGCGTTTTTGCGTCGCGAACTGGAGGCGGGCCGGCAGGTTTACATCGTTTATCCGCTGATCGACGAGAGCGAGAAGCTGGAAGCGAAAGCGGCCAGCGCGGAGTTTGAAAAATGGCACGAACGGCTCGCGCCTTTCACTTGCGAGCTGCTCCATGGACGGATTCCGGCGCTGGATAAGCAGGCGATCATGGATCGTTTCCGGCGCGGCCAAACGAGTGTGCTGGTCAGTACCACGGTCATCGAGGTAGGCGTCGATGTGGCAAACGCAACGGTCATGCTGATCGAAAACGCGGAGCGGTTCGGGCTCGCGCAACTGCATCAGCTGCGCGGCCGGATCGGGCGTGGCGAACACAAGTCGTACTGCATACTGCTTCGCTCCGATCCTTCGGAAGAGACGGTGGCGAAACTGGCGGTGCTGGAAAAAACGAACAACGGTTTCGAGGTTGCGGAGGCCGATTGGGCGCTGCGCGGGCCGGGTGATTTGCTCGGAACAGCGCAGAGTGGGCTACCCGAATTGAAGCTCGGGAATCTGCGCCTCGACGCGAAACTCATGCAGCGCGCACGAATTGCTGCGCGCGAGATTTTCCTCGACGATCCGCTCCTGGAGAAATCGGAAAATCAACGTTTCCGGCCTTTGGTTGTCGAAGAAGTGGGCAAAACCTTTTCCCACGTCAGTTGATGAAAAATCTATTCAAATTTCTCTTACTGGTCCTCGTTCTAAGCGCCGGTGTTTCTCTGCTTTACGACTATCAATTGCGGCACGGTCGGCTCAGCCTGACGAACCGTTCGAGTCCGGAAAAATACACCCTCGCACAAAACCCGACAGTTGATCCGAAGGCGGTCGCGAGTCTCGCTTCCCTGAGCAACGAGCGCCGGAAACTTGTTGCGGGCGTCATCCCTTCTGTTGTGAGCGTGAAGACTTCGAAGCGAATACAGCGGCCGCAGTATGGGCTTGATCCTTTCGATTTTTTCCGGGGCAATTATCGCCAGTTTCGCGGCCCGGCCGAGGAGGCGCTCGTCCAGAATTCGCTCGGTTCCGGCGTCATCGTGACGAAGGAAGGTCACATCATCACGAATAACCACGTGGTCGATCAAGTGGACGAAATCGAAGTGGTTCTGAGCGACGGCCGGACCAAAAAAGCGCGCCTCATCGGGGCCGACAAGGAGCTCGATCTCGCGGTTCTAAAAGTGGACGAACCAGGCGTGCAGCCGCTTAAACTGGGCGATTCCGACGCCGTCCAGGCTGGCGATTTTGTTCTCGCGGTGGGGAATCCGTTTGGCTTCGACGAGACGGTAACCGACGGAATTATCAGCTCTAAGGGGCGCCCGAACCGGGTTGACGGTTTCGGCGATTATCTGCAGACGGACGCGGCGATCAATCCCGGGAACAGCGGTGGTCCCTTGATCAATATGAGGGGCGAGGTTGTTGGCATCAATACCGCGATCATCTCGCGGAGCGGCGGCTCGCAGGGGATTGGCTTCGCGATCCCGTCCAACACGGTGAAAATGGCGCTTGAAAGTTTGTTGCAGAAAGGGCGGATCATTCGCGGATATCTCGGGATCGAGACGGCAGCTTTGCCGCCCGGGCAGATCAATGCGCCCGATGGCTCAGGGGTGCCGGTGGTTTCTGTTCTACCCGATTCGCCGGCGGCGGAAGCGAAGATCCAGCAGGGGGACATCATTCAAAAATTCGACGGGCGCGAGGTGCACAACATTGCGGAGTTGCGTCGGCTCGTCACGCAGGTGGAGTTGGACAAGAAGGTGGAGGTAGAGGTCGAGCGGAAGGGTAAGCCGGTCACGCTCGCGGCCACGATCAAGGAGCAGCCGGCCAATTATCAATTGGCCCGCGCCTTCCCGCCGGATGCACGCGGACGCCAGGCGCCACCTTCGCCTAACGAACCGAATGCCGAACCGGATCAACCGGACCAGCCCGGGCAATCGGGCGAGAACGGCGGCGTTCTTGATTCGATCGAAGTGCGCGAATTAACTCCGCAACTGGCGCAGCGGCTGGGCGTGCCGCGCGGGGTGCAAGGGGTAGTGATCTCTCAGGTCGGCGCCGAGCTGTCGGGCGGACAGTTACGCGCCGGCGATGTGATTGAAGCGATCAATCAGGAACCGATCAATTCCGTTCAGGATTACGAGCAGGCGCTACAGGGGCTCGATCCTAGTCAACCCCAGGTCCTCTCGGTTTGCCGGCAACGCAGCCGGTCGTTCGTAGTGGTCAAGCCACGCTAAAGCCGGGGCCCGGGGCGCCCTGCCCAAACGAGCACCACGCCGGGCAGTTCCGAATGGGTGAATAAGTGTTTGATGCTTGTAGTCCAAACTGCACATCAGCCAAACACCATGAAACCAATCTTACTCGCACTGACATTAGTCGGTCTCCTGTTCCACCTCGCTCCGCGGGCAGAGGCGGATACCGAAGTCTCACTGAACTTCTTTTACGACAATCTCTCGCCCTACGGCAGTTGGATCGAAGTCGCAGATTACGGCTATTGCTTTCAGCCAAGCGTGGCGGTTAACAGCTCCGATTGGCGACCGTATGCCGATGGCTACTGGGCTTACACGGACGCTGGCTGGACCTGGGTCTCCTACGAGGATTTCGGCTGGGCCACTTATCATTATGGCCGCTGGGCAAATCTCGACAGCTTCGGATGGGTCTGGGCGCCCGGTTATGAATGGGGTCCGGCCTGGGTCTCGTGGCGCACCGGCGGCGACTTTGTCGGTTGGGCGCCATTGCCCCCACAGCCCGGCGAAGTGATTTACGAAGGTCGTCCCATTAGCGGCGCGGTCGACGCCAGCTTCGGTATCGGACCGCTCTATTACAACTTTGTCGATATTCGCTACATCGGTGAACCCGTTTTGCGTGGGCGCATCATCGAGCCGCGGCGCAACGTGACGATCATTAACCGGACGGTCAACGTGACCAATATCACCTACAACAATTCGATCGTGATCAACAACGGACCCGATTTGAATCGCATCAATCAGTTCTCGTCCCGACCAGTTCAGCGCCTGAAATTGGAACGCGAAACCACAGTCGGCGGTGATCGACGCGGCAATCTCAATCGCGTGAACGGCAACGTCCTGGTCGTGGCCGCGCCGGCGGTGCAGCGCTCCAAGGAGAAGATCGCCCCCCGGCAGGTGAAGACCAAAGTCGAGAAACCAAGACTCGAGCGCGGCTGGCAGGGCGTCCAGAACAAGCAGGAGATCGAGACCGCAATGAACAAGGAAAATGCAAAGAACGTTCCGCCGCCCACTTTCCAGCCGCAGAAGAACCGGAAATCGGGAGAAGTGACGACTAACGAACCTGGCGCTGAGAACGCACTGGGTTCCCGCCCTGGTCCGCAAGACCTCAAGACGGGCGGAAAAGATCGCCAGAAGGATCGCGGGGGAAATTTCGGTGATCAGACCCGCACTTCGGATCTCCAGAATACGGAGTCGGTAAACAAGGCGCAGCGTCCGGCTCGAGTGCAGGCTCAGGAAAAGGCAGGGTACGCCGCGCCGGCGCGGCAACCGCAGCTTCCGCAACGAAACCGCCTTCCAGAGCAGGTCCGTCCGCAGCAGCAACAAAGTCAGGAACGCCAACAGGAAACGAATCTCAACAACGAGCGGAAGGGCAAAAAGAAAAAGCCCGCCTACGAGCCGCCTCCGCAGCAGTAAGGCAGGAACTTAATAGGGTCTCGGGAGAAATCCCGGGACCGTTTCTTGTCAAAGGAGTTCGGCGATCTGCACGGCGTTGAGCGCGGCGCCCTTTAAGAGCTGATCGCCTGCCACCCAGAGCGCGAGACCGTTTTCCAAGGCGCAATCCAGGCGCAGGCGGCCGACCTGGCAGTTGTCCTTCCCGGCGACGGCGAGTGGCATCGGGTAGCGATTGGATTGCGGTTCATCGACCAGTTCCAGGCCCGGTGCCTTCGCGAGAGCCTCACGCGCGGCATCGAGCGAGACTGGGCGCGCAAACTCCGCGCTGATCGCGACTGAGTGCGCGCGATAAACGGGGACGCGCACACAAGTCACTGAAGCCATGAAATCAGGCAGATGCATGATCTTGCGCCCTTCGTTTTGCATCTTCATTTCTTCCTTGCTGTAGCCGTTCTCGAGGAAAGAATCGACGTGCGGCAGCACATTGAAAGCAATCGGGTGCGGAAAAACTTCCGGGGCCGACTCCTCCCCGCAGGTGCTGGCTTCGATCTGGCGCTTTAGCTCTTCGATCGCGCGTGCGCCTGTTCCCGAAACCGCCTGGTAGCTCGAGGCAAAAATGCGGCGCAATCCAAAAGCGCGATGAAGCGGATAGAGCGCCATGAGGGCAACAGCGGTGGTGCAGTTCGGGTTTGCGATCAATCCGTGATGGGCGCGGGCATCGTCGGGATTGATCTCGGGAATGACCAGCGGCACCTCCGGATCCATCCGATAGGCTGCCGAATTATCGATCACCACCGCGCCGGCCGCAGTTGCTAAGGACGCAAACTGTTTCGTCGTACCGGAGCCCGCGCTGAAAAAGGCGAGCTCGATCCCACCGAACGAATCTTGCCCCAGCGTCTCGACGGGATACTCGCGACCGCGGAAGGCCAATTTGCGGCCAGCCGAGCGTGCCGAAGCCAGGAGCCGTAAATCTGCCACGGGGAAGTCGCGCCGCTCCAGTACCCGGAGCAGCTCGATCCCGACCGCGCCAGTCGCGCCAACGACCGCGACGTGATATTTTTTCGGCATCGCGTGCGCAGTCTATCGCCCGCGCTCTGAGATGCAAACGACCGAACCCATCATCCGGATCTCCGTTCCCGAGCAACGCCTCGACCTTGTCTCCGGCGAGACCATTCTCGCCAGCTATCCCGTCTCGACGTCGCGCTTCGGCCTCGGCTCGGAGGAGGGGAGCCTGAAAACGCCGCTCGGGCGATTCAAGATCGGCGAGAAAATCGGCGGCGAGTTTCCTGTCGGTACGATTTTTCGCAACCGCCTGCCGCTTATGCCCGAGGAACTCGTCGAGCCCGCCGACGACCTTGTCGTGAGCCGCATCCTCTGGCTCGATGGCCTCGAAGAGCACAACGCCAACACCCGGGATCGCTTCATCTACATCCACGGCACGAACCACGAAGACCAGATTGGGCAGCCGGCCAGCCACGGCTGTATCCGTATGAAAAATGACGACTTGCTGACACTCTACGACCAGGTGCCGGTGGGGGCCGAAGTAGTAATTGTGGCCTAGCGAAAAAACCCCGAGAAATTCGTTGCATGCGCTGGCTTCCCCGCCTAAACAGTCGGCAGCAACCTGCTAAGGAAGGAGGCGAGATATAGTGAAATTAGTCAAAATGATCATGATCGTGGCCGTTGCGGCCGGCGTGCTGAGCCTGGGTGCTTGCGCGCAGAAAAAGGAGACGATGTCAACGCCGCCGGCGTCGACCGGTTACACCAAATAGCTCCGCACCGGCGGTTCGCCTCCGACCGGACAACTTTAACCCAGAAGGCCAGGCCGTTTACGCGGCCTGGCCTTTTTCGCTTGGAGACCACCTTGTAGACGCTTCGCTCGGCGAAGCGCGGCGCCAAACCCCGCCGCGGACCAACCCGCGCGCCTCTCAGAGGGAGGCGTCTACAAGTGGAATTCGCGGAGGTTTCTCGTAGTATTCGCTCCATGTTGCAGCTTAGTGGCCGGCCTTTATCCCTCGCGAAGATCGCGAGCGTCGCCTTAAATCATGAGCCGGTCGAGATCGCCGCCCGAGCGGAAAATGCGGTCCACGCCTCGCGCAAAGTCGTCGAGGAAATCGTCGCCCGGGGCGATGTCACCTACGGCGTCAGCACCGGCTTCGGCAAACTGGCCGACGTCCAGATTCCCTCAGATCAACTGGAGCAGCTCCAGGTCAATCTCGTTCGGAGCCATTGCTGCGGCATCGGCCGCCCGCTGTCCGAGCCGGAAGTGCGGGCCATGATGCTCCTCCGCGCCAATGTTCTCACTCTCGGCTTCAGCGGGATTCGGCTGGAGGTCATCCAGCTTCTGGTCGCGATGCTGAACAATAATGTCTGCCCGGTTATTCCCGAAAAGGGGTCGGTCGGCGCCAGCGGGGATCTCGCGCCACTGGCTCATCTCGCGCTCTCGCTCCTCGGGGAAGGGGAAGCCTTTTACAAAGGGGAACGAATACCCAGCGCGGAGGCGCTCCAAAAAGCCGGGCTCCAGCCGACCGACCTGCGCGCCAAGGAAGGCCTCGCGCTGCTCAACGGCACCCAGGCGATGCACGCGATCGGGGGCCTCGCTCTCTTCCGGGCCCAACGCCTTGCCCGGGTTGCCGACGTGGCCGGCGCCATGACGCTCGAAGCCCTCAAGGGAACTCCGGTGGCGTTCGACGAGCGCATTCACAACGCCCGCCCGCATCCCGGCCAGCAGGCCGTCGCGCGCCATCTCCTCGCGCTCCTGCAGGGCAGCGAAATCCGCGAATCGCACGCCCATGACGACCCCCGCGTTCAGGACGCCTACAGCCTGCGTTGCATGCCGCAGGTGCACGGCGCGGTCCGCGGCGCGCTCGCCCACTGCGAGGATGTGCTCGGGATCGAGTCGGGTTCGGCGACCGATAATCCGCTCGTCTTCACCGACAATGGCGATGTCCTTTCGGGCGGCAATTTCCACGGCGCGCCGCTCGCTCTCGCGCTCGATTACGCGGCCATCGCGACGACCGATTTGATGAGCATCAGTGAACGGCGAATCGATCGCCTAACGAATCCGGACCTGAGCGAAGGACTGCCCGCTTTCCTTGCGCAGCATCCTGGGATGCAATCCGGTTTCATGATCGCGCACGTCGCGGCCGTCGCGCTCCTGAACGAAGCGAAAGTCCTGGCTCACCCGGCGAGCGTCGATAACCTGCCCACGTCGGCTGGAAAAGAAGATCACGTCTCGATGGGAATGACGGGTGCGTTGAAGTTGCGCACGATCGTGGAGGACGCGGAAAACGTGCTCGCAATCGAGTTGCTCGCCGCAGCCGAGGGATTGGAATTTCGGCGACCGCTCAAAGCCGGCGCCGGCGTCGAGCGTGCTTTCGCCACTTTACGCGGCTTCGTTCCGCGCCTGGAAGAAGATCGAGTGCTCGCACCCGACATCGCATGCATCGCGGAGGCGATTCGCGGCGGACAATTCGACAGCGGAGACGACACATTATGAAAAGAACCATTCGCGCCCCGCGCGGGAAGGAACTGAGCTGCAAAGGCTGGCAGCAGGAAGCGGCTCTCCGGATGCTGATGAACAATCTCGATCCCGAGGTCGCGGAAGATCCGGACAGGTTGGTCGTTTATGGCGGGACTGGCCGGGCCGCGCGGAGCTGGGAAGCTTTCGACGCGATCGTCAAGGCGCTGCGCGAACTGGAGGATGACGAAACGTTGCTCGTGCAATCCGGCAAACCGGTCGGAGTTTTCCGGACGCACGACGAAGCGCCGCGGGTCCTGATCGCCAACTCGAATCTCGTCGGCCAGTGGTCGAATTATCCGGAGTTCAACCGGCTGGAAAAACTCGGCCTGACGATGTACGGCCAAATGACCGCCGGCTCGTGGATTTACATCGCCAGCCAGGGAATCGTGCAAGGCACGTTCGAAACCTTTTCCGCGGCTGGGGAACGTCACTTTGGTGGTTCTCTCGAAGGCAAGCTGCTCGTCACCGGCGGTCTCGGCGGGATGGGGGGCGCACAACCGCTCGCTGCCACCATGGCCGGCGCTCGCTGTCTCGGGATTGAGGTTGATCCGACTCGAATTGAAAAACGCCTGACGAGCGGCTATTGCGACAAGATCGCCCGTTCGCTCGACGAAGCGCTGCAATTGCTCGAGACGAAAGAAGCGATCTCGGTCGGCCTCGTCGGCAATTGTGCGGACGTGCTGCCGGAGATGGTTCGGCGCGGAATTGTCCCCGATGTTTTGACCGACCAGACGAGCGCTCACGACGCACTCAATGGCTACGTCCCTAACGGAATGTCGCTGGCTGAAGCACTCCAACTGCGCGCGGAGAAGCCGGACGAATATGTCGAGCGCTCAATGGCCGCGATGGCGCAGCATGTCGACGCGATGCTGGCCTTGCAGAAGAAGGGCGCGATCACTTTCGATTACGGCAACAACCTCCGGACGCAGGCGAAAAAAGCCGGCTGCGAAAAAGCGTTCGATATTCCAGGATTCGTCCCGGAATACATCCGCCCACTCTTTTGCGAGGGGAAAGGTCCGTTCCGCTGGGTGGCGTTGAGCGGCGATCCGGCCGACATCGCGCGGACCGATCAGCTTGCTCTCGAATTGTTCCCGGAAGACAAGACGCTCGGCCGCTGGATGAAACTGGCTCGCAAGCGGATTCAATTCCAGGGGCTACCGGCCCGGATTTGCTGGCTCGGTTACGGTGCACGCGCGGAATTTGGGGTTGCCATGAACGAGCTCGTTCGGCGCGGAGAGATTAGCGCCCCGATTGTGATCGGGCGTGATCATCTCGACGCCGGCTCGGTCGCGTCGCCCTATCGCGAGACGGAGGGAATGATCGACGGGAGCGACGCGATCGCCGACTGGCCGTTGCTCAACGCGCTCGTCAATACGGCGGCTGGCGCATCGTGGATTTCGCTCCATAACGGCGGCGGCGTTGGGATCGGCTACTCGCAGCACGCCGGGATGGTGGTGGTGGCCGACGGGACCGACAGCGCGAAGCGCCGCCTCGAGCGTGTCTTGACGAGCGATCCGGGAATGGGCGTGATTCGCCACGCGGACGCCGGTTATTCACGTGCGATCCAATTTGCCAGGGAGCACGACGTCAAGATTCCGATGGAGCCGCAGGCGCGGGATTGATAGGAAAGAGCCTAACGATGCAAAAACTGATTGAATGCGTCCCCAATTTTTCTGAAGGCCGCGACCTGAACGTAATCAAACAGATCACTTCGGCGATCGAGGCAGTTGAGGGTGTTTCACTTCTCGATGTCGACCCGGGCGCGAGCACCAACCGCACGGTCGTGACCTTCGTCGCGTCGCCCGAGGTCGCGGTCGAGGCCGCTTTTCGCGGAATCCAAAAAGCGGCGGAATTGATCGACATGCGCAAGCAGAAAGGCGCGCATCCGCGAATGGGCGCGACCGATGTCTGCCCGTTCATCCCGGTGAGCGATGTGAGTTGGGAGGAAGCGATCGACTGCGCGAAGTCGTTAGGCAAACGGGTTGCGGAGGAATTGAAGATCCCGGTTTACCTCTACGAAAGAGCCGCCGGCGGTCCGGAGCGGTCCAATCTCTCCATCATTCGCGCCGGAGAATACGAAGGCTTTTTTGAGAAGATCAAACAACCGGCCTGGAAGCCTGATTTTGGTCCCGCAGTCTTTAACGAAAAGTCTGGCGCGACCGTCATCGGCGCGCGGGATTTTCTCGTGGCTTACAACGTGAACCTGAACACGAAGTCAACCCGTCGGGCGAACTCAGTTGCTTTCGACGTGCGCGAGAACGGGCGCGTCAAAACCGAGGATGGGACGCCAACCGGGAAGAAGGTGCTCGACGAAAACGGCGAACCGGTGCGGATCCCGGGAATGCTGAAAAATGTCAAAGCCATCGGCTGGTATGTCGAAGAGTATGGGATCGCGCAGGTTTCGATGAACCTGACGAACATCGAAGAGACACCGTTGCACGTCGCGTTCGACGCCTGTGCGACTGCGGCCGCGGAGCGCGGGATGCGCGCGACCGGTTCCGAAATTGTCGGGATGCTGCCCAAGAAATCTCTCGTCGAAGCCGGAAAATATTTTCTGCGCAAACAAAAGTGGTCGGAAGGTGCGGCGGAAGAAGAACTGATCGACCTTGCCATCCGTTCGATGGGCCTGAGCGAGCTGAAGCCGTTCGATCCGAAGGAAAAAGTGATCGAGTTCAAGATCGCTGAGGAGGCGAAGAAGTCGCTCGTGAAGATGAATCTTCGGCAGTTCTGTAACGAGACGCTGAGCGATTCGCCGGCGCCCGGCGGCGGTTCGGTCGCGGCCCTGATGGGTGCTCTCGGGGCGTCGTTAGGTGGAATGGTAGCGAATCTTTCCGCGGGCAAACGCGGCTGGGACGAGCAGCTCGAATTTTTTAGCGACTGGGCGGTGCAAGGGCAGCAGTTGAAAGACGAGCTCCTGTTTTTGGTCGATGAAGACACCGCTGCCTTTAATAAGGTGATGTCGGCTTTTGGTTTGCCGAAAGATTCCGCTGAAGAAAAGGTGGCCCGCACCAAGGCGATCCAGAGGGCAAACCAATATGCGGCGGAAATTCCGCTAAAGGTCATGGAGACCGCGAGCCGGTCCTACGACCTGCTGGCGGCGATGGCGGAGAAAGGCAATCCGGCCTCAATCTCGGATGTCGGCGTTGGGTTGCTGGCCACGCGCGCCTGTGTCGATGGGGCGGGGATGAATGTGCGGATTAATTTGTCGGGTCTTAAGGATGAAAAAATCAGGACAAATCTGAGCGAAAAATTGATCGCGTTGATGACCGAATCGGAGGCGCGCTACGAGACCGCTCGCCGCGTGGTGGAGAGCAAGCTCTCTTGAAATCGGTCGCCGTTTTACACGCTGCCCAACTGGTCACGCTGGCCGGGCCGAAACGAGCCCGGATTGGTCGAGAGCTGAGCGACCTCGCGATCATCGAAGATGGTGGAATGCTGGTGCGCGATGGCATCATCGTGGCGACCGGTGCTTCCGACGAAATCGCCGGCGGATTGCCTAGCGACATCGAGGTGATCGATGCCCGTGGGCGCGCAGTGCTTCCGGGTTTTGTCGATGCCCATGCGCATCCCGTCTTCGGCGGAAATCGGGTCGATGAATTCGAAATGCGTTCTCGGGGTGCGACCTACGAGGAGATTGCCGCAAGTGGCGGAGGCATTCGTTCGACGGTCCGCAAGACGCGCGCGGCGAGTGAAGCCGAACTTCTCGCGCAGGCGCAACGGCGAGCGAATTGGTTCCTGCGCTGCGGAACGACGACGATGGAAGCCAAGTCTGGCTATGGATTGTCGCTTGATGAAGAGCTGAAAATTCTGCGCGTCATCCGGCAACTAAGCGAAACCACCGCGCTGGAATTTGTGCCGACCTTCCTCGGCGCACACGCTATTCCGGAAGAATTTGCCGGCGCGCCCGAGCAGTATGTCGCGCTCGTGATCCGCGAGATGATGCCGGCTGTGGCTGAGGATAGGCTAGCCGAGAGTTGCGACATCTTTTGCGAAGCCGGCTATTTCGACCTCGCGGATTCGGAGAAAATTCTGAAGGCGGCGCAGTCGCACGGTTTGCGCCTCCGGATGCATGTCGATCAACTAACGAATTCCGGGGGAGCGTTTCTCGCGGCGCGATTGGGCGCCGCAACGGCCGATCATCTCGAGCAAACCAACGACGCCGAAATTGCCGCACTCGCCGAGGCGGGTGTGCAGCCGGTGTTATTGCCGGCTTCGGTTTATGCGCTCGGTAAAACGCGTTATCCGAAGGCGCGCGCCATGATCGATGCCGGTCTGGCAGTTGTGCTGGCGACGGATTTCAATCCCGGTTCGTCGCCGACGCCGTCCATTCCGATGATTCTCTCGCTCGCCTGCACGCAGATGAAGATGACGCCGGCAGAAGGGATTACGGCGAGCACGATCAACGCCGCCCATAGTCTCGAACGTGGCGACCGGATTGGATCGCTCGAGGCGGGTAAAGCCGCGAATTTTAGCATCTTCGACTGCCCGGACTACCGCGAGATCGCCTATTGGTTTGGCGTTTCCCAGGTTGATTCAGTGTATGTCGACGGGGACCGCGTTTACTGCCGAGAGTAATCGTCTGCTTCTTGGCCGCTGGTTTGCGAACGATCCCGCTCACCCGTAGCGTGGGGCGATGAAGGTCGAAGTAGAAAATCAGCCCCATTGCGTTGCGACGCTCAAGATCGAGCTGCCACCGGAGCAGGTCTCGAAGGAGTGGGATGCGATCGCGAACAGTTTTGCCGCCCAGGCTCGGATCCCCGGGTATCGCCCAGGGAAAGCACCGCGCAGCGTGATCGAGAAGAAATTTCGGAAGGATATCCAGGACGAACTGACGAAGAAACTAGTCTCCAAGAGCTATCGCGAAGCGGTCGAAGAGAAGCAGTTGCGGGTTGTTTCCCTAACGAATCTGGAAGACGTCGAGTTTGGAGAAGATCGCTCGATGCGTTTCCGCGCCACAGTCGTGACTGCACCGGAATTTGAGCTGCCCGATTACAAAGGCATCCCGCTTAGTTTACCCGACACCAAGGTGACCGAGCAGGAGATCGAGATGGCCCTTGAGCGTTTGCGCGAGCAGTCGGCCGATTTTATCGATGTGCCGGAGCGCGGGCTGGAGCTGGAAGATTTCGCGGTCATCGATTTCGAGGGCGCGATCGATGGTAAGCCGATCGCGGAGCTGGCGCCGACCGCGAGCAAGAATCTGCAGGGCGGAAAGAAATTCTGGCTCCGGTTAGCGGCGGAAAATTTCCTGCCGGGGTTCGTCGATCAAGTCATCGGGCAGAAGTGTGACGAAACCCGAACCGTGAAAGTGGAATTTCCGGCGGATTTCCCGGTTCCCGAAGTCGCCGGGAAGGCGGCCGAGTACGAAGTCAAACTGCTTGAAATTAAACAACGGGTTCTGCCGCCGCTGGACGACGCATTCGCAGCGAAATGGATGCCGGACAAGACCCTGGCCGATCTGCGCCACGCGCTCGAGCATCAGATCGAGCACGAAAAGGGTCATGAGCTGGAGCGGACTCGCGAATCGCAGGTGCTCCAGTTTCTCAGTGAGCGGATCGATTTCGAGCTCCCGCCAAATCTCCTCAAATCCGAAACGCGCAACGCCCTTGCTGAGCTGGTTCACCGTAACCGCGAGCGCGGGGTGCCGGACGAAATGTTGAAGGAGAAGGAAGAAGAGCTGATCCGGGTGGCAGGCGGCCTGGCCGCGCAGCGGCTGAAAACAAATTTCATCCTGCACCGGATTGCGGAGCAGGAGAAAATTCAGGTGACACGCGCCGACGTTGATGAGCGCATCCGCCACCAGGCGATGCATCACAACACCACCCCGGAAAAAATGCAGCAGGAAATCGAAAAAAACGACGCCATGAACGGGCTCGTGGAGCAGGTCCTGCTGGCCAAGACAATTGATTTCCTCGGGTCGAATGCTACCATCGGGAGCGCGGCCGCAACTTCAATTCCGGAAGCCGCTCACGAATCAAAATGACGACAAATCGCGACTTAAATTATTCTCAATCCGTCCTTGTCCCGATGGTCGTCGAACAGACCGGCCGGGGCGAGCGCAGCTACGACATTTACTCGCGGTTATTGAAAGATCGGATCGTATTTCTCGGGACGCCGATCGACGATCACATCGCGAACCTGGTCATTGCGCAGCTCCTTTTCCTGCAAATGGAGGACGGGAAAAAGGACATCAACATTTACATCAACTCGCCCGGCGGTTCGGTGACGGCGGGTCTGGCGATTTATGACACGATGCAGTTTTTGACCTGCGACGTGACCACCTATTGTCTCGGGATGGCGGCCAGCATGGGCGCGGTTCTACTCGCTGCCGGCACGAAGGGCAAGCGTTTCGCGCTTCCTAATTCCGATATCATGATTCACCAGGTCTCGGGCGGAGCGCAGGGCCAGGCGAGCGATGTGGAGCGGACGGTCGAATACATGTTTAAGCTGAAGAAACGCCTCATCCGCATCCTCTCACAGCATACCGGCAAGCCGGAAGATCAGGTTTTGCACGATTCGGATCGCGATTATTACATGAACGCGACGGAAGCGAAGGCTTACGGCCTGGTCGACGAAGTCATTAAGTCGCGAAAGGAAGCCAAATTGCTCGAGGGCAGCGGCCCGGATAAGAGCCTGAGCGATCGCACGACGGCAGTCGCGGAGGCCGCGCTGCCGCAGAAGGTCGAGGAATAGGAACTGCTTTACCGAGGGGACACCTATGGCCCGCGCTTCGAACCTCACCATGTGCTCCTTCTGTGGCAAGAGCCACGCGGAGGTGCGCAAGCTTATCGCGGGTCCCGGTGTCTACATTTGCGATAGCTGCATCAACGTTTGTAAAAGCATCCTCGACAAGGAGCTGAACGAAGACGCTCGGCGCCAATCCTCCACCATCCGTGTTCCGAAACCAGTCGAGATCCGGCATTCGCTCGACCAGTACGTGGTCGGGCAAGACATGGCGAAAAAGACGCTTTCGGTTGCGGTCCACAATCATTTCAAACGCGTTCTGCAAAGCGCTCCGCCGACCGATACCTCGGCTGCTTTTCAGCCTGATCCGTTTGCCGACGTCGAGATCGAAAAGAGCAACATTTTGCTCATCGGGCCGACCGGTTCGGGCAAAACGCTCCTCGCGAAAACGCTCGCTAAGATTCTCGACGTGCCGTTTTGCATTGCAGACGCCACCACCCTGACCGAGGCCGGCTATGTCGGCGAGGACGTAGAAAACATCATCCTGCGCCTCCTGCAAAACGCCGACTACGATGTAAAACGGGCCGAAATCGGAATCGTTTACATCGACGAAATAGACAAGATCGGCCGCAAGACTGACAACGTGAGCATCACGCGCGATGTCTCGGGCGAAGGTGTCCAGCAGGCGCTCCTGAAGATTCTCGAAGGCAGCACCTGTAACGTCCCGCCACAGGGCGGCCGGAAACATCCGCACCAGGAATACATCCAGGTGAACACGGAAAAGATTCTCTTCATCTGCGGCGGCGCTTTCGTCGGGCTCGACAAAATCGTGCAGAAGCGGATCGGCAATAAAACACTCGGCTTCAGCAGCCCATCGCTCGAAGTCGAAGAGGCCGCCCGACGCGAAGCGGTCCGCCATGTCGAACCGGAAGATTTGTTAGGGTTCGGCATGATCCCGGAATTCATCGGCCGCCTCCCCGTCCTGACCGCGCTCGATGCACTGACCGAGGACGAGATGGTCATGATCCTGACCGACACGAAGAACGCGATGATCAAGCAGTACACAAAGCTTTTCGCGATGGAAGGCGTGCGCCTGACCGTGACGAAGGACGCGCTCCGCGCCCTCGCCGCCCAGGCGGTGACAAAGGGGACCGGCGCGCGTGCCCTGCGCTCGATGCTGGAGCGGATCATGCTCGATATCATGTATGACGTGCCGAGCCGCGAAGACATTGCGGAGGTCACGATCAATCGCGCGGTGGTCGAGGGGAAAAAGGTCCCGCTCATTCGCAAGAAGCAGGACAAGGACGCCGCCTGATTCGTCGGGTCGTGACCCTTGGCTTCGCAGTGGCGCCCGCCGCGCCGCTGCGCGAATAGTTTCTGGTGCGCGTCACTGTCATTAATACCGGCACCGAGATTCTGCTCGGGGATGTCCTCAACACTCATCTCACCTTCATTGCGCGGGAGATCTTCCCGCTTGGTTTGCGCGTGGAACGCCAGATGTCGGTGCCGGATGGAAACGCAATCCGCGACGCGCTGGAGGAAAATTTCGACCGCGCCGACATCATTTTTGTAACCGGCGGTCTCGGGCCTACGACGGACGACATTACGCGCGAGATCACCGCCGAACTGCTTGGGCTCGAGCTTGAGACCGATCCAGAAATGGAAGAGACGATCACGCATCGGCTGAAGTCGCGAGGGATTCGGCTGACCAATCGGATCCTGCGCCAAGCCCAGGTGCCGCGTGGCGGACATGTCCTGCCCAACGATAATGGGAGCGCGCCGGGGCTCTACCTTCCGGCTGGTGTAAATGGTTCAGCAACGCCCCACCTCTTCCTTCTCCCAGGTCCGCCGCGCGAACTTCAGCCGATGTTTAGGCAGTCCGTCGTCCCCATTCTCGAGCAGATCGTCAGCAAAAGGACAGCGTTTGCCTGCCGCACCTACCGGATTGTCGGGATGGGAGAATCCTACGTCGAGGAAGCGATCGGCGAGGAATTGCTCGCAATCAGCGGTCTCGAGCTCGGCTATTGCGCGCGGATGGGGGAGGTCGACCTGCGCGTCATCGGTTCGGCCACGATCCTCGAACAGGCCGATGCCGTGGTGCGCGCGAAGCTGAAGACCTCGATTCTCAGCACGAGCGGCGAGAACCTGGAAACCGTCATTGTTAGGCAGTTGACCGCCATGGGAGCCACGCTGGCCGTGGCCGAATCGTGCACCGGCGGATTTCTCGCCCATCGCCTGACCAATGTGCCAGGATCTTCGGAGGTTTTCCTGGCCGGCTACGTCACTTATTCCAATGCGGCCAAGAGCGCGGCGCTCGGGGTCGACCCGGCGCTGATCTCCGAGCACGGCGCTGTCAGCGAACCGGTGGCGCGCGCCATGGCCGAGGCCGCGATTAAGAAATCAGGCGCCACCTTCGCACTTGCCACGACCGGAATTGCCGGCCCGGGAGGTGGGAGCGAAGCGAAACCCGTTGGAACCGCCTTCGTCGCGCTCGCGGGAGGCGGCGAGACGATCGCGAGGCGTCTTTTTTTCCCGACCGATCGAGAGACTTTCAAGCAGCTCGCCACCCAGATGGCGCTCAACCTCCTGCGCGAACGGCTCGCGGTAAGCTAATCGGCCACCAATACCGGGGTGCCGACTTTGACGCGGCTGTAAAACATCTCGGCGGCAGCGGGTGGCATTCGAATGCAGCCGTGCGAGGCCGGATACCCGGGCAGAATACCGATGTGCATTCCTACGCCGTCATTCGTCAGGCGCATGAACCAGGTCATGGGCGCACCGACAAAATGCGTGCCGCTCGGCGCGGAGTCGATCCGGCTGCTCACTCCGCCTCGAACGGTTCGACCGGAGGAGTCGACGAAATTACCATAGAGGCTCGACCGGTGGTCCCTGTCTTTTTCGAGGACGTGAAAGCTCCCCCGCGGCGTGGGACGGGAGCGTTTGCCGGAGGAAATCGGAGAATCGATCACGACTTCATCTCCCATCAGGAGATAGGCCCGCTGCTTGGATAGGGAAACCCGGACGCGCGAATTGTCCTGGGTGACCTGCTCGAGGAGGCGAGGGACGACATTAATCGGCTCCTGCCCGCGAATAAGATCGGAGGCACGCTTCATGGGAGGCGCGCTCCGCGTTCGGGGCCGCGTAGAAAATGGCCGCGTTCCCGAGCCCGGGACTTGCGCTCCGATGTCGCTTAGGAAAAACGCACCGAAAAGGCAGAGAACTGAAAATTTGGAAAGCCGGTGGATCACAAAATCAATGGATAAGGCGGTCTACGACCCGCGCAAAATGCAAAATGAATAATTCAGACGCCGGTGGCAACGCGGAAATTGGCGCACCGTCGCACAGCAGCGATCCATGTGCCACTGCGGCTTGAAAGTAGATTGACCTCGTCCCGAAATTTTCCAAGCCTCGTTACGATCCAAGGAGGATAGGAATCATGACGGCGCGATCGAGACCGTCGGGCCCTGCCGAATTCGACCCGTTCCGGGAGCGCGCGGATGGCGGATAAACCCGGCCCTTGGATTCGGTTGTCAGCAGCCGGCAATTCCGGCACGGTCGCAGGGCAATGGCGAGGCGAACAACGAGGCCGTTTTGTGCTCTTATCCCGATTCTTTTCCTCGTTGCTGATCTGCGAGCGGACATCACACTCCCCACCGCCGCACCCTCTCCGCCGCCGCAGGCCGACCCGCTAACCGTCCGGATTTCGCGCGGCGACCGCATGATCATCCCGCTTCGGGGGCATCATGGTGGAAGCGGCGCGGTGAGGTTTGTGATCGTCGACCCGCCAACACACGGCACTCTTTCCGAACTCCGCCTCCTGGGCGACAATCGGGCTACGATCGTTTATGAAAATGACGGGGCCGCGTCCGCCGCCAACGACCGCTTCACCTACCTCGTCAAAACGAGCAGCGATCGCGCTTCGTCCGCGGCCCAAGTAAGGATCATCGTCGAGGAACCGCCGCCGCATCTCCAGGTCCCGGAGCGGATCGAGTTTGAGCAGATCATCGTCGGCGAAAGCCGAACCCAGGATTTGACGATTACGAACGATGGCGGCGGCACACTGCAGGGGCGCCTGACGGTCTCAGCGCCGTGGCGCCTAACGACGTCCGATTATCGAGTCGCGTCGGGGAAAACGACGAAGATACCGATTGTCTGTCAGCCTGACGTAGGGCGGGAGTTTATCGGTCAGATCACGCTCATTCGGCACCGACGGCCCGGAGAAGAGTGTTGCGCTGGAAGGCGGAGCGACTGCGCCGGTTACTCTCGAACCGGCTGAGTTGCGGATCGCACCGCCCGAGAATGAAAACGAACGGCGCAGCGGATCGGTTTCCCTGACGATCGGTCCGATCATGGTGTTCGGCTGAAATTCTCTGCCAGCCGGAATATCGAGCCGATCGCGGAACTGACTCTCGCGCCTTCCGAGGAAAAAACGATTCCGGTTGTCCTGACGATCGATCGAATCGGGCCAGTCCACGAGATCGTCGTCATCCGCGGGGAGGGATTCACCTCGCGCCTGCTGGTGGAGGCGGCTGCGTTGCCGCCGAAAAAAAACTCAGTCCATTCCGCTGCGACTTGCGAATATTCCGGCGATCTCACCATTACCCACTGCGACGTCCAACCTGCCGGTTGCCGCGCCGGCAAATTTCGTTAGGCCGGAAGCGCCGCGGCGAGCGCCACGTCCTCGTCAAATCACCTGCTCGTATCGGTGCGAGGATGACTGGAGGGGACGCGCTGCGAGTTGCGCTGGGCGCGACGGAAAGAAACAGTCGCGCACTATCGAATCGAAGAACGTTTCCTCGCGCTTGACGGAGCGGCGAATTGCAAACCACGTGGCGCGCTTTCCCTTCTCCGCAGAACGCAGTCGTCGATAATGAGGTCACGGCGCAAATCGGCGAACTCGATCCCGACCGGATTCACTCCCTTAGGGTGACGGCACTCGGGTCAAACGGAGCGACTCTGTGGGAATCGCCGCTTGTCGTGCTCGGCCCGCCCCCTGAACCATCGCGGCGGACGCGGACCTGGGCGCTCCTCCTCGGGGTCGCACTCCTCGTTCTCTTCGTCCTGCGCTGGCGCGCCAATCGCTCCGCGCCCTAACGATAAGTCTCGACCCGCCCCAGCCAGCCGGCGAGCCAGCGTTGTTCTTTTCGTTCGGGAGGCGCGTTTTTCACCCGCTCCCGCAGAACGCGCTCGGCCGAGTCGGCAAATTCACTGAGAGGCGAGGCGCTGCTCGCGTCGGACATTCCTTCCAGCACTTGCAGAAGTCCCCAACCTTTCGCTTTGTAGCGCTCCGTTTCGAGCACGCCTTCGCCCTTGAAATTGACGTAGTCGATCAGGGCGTAACAGCCATGGGCGCGATTGGCGAGGCGGTTGAAACGTTGCTCGATTTTTTCTCGCTCCCCGGCCGGCGCGGCGGCCAGCATTTTCGGGAGCGCGTTGCGCAGTCGCTCGACCATGAAGTCGGCTTGCAGATCGATCGTGTCCGTCAGGAAGATACGCAGATGTTTCATCCGCGTGCTCGATTCTGCGGCGAGAAATTCTGCGCGCGAATTCCAGGGGCAGGCCCCGCCCTTTTTGCCCAGGAGCAACTCAGGCAGCTTCGCGCCGCGCTTTTCCACATATCGCACGAATGGCGGGAAACTTTCCTCGAAAGGCCCGCGCGCGCCGGCCGGGTACCAGATAAAGTGTCCGATCCCGAGCGAGGCAAAGTTTTCTCCCACGTTCCAGGAAGTAAGCCCCGCGACCGAACCTCCGCATTCGTTTTGCCAGATCTTGCGCCCGATCCGCATCGCCTCCTGATGCGAGAGCGAAATGGCGGCGGAAGCGCTGAGCGAGAGAAGACCCGCCAGCAGCAGAGTGAGTACGCCGATTTTGGGGCGCGACCGACTTCCGGTGCGGTTCGGGTCTCGACCGCTTGACGCGGACGCCATCACCGTTGATGAATGGAACGCGGCAGGCCGAGAACCGGACCGGCCGCATTTTAATCCATCGACATACTTTATGAAAACTTCGTTCGTCATTGTTGCTGCTTCATTCGCGCTCGCCTCGCTGGCTCCTGCCGCCGATCCCCAGTTGAAAGACCAAAAGGAGAAGGTCAGCTACAGTATCGGGCTCGACATCGGCTCCACCCTCAAACGGCAAATGATCGAGGTCAATCCAGAGCTGCTGAACAAGGGAATCCAGGATGGATTAAGCGGAGCCAAGCCGCTGATGAACGATGAGGAGACAAAGGAGACGATGGCGACATTCCAAAAGGAGATGATGGCGAAGCAGGCTGCCGTGAAGAAAGCCGCGGGAGAGAAGAACAGCGCGGAGGGCAAGAAATTCCTCGAGGAAAACAAGAAAAAGGAAGGCGTGAAAACGACTTCCAGCGGACTGGAATACAAAGTGATAAAAGAAGGTGCCGGCCCGAGCCCGAAGGAAACCGATACCGTGAAAGTGAACTATCGCGGGACGACGATCGACGGCACCGAATTTGACAGCTCCTACAAGCGCGGGCAGCCAGCCGAGTTTCCGGTCAATCGCGTAATCAAAGGCTGGACCGAAGCGCTCCAGCTCATGAAGGTCGGCTCGAAATATCAGCTCTTCGTGCCCTCGGAACTCGCCTACGGCGAGCGCGGCGCTGGTTCCGACATCGGGCCAAATGCGATGCTGATTTTCGACGTTGAGCTTCTCGGCATCACGCCGGCAGGCACGACGCCGACCCCGAAACCCGCGGCCTACGACTCGAGCCGACCGCAAGCCAAGCCGGGTGCGGCGATGGCGCCGAAGATGTCGCCCAAGCCGGCGGCCCCTGCTGCAGCTTCGCCCGCCCCAACGGCGAAGCCGTAATGTGTAGGCGCTTCGCTCTGCGAAGCGCCGGGGGAAGGATTGCGGGCCGGTAAAACCGGCCGGCCAATTTATTCGAGATCTGCGATCTTCAGGTGGGGTGCGTCGCTCCAGAGGTCTTCCAGGCTGTAAAAATCGCGTCGCTCTTGGTGGAAGACGTGCACGATGACCTGCATGTAATCGAGCACGATCCATTGGCTCGCCGGAAAGCCATCGACCGCTGCTGGACGCACGCCGTGCTCCTCGCGCAGCCCTGATTCGATCGCTCCGGCGATCGCCTTCAGGTGTGGCTCCGAAGTTCCCGAGCAGATGACAAAGAAATCAGTGAAGGTCGAAATCTCGCGCAGGTCGAGCACCACGATGCCTTCCGCCTTCTTCTCCGAGGCAAGCTGCGCGCAGGTTTTCGCTAATTCTTCAGGTTCGATCAGGTGGTTCCTTGGTAAAGATTTTCCCGGCGGATGATTTCCTCGACCGCTTCCGGCACGAGATAGCGAATCGATTGCCCGCTGGCAACACGTTTCCTAATCGTCGTGGCCGAAATGTCGATTTTTCGACGGATCGCCGGGTAGGCATATTCAACTTCTTCACCGGAGCGATCGAGGACGATGAACTGGACCAGCTTCTGCAAATCGGCGAAACGATGCCAGGTCGACAAGTCCGGCAAATTGTCCTCGCCGATGAGGAAGAACAACTGCGCCTCCGGATGAGCCGCACGCAACGCCTCCATCGTTTCGACGGAGTAAGAAGGTGGCGGCCGATCGATTTCCAGCCGCGAAGCCGCGAAGCCCGGTTCGTCCGAGATCGCAGCGGTTAGCATTTCCCAACGGACAGCAATTCCCGTCGGCGCGCGGTTCTGCTTGTGCGGCGATTGCGCGGCCAGAACAAAAATTACCTCGTCAAAAGCGAGCGTCTCGAGGGCCTCGCGCGCGAGGATGAGATGGGCATGATGAATCGGATCAAAACTGCCGCCGTAGATGCCAATCCGTTTCAAGCCGCCGACAACATAGAAGATCGCAGAGCCAGGATCGACCTAAAACTGACGCCGGAACTAGCCGTTAGTGTTGATCCACCGATCCCGCAGATTTCCACATACAAGAAGATCCGCCGAATCAGTATCATCTGCGTAAATCGGTCGATGATTTTATGGCCTTGAGGCATTGCTCGTCTGACAAAAGAAAACCGCCAGGCGATTAATTTGCCTGCCTCCGCAGCACATGCGTCACAAAATTGTAACAATTCTCAAACAGAAATCGGCATCCATTGCGGGCCGCGGAACGGACTGAGGGTTATGAAAATAAAAAACTACCTACTCACTGTTGTTACTGCTCTCGTCGTTTTGGGGACTCAGTCGGTCTTCGCCGCTGATCTGGCGGCTCCGGCCGCGAAAGCTCCGACAGCGGCTGTGGAGACAAATCGCGGCTACACCGGAGTAACGCTCGATCCCAATTTGATCCCAACTCTCGGATCGCTCGGAGTGAGCTTGACACCTCTGGATCCGACGACGCTCTTCAGTGCGTCTGAACTCAAGGCCTCCTTCCCAGTTGTCGCGGGTATCTTCGATCCGAACAGCACAACGGCGGAGATCGATCACAGTGGTGGTTTGATCTTGAGCGCCAGCGGCACCCAGCTGGTGGTGAGCAGCTTCCTCATCAACATCCCATCTTCCGGATCGCCGGTGATCACGGGTCTGGCAACGCTGAACGGGGCGCTCGTTGGCCGTATTCCTCTTTTCGATCTCGGCCTCTCGGGAGTCGGTATCGACTATGGCTTCGGATCGAAGGTGACTGTTTCCGGCGTGGATCTGACTTTGAACGCAGATGCCGCGGCTACCTTGAACGCCATCTTCGGAACCTCGGCCTTTGTGGGTGGTTTTCCCATCGGTGCCGGCGAGGTGCAGTTCTACTACGACAAGCTTCCGCGGAAATAACCCAAAGCTTGGACTAACGAAGATAACCTAAACCAAACGCTATGGGCGTGGACGAGTCTTTGGACGCGTCCACGCCTTTTGGCTGTGCGGGGGAGAGGCTGGCCTCTCCCGAATTTGCCATTTTTTGTTTCGTGCGCGCTCCATCGCTCCTAAGGTCGGACGTATGGAGAGCGCTTCACCGGGTCAACTGATACTTACCGGGGTACCGGGCAAAGAACTGGATCGCGAGACGGCCGATCTTTTTCGCCGCGTCCAGCCGGGTGGATACATCATCTTTGGACGCAACATCGAAAGCGCGGTCCAGCTGCGGAAATTGATCGATGACCTGCGCGACCTGAGCGCGATCGAGCCGATCATCACGATCGACCAGGAAGGCGGGCGCGTTTCGCGGCTCCGCTTGATCGGGCAGGAACCGCCCAACGCGCAGCAGCTGCGCGAGAAAGGCGACCTCGATCTCGTGAAGCGACATGGTGAGATTACCGGGCGTCTGCTCCGGTTGTTCGGTTTCAATCTCGATCTTTGCCCGGTACTCGACATTTCCTTCGAAGACGAGGCCGATAATTCGCTCCGCGGTCGCTGCTACGGAGGAGACGTCGAGGAGGTCGTTAGGCTGGCCGGGACGTTCAACGACGCCCTTCGAGGCGAGGGGATCGCGAGCTGCGGAAAGCATTTTCCCGGGTATTCGGCCGCGACGATCGACGCGCATCACGATCTCCCGCTCATCGAGCGCACCCGCGCCGAGCTGGAGGCGAACGAGCTGGCGGTCTTTCGCGAGTTCGCGCAGCGCGTCGACAGCATGATGATCTGTCACGGTTGGTACCCGTGTTTCGAGAAGGCAAGAACCGCCGCCTCGCTCTCGCGCCGGATCGTGACCGATCTCCTCCGCGGCGAACTCGGCTTCAATGGTCTGATTATGACCGACGACCTCGACATGGGCGCGATCCTGAATGAATACAGCCTCGAAGAAACCATTCGCCGCGCGATCGGGGCCGGGAACGACCTGGCCATGATTTGTCATCGGGTGCCGGCGATCAAGGAGGCACTTGCCTACGTCGAGCAACTTCCGTCAGACCAAATCGAAGACGCACTAGCCAGTGTCGCCCGATTCAAATCGCAGCTCGCCGCACCTCACGACTTCTCAGAAACCGCTTTTGCTGCCTTGAACGAAGAGATTTGGGACCTGCGCGTAGCGGTGTTGGGAGAAGCGCGCGCCGGCGAGCGCAGCCCGGAAGACGGCAAGCGCTCTCCGGTCGAGACATACTGATTTGGATGGCCGCCATCGATCGGCGAGTCTTGAGCTGCCTGCTCCTGTCCATCTGGCAGTTTGGCGGGGTGGAGCATGGAGTGGGACAGGACCCGGTGCCGCGAGACATTCGCTCTGATCGATCAACTGAGAACCCGATTCCACTCGTCGAGCGGCGCGGCATTGGCCTGGCCTTCCCGGTGAACGTGAGCACGGAAGTCTTCGGCAATCTCTCCGGTGGAACCACCCGGACCGCCATTTGGGAGAGCCTCTTCATCGCCGGAATGGAAGTCGATTTCCAGAAGGCCATCGGCGTACCGGGGCTCAGCCTGGCGGTCAGCGGACTTTATGCGGCCGGCACGGGCCTGACGGAAAAAGCGGTGCACGATTTCAATACCCTGAGCAATATCGACACTTACGACAGCGTCCGACTCTACGAAGCCTGGTTGCAGGAAGTTTTCTGGGACGGGAAATTTTCCATCCGGATCGGGCAGATCCTGGCCGATGCGGAGTTTTTTGTTTCTGATTACGGCGCGCTTTTCATCAACAGCTCCTTTGGCGCCATTCCCCTGGTCAGCCAGAACCTGGTGCCGCCGATTTTTCCGGTGGCTGCCCCCGGTTTGCGGCTGCGAGCCGTGCCTAACGAAGTCTTTTACGCCGAAGCGGCCGCTTTCAGCGGCGAGGTGGGCGATCCGGGAATGAACAACAAGCATGGCACGCTCTTTTCCTTCCCAGGACAGGATGGGGCGCTCGTCTTTATTGAGCTGGGCTATCGAGTGAATTCGCCCGCGACCAAAGCGTCTCCAGATTCAGGAGACGCTCCGTTGGTGGGCGCTTGCAAGATCGGTGGCTTTTATGATTCCGGTCGTTTCGAGGACAGTAGCGGCCGACGATCGAAACGAGGGAATGGTGGCTTTTATCTGGTGGCGGAGCAGGAGGTATGGCATGCGGGAGGGAATGCCGGGCGCACTCTGGCGTTTTTCGGTCGCGTAGGTATAGCGTCCGACAACCGAAATCTTGTGCCGCTTTATTTCGATACCGGGTTCAACTTCCAGGGAATCCTGCCAGGCCGCGCCGATGACACGCTGGGCCTCGGCTTCAGCTATACGCAGTTGAGCGACGAGCTGGTAGCGGGCGGCGGCGATGAAGAAGTGGTGGAGCTGACCTATCGGCTTGCTCTGGGCGATCACGTTTTCCTGCAGCCCGATCTGCAATTCATCATTCACCCGGGCGCGACGGAGTCTGCCACGACCGCGATCGTGGCCGGGTTGCGCCTGAATCTCAGTTATTGACGCGCGAGCGTGTCGCTGGACAATCCGCGCTCGCAAATCGACAATGGCCCGCTGGGCGCGTCCCCGTAGTTCAACGGATAGAACGAGGGTTTCCTAAACCTTAAATGTGGGTTCGATTCCCGCCGGGGACAGATCGGTAATCGAACCGCTGGTTTGATTGAAGAATTCGCGCGAATTGTTCATCCTGTTGACTGACGATGATTTCCTACTTGCTCGGGGCTCCTTTGCGCGTAGGACCGGAGACGGGCTGGTTCTGGCCTCCGAGGACCGGGCTTCCATATTGGAAGCTTCTCATTAGTTGTTCCTCTTCCCGGCCAGCGATCGCTCTCCGACTTGTTTTCGCTGCTTCGCGGCGGGCGGCCGCGTTGGTTTGATTGATGAAGCGCTGCGTGGTGACAAAAAGCGCCTGCGTCCGCGCATCATAGAGTGCAACGCGCGGCTGCTCATCGTCAGTCCGCCAACCGAGCAGACCGTCGGGCACGTTTTTCTGGCCGGCTAATTCCTGCGCGTTCCAGGTTGCACCGCCGGCATTTCCCTTGAGCAGACGCTGAATTTCTTTTTCGGTCAGCTTTGATTTGTCGGCCTTGGCAAACATCTCGCGCACACTGCGTCCCTTCATATAGGTGACGGCGATGGAAAAGCCGTCGGAAAGATAACATTTCGTCAGGCTGGCTTCGACGGTGGAGGGGAGCATGAAGATCGGATCGCCATAGCGGGTCTGGACTTCGGCTTCGGTTTCGCCGATTCGCGCAGTGGCGGTTCCGCTAAAGAGGAGGGCTGCAAAGAGGAAGCCTGACAACTGTCGCCAAGATGCGACGCTCTTCACCATGCTCTTCCTAGAATTTGATTTTTCCATCGGCCCGCGCTGCCAGAGTGGAACAGCCACGTAAGACAGGGTTGCTGTGCTGGGGTTTCGACGTCAAGCACGAACTTCCCGAACGCGGGCGGATCGGGGCCGACCGACGTGCCTGACGAGGAGTGTGGCTGCAAACATGGCGATCTCGATTGTCTGTCGCAGGCTTCGACGAGTGACGCGCGGTGGCAATTAATCGCGAGCCGTTCGCGGAAGGCGAGTGACTCGGTCGTGGCTTCTCGGCGCCGAGCTCGACATTGGCTGCGCAGCACGAAATCGGCCCCCGGCTCCAACGCTGCCGCGCCTACCTTCGCTCAATTAGAAGGGAGGAGCCAAGTGCATGACCCGCTTTACACAACGAGAGTAGTTGGTTGTCGCCACGGCAATCCCGCGAGCGTCTATCGCACAGATAGAGTCGCGTCGTTGCTGGTCACACTGCCGTAATTGTTACCGACTACGACAGAGAAGAGCCTTCCGTTGTCTCCCGTCGTCGTCGGAGGAGTCGTGTAGGAAGAATTCGTGGCGGCAACAATATTCGTCACATTCTTTCTCCACTGGTATGTCAGGGGCGGAGTGCCCTGCGCAGTGACCGAAAAGGTGGCGGTCGTCCCGCTTCTGGCCTTCTGATTAGTTGGACCAGTGATGATCGAGGGTGGGACGGCCGAAATGTTGACCGTAAGGAGCGCGTTGTTGCTCGTGGCGTTGCCCAATTTGTTCGTTACGACGACGGAGAAGAGAGCGCCGTCATCGCCCTCCGTCGCGGGCGGTGTGGTGTAGGTCTTCTTGGTCGCGCCTGCGAGATCGACGCCGCTTTTTCTCCACTGATAACGAAAGGGAGCATCGCCGGTGGCGGTGGCCGAGAACTGATGGGTTTGCCCGACGTCAACCGTGGCGTCGGCCGGCTGAACGGTAATGACCGGGCTGCCCGGCGTGGGACTCGGCGTCGGGGTTGGAGTCGGGGTTGGGGTTGGGGTCGGTGTCGGTGTTGAGGTCGGCGGCACCGCGTTGAAAACGCCGGTCGTCGCCAGGATCAGCGAGTCGATCACGCCGGAGGCAGAATACGCCGACAGATCAGCAGTCGACGTGATAATTGTGTAAAGAATCCAGGTCCCCGCGGTTTGTGGCGGAATCGTCGCCATGTAACTCATTTCCGATCCTTCCGCTTCGACCAGGTGTGATGTGATGAAACCATCTGTGGTCCACCGGAGATAAATCCGCTCTTCCGCCGATTTGGTCTGACTTAGGCCGACGCTCACTATCACCGGGTCGTCCGGCGTCGGTATGGGTGGTGTTTGCCCAGTGCGACTAACCGCAACAGGCGGCGCCGAGGTCTTCATCACTGCCATCTTTAGGTTGACTCCGGCTAGAGGGCGAAGATCGGCGTCAAGAATCCGCATCGAGTAGTAAAAACCATCTTCGAAGGAGATGGTATTTGTAGGTCCTAATGCAGTGCCGGAAAAGAATGGGATGTCGGTTGTGCTATCAATATTGATGGTGACGCCGCCCCACTGTTTCGAATACTTGTTGGCTCCTACCAGTGCGAACGAATGCATTCCCGGCGTGGTATCCCCGCCTGTCGTCGCGACATGAATTGTGTTGGTAAACCAATTGTATGCGTCCGGCGTCCCTTGAATGTCCGGCGCGGTGACTCTCGTTAATCTCCAGGGGAGGGTGGTGTCGCCTTTTTTGAAGCCATTCCAATCGCCCGCCAGGACCAGCGGCACAAATTCCGAGCCAGAACTGTCCTGCCAGATAGGGGGAATCGTATCAAGGGTCCATTGAACGTATACCTTGGTAAGAGAACTCACATCAGCTGGCTGAATTGCTGCCAGGTCCTGGGTCTCGCCGATATCACTGGGCAGGTTGTAAAGCGCAGGCGGCTGCTCGCTTTTATCTCTTTCCACGACCAGTTTAAGGGGACCGCTGCGGACTGCCCAAATTGCATCGTTCGATACCGGCGGGCCATTGGGGCCCAAACCGAACCAACGCCAGAACAGTGTCCGTACCGGGCTGACCTGTTCCCCCGCCAGATAAGGTACGATGTTAAGACCGTCGTAGGCCCTGTCCGTGGGTAGTGCAACTCCAGCGGCTGCGGCCGCCGTGGGGACGATATCCAACGACGAAACCGGCCCATCATAGACGACGTTCGCCGGCAATCGTCCTGTCCACTGGACGGCGAAAGGAACGTGAACACCCCCCTCCAGCACGTCGCCCTTATAACCCCGGAAGGGGAAATTTCGTGTGAAAGTCTTGTTTGGCGCTCCGTTGTCGCTCAAAAAGAAGATTAACGTCTTTTCGAGTAGATTCTGCGCCTGCAGGGTTGCCAGCACTTGGCCGACGCCGTCGTCCAATGCCAAAACCATCGCTGCGTAAAGCCGGCGGTCGGGATCCGTGATATAGTCAACCCGCTGCGTATAAGCATCTGGAGGTTTGTCATACGGCTTATGAACAGCGTTATACGCGAGGTAGAGAAAGAAGGGCTCGGTCGCGTGGCGATTGATAAAGGAGACTCCTTCCCGAGTGAAAGCGTCAGTCAGATATGTGGGTTCCTTTACCAGCGTTTCGCCTTGATAGATCCAGGTGTTGTAGTAGCTCTGCTGGGCATCAAGGAAACCGAAGAACTCATCGAAACCTCGCTGCGTCGGAAAAAGATTGGGCGCGAAACCGAGGTGCCATTTGCCGACCGCTCCGCAGACATAGCCTGCCGGTTTCAGAAGCTGCGGTAAGGTCAACTCCGTCTCGGGCAACCCTAGATTCGGATTTGGCGGAAGAATTGTATCAAACGTCGGTGAAGATTCATAACCAAACCGCTGCTGGTAGCGGCCTGTCATGATCGCGGCCCGCGATGGGCTGCAAACGGGGTGCGTCGCGTATCCATTTGTGCAAAGCGCGCCATTAGTCGCGATGGAATCGATGTTCGGGGTCGGGATGTCCGGACATCCATTGAACCCGACATCCCCGTAGCCTAAATCATCTGCCAGGATAATGATGATATTTTGGGGTGCCGTCTGCGCCAAACTCGATGATACAAATGCTGAAACACTGAGTAGCAAAGGGAGAACAAGGTTTTTCATGATTGGTCCTCGGGGTCAGAAGAACGCCGGTGGGACTCCCGGCGAGGAGCGAGAGCGATAACTCTCAAAAATTCGATAGCGTCGGTGTGCTAGTTTCTTGCTCCCAATCTGTTTTGCCGAGTTGGCTAAGATCCGGCAAAATGTTCCGCTGGAGAGCGAGAGCACGCCTTTCGCCGACGGGGGAAACGAAGCGATTTTCATCTCTACAATTATTCTACGGAAACGAACGGGCGAAGTTTCGTAGAATCTTCCAGATCCTGGGATTTCTTTTGCTGCCCGCGCGAATCAGTAATGTTGAGCCACAGCAAAACTGCTTCGTACTCACGCACCGGGCAGCGGGAGATCGCGGTTTCACCGTGCCCTTTGCAGCATGGATGGGCCGTGTTTATAGCTCCGGCTGGGCGGTTCATTCCCGCCCAGAGATGATGCCGTCAGGGAGCGTCGTAGACTTCGACGAGTGCCACGCCGGTCGAGCCATTCCCGCCGCGCACGATGGCGGTGTAATTGGACGGCGGCAGATCCATCACGATGGCCGATTCGCGATCATCACTCGGAGAGAGGCTGGTGGCGACGATCTCGCTCTCCTGGGTGTCGCGCCAATTGTTGTTGGAGCTGAGTAGAGCGCCGTTCGCGTCGTGTAATTCGAGGGTCGGGTCGAGTAATGGGTTGTTGACGCCGAATGCGCCTAACGATGGGCCGATGGCCCGCAAAAGGAGGCGACGGGTCTCGGTCCCATCGAGAATGAAGCCGCCGATCATAACGTCGTCGCCCGTTTGGACAAGACCGCGGGTCGAGATGTTTGCCGGGTTGGCCGGTGCCGCTGGGTCGGTCGCAAAGAGTTCCACCAGGCCGTTCCCGGTCGCGCCGCCCGCGTCGCTCAGGATCGTGGTGTAGGCGCCGGGCGCGAGCTGAGCCAGAAGGGCGGATTCGGCGGCGTTATCCGGTGCGAGCCCGAGCGCGATGATCTGGTCTTTGTCCGGTCCGTTCATCCAATCGTTGTTCGATGCTATCAGCGCGCCGCTGCTGTCGTGCAGTTCGAGTTTTGGGTTTGGCAATGTCCCTGCCAGCGGCAGCGAGGGACCAATCCCCCGTAGGACGAGTTGCTCGTCATCGCTGCCGGTGACAATGAAACCGCCGATGAGCACATTGTCGCCCGTTCCGACGCTCAGGCGCGTGGAGAGATTGACGATCGTCGGTGCGGCAGGAATTGAGACGACCTTGTAGATGATTCCATTGCCGCTGCTGTCGCCGAGCGCGTAGACGTCGCCGTTGTCGTCCTGGCCGAAGCCTTTCAGGAATATTCCGAGATTTCGTTCCGGATCGCCGATCCGCAATTCCTGAGTGAGCCCGCCGGCGAAGTCGGAATAAAAGAGACGGCCGCTCCCGGTCTCCGGGGAAATGTAGTCGCCGAAAATATATTGGCCGCTGAGCGCGGGCACGGCGCCCCCGCGTTCCACAAAGCCGCCGATGATGGCAGACCCGTCTTCATGGCTGTACTCCAGCACTGGATCGGTCAGCGCTGGATCGGGGTTCGGATCAGGGGTGATCGAGGCGTCATTTTTGTTGAACAGGAAGGAGCCTTCTTTCCGGTTCCAGCCGTAATTCTTGCCCGCTTCGACGAAATCGACTTCCTCGATGTTCGCCTGGCCGACGTCGCCGACGATCAGGCGACCAGTTGGCGCGTCGAAAGAGAATCGAAAGGGATTGCGCAGGCCGTAGGCGTAGATTTCATGCACCGACGTGCCGCTGTTGATGAACGGATTACTCGCCGGGACGCGATAGCTTCCATTCGCACTTACCGGGTCGGCGCTTCCGCTCGTCAGACCGGGATCGAGCGGATCGATCCGCAGGATTTTTCCCAGGACAGTGGTGAGATCCTGGCCGTTGCCGATCGCGAAGTTATGTCCATCGCCGACGTCGTTGCCGGCCCCGCCGTCGCCTAACGAGATGTACAGATAGGATTCGCCGGGGCGAAAGGCGAGCCCGCCGCCGTTGTGGTTGGCTTGTGGCTCGTCCACCCGCAGCACTTCACGGCGGCTGGCGGGATCGGCCAGGTCTGGATTCGCGGCCGAGGCCTGCCATTCGGCGACCACGCTCTGGTGATCAAAGGCGGTGTTTTTCGGAACGGTGAAATCCGCGGCTCCCGTGACCGGCTCGCTCGTGTAGGTGTAGAACTTCCGGAATCCGGGGCTGACGGGTTCGTTGTAGCCGGGATGAAAAGCGAGACCGAGCAGTCCGCGTTCGCCGGTGCTGGCAACGAGGCGGACGGAGAGGTCGAGGAAAGCGGTCGCGAGGAGCGCGTTGTTCTTCACGATACGGATCTGGCCGTTCTGTTGGTTAACGAAAAGGCGTCCATCGCCGACCGAAATCAGATCGTTAGGCGCAGTGAGCCCGCTCGCGATCTGCTCCAGCTCGATCCGCACCGGACCCTTGAGGACGCGCGGCGGCAGCGGGGTGGGAGAAGGCGAAGGCGACGGACTGGGCGAAGGAGAGGGCGAGAGTGAAGGAGAAGGGCTCGGTGAAGGCGATGAACTCGGAGTAGGAGAAGGACTCGGAGAGGGCGAGGGGGAAGGGCTTGGCGAGGGGGAAGGACTTGGCGACGGGGAAGGGCTGGGCGAGGGGGTCGGCGAAGGCGAACCGGCGACGACATTCACCGTGCCGATCATCTTGCAGCAGCCACCGTGGACGCTGCAGTAGTACGGAAAAGTACCAACGGTGTTAAAGGTGAAGCTGAATTTGTAGCCGGTCTGGTGGACATCGGAGTTCCAGATGCCAGAGGGGTTCCCGGGAGTGCCCGAGGTCGTGCTGTGAAAGCTGGAATCCCATTCCCATTCCACCTCGTCGCCAGGTTCCACTGTCACAAGGGCCGGTGAAAAGTAGTCTCCGCCGGTGCCGATCGTTACGCTGAACTTCTTGGCCAGGGAAGTTTCGCTGCTGAGCAAAAGCGCAGCGGCGATCAGGCCGAGGGAGAATGATTTCATAATGTGCTGGCTTTCAAATTGCTCACGGTACTGTTCGTCTTTTGCGATGACGACCGCGCAATGGTAACGCGCCTGTTACTTTCCGAATCCTTTAAAACCGAAGTGTGAATTGCGCGGCGAAAGTGCTGTGGAGATTATCGGAAACAAAATCGCCCCGCGCCAAACTGTATTGCAACTTTAACTGCGTGTAGGCGGTGAATCGATAGCCGAGTGCGCTGTCGATCCGCCAGACATCGTGGGCTTTAGAGACGGGCTGACCGGCAGGGTCATCCTCGGTTACGAACAATTCCTGGTTCCAGCGGAGGGCGCCGAAGAGTTGCGGCGTGATCTGATACTTTGCCTCGATGTAATAGGCAAACATGTTCGCGTTTCCGAGACGCGGCACCTCGAAGCGGGCTTCGAACGCTTCCGCCCAGATCTGCAGATGGCCGCGCGCGTAGCTCACATCCTGGCCGAGGAGATACTCGTAGTAATCAAAAAGATCGGCCCCCGGGGGCGGCGGGCGCGCGCCAGGGACGAGGTAGGGGCCGGCCGCGCCGGAGAAACCGAAATTCCAGGCCGGATTGGGCCTCATCCCCAGCCGAACTTCGTAGGAAGGATGACTGAATTCCAAAGTCTCCCAGGTCTCGGTTCGCGAGGAGACAGGTGCATTCTTAATCGCGGCGGCGTATTCGAAAATCCCGATGCTGCCGGCAACCGACGCGCCGATCGTATAAGCCGGGCCCCAGATGATGGGCAGGAATTCGTATTTATCGAAGCCGGGCACCCGTCGAAAACTTTGGCCCGTGAGCGGGAGTTCACGATCGGAGACGAGAGTGGGGTTTTCATAAGGGAGAGGAGCGTTAATGAAAGGGTTGTCCCACGAGAGATGGCGCGGGACCCAGTCGCCGATTACGGTCGGAAATTTTCCGATCTGGAGATTAAAGCGGCCGTCGTTCCAAGGCGTGATCCGCAAGGCATATTCATCGAGCCGCCATTGCACTCCTAGATCACTCGGATCGAACCCGGTATCGACCCTGGTCTGGAGGAAGAAATAAACATGCGGCCCGATCTTCGCATCGAGAAAAATGGTCAGACGCGGAGTGAAAAGGTCGTGCCCGTCCGCCCGGATCAAACCCGGCGGCGGCTGCGGGTAGTGATAATATTCGAGATCGAACAATCCGCTGACCCGTGCCCGCACCTGATCGTGGAATGCGCTGATGGTTAAAGCCTGATCGACCTCGTCGAGAAAATCTTCCGCCGCGAGGGCGGGCACGGCGGACGCGAGCAGGCAGCCGCAGACGAGAACGCGTCTCATCATGATACGACCTGGGAAGGTTGTACTGCCGACACGGGGGCGCGAAAGCGGGCGCTGAATTCGGTCCATTCCGCATCCGACCTAACGAGAACAAGTTCGCCGCCATGAAGGCGCACGAGTTCGCGTGCGAGGTTCAAGCCGATCCCGTGCCCCGGCAAATCCTGGCTTGCACCGGCACGGTGGAAGCGTTCAAAAATGAAGGGCTGCGCCCCGATTGGGATGCCGCGGCCGGTATTTGCTACTTGCAGGTCCACCTGTTGCCCGAAGCATTTCGCGGCGATGCGAATGATCCCGCCGGGCCGATTATATTTGCGAGCGTTATCGAGGAGATTTTGCACGACCACGCTGGTGTATTTGATTTCGCCCGCAATCCGCAGGCCGTCTGCAATGTCGGTCTCGACGCGCAGATCAGCCGCTTCCGGCATGGCATGCAGATCATCCAGCCATTCATCGACCAGATGCGTGAGATCGACGGTGTTGAGCGTCAACCGCAATTTCCCCGCGTCCATCCGCGAGAGCAGAAGCAGGTCATCGACCACGCCGGTCAGTCGATAGGTTTGGTGAATGAGGGCCGAAATTTCCTCGTAGAATTCCTGTGAAAATCCTTCTCGGGCGAGCAGCGAATCGAGTCCGGCGCGCAACACCGTGATCGGGCTTTTCAGTTGATGCGACGCGTCGGCGGAAAAGCGGGCCGAGCGCTGCAGCTCTTCCGAAGTCGTTTGCAGCTCCGCTTCCGCGCGTTGCCGTCGCGCAAAATTTTTCTCGGAGACGACGGCCAGTTCCTCGACCGGTTGCGAAAGCCGTCGTGAAAAGAAATGGCTCACGAGGAAGCCACCGATCAGCAGGAGACCGCCCGCGCTCAAAATCTGCCATCGCAGGCGAGCCTGGCGCGCAAGCAATTGATCGAGCGGGTAAACACAAACTTCGTAAGCCGGCGGATAATCGGACTCGGGATTGAGCCGCTTGAAGAAGAGCAGATGCGGCACGCCCTCGATTGTCGTGCGCAGACTTTCTTCTTTCTCGGCCGGATGCGCGAGCGAGCTGGCCACCGCGCGCGCGATCTGCGTCCCCGCCTCCTTATCGAAAGCGGTCAACTGCAATTCCCCGTCAGCCAGAATGCCACTTTTCATTCCGATCGATTCGCCGTGCGGCATCGCTTCGACCGGCTTGAATCCGAGGACGAGAGCCGCGATCACATCGTTCGTCTCGGTCGAGCGAATCGGGACAGCAATCATCTCGTCAATCGTCGGCCGGCCGGTTTCATCCCGCCGCGTCAGGTAGCCGGTCTGCATCGTCTGGGGAAGGCTCCGCGGGGAGAGGCGGGCTTCTTCGTTAGGCAAAAGCACTCCGGCGTCGTGACTCGGGGGCACGATGACCGCGCCGTGGCTATCGAGGAAACGATAGAAGCGGGCGTGCAGAGTTTCGACGGCCTCAGGCGCATTCGGATCCGCGCGTTCCATCAGGTCGCGCAATTCATCGCGGGCGCTCGGGTAGAGCAGATCGAGCGCGTTATCTTCCAGTGCGGCGTGGATGCGCGCGTTCTTTGCGAGCGCCTTCGAGCGGTCGGCGACGGCCGCATTGCGCAGATCTTGCAGGCCATGGAGCGAGGCGAGCTCAAGCTCGAAGTCGCGCTGCAAATCGGCCCGCGCATCCTCCGCCGCGCGCCGCTGGGCGAGGAAAATGCCGAGGGCGGTTAAGGTCGAGACGACTACCATCATGGCGACGAGAAGCTTGGCGCGAAAGCGGCGGATGCCGGGCGTGCGAGACTCGGCCGCGGCGTTCACGGAAGATCCACGTGCAAAGGTGCGCCGCTTTTCAGGTCGACGGAATGCTCCACCGTCTTCCGGCTGTTGATCCAGGCTTTGAGGGTGAAATGGCCTGCCGGCAGATTCGTCAGGCGGAAATGCCCTTTGGCATCGCTGATCGTGAAGTGGGGCGTCTGGAGGACGAGAATGAGGCCGCGCATGTGTTCGTGGATGTCGCAGCGCAGCGTGACCAGGCCCGGCTTGTCGAAGACGACCGAAGGGACCGGATTTTCCTCTGGCGGGTAGCGCCCGAGATCGAAGCGCTTGGCTGGCGAGTAGGAAAAGATGTTGTGATAGGTGTCGTCTTCGTTCGGAAATTCCACTTTCGTTCCGACCTCGATCGCGAGCAACCCGGGACGAAACGCAAGATCCTTTTGCGTCACCGTTTTGGGCGCAAGGTTGACCGGCTTGGGAAAATCTCCCGCCAGATAAACGACCGCGCGCGGGGGATCGGTCGCGAGCACGCCTCCTTTGCTCACGACTTCATAGCGTTCGTTTTCGACCGGCACGAAATGCGCCTTGGGGAGCTGCACCGTTCCCTCGATCGTGGCCTGGCCAAGGCAGACCGCCGGCCCGAAGGCCAGGACGACCATTATCGTAATCACAATGGGGAGCTTCATTGTACGGGAATTCCAGCAAGACCGGTGCGCAAAGCACTCTAGCTCGTCAAACAATTTCGGTCCCATGGCGTCCATGCTTAAAGCCGGTCCACTGGGAATAAGCAGGGAATGAAAAGTAACAAGTCCGTAACCTTTCGCGAATCGCCCTCTGGAATCGGACGGAGGAAGTTGCGGTTCACGAAATTTCTCTGGTTAATAAGATTTTAGATAGCATGCATATCCTGGTGGTAGAAGATGAAGTTCGGCTCGCGCGGCACGTCTCGCGCGCCCTGATCAATGCGGGCCACGAGGTGAAAGTGGTTCACGACGGTGAGACGGCCTTGCGCGATGCACAAGAGAAGCGCTTTGAACTAATCGTCCTCGACGTGATGCTACCCGGAGTCGATGGCTTCGAGGTCCTGAGCCGCTTGCGCAAAGTGCATGTCGATAGCCGCGTCCTGATCCTGACGGCGCGCGGAGAGGTCAGCGATCGAGTGAACGGACTGGCGCTCGGGGCCGACGATTACCTCGCTAAGCCATTCGCGATGCAAGAGCTGGTCGCCCGGGTCGCGGCGCTGGGGCGGCGCTACGCGGAAAAAGCGGCAGTGAAATTGCAGGTCGCCGACCTCAGCCTCGACCTGGTCGACAATGAATTGCATCGCGGTACGCGAAGGATCGAACTCTCCGCGCGCGAGCTGACTTTGCTCCGAGTCTTGATGCGCGAGCCCGGCCGCGTCTTTACCCGTACCGAGCTGTGCGAGAGGGTCTGGGAGCGGGAACACGAATACGACATGAAACTGGTCGAGGTTTTCATCAGCCGGTTGCGCCGGAAGATTGATTCGCCGCCGCTCATTCACACCGTGCGGCATCTCGGATATACCATCCGGGAAGAACCATGAGGAAATGGCCCCTGCGCTGGAAGTTGGCGCTTTATTCCGCGCTCCTCGCGGTCACGGCTACGGTCGCCGGGGCGGTCACGACCTGGACGGTCATGCGCTATGAGGAGATCGCCGCCTTCGATCGTCGCCTCACTATGGACGTGCACGAACTTTTCCGCGACGTCGAGTATTTCGACCGAGATGCGAATACCGATCGCAGCGCTTTCCAGGCGATCTTTGTCCCGCTCGCCCTGCGTAATCGCGTCATTGAGGTGACCGACGCCGCCGGCCGGACTCTTTATCGTTCACCGAATTTGCACGAGCCGCTTTCTGGAGATGGGATCAAGGAATTCCACACCCGCAAGATCGACGGGCGTAGCATCCGGCTGGGCGAGTTTAACGAAAATGGCCTCACCCTGCGCGTCGGGGCCGACATGAAAGAGATCAATCAAATTGGGCGGGACATTTTTCATGGATTGCTGTTCGCGATCCCGACGGTGCTGATCGTGATTGTCATCGGTGGGCGTTGGGTAGCGAGCAAAGCGATCGCGCCCGTCGAAGAGATCCGCCGGGCGGCGGCGCAAATAACCGCCCGACGTCTCGATCAACGCCTGCCGGTGCCGCCGACTGGCGACGAGATTTCCGGTTTGATCGAGGTGCTTAACTCCGCATTCGATCGCTTGCAGCGTAGTTTCGAACAGTCGGCCCGCTTCTCGGCCGATGCCTCGCATCATCTCAAGACGCCGATCGCTGTCCTGCGAGCCGGGGTGGAGGAAATCATGAACGACCAAGAAAGCAACGCGCAGACGCAGGCAACTGCGGAAGGGCTCCTCCATCGAATTCACCAGCTAAACTCCGTCGCGGATAATCTGCTCATGCTCGCCCGTGCCGATGCCGGCCGACTCGAGCTGCACCGCACGGAATTCGACCTGAGCGAAGTGCTCGAAGGCATGCTGGACGATGCGCGCGCGATTGCCGAACCGCTCGACCTTAAAGTCGAGGCCGATGTGGCGAGCCGATTAATGCTCCGCGCCGACCGAAAGTTCGTCGGTATTATCGCGCAGAATTTGATCGAGAACGCGGTCAAATATAACGCGCCTGGCGGGCGGGTGAGGGTAACGGCTCAATCCGTTAATGGCTCGGTCGAGATGCGGTTCGGAAACACTGGTTCCGGGATCGCGTCCGAGCGCCATGCCCATTTGTTCGAACGCTTCTACCGCGTCAACAGCGATGAGCGCAAAGAGGGGAGCGGCCTTGGACTAAGCACAGCCCGGGAGTTGGCACGAACCCATGGTGGCGAGATCAGCCTCGTTAGTTCTAATGTGGACTGGACGGAGTTTCGCGTCCTCCTGCCTCAGCAGGCCTAGCAAGCTCGGCCTCTGTTAGCTGTGAAAACGGCTCAGGCATCACGAAAAAGCTACCAACTGTCTTACCGGGAAAAGAAAACGCGGAGGCGAACTAAGTCGCCTCCGCGCATCGGTCTGGTTACCTATGATTACGGTCGTTGTGTTTCTTAACGTCCACCCTTGTCGTCGCCACGCTCGTGATGCCGGCCATGGTCGTCGCCGGGTTCGCGTTCGCCGCGCGTGATGGAGGAGTTGCCCTTGCCACCCTTGTCGTCGCCGCGCTCGTGATGCCGGCCGTGATCGTCGCCGGGTTCGCGTTCGCCGCGTGTGATGGAGGAGTTACCCCTGCCACCCTTGTCGTCGCCGCGCTCGCGATGCCGGCCGTGATCGTCGCCGGGTTCGCGTTCGCCGCGCGTGATGGAGGAGTTACCCTTGCCACCTTTGTCGTCGCCGCGCTCGCGATGCCGGCCGTGATCATCGCCGGGTTCGCGTTCGCCGCGCGTGATGGAGGAGTTACCCTTGCCACCCTTGTCGTCGCCGCGTTCGTGATGCCGGCCATGGTCGTCCCCGCGTTCCCGCTCGCCGCGAGTTATCATGGTGCCCTTGCCGCGTCTGTCATCACCGCGTTCGTGCCGTCCGTGTCGACGGTCGTCGCGGCCACGGTTGACGGTCGCGTTTTGGTTGCTGCTCCGGCCAATCATCCTTGTGGCGCCTTGAGCGCGCGAAAGTCCGCGGTTCGAGATACCCTGACGAATGGCCCCGTTGTTCATCCCGCCGCGGAGACCGCTCATGCGCATGCCGGAAGGACCCCGGCCGCTCGCTTCGCTGTTACCGCTCGAGAGGAGTGTGAGCCCGGTCGCGACGATGGTCATGACCGAGCGAATAACTAACTGTTTTGTTTGCATGCCGGCAGGTTAGGAGTCGTCGAATACGGAAGCGAATCGACAAAAGTAAATCGGTTGTAACTTTCGACTCAACGGACTGAGCCTCACTACTTAGTAAGACTGCCTGTTTTACTCAATATGCAGAGGGAAGAATGGTGTTACGCTTCTCTAATTTCGCGGAATGGGAAAAGTAACAATGCCGTAACTCTTTGGCCTTCCAAATTGCTTGCACGGATAAGACTAACAATACTGACCCAAGTCCCGGATATCGTTTTAGTGATGAGCGGAAAAGTTACAACCGTGTTACTTGTTACCCGTTGTGGAGTAGGGCGGGGAGGCCGAAAGTGAATTTATGAATATTTTACGCCAGCGCCTCAGGTCCGGAGCAGCTTTCTTCACTTTTCGAACTCCTTTCCGACCAAAACTCCCCCTAGTGCTGGCAATCGCGGCTCTTTCGCTCGGAACTGTCGCGCAAGCCCGGACGCGTGCGTTCCCTATCCCTCTTGGCAGCCAGCCGATCTCGATCACGATGGGAGCGGATGGCAACTTTTGGTTTACGCTTCAGAACAGTAGTCGCGTCGCACGCATCACTCCCCGGGGCGTGATTACCGAGTTTGTTACGCCAACCGATAGCAACCCTTTCGACATCACACCGGGTCCTGATGGCAACGTCTGGTTCTCTGAGGGATCGACAGGGAGGATCGGATTCATCACTCCCGAGGGCGAAATCACGGAGATCATGTTTTCGCTCTTTGATGCTTCTTCCGGCATCACCGCCGGACCGGACGGCAACATTTGGTTTTGCGACCTGACCGGAAACAATATCTGGCGCTACGATCTGGTGGCGGAGAGTTTGACCAAGTTTCCCGTCCCAACGCCGAACTCCTCCCCGGAGGACATTAGTGCCGGCCCGGATGGAAATCTTTGGTTCACCGAACGGCTTGCCGGTAAAATCGGACGTATCACGACAAGCGGTGTAATCACTGAGATGGCAAGCGACCTCAACAACCCCCGCTCGATCGTGCCCGGACCCGACGGGAACCTGTGGTTTAATCTGGCTTTTATTCCTCAGATCGGTCGGATCAAAACAAACGGCGACGTCACCTTCTTCCCGATTCCCAGTCGTGCGGACGGGATAGCCCCTGGTCCGGGAAACACTTTGTTGTTCACCGAATTTGCCGCCAACAAGATTGCTACGATCACGACCGAGGGCGTCGTCACCGAGTCGATGGAATTTCGGAACAGCGAGCCTACGGGAATCACGGCTGGGCGGCAAGGGACTGCGTGGTTCCTTGGCTTCGGAAACAATAAAGTCTACACGACGGCGCTTCCTAGATAAGAGAGGTAAAGACAGGGTCGTTCGACCTGGTCCAACCGGCGTTCTGACTGGTGAACCTGTATTACGCCCGTCTTCGGAAAGGTAACAGCCATGTAACCTTTGATGGGTCGACTTTGCCGTTCGACGACCTAATGGATTTAGAGAGGCGAGATTTATGAAGACGCACACGGTGTTAACGGATTTTGGGCAAGAGATTTTTGGCGGCGGACCCCAATGCCAGCAGGACGAAGGCGGCCATGTTTGGCCGTCGGAGGCAACAGATGGTCAGAAGATCGCAAATTCAGATGAGCGAGCCGGCGCGCTGCCTCCCAAGTTGCAAAATGCGGAGAGTCCCCCGCCCACTAAGACTTAGATCCCTAAGATAACGATGCAGCTAATCAACAAACCATGAAAACAACGAGATTATTGTTCAGTCGATTAAACGAGGCTTCGGGCATGATGCGAAAAAGTGCAGCGGGCCTAACAAAACTGGTGATAGTATTCGCCCTGGCTGCGTCGCCTCTGGTGCTGGCGACGCCGGCCGGCGCGGTAGATACGCTTCCGATCCTGTGGGAAGCGGGCGGACAGAGCGCCGGCAATGACAGTGCTGGCCAGGCCGCCCGCATCGCGACCGACGCGTCCGGCAACGTGGCGGTCGTGTCGGGGCCTTTCATGGCAAAGGATCTGGCGGTGACGTCGTATACGTCGGCGGGAGTATTCCGCTGGCAGAGCGTAGTCAGTCCGTCGATCGGGACGTTCCTCGGCGACTGGGTGGCGGCGGCGCCGAACGGCGATTTCGTGGCGGTTGGCCACAATGTTAACTCGTCAGGCCAGCCGATTGCGATCACGCTGGTTCGCTTTGGTTTCGACGGATCCTTCCAGTGGCGCGTCGACCTGGGGGGCCTGTTTCCGAGCATCGGCCGATTGCTCGTTGATTCCGGCGGCAACGCCTATCTGGCCTTTAATATCTTGGGCGACGGCCAGGACATCCAGCTGCACAAATATAGCCCCACTGGTGCGCTGCTCTGGTCGCAAGTGATCAACACGGGTTTCGCTTCCAACAATATCGCGACCTCCCTGGCGTTCAATCCAGATGAGACCGAGGTTGCGCTAACGGGAGACACCAGCGGCGGGGTCGAATGGATCACGGCTCTCTACGATACTTCTGCTGGCGTTCGTAAATGGCTGGTCGTAGCTCCTGAAGGCACGGCCGCTCTGGATGTGGTGATGGACGCCAGCAAAGTTTACGTGACTGGGCAGGGCAATGTCGGAATTAACACTTTCCTTGCCGTCGTCGCCTATGACCGCTCCACCGGGGTACGACTCTGGCGCACAGACAAGAAACCGGTCGACGGTACAGGCGCGGCGGGTCTCCGCATTGCGAAAGCGCCGGACGGGAGCGTGGTCGCAACTGGCCAGGCGTCGCGTGGATTCCTCGATTGGTACACCGTGGCCTTCGAGACCACTGGCGCCGTTCGTTGGGAGGCGGTCCGGGACGGCGGGTTGGTTACTGACGAGATTCCGGCCGCCGTGCTGGTGCTGTCGGATGGCACTTCTGTGGTGACCGGGAGAGGTGGTCCGACTCTTCCCGGCGGGTTCTGGCCGGGCGTGACGGCAGGCTACTCGCCCACGGGAATGCTGCTTTGGGAGGCGATCTCTCCTCTACCGACGGTATGGGCCACTGCGCTGCCCAACGGCGACGTGGTTGCGACCGGCGGCTATGACGCTTACCTGGCGGCGTTCCGGCCGTCGGGAACTGCCTCTGGGACAATGTACATTGCCGATCTCGACGCTTCTGCCGTCTCGATGGGACGCACTTGGACCGCAACGGTCACGGCCACGGTCCGGGACAACGGAGCCGCCCTGATCTCCGGGGCAAACGTGAGTGGGACCTGGAGGCGTGGCAACGTCGGGACATGCACCACCGACGCGAGCGGCACGTGTGCGGTCGCGCTGTCGACCAGAGCGAAAAATGAGCAGTTCACAGTCACGGACGTGACTCACGCCAGCTTGACCTATGATCCGGCCGCCAATACCGACCCGGACGGCGACAGCAACGGCACCGTGATCAGAGTCAAAAAGCCCTGAGCGTCCAATCCGGATCGTTATCATTCAAAAGTAACGACCGCGTAACTATTGGTGGTTTGTCGGACGACGTGATCGGCCTTCTTATAACCTCCAACCAGAGGGACACAATTATGAAAACAATGAAACGACTGTTGGTAGCTTCGATCGCAGTTTGCCTTGGCGGGGTCGCAGTCCCGGCACAAGCAGGCGATCTGCTCTTTTCGCAACTCGTCGATGGTCAGTCGGTCTTCGGCCCGAGCGATGTCTGGACTCAGTCGCATGTCGACCGAGAGGTGGCAGACGATTTCGATGTGGTGGGTAGTATCGACCGCGTAGTCGCGGATGGCTCAGCTTCGGACTTCCTCACCTTCCAGGGTGTGTATGTCCGCTTTTATGCCTATAACACCGATGGCACGCCCGGCACGCTCCAGCAGGAGTATTTCTTCACCACCGGTTACAATTTGGGGACGGTAGATGTGACGTTGTCGCCGGCTTTTGCCGCGACCGGGAAGCATTTTCTCTCGGTCCAACCGGTGATCGATGGCTGGTATTGGTGGAGCGCGAATACCAACGCACCGCACGGGCCAAACTTTTATTTTCGCGATAACGCCACCGGCGACGGCGTGTGGCGGCATGACGACAACGTCTTTTATCCAAACTCGGATGTTGCTTTCGCCCTTTATGGAACGGTGAGCGGTGCGGGGCAGATCACGAGCCTCTCGGCAACGACGCTGGAGCGGAGCGGGTATCTGGAGATTAACGGAAGCAACTTCGGGAGCGACGGCACGGTCCTGATCGACGGCGTGTCGGCGCCGGTGGCGAATTGGCAGAGTACCAAGATCGTCTGCTATGTGCCGGAATCGACCCGGCTGGCAACTGTGCCGGTCCAGATGGTGAACGGTTCCGGGCTTCCGAGCAACACATTGAATCTGGCGGTGACGGCGCGCCAGGCCGACGGGAGGGTCAACTGGCGCTTCCGCCAAAACGGGCCCTATTCGCTCGTGCGCCCGGCGATCGCCCCGGATGGAACGATCTATTCGGTCGATGCCTTTGCACATCTCTATGCGCTGACACCGGATGGAGGCCTGAAGTGGCTGGTGCGAGGCGCGGGGAGCAAAGGCGTAGCCGTGAATACGGATGGGACGATCTACGTCGCCTCCGAGACATTTATTAACGCCTATAACCCGGACGGCTCGGTCAAGTGGTCTTTCTTGCAGAATCCGCGCGCGCTGACCTGCATCGGCGTCTCGGTCGGACCGGATGGAAATATTTATTCCGTCGGCACGCAAGGCATGGGCGTGTTTTCACTCACGCCTGCCGGTACCCTGCGTTGGACGAATCCCGAGCCCTACCAGCGGCCCATCGTTGATTACGCCGAGATCGTTTTCGGCCCGAATGGCAGTAAGGAGCAACTCTACTTCTCGGCTAACACTCACATGCGAGGAGTGGGGCTCGACGGCAGCTCCGTCTTCACCGTGACCAGAGGACAGCCGGCGGTCTCCCCCGACGGCAGCGTGCACAACACCTTCACCTCCTACGCACCGAGTGGCAGCATCAATTGGAACTTCGTCTCGAATTACCCGGTCAACGTCACCTCGCCGCCCGACATCGGCAGCGACGGGATTCATTACTTCGTGCAAAACACGGTCGAACTCTTCGCGCTCAATCCCGATGGGTCACAGCGCTGGCATCGCACCCTCGGTGATTACGTCGATGGCCCGATTGTCGATCCGCAGAATACGCAGTTGCTGGTCGGCAGTGCCACCACGCTCAACTTCGCTGGCTATATCATCTCCGAGAGTGCCCAGGACGGTCATGAGCTCTGGCGTGTGAACCTGCCCGCCGAGGCGGGCTTTAACCAATCCACTGACACGCGAGCCCGCTTTACGCCCGATGGCTCAACCGTCTATCTGACCACCTACACGGCGACGGGTGATAACAACACCAGCAGGTCTTTCGTGTATGCGCTCGATACGGCGGCAGCCACCTCCCAGGCTTTGCTGCGCAGCACTAACATCACGTTGACCACGGCTAAAGCTCGCACTGCGATCAAAGCGACTGGCAGAGTCACGGTAAAGGACGCGAACGGCTTGGCCGTTGCCGGTGTAACCACCGCTGTGACGTGGACCCTGCCGGGTGGCACGACCACATCCCAGACCGTGCTGACGAACACGAAGGGACTCGCCTCCTTCAAGGTGACAAGCGTTTCAGGGACTTACACGCTGACGGTGACGAATCTCACTAAAGCAGGCTATGTCTTCGACCCAACGAACAGCGTCCTGACTAAAAGTGTCGTTAGCCAGTAATCCACTCAGCACAAAGCTATTATTCCAAAGGTAACAACCGCGTAACTTTTCGGTATTTGTCGGATAAATTCGCCCTTGTTATCAGAAGCACCAACCAGAGCTAATATCATGATCTCCTTCCTCGTTTCCGCTTTCCTTTTCAGACAATACGCCGCTCCCGGAACTTGTTTTTTCCGGCGAAAAGTGCTGCCCGCCGTTCTCTTCGTGTTCTGCCTCGCTGTCTCAGCTGGCGCTTCGGCGCAAACCGCGCAGTGGGTCGAGCAGATGGGCACGGGCGGAATAAGCAATGGAGTGAGCAGCGACGCGGCCGGGAACGCTTACGCGACCGGGCTGGTCAGCAATCCCGGTCTTTTCGATAATCTCGTTATTCCCTGCAACGTCTCCGACGTTTTCCTCGCCAAGTACGATTCGGCCGGAAACATTCAGTGGGCCAACGTCGGTGGCGGCGATTTGCTCGACCAAGGCAATGAAGTGGTCACCGATGCGGCAGGAAATTCCTACGTCGTCGGGTCCATCCAGACGAATAGCCTTCATCCGACCGCCAAGTTCGATAACATCACTTTAACTGGGAACGGCGACTACGACTGGCTGATCGTGAAATACAACACGACGGGACAGGTAGTTTGGGCTAAGAACTACGGCAGCACTCAGGGCGATTTCGGCGATGGCGTCGCTCTTGACAGCGCGGGCAACGTCTACGTTATGGGGTACTATAACAGCACCATGACGGTGCAAGGTGTGACGGTAATAAGCAAAGGACTCTTTGATGTCTTTCTTGCCAAGTTTGATACGAATGGCACCCTCCTCTGGTTGAAAAGCGCAGGTGGTACAGGCGCGGATCAGGCCCATGGAGTGGTGGTCGATGGACAAGGCAACGTTGGCATCACGGGTGAATTCCAGAACACGGCGACCTTCGGAACGCATTCAGTCAAAGCTGCGGGCCTGGGGGATGCATTTATTGCCAAATACGATGGCGCCGGGAACAATCTCTGGGTGCACGGCGGCGGTAGCACCACTTCCTTTGCCGGCGATCCGGCCAAAGCGATTGCGGTCGACGGAGCGAACAACTTTTTCATTACCGGTGACTACAGCGGGACGGCTACTTTTGACGGATTGTCGGTGCCGAACACCGGGACGAGCGGCAGCGATATCTTCCTCGCCAAGTATGATTCGGCCGGAGCGATCCAGTGGTTGCATCACGCCGGTGGTCCTCCCTCGGACAAGGGTTACAGCATCGGCGTTGACCTGGCCGGTAATAGCTGGGTGACAGGCTTTGCCGCCAGCGGCCCGGGGGTGGTCTTCGACACGATTACGCTCCCGCCCTTTGGTAACGAGTATATCTTTCTGGCCAAGTACGATCCGGCCGGGGTGGTCCAATACGTCAAGCAGTATGCGGCCGGGAGCGGCCAGGATATCCATGTCCTGAATAACGGGGTCCTTTACCTCAACGGCGGAGCGTCGAAGGGGAACGGGAACGAATTCGACGACATCAGCCTCGTCTATGTCGATCGGGGTGGGTTCATCTGCCAGTTTAGCGAAGCGGTCGATCCGGGTTGCGAACCTCCGACCGGACTCACGGCCACGAGGATTACTTCTAACTCGGCCACGCTCACTTGGTCGGCAGTGTCCGGGGCGGCGAGTTACTCGCTGCAGTATCGCCAGCTCGGGACAACGAGGTGGAAAACGAAGCGCGCGCCAAGGACGAGCGTGAATCTTAAGAACTTGCTGCCGGGGACTTCCTACGAGGTCCAGGTCGCCACGGTCTGCTTCGCCGAGACCAGCCCTTACTCTCCCGTTCAGATCTTCACCACCGCGCCGTAAGGGCAAACAACATAGAACATCTCGTCGTCCTCTCTCAAACAAGTAACAAGTTATGACTGCAAATACCAATCGTTCTCATTCTTCGAATTCAGTTTGTCCACCCGCCCGTGTGCTGTCAGCAAGCCGGACTCCTAGTTTCATCCGCAAACTGGCGATAAGTGTTATGGCCCTGGTCTTAACTACGATCGCTTCTCCCGCTCAAAATGCCGGCGAAATCATTTGGAGCGTCAACCTTGCCTATACGCCGGCGACAGCGGCTCCCCGAGTGGCGCCGAGCGGAAACATCTACATCGATTCGAATAATTTCTATGCCATCTCTCCGACCGGTCAGATCATCTGGAGCAAACCCTCCTCCGATCCCAAGGCAGTGGATGTAGGGCCGGATGGGACTGTCTACTTCGGTTCGGGTGGGTCGATTTTCGCCTACACCCCGACGGGTCAGTTGGTCTGGACCTTTACCGAGCCGCCGGGCGGGCAGGGACTAATGGCAGGGCCGACGGTCGGGGCAAATGGTAACATCTTCGCTGTCACAGATAACGGTGGACTAGGCGCTCTAGCCTTAACTCCTGCCGGCAATCTGATTTGGAATCAACCGGGTTATCTCAACCTCATGGGCACCGGCATGACACCAGTTCCGCTGACGCCCAGCCGGTTGTATTTTTCCGAGGATGGGGTTCCAGGGTGCAACGAATTCAGCGAGGGTCTCAACGCCCTGGATCTGAATGGAAATCTGCTTTGGTGCAAATCCTTTAGTGGAGTAGCCCGAGCGGTCGCTTCTCCAAACGGAGACGCACTCGTCCATGACTTCGGGGTCCTGTATGACTATAATCCCGATGGCTCGCTCGACTGGTCTTACACCTTCCCGTTTCCGAGCGGAACCCTGATCGGACCGTCCCTGGCACCGGATGGGACGATTTACATTTTCCACTCGAACGTGAATCTCTGGTCATTGACCGCGACGGGAACAAAGCGCTGGGAGGTGGATGGGATCGCCGGTAATAATTTTCCTGTTGCTCCTACAATCTCGCCAGATGGCAGCGTGGTCGTTTTCGGAACGGTCTTTTCGTTTGGCGTGAATGGGAAGCTCGTCGCGGTCAACTCGGCGGACGGCGCCGTGCTCTGGAGTTTGCCGATCACAGGTCCGTCGGCGGGCTTGGCCGGCCCGGTTTCGTTCAGCAATGATGGCCGCACTGTTTACGTCCCAGTGACGGAGATAGGTGGCGTCAATAGGCTCCTAGCCGTCTCCGTCCAAAGTGGAGTCGCCGGACCAGCCTTGAGTGTTTCCGGAACCTGCCCAGGGACCGGCACGATCACGGTGAGCGGCGCCACGCCAAATGCGGCGATTTCGATCTACGCCGGCAAGCGCGCCGGTGCGACGACAATTTCGAACGGAGGATGCGCTGGAACAACGCTCGGTTTGAGTAAGGCGCGCCTGCTCGCAAGCGGGACAACCAACGCCAATGGTAATCTCAGCTTGCCGACACGCCTTAGCTCGAGGCAATGCGGTCAACTCCTGCAAGCGGTGGACCTGGCAAACTGTGCCACGAGCAACGTCGCCAACGGTCCGTAAGGGACGCAGTGCCACCCGTCTCTGAATCCACACCGCCTGCAGGTAGTACGTTAAGATCGTGAGTCGCGGGACGACTCAGCGTTACCGAGTCGCTGGCCCCAGCACGAGCGGACAGTCGTTTTGTTGTAACACTGCAGACGCCAAGGTGCCGCAATTCTACTTCTCCCAATGTGCTCCATTCGCACGGATGCAACCATGCGCTAAAAAATGGCAACCGGGCGACAGCGGACCCACCGAGCGGCTGTTAGGATCGGCGGATGGAAAAAATCCGGATTGCCTCAGTATCGCTCTTCACCGCATGTCTTGTCTTCATGGTTCTGGCCGGGGTTAAACGGGCGGAAGCGGGCGCGCGCCGGTTTACTTATGTTTACGAAGCGACGACCGCCGCTCCGGGGACAGTCGAAGGAGAGACTTGGGTGACCTGGAAGACGAGTCCGGAGGAAGAGCGTCGCTTCAATGCGGTCGATTTTCGGCACGAAATCGAGTTTGGAATTACGGAACATTTTCAAGCCGCGATTTACGTTGCAGATTGGGGTTATCGCGAAGACCCCGGCGCGAATGAGCATGGATTCAGTTACCAGGACTCCGCGATCGAGTTGATCTACAACCTGACTAATCCCACGACCGATCTGCTCGGCTCGGCCCTTTACGGCGAGATTCGTGGTGGACCGGAGGAACTGGAACTCGAATCAAAGATCATCCTACAGAAAAACCTCGGCCGTTTCGTGCTTGCTTACAATGGGACTCTTGAGGCCAAATGGGAGGGAGGCCACCTGGAAGAGAAAGGCGGAGAATTTTCCCAGTCGCTGGGTGTGAGCTATGAAATCTCACCAACCTGGCTGGTGGGGGGCGAGCTCCTTCATGAGATCGACCTGCCGGACTGGTCCGAGGCGGAGGATTCGGTTGTCTATGCCGGCCCTAACGTTTCCTATCGACGCGGGAATTGGTGGGCCACTGCGACATCGCTTGCCCAACTGACCAATATCAAATCGGAAGTTGATTTCCAGACGCGACTAATCTTCGGCTTTAGTTTTTGATCCATGAACATTCGCTTGGTGTGGCGGGTCGGCTTCGCACTGTTTTGCGCCCTCGCCCTTGGGAGCTGTGAAATCAACCCAAGCGTCGCCTTTCCGACAGCGCGCGCCTTGGCCGCCAACGTGGGAACTGGGCCAGGCTCAAATATCGAAACGCTCGATCACGGCCGCAAAATTTATACGACGCGCTGTACAGAGTGTCACGTGGCACGGACCATCGGCAACTATTCCGTCGAGCGATGGCGGCATTACATCAAGATAATGGCGCCCAGGGCCGGACTCGATCCGAGCGATCGCACCGCGCTGGAAACCTATTTGATCTCTGCACGCGAATCGATGCCTCAGGGATAGATTTCCGCCGCTGGAAGTCGTCACTGGGACGCGCGTGGCCTAACGATCCAAAGGGCGGCGAGAAGGTTACAACGGCGAAACTGTTGGCGATTCGCATTGCTATCAGAAGGCCAATAATTTTTGCCACATGAAAACATTCACAGTTCGGTTATTACTATTCCTTGGATTGCTGTTGACTTTCGCAGCACCGGGGCGTGCGGAGGAAAGTCATCGCGGGTTCTTTGAAGCGGATCTGGCAGGTGGCGGCAAGGCTGTCTTCTTTGTTCAGGGCAATCACGCCATCTCAATCTACGTCTTCGATATCGCGACCGGCACAGCCAGCTTCGCTGGCGGCGATATCGCCGCTGACGGAACTTTTTCCGTGGTCGCGAGCGACGGGAGCACGATTGCCGGTTCCGTGCACGACGACGATCATCCGGAAGCGTTTGACGATGACGAGGTCACTGCCACGATCGGCAGCCAGACTGTCACCGGAATCCGTTCCCGGAGCTTTGGGCCGAGTGATGATATCCCAGGGCGTTTCACCGGAACGGCCTTGAGCGCGGCCGGCGCCTCGCTCGAGATCAAAATCGTGGTCGATTCACAAAACCAAATGTTCTTCATTGCCGAGGATGGGAGCAATGTTCTCGGAGGGGTCGGTACCGTAGCGGTCACGCCCGTTATTAAGGCGATTAGCATTGATAAGAACGGGGATGACGATCCTCCGGGCGACGATCACGGCCAGGACAATGATGACCTTGCAGACTTTAATGAAGACCTGAACGACGATCATCCGAACGCGACCTTCTCGCTCACCTTTTTGAGCGGCGAATCCGTCACCGGTAACCTCACCTTTGGGCATGGCGCGCTTCTGGGCGACTTCACCTTTGGTGGTGTGACTTACTTCTTCCGGGCGCCTCAGGAGTCGTCGGAGAATCACCTCGCAAATATCTCGACCCGTGGCTTTGTCAGCACGGGCCAGGGTCAGTTAATCGGCGGCTTTATCATTACCGGCGGACCCAAGCTGGTTCTTGTTCGCGCCCTCGGACCTTCGCTGGCGAGTCAGGGTGTGACTCCGGCATTGCAGAACCCGGTGTTAAAACTGATGAGCGGGCCGACGGAGCTGAGATCAAATGATGATTGGCTGGATGAGCCAAACTCGGATGACATCAGCGCAACGACCATACCGCCGCAAGACCCGAAAGAAGCAAGCATCCTCGTACGGCTCGAGCCGGGTGCCTATACAGTGGTCGTCACGGGAGCGAATGATTCGACGGGCATTGCCTTGATCGAGGTTTACGAAATCGAACACGACTAGCTCTGACGTTGAGTTCAGGAAGTGCCCTCGCGTTCGCCGAACGCGGGGGCGTTTTCTTTTTATCCCACCGAGAGAGCTGCAGCGATTCTAAATCGCGGATTTTTCTCCGCGCGGGGGGATTTTTCTCCATTGTTACTGCACGAGCCTGCTGCTGGCGTTGGAGCGAACGGGAGAGAGACTGTCGAGTTCTAAGCGTCAGCTTCGGGGCATTCGTGTCGACGGTGCCAGGCGTGGAGTCACACCCGCTCAGCAAAGGTAACAGGCACGTAACTTTTCCCGGTTCGCCAACGGCAGCGCGTCATCCAATACTTATCGCAGTATCAAAAGCAACCACGAGGAAATACCGCTATGAAAACAAAACATGACAACGATCACCCGCCAAAATATCAAGCCTGTCCATTAAGTCTCGCCAGACGCAGAAATTATTTTTTCAGGTTCGTCATGATTGGGCTGGCTGCGATCGGAATGACCTGCTTCGCTCTCGCCGATGCGGATGCGCAAGAGCGCACCACTGGAAACGCTCCGATGGTGACGCCGACTCCGAGTCCTTCACCCAGTCCGTCTCCGGAGCCAACCGAGACTCCTTCGCCGAGCCCGAGCGCTTCGCCAAGCCCGAGCGCTTCGCCGAGTCCAAGTGCTTCGCCGAGCCCGAGTGCTTCGCCGAGCCCGAGCACTTCGCCGAGCCCGAGTGCTTCGCCGAGCCCGAGTGCTTCGCCGAGCCCGAGTGCTTCGCCGAGTCCGAGCCCGAGCGGTACGCCGACTTCTCAGCCCGTCAATATATCGACTCGCGTCAGGGTTGAATCGGGGGACGGGGTTGCAATCGGCGGATTCATTATCACCGGAAACGTGCCCAAAAAAGTCATCGTGCGCGGCGTCGGACCTTCCCTCAGGGCCTCTGGTCTAACGGATGTAATCGACGATCCCGTCCTTCAACTCTTTGGCAGCGGCGGACAGTTCGCTTTTAACGATAACTGGAGGGACCTGCAGGAAGTTGAGATTGAAGGGAGCACGCTCGCACCGACAGATGATCGCGAGCCGGCCATTGTTGCCACGCTTAGCCCCGCAGCATACACCGCGGTCGTATCTGGCAAAAATGGCCAGACCGGTGTCGGTTTGCTCGAGGTTTATGACCTGAACATGCCGGCAGATTCGCGTATTGCCAACATTAGCACGCGCGGTTCGGTTCTGACTCAGGATAATGTCATGATTGGCGGGTTTATCTTGGGCGGTACGAATATGCAGCCGGCCAGGGTAGTGGTTCGTGCAATCGGACCGTCGTTGGCGCAGTCGGGCATTCCAAACCCCCTCTCAAATCCTACCCTCGAACTGTTCAACGGAGATGGCCTGAGCGTGGGATTCAATGATGATTGGCAGGATGATGCAACGCAAGCGGCAGAGCTACAAGCTCTCAACATCGCCCCGACTGTGGCGGCCGAATCCGCGATCGTCGCCATTTTGCCGCCGGGCCTTTACACGGCTGTTGTTGCCGGCCAGGCTGGCACCACCGGCGTGGGTCTGATCGAAGTCTACGACGTTCAGTAGATTACCGCGGCTGCGGCTGAGAATTCTCCGCCGCAGCCGCCCAGGCCCAGAATCGACCGGCTCCTGCGGATGGCAGCTACGGTCGAGAAACAGATGCGTGGGCGAGCCCAAGGCAGGCTGCTCTTCTCGCCGTCTGGCTTCTCGGTTTCAAACGGCCGCCGTACTAAAATAGACGCTCATTCAAGATTAGCAGTCACCCTATCGCGTTCGGGTGTTTCGAAGTTGACGATCTAGTCGAGAGACTTCTCCCGCTCGGAAGTCAGTCGCCCTTGAGGACGGGTGCAATCTAAAAGGCTCGGACATGATTCAGGCGGAACAAGTTGCCATCTCCTCGTCGGCGTCGCGCTATTTGCAGACTAAGAGGACAAAATGACTGTATCCCTGTAGGCGATAGGTTTTGGAAAACCGAGCCAACCTTTCGGACACATAGGTCCGTAGCTAACACCGAGGGGCCTAACGAATATATCCAAAAGTAACAAGCGTGTCACCTTTCAACGCTTTATTTGGCGTTGCAGAAGGTCGAAAAAGAAACAGCGCAAAAACTGCGCGACCAAACAAAGACATAATAACAGGAGGAAATGAAAGATGAAAATTAAGACAATGAAGTGGATCGGAGCAACTGCTATGAGCCTTATCGTCATTGGAGTGGCGGCACCGCGTGCGTTCACGCAGGTGGACGCACCACCGACGCTTACCGCCAGCGTGGTGAGCCAGCAGTGTCAGGGTGGAAACGGCGTCAATGTCTCATTGACGGCCGTTTTGTCCCCGGACCGGAGGGGCGTGCTTTATGCCTGGGACTTCGACGGTGACGGCGTTTTGGATACGGCACCAGATGCCAATCCGACAGTCACGACGTTCTATCCGGATGAGGTAGTCGTGACCGCGACCGTGGCAGTCATGAGGAACGGTCGAACCAAGATAAGCGACTCGATTACCTTTCAGACCCTGCGCTGTCCATAAGGACGCAGTGTTTCGCCAAAGGAGGGCGCAGGAATGGGTTTCTGCGCTCTCCGCTGGCGACAAGGATCTCCTTTGGTCGTGCGGCGCGGCTGTAGGAATCGCCTTCAGGAACGATTATACAACGCTTTTTCACGCGATTGACCCAGATCCCGACCTTTTGCCGCGGCCTTCGTCGACGCAATTTTTGATTTCGCGGTCACCATGCTGGTCTATGTCTATCCGCTGACGCTGGTCATGGGCAACGGCGCCCGGGCGTTTCGTATCGACCGCGCGTCAGCGATTTCGATCCCGAGCAGACAGCGCGACTCTGCATTTTGACAACTATCACGAGGATTGCATTTGGCAGGCTTCGTGCCAGACCTGGCTAGTAAGACTTTGCCCAAAGGACGCGGCGCGGGCTTGGTTCGCCGGTGATGATACACTTTCCGCTCTCCGGTGGATTCGCCGGGTCGTCGAAGGGAATGCAGCGAATCGTTACTTTGAGGTCGTTCTTAATCTGCTCCTCGACGGCGCGCGAGTCATTCCAGTGGGCAAGCGCGAACCCGCCGTGGATCTCCGGCTTGGCGGCGTTCTTCGGGGTGAAGAAATCGTAGAACTCTTCTTTCGTGTCGATCACCCGAGTGTTTGCATCTCGGAAGGCGAGAGCGCGATCGAAGAGATTTTGCTGGATCGCATCGAGGAGCGCTGGGACTTGACTAACGAACTCGCTCGTCTGCAGAAAGGCTTTTGCCTTGGCGTCTTCATCCCGCCGTGTGATCGCGACGTTGCCGCTCTCCAGATCGCGCGGGCCGAGCTCGACGCGTAGCGGCACGCCTTTCTTGATCCATTCCCAATTCTTCACCCCGCCGCCGAGGTCGCGTTGATCGACGTGCACCTCGAGCGGCGCACCGTGCCAGTTGATCGCACGGAGCTGTGTGGCAAGTTCGCTAGCAGCGGCCAGGACGGCGTCGCGTGTTTCCGGTTTCGGCGTGATCGGCACAATCACGATATGCGTTGGCGCAATCCGCGGCGGCAGGACGAGGCCGTCGTCGTCCGCATGCATCATGATTACGGTGCCGATCATGCGCGTGCTCATGCCCCAGCTCGTCGTCCAGCCGAACTCCTGTTTTCCGTCCCGGGTCTGGAATTGGATTCCGCTTGAGCGCGAAAAGTTCTGCCCGAGAAAGTGCGAGGTCCCGGCCTGGATCGCCTTCCGATCCTGCACCATTGCCTCGATGCAAAGCGTCTGGACCGCGCCGGGGAAGCGTTCGCTCTCCGATTTTTCGCCTGTGAAAACCGGGACGGCGAGATGGTCGCGGACAAAAGTCTCGTAAACGTCTAACATCTGTTTCGTCTCGGCGCGCGCTTCTGCTTCGGTCTCGTGAACGGTGTGGCCTTCCTGCCAGAGGAATTCCGTGGTGCGCAGAAACAAGCGCGGCCGCATTTCCCAGCGTACGACGTTGGCCCATTGATTGATCAGAATCGGAAGGTCGCGGTAGGATTGCACCCACTTCGCGTAGCTCGCACCGATGATTGTTTCCGAGGTTGGCCTAACGACGAGCGGTTCGCCGAGCGGGCTGGCCGGAACCATCTTGCCCTCGGCGTTCAACTCCAGCCGATGATGAGTCACGACCGCGCATTCCTTGGCGAAACCCTCGACGTGCTCCGCCTCCTTCTGCATGTAGCTGAGCGGAATGAAGAGCGGAAAATAGGCGTTTTTGTGCCCGGTCGCCTTGAACATGGCGTCGAGCGCGCGCTGCATGTTTTCCCAGATGCCGTAGCCCCAGGGCTTGATCACCATGCAGCCGCGCACGTCGCTCGATTCCGCCATGTCGCCGGCCTTGATGACCTGCTGATACCATTCGGGAAAATCGTCCGCGCGACGCGGGCTGATGGCGGATTTGGGTTGGTCGGGCTTGGCCATAACGGAGCGCGATACTTAAACCGCCCTCTCGATATTGGCCAGCCGCGGTTTTTTTTAACCGCAGAGTGCGCAGCCAGCCCGGCTGGCTTGCTAATTGCGAGCCAAGAGCGAGTGCGAAAGGCCTTCGACGTAGCCGCCGGCGAAATCGATGCTGCAGACCGTCCGGTAACGGGCATGCGGGCCCACGGCTGCCCCGGCCAAATTGAAGTCTGGATTGAAGATGTTCTTGCGATGTTTCCGTCCGCGCAGTCCGTCGTCGATGATGAGCGCGATCACGATGTCGCGGGCGTTCGATTTGCCGTAAGAAATATTTTCGCCCCAGCGACCGCTCCAGCTTCCATGGCGATTCATGCGCTCGCCTGGATCGCTCCGATCGGAACCGCGGTGGCCAGACGCGCCGCCGGCCTGTTCCGCGACATGTTCGGCTGCCGCCTTTGCGATGCCATTCGAAAAAGCGAGCGCGGCGAGTGGTCGCTGGTGCCGCAAAAATCTGATCGCTTCGTCCACAGCCCCAACGCCTGCGCGGGTCCGAAGCATCGTCCTGCCGGGCAGAACGAGAATCTTTCCCTGAAATCGGCCGCGTAATTCCTCCAGGTAACCAGCGTAAACATCGGGATGCTGGCGGGCCAGATTCATCTCCCGCACGACCGCGGGACCGGTGCCCGAGGACGAACTCGCAGTGCCCGCAAACCCGGCCTGAAATCCCGCGAAAAGAAAAAGGAAAGTGATCGCCCCCGATCGCATCCTTTCTCTTGAAGCAGCCCGGGTGCCATCGATATTTGACACCTGCGGCCCTGGCCGCTACTTTCCCCGCCCTTCCCAAGCCTTCTGATGAAAACGTTTTCTGCCAAAGCCAACGAGGTCGACCGTAAATGGTGGATCATCGACGCCCGCGACCAGGTCCTCGGACGGGTCGCAGTTAAAGCCGCTAAGCTGCTCCGGGGCAAAGAAAAAGCGATCGTCACGCCGCACGTCGATACGGGTGATTTCGTGGTCGTGATCAATGCCGACAAAGTGCGCCTGACTGGCAAAAAAGAAGAGCAGAAGACCTTCATGAGCTTTTCCGGTTTCGTCGGCGGCCACAAAAGCGAGAGCGTCCGTTCCCGCCGTGCCCGGCATCCCGAGCTGCTTGTGGAACACGCCGTCCGTGGCATGATCCCGCACAACAAATTGGGTCGGCAGGTTTATCGGAAACTCAAGGTTTACAAAGGCGAAGAGCATCCGCATGGCGCGCAGCAGCCACAAAACGTGGCGTTGGACTAACGAAACACTTTCATGGCTGAGACACAGGAATTCATTGCTACCGGTCGCCGCAAGACGGCCGTCGCGCGCATTCGCATGACACCCGGCAGCGGCAAAATCGACGTCAACGGCAAGAGCTTCGAGGATTATTTTCCGACCGTGCCGCTGCAAAACACCGTCCTTCAGCCCTTGCAGCTCGTGAAACTTACGAACGCCTACGACGTTTCTGTCAACACGACCGGCGGTGGCGCCACCGGCCAGGCCGGTGCGGCGCGGCTTGCGATCTCGCGGGCGCTCCTGCAAGTCGACGCCAATCTGCGCGGCTCTCTGAAGGCGGAGGGCCTGCTCAGCCGTGATCCGCGGATGAAAGAGCGCAAGAAGTCCGGGCAACCGGGCGCGCGCAAACGTTTCCAGTTCTCGAAACGATAGTCGCGCCGCGGGCGGCGAACCTGTAGACGCCTCGCTCTGCGAGGCGCGAGAGAAAACGTCGCTACCCATTGCCTAACGAAGCGCCGACTCGCGATTCCACGGTTTACCCCTGCGTTTCGCAGAGCGAAACGTCTACAGCTACGGCTTCGCCGGGGGCGTGATCGGCTCTGGCGGGCGAGCCATCGGAATGGGCGCGGAACTCGCTGCTGGCTTGGGTATCGCAGCAGGAGGCGCCTTGGGCAACGCCATCAATTGCTGGATCGCCTCATTCATCACGATGCTGTCGCGATATTGCGACATGACCGTTTCACAGGCCCGGCGCGCCTCTTCGATGCGATTCTTCGCCTTCAGGAGCGGCACTTCCGCGAGGAGGGCGAGGGGAGCGCTGAAACTCTGCGGGTATTCCGTCGCCAGACGCTGGTAAGTGCTGAGCGCTTCGTCATTCTTGCCTAACGATTCGAGGTTGGCCGCCACACCCATCCAGGCGGTCGTGATCAACTGGTGTTTCGGATATTGATCGATGAATTTGTGCAGGGTCGTATTCGCTGCGGCGTAATTCTTTTTCGCGCGCTGCTGCGAGGCGAGGAGGAGATACGCACTCGCGGCCGGTTCGCTCCCGGGATAGCGCTCGATCACCTTCTCATATTCCTCCGCCGAATGGGCCGCGGCGAGCGCTGCCGTGGCTTCTGCGGCAGTGCGCGCCGTGTAAAGCTGGTAGCCGCCGAAAGCGAGCAGACCCAGGACCAAGATTGCGGCGACCGCGATGATCGTGGTCTTGTATTGATCCCAAAAGAGACGGGTCTCGAGCGCGGGATCAGAGGTGATTTGGGATACGGTGGCCATGGAAAACGGAGCTGTGTCTATGCCACGCTAACCATTTCCGTGCAAGCGCGGGAAGTCGCTGCCTCGTATTGCCTGCCAGGCGCACCTCGAAACAAGGCTGCCAGAGCATTGCGGAGGTGGACCGGATGTTGGACGTTTCTTTGTGACTCGACACGACAAGCTCTTTACGCCGGGCCCGGTTGAAGTTTCCGAGAAAACGATGGCCGCGTTTTCGCGCCCGATGATCGGCCACCGCGGCGATGCCTTCAAATCGCTCTACCGCGAGATCCATCCGCGCCTCCAGGAACTTTTCGGCACGAAACAGCCGGTCTTTCTTTCCACCTCCTCGGCCTGGGGCGTGATGGAAGCGGCCATTCGCAATCTCGTTAGAGAGCGCGTCCTCTGCTGCATGTGCGGTGCCTTTTCAGACAAATGGCTCGACGTCGCGCGCCGATGCGGGAAGGAAGGCGAGCCGCTGCAGGTTGAGTGGGGGCAGGCGATCGATCACAAGGCGCTCGATGCCCGGCTCTCGACCGGAAAGTTCGACGCCGTCACGCTTATCCACAACGAGACTTCCACCGGGGTGATGAATCCCTTGCCGGAAATCAGCTGCACGCTCGCGAAATACCCGGACGTCGCTCTCATCGTCGACAGCGTCTCCTCCTTCTCCGCTGTCCCGATTCCGATGGACGCTTACCAAATCGATCTTCTCCTCACGGGCTCGCAAAAGGCGCTCGCGTTGCCGCCGGGTTTCGCGCTCTTCAGCGTCTCCGAAAAAGCCTTCGCTCGCGCCGGGCAGGCTGTCGATCGCGGTTACTACTTCGATTTTCTCGAGTTCAAAAAACAGCAGGAAGGCGGAATGACGCCGACCACGCCGAGCATCGGACACATCTACGCCCTGCAATCGAAGCTCGACGACATTTTCACGGAAGGCCTAACGAATCGGTATGCCCGGCACGCGCAGACTAACGCGCTGGTCCACGACTGGGTGCGGGAACGCGGTTTCGATTTCTTCGCCGCCGAAGGATTCCGCGCCCTCAGCCTGACCTGCGTGAAAAACAGCCGCGGGATCGACGCCGCCAAGCTCGTGCGCGATCTGCGCGAAAAACATCATCTCGTGATCGACGGCGGCTACGGGAAGTTGAAAGGCCAGACGTTTCGTCTTTCCAATATGGGCGACGAAACGGAGGAGACGGTTTCGCATCTCCTGCGTTGTCTCGACGATTGTCTCGGCTAGCCGCAGTTCGAGGCCGCGACGGCGACAGCTTTCTTCGGCTCCGCAATTCGGCGAAAAATCATCCAGACGCCGAGCAGCACGAATCCCGCGCCAAGGAGCGACCAGACGGAAAGCCGTTCCCCGCCGAAAGCCCAGCCAAGTGCGATCGCTCCGGGCGGGGTGATGAGCGAGATTGTTTGCAGGTTCGTCACCGACATCCGCGGCATCAGCCAGTAGAGCAGGAGAAAGGTGAAGGAAGAACCGATCACCGCCAGGTAAAGGAGACAGAGAATCGCGCTCGTCGTCCAGTGCAGACGGAGCGGGTTGCCGTCCACCGCAAAGCCGACAAGAAGGAGCGGCACGGTGCCGAAGATCATCTGCCACGCCGCCAGCATGGAAGGCGCGAGCTCGATTCGTTTCGCTTTCAACAGCACATTTGAGAAGGCCGCGCTGGCAGCCCCGAAGGCGATGCCGAGGCCGCCAAGAAACGCAAGCCAGCCATTGAAGCTGAGGAGGCGCACGCAGATCAAGGCGACGCCCAGAATCGCGACGAGCGCGCCGGCCAGGCGCTGCCAGCGGAGGGGCTCGTCGGGCAGCATCCAATGCGCGCAAATCATTCCGAAAATCGGAATCGAAGCCTGGATCACAGCCGCGAGTCCGGATGACACATGCAGCTCGGCCCAGAAGAGAAGCGCGTAGTTGACCGCAAACATGAGCAGCCCGGTAAAACCGAGCACGACATAATCGGCCCGCCGCTTCGGCAGCAACCGGGTGCGTCCGATCGAGATTGCGATCAAGACGAGGAGCGCGACCAAAAAACGGAGCGAGACAAACGAGAGGGGCGGGAGGTCACGAAGCCCGATCTTGATCACCAGCCAAGTCGAGCTCCAGACGACGCAAAGCATTAGCCACGCGGTCGGGATGCGCCAATCGCGCGGTCGGGATGGAGTGCGATTCATTTTTGGACACGACTAACGGGATTGGATCGCATGATTGGCGGCGCTGTCCTCTTCTAATCCAAAAAATCCTGTAAATCCTGTCCACTCTTCTTCAAAAAGTGGAAGGGCGCCCTCGTTTCCGAGAACGCCCTTCATTTCGATGGCGATAAGCCGAATTCTGTATCCGGATTTCTCCGGACGATGATCATTTATCTCATCTCGATTGCGCGAGACGCCCGCGAACCATCACGGGGTCAGAGACCGCCGCGACAGTGTCGCGTGATGCGACGATACCCGGGGATTGGCGGACCGGCTGTCCTTCCCCTGTTTTGTCTTGCACCGCATGGGGTTTTTCCTGCCTCGCGCCTCGCGGCGTGAGCGGTGAGCTCTTACCTCGCCTTTTCACCTTTGCCTAACGAATGGCTTGCGCCGCTCGCCAGGCCGTATGTTTTCTGTGACACTTTCCGTCGCCGTTCCCTTACGGAAACGGCGCCCGCGCCTTCTGCGCGGCATGCTGCCGTTTGGTGTTCGGACTTTCCTCTGGCGCAACCTTGCGGTCCCACCAGCGATCATCTGCCATCGTTAGGAAGGTATCATACCCCCGACCGCGCGAAAGCACGATCTGGGAAGCGAGCGCGCCCTCGCGTGCGGGTTGCGGCGGCTCGCCGCAACGAACTTTTCCGAGAGACGCCGCCTAGGAAAAGCGGCCGGAGATCAGTGATCAATCGTGTTTTGCGCCTAACGATTCTGCCCACTGGGTGAGGAAGAATTTCTTCTCGCCCGGCAGGAAATGATCGGAGTGTCCCAGGATCGGTCGCAGCGTCGTGGTCATCTGGAGACAAACGAGAACAAAGATCGCGCTCCAGGTTCTAAGATGTCCGCGACGCTTTTCGCCGCGGAAGCGGCTCATCCCACCGATCAAACGCAAGCCAAAGAACAACCCAATCATCCAGAAAAGCAGATGCATCGCGCCCATAAACGCGACCGAATCGGTCGACTGCGAGAAGATCCAGGCTACCGGAGCAAAGCCGATAAGGAGAATCGAGCTAAGGCAGACCGTCGCAGCGAGTCCGCCTGCGACCGCCTCCAGGCGGACATCGCTTCCGCCGAGGCAGCTGAAAATGTATAGACTCGGCAGACAAATCAGGACGGCGAGCAGGGTGCCGAGCGCGAGCTTTGCCGGGGCGATCCAGAGCTGCGCCCCGCCGGTCAGCGAGCCCACCACGAGGCCGTAAATCACCATGCCGCCGAGCGCGAAGAGCAGCAGCCAGAGTTTCAGGGTCCGCTCTCGACCACCTTGCAGTTCGTAGAGGATGCGGCCGGGATGTTTGAGCAGCGTCTCAAGAAAGAGCAACGGCCCGCGCTCTCCGGTCATCGGCTCGAATTTGAATGGTTCCCGTCGTGGCAGCGGCGGAGGAAGGGGCGGTGTGTCGGATGTATTCATAGGTCTTGTTCGTTAGGTTGAGAAAAGAATGTGTCTGATCGCGCGTCCCACCGCCTCATAAAGATTGCCGCGCAGCGGGTCGTTGCGCAGGAACTCGATCGCGAGTCGCGGGCTGCCGATGAACGGTCGCAAGACCCAGGCGAGCTGGCTGCCGAGGAGAAAATTTCCGCCTAACCAACCCCAGAGCACGCGTTGCGCGATTCTTCGGTCGGGGCAAAGCTTCTCGAGCAGCCGATAGAGCCGCTGGTTCGCGATCACACCGGCGCAGGCGATAAAAAAAACATGGGTCAGGAGCGTCACGCTGTGTCCGAGAAGAGTCGCGGCGGAGTCGAGTGGCGGCGTGTTGTAGAGGACAAAGAGGCTAATCGGACTGAGCGCTCCGAGGATGAGAGAAGTGAGCGCGAAGCTCATCAGGATGGCGAGCGAAGTCTGGCGAAAGGACAAGCCGGAGCCGAGTAGTTGCGCGAGCATTCCGTTGAGGAGCGCGTTGCCAGCGCAGGTGAGGAAAATGAGAAGCGGGAACTTGAGTGCGGCGTAGAGCGATTGGAGGGGAGCGCGCCAAAGGCCGACCGTGAAGCCGTAAAGGCCGCTGCCAAGCAGCACGACGAGCATGCAAACCGCTGTCCACTGCACGTCGGGTTCCTCCAGCCAGGAGCTGATTTCGTCGGCATCGCCGCGCGCGAGAGATTTGAGCCGGTTTTTCATTTCGTTAGGCATTGAACTCCCGCAGGCGCGCCTGAACGGCCTAGACCGTCTCCGGAAGTGTCGAAGTGCCGGCAGTGAGGCCGACGACTGCAACTTCTCGGAAATCCGTCGCGCAGAGATCCTCGGCTCGTTCCACGTGCACGGTGCGCCTGCCGGCCGAGCGACAGGTTGCCACCAGTTGCCGCGTGTTATTGCTCGTTAGGCCGCCAACCACCACGATCAACTCCGTTTCCGCGATCAAGCGCTCGAGCGCGCGCTGCCGATCCTTTGTCGGTTTGCAAACCGTGTCGGCGAAACGCACCTCGGATTCGGGATGGGCTCGTTGGATCTCCGCTACGAGCCGCCGGACCCTATCGATCGGCTGCGTCGTTTGCGACACGACTCCGAACCGGGCGCTGATCGGGAGTTTCGCGATGTCCGCGCTCTCCTCGATCGCGACTGCACCAAGAAAACCTTCCGTAAGGCCGCGCACTTCGATGTGCCCGGATTGACCGATTACCGCCGGCAGGTAGCCCTCCGCGACCAGATCGACCAACTGGGTGTGTGCATGGCGAACAAGTGGACAGGTGCCATCCGAAATCGTGTGACCGGCCCTTTCCCAGGCGTTTCGCTTGAGATTCGACGCGCCGTGGGCCGTGATCATGACTACCCGCGAAACGCCGTTCGTGGCGCCCTCAAGCGAACTTTCTCGCACGCCGTGCGCGCGGAGTCGGTCCCGCACAATGGGGTTGTGGACCAGTTCGCCGAGGATCGTGAGCGGCCCGGCCGCGGCCAATTCCTCCGCTCGCGCGATGGCGTCGCGCACGCCGAAACAAATGCCGAAATGTTCGGCCAGGGTTATCTGCATGGAATTAATGTCAGCATTACTTTGTATGGCAAAGTTCCAGTCCAAAAAAACTCATTCTTTTCCTGCTTTCACAATTTGCTCCAGCACATGCAGGTAATCGGTGAAGGCCGATCGACCCTTCGTCGTTAGGGCGTAACTCGTCTGCGGACGGTCCAGAACTTCTTTCGTCACCGCCACAAAGCCGAGTTTGTGCAGGGTCCGCAGGTGCGTGACGAGATTGCCGTCGCTCATTTTCAGCTCTGCCTTGAGATCCTGGAACGACCAGCTCATCCGACTGGCGAGCAAAGTCATGATCGCGAGTCGACCCTTTTCGTGGATCGCTTTGTCGAGTTTGTCGAAGTCCGGCATCGTTCATTCGGGTGCGAGAATTTCACGCGCGCTCTGCCGGTGGCTCGACCAGACACAGACCGCGTAAGCAAGGTGATAGAGCCCAAACGTTGCACCCATCGCGAGGTTCGGGAACAGACCGCGCGGGTCGTCCGTGAACGACTTCGGCCAGAAGATCAGCAGCAACCCGGAAATAAGAAAGGCCCACCCGAGAACGACCAGGGAACGCGGCGCGAAAAGCGCGGTTGCGAGCAAGCTCAATCCGTAAAACGCGATCCAAACCGAGACCAAAATCTCCTTGTCGATCGGCTCGGCATTCTTGAAATACCAAACGGTGGTGGCGGCGGGGATGAGCAGGCAGGGCGCGATCGCGCGAACCGCGAGGCGCAACCCGGAGGAGAGGAAAGGGCGGCCATCCCGAAGCGCTTCGCGCCTGACGAAAAACGCGTTCATCACCAGCACGACGGCAAGGATCGCGAGCCAGATCTCGGCAAAGAGCCGGCCGTTCATAGGGGCCTCCGCACCGGCGGGCGAAGCGGTCTCGAACCAGACGACGGCAGAAGTGGCGACCGCGAGCAGGCCGCCGACGAGGGCGGTGGGAGCCGAGATCGCGCGGTAAATGGTGGCGCGCTCCATGAGCGAACGGATGACGCGCAAGTGTTCCTCGGCGCGGGATTTTTCATTCATCGAGTGAACTTTGTATGACAAAGTGAAATCAAGTGCAACCAAATTCTGCTTCGGCTTGTCAGCGATCTTCGTCCAATGTCCCGGCGCGAGGCGGAGGTGTGTGCGAGATCATGTCCGGGAGGAAGGGTGGTGTGCGGATAAAACGGGTTCAGCATTACATTGGGGATGGCTTTTTCGCAGGAATTTTGGATTACTTTTGGCGCGAAAGCCGGCCTTCAAAACCGATGAGCATTCTGGATAAACTGGCCAGTTCGTTAGACCGGCGAGACGAGATTCCAAATCAATTGCTGGCTGCGGAGATTGTCCGTACCAAGGATCGGTCGGCCGTGGAGGAACTGGTCGAGAATCTAAGAAACAAAAGTCGCAATATCCAGAGCGACTGCGTCAAAGTCCTCTACGAGATCGGTGAACAGGATCCGACCCTGATCGCCAGGCATTTGGAAGAGTTCGCGCAGTTGCTTGGGAGTCCGACTCAGCGGCCGGTCTGGGGCGCAATGACCGCTTTGGACGCAATCGCGGTTGAAGATCCCGGCGGCGTTTACAAAATTCTGCCCAAGATTTTGGCCGCGGCGGACGGCGAGTCCGTGATTGCGAGGGATCACGCCGTCGGCATCTTGGTGAAATTGGGAAGCTTGAAAGATTATGCCTCGCGCTGCTTCCCATTACTTCTCAAGCAGTTGAAAACCTACCCGAACAATCAATTGCCGATGAATTCTGAGATGTCAGCCCCGGTCGTGACCGACCGTGATCAGAAAGAAAGATTCATCCGGGTTTTGACCTCGCGTCTGCGCGGCTTCGAAAAGGAATCGCAAAAGAAGCGTGTTGTCCGGGTCCTGAAAAAAGTAACGGTCTAAGGAACGTGCCGGGCCGCATTTGTTGATCATGTTCGAACGCCTCGCTTCCCGGCATTTTCTCTGGTGGGGGCTGGTTTGTGCGCTCGCGGTCGTTGGGGTCGTCTGGCACGATCGCTCGTTAGGCACGAGCGTCCCGGCGAATCGCCCGATCGTCGCGCAGGAGAGCAATTACGTAACCTCCAATTCCTGCCGGGCCTGTCATCCGGGAAATTACGCCAGTTGGCATGCCTCATTTCACCGCACAATGACGCAGGTGGCGAGCCCGGCGACCATGATTCCCGAAGCGCGCGATGTCGAGCTGAGTTTTAAAGGTCGGGAGTACCGACTGGAGAGAAAAAACGAAAATTTTTTCGTCTCGGACCGCTCGTTAGGGGAAAAGGCCTACGGCCCGCCGCGCGAGGTCGTCCTCCTGACCGGCTCGCACACGCTGCAGATCCTCTGGACCGAGACCGGACAAGGCCGGACGCTGGAGCAATTTCCTTTTGCTTACATCATCGCGGAGAAGATGTGGGCTCCGGTGGCGGAGACGTTTCTCATGCCGCCGGAAACGAAAGAGGCGTATTCGATTGGAGCCTGGAATGGCGCCTGCATGGATTGCCACGTCACGCAGGGCATCTCGAATTTCGTCCAGGGCAACAAATGGGATACGAAGGTGGCGGAATTTGGGATCGCCTGCGAAGCATGTCACAGCGAGGGCGCCGCCCACATCGCGGCCAATCGCAATCCACTCCGGCGTTGGAAACTTCACCTGACGAAAGAGAGCGACCCGACGATCGCGAACGCGAAAAAGATGAAGGGCCCGGAGTCGGCCCTGACCTGCGGTCAATGTCACAGCGTCTGGGCTTTCGACGGGATGGCGGAGAAGATCGATTTCAACCGGCAGGGCGGAAAATTCCGGCCAGGAAAAGGCGATTTGGTGCAGCGTTTCGTGGTTCAGCCTAACGAAAGTGACCACGGGACGCAGAAAGAGTTCATCCGCGAGACCGAGCCCGATTTTTTTCGGAACCGTTTCTGGGGCGATGGGATGATTCGGGTGACCGGGCGAGAGATGAACGGGGTGGAGGCTTCGCCTTGCTTCAAGGGCGGAGAATTTTCCTGCATCTCGTGCCACGAGATGCACCCGGAAAAAACGACCCGTCCCGCGCTCAGGGCCTGGGCGCGGAACGATCAACTGGCGCCGGGGATGGAATCCGACCAAGCCTGCCTGCAGTGTCACAAGGAGATGGTAAATCACCTAACGAGCCACACGCATCACGACGCTGATTCCTCCGGCAGTCGCTGCTACAACTGCCACATGCCACACACTACTTTTGGCCTCCTCCACGCCATGCGCAGCCACCAGGTCTCCTCGCCCAGCGTTCGTGAGAGTCTCGATTACGGTCGGCCAAACGCCTGCAACCTATGTCATCTCGACCAAACCCTGAGCTGGACGTCGAACAAACTGCACGATTGGTATCAGCAACCGGTGCCCGAGCTCTCCGACGACGACAAGACGTTCTCCGCCGCGGTGCAGTGGCTGGTAAAAGGCGACGCCGGTCAGCGTGCCTTGCTCGCCTGGGGGATGGGCTGGGAGCCGGCCCAGAAAATTTCTGGCAGGGACTGGCTCTATCCGTTTTTGAGTTACACGTTGCTCGACCCTTATGCCGCGGTCCGGTTCGACGCCTGGAAATCGCTGCAGACTTTGCCCGGCTTCGAGGATTTCAAATTCACCTACACCGCAAATGCTGACACGCTGGATGACGCGGTAAGGCAGAGCTATAAAAAATGGTGGGACGAATTGCGTCCGGTCAATCCGAACTTCGATCCGAAAACGGTGCTCGATCCCGAGGGCCGCTTTCAACAGGATGTCTTCAGCCGGCTCCGCCGCGAACGCGATGACAGACCAATCATGCTCGCGGAATAATCAAATGTCTCCACAGATTTCTCAGATTGGAAAAGGAACTCACAGCTCATCAAAATCGGTGTAAATCGGCGGAATCTGTGGACGATAAGATGAACTACTCCAACCGACATCTGCGCTTTGGCTGGTGGGCGCTCACTATCTACGTCTGCCTCGGGATCGGGCTCGAGATGATGCATGGGTTCAAGATCGGGTGGTATCTCGATGTCGGGAACGAGGTGCGCCGCCTCATGTTTACCCTCGGGCATTTCCACGGCACGATGCTGGCGCTAGTCAACATCGCAGCCGGCCTAACGATCCGGAGTGTCGAGGGTTTTCGGGTGCGCCCGTCCGTTTCCTTCGCCCTCATTTCGGCCGCGGTTTTGCTGCCGTGCGGATTCTTGCTTGGCGGTTTCTGGACTTACGACGGCGATCCTGGAACCGGCATCTGGCTGGTCCCGATCGGTGCGCTTCTTATGCTCTACGGCGTCATCGGGTTCGCCCTTGGATTTCAGGGCACTCCGCCGAACGCGCCGGGCCGGAAGAAACAAAAATGAGTCGGTTTAAGTTGCTGGCAGCTTTCATGGCCGCCGCCGGTGCGAGCGCCGCTCTGGCGGAGTTGCCACCATTGATCCCGCGCGAAGCGCTTTTTGGCAATCCGGCGCGTTCGAATCCGCAGATTTCTCCCGATGGCAAACAGATCGCTTGGCTGGCACCGAACAAGAATGGGGTGGTCAACGTCTGGGTCGGCTCAGACAGCGGAGCTGATGCGCGCGCAGTGACGAATGAAAATCATCGTCCGATCCAGTGGTACACATGGTCCGGAGATGCGCAGCACATCCTTTATCTACAGGACAACGCTGGCGACGAAATCGACCACCTATTTTCAACTGACTTAACGACCGGCAACGTGCGCGATCTGACGCCGTTTCGCGGAGTGCGGGCGCAGAATGTCCTGACCGATCTGCAGCATCCGCGTTTCGTTCTCGTTGCGCTTAACCTGCGCGATCGCCAGGCCTTCGACATGTATCGGGTCGATCTCGAGACCGGCGCGGTCACGCTGGAAGCGACCAATCCCGGCGACGTGCTCACCTGGGCGACGGACGACGATTTCGTCATTCGCGCCGCGACGGCCTTCGATGGAAAAAGCGGGAACTCGATTGTGCGGGTGCGCGACTCGGTTGACAAACCGTGGCGGGATCTGGTTGTGATGCCGTTTGAGCAGGCGCTCTTTTCCGGGCAGGTGGTGGGCGGCTCGCTCGTCGCGAGTTTCGCGCCGGATAATAAGAGCCTGCTTATTCAATCGGCTCTCGGCGCGGATAAAGGGCGCCTCGTTAGGGTGGATCTGCGCGATGGAAAGGAACTGCAGGTCCTGGCGCAAGATCCGCAGTCCGATGTCGCGAACGGCGGGCTGGGGGATGAACCGAGCATACTCCGGGATCCGGTAACAGGCGCCGTCCAGGCGGTCGAGTTCGACTACCTCACGCCGCACTGGGTTTTTCTCGATCCGAAGGTGAAAGAGGATTTCGAAATCATGGGGCGCGATGTGCCCGGGTTCCTCGACCTGATCAGCCGGGACCGGGCGGACAAGAAATGGATCGTGGCGTCGCGGCGGAGCGATGCGCCTGCGAGCTATGACCTCTTCGATCGAGACACAAAAAAGCTGAGCGAGCTTTACGACGAATACCCGGCCCTGGCGAAAACGACACTCGCGCCCAAGAAGGGGATCACGATCAAGGCGCGCGATGGGTTGGTCCTGCCCGCTTACCTAACGACTCCGTTGGGCATAGAGCCGAAGAATCTGCCCCTCGTGTTACTCATTCACGGCGGACCCTGGTACCGCGATTACGACAATTACGACCCGGAAGTGCAGTTGCTTGCGAATCGTGGCTACGCCGTCCTGCAGGTGAACTACCGGGGCTCAACTGGTTTCGGTCTCAAGTTTCTGAACGCCGGGACTAACGAGTGGGGACGCGGGACGCAGGAAGATTTATTCGAGGCTGTGAAATGGGCGATCGACCAGGGCATCGCCGATCCGAAACGGGTCGCAGCGATGGGCTGGTCGGGTGGCGGTTTTGCCACCTTGCTCGCGCTCGAACAGCGACCCGAAATGTTTGCCTGCGGAGTAGACGGCGTGGGCCCGGCCGATCTGGCCACTCTCTTCCGGTCTTTTCCAACCTACTGGTCAAACATCATGGGGCGTTGGCGCCGACGGGGCGGCGACTTCGACCATGACGAAAAACTGAATCGCGACGTCTCGCCCCTCTATCACGTCGACCAGATTCGCGCCCCCTTGCTCATCGGGCAGGGGAAGAACGATCCGCGGGTCACGATCGCCAACGTGAATGGGATGGTGGAGGCGCTGCGCAAAGCAAAACGGGAGGTGACCTATGTGGTTTATCCTGATGAAGGTCACGGCTTCGCGCGGCCCGAAAACAACCGCGATTTCTATGGTCGCGTGGAAGAGTTTCTGGCCAAACATCTCGGTGGGCGGGCGGAAACCCGGCAAAAAATCGAGGGCGCGACGGCGGAGGTGCGTTGAGAGCGATCAGGATGGTAAAATCACGGCTCATTCTTCTCGGCACGATCGGGGTGACCACAGCTCGGCTCTTCGCAGCGGACCCCGTCGCTACGGTCAAAGAGACGAAGGCATGGCGAGCGCAGCACGAAAGCCAGATTCTCGGAGAATTCGCCGACCTCCTCGCCATTCCGAACCTGGCCAGCGATACGCCGAATATTGAGAAGAACGCGGCTACGATTCGCGCTCTTCTGAAAAAGCGCGGCCTAACGACGCAACTCCTCACCCTGAAAGACGCGCCGCCGATTGTGGTCGGCGATCTCGGTGCTCCCGGGGCTCACCGGACAATTGCCTTTTACGCGCACTACGACGGCCAGCCGGTTGATCCCGCGAAGTGGGAAAGTGATCCGTGGAAGCCGGTGATGCGCGATTCCAGCGGGCAGGAGGTCGATTGGCAAAGCGCCGAGGCGATCGATCCGGAATGGCGCCTCTACGCGCGTTCCGCGGGCGATGACAAGGCGCCAATCATCGGCATGCTCGCGGCGCTCGACGCACTCAAAGCGAGCGGGGTGAGACCGTCGGTCAATCTGCGCTTCGTCTTCGAAGGCGAAGAGGAGGCCGGCTCGCCTCACCTCGCGCAGTATCTCGAAAAATATCCGCAAGTTTTGCGCCCCGATGCCTGGGTGCTCTGCGATGGGCCGGTGCACCAAAGCCGACGGATGGAGCTGTTCTTCGGCGCTCGCGGGACGGTCGATCTGGAGCTGACGGTCTACGGTCCGAGCAAAGGTTTGCACGACGGGCATTACGGAAACTGGGTGCCAAATCCGATTGTCAGGCTAACGCATCTGATCGACTCGATGCGCGACGAGAATGGCCGGATCTTGATTAAAGGTTTTTACGACGAAGTGAAGCCGGCAAACGAAGCGGAGCGCGCGGCCGTGGCCAAAATTCCGGATGTGGAAACCGACCTTCGGCATGAATTCGAAATCGCGGCCACTGAAGGCGAGGGGAAACACCTGAACGAGCTGCTCCTGCAGCCGGCGTTAAATGTGCGGGGGATCGAATCTGGACATGTGGGCGAAAAGGCCTCGAACACCATTCAGACCGAAGCGCGGGCTTCGATTGATTTCCGGCTTGTGCCTAACGAGACGCCCGACTCGATTAAGCCGCTGGTCGAGCGTCATCTTGAAGCGCAGGGTTACACGATTGTCCGCGGTGTACCGGATGCCGCGACACGAATGAAGAATCCGAAGATCGTACGCGTCGACTGGGGCGCGGGCTACCCGCCAGCGCGAACCTCACTTGATCTGCCTCTCTCGCGTGAAATCGCGACGCTCATGACCGCGGCCGGCCACGAGCCGGTGCGGTTGCCAACGGTCGGCGGAAGCATCCCGATGTATCTATTCCAGCAGCCTAACGAAACACCGGTAATCGGACTCCCGATTGCCAACCACGACGACAACCAGCATTCCAACGACGAGAATCTGCGACTGCAGAATCTCTGGGATGGGATCGAGGTCTATGCGGCGCTCTTTGCGGGGCTGGGAAGCGCTCAATAAAAGAGGTTGAATTGGAGGCAAGGGGATTCGAACCCCTGACATCCAGCTTGCAAAGCTGGCGCTCTACCAACTGAGCTATGCCCCCGAAAGGATTCACATGGTAAAGCGAAGATCGGCAAATGCAATGCGCGGCGCCGTTGCGGGATTTTCCATGTGCAACTGAGGCGGAATCAGCAGCGAGTGCCTCTTGTCCCAAATCGGAATTGCCTACACCACGGCAGCAGATTAAGTGACACATGATCAAACCAAGTCCGGGAAGGAAAGCGCTGACGAGTATTTCTGCGATTGTCTGTGTCGCTGTTTTTTTTGTAATCGAAGCGATCGCTAACGCCGAGACAGCCACCTTCACCTTTGCCCCGGTCGGCTCTTCCATCTCGGCATTCTTGCCGAGTGACAGTCCGCTAATCGGCAAGGAGATCATTTCGGCTCGGATTTATCTGGATGTGGAATCGTTTCCAGGTTCAGACGCGGCCAATTTCTTCACCGATATGTCGTTCCCGATCGAGCCTTTCCCGGGGAACACGAACGCGATCGTTCTTGTCGGAAGCGATCTCGGCTGGTCCGGTTCGGGAACTTTCCATTATTTTGAAGAGACGACCGGTTTCAACGGCGTCTTTATTTCCACCCGATATGGCGGCGAAACGCCAGGCGAAAATTTCGACGGTGTTCTGCTCGATACTTCCCGGATTGAATTCGACTACATTTCGGATGGCGAAGACCTCGCCCTGGAGAGTGCAGCCTCGCGCAAACGCCATCGCAGCAATCGAGTGTATGATTTGGACTTGCCTTTGAACGGTGAAATGGGCATCGAAAGCCGGTCTGGCGCTGGAAAGACGGAGATTGTTTTTACCTTCAACAACCAGATCACCGTCCCGGGCGGGGCAACCTCAACCTGTGGAGACATTGGAAATATCACAGTGGATCCGGCCGACTCGCACAATGTTCTCGTCACCCTAGACGAACCGTCCTGCAATCAAACCGTTGTTACGGTCACATTAACGGGTGTGACAGACGATCAGGGGCACAGTTTGAACTCCGCCCCAATTACCTTCGGCATTCTTTTTGGCGACGTGACGGGAGACGGTATCGTGAATAGTCACGATGTAGCCGCTGCCCGCGCGGTCCAGGGAGAACGAACAAACCGCTCAAACTTCCGCGCCGATATCAACACGGATGGCGCCATCAGTATTCAGGACATCAGCGAAGTGAAAGACCACCTCGGTACCAGTCTGCCGTAAGAGGGGCAAACGCAAAAAGCCGGATGGGCGAGGCCCATCCGGCTTTTTAGAGTCAGCAATCAAACAAAAACTGAATTGTGCGTTACCGTTTCGATCTTCTCTGAGCCTCGGTTTCTTTCGATTCCGAGGGCTTAACGGCATCTCCGAGATCCCGAAGGACATCGGTCTTAGCCGTCGACCTATTCAAACACACTTTTGAAGAGCAAGCTCTTCTGAGGTGATGAATTTCTCCTTAGAAAGGAGGTGATCCAGCCGCAGGTTCCCCTACGGCTACCTTGTTACGACTTCATCCCAGTTACCGCTCATAGCGTAGGGCGCTGCCTCCATTGCTGGTTAGCGCGCGCACTTCGGCTACAAGTGACTTCCATGATGTGACGGGCGGTGTGTACAAGGCCCGGGAACGTATTCACGCCGTCGTAGCTGATACGGCATTACTAGCGATTCCGGCTTCATGGAGGCGAGTTGCAGCCTCCAATCCGAACTGGGCCCAGTTTTAGTGATTTCCTCCACCTCGCGGTCTCGGATCCTTCTGTACTGGGCATTGTAGTACGTGTGCAGCCCTGGCCGTAAGGGCCATACTGACTTGACGTCGTCCCCACCTTCCTCCCCGTTTCACAGGGCAGTCTGAACAGAGTGCTTCCCAATAAAGGGAGTGGCAACAGTTCACAGGGGTTGCGCTCGTTGCGGGACTTAACCCAACATCTCACGACACGAGCTGACGACAGCCATGCAGCACCTGTGCAAATTGTGTCTTTCGACACTCGCCGGCTTTCACCGGTTTAGAGATGCATGTCAAGGCCAGGTAAGGTTCTTCGCGTTGCATCGAATTAAGCCACATACTCCACCGCTTGTGCGGGCCCCCGTCAATTTCTTTGAGTTTTAATCTTGCGACCGTACTCCCCAGGCGGCACGTTTAACGCGTTAGCTCCGGCGCGGAAGGGGTCGAATCCTCCCACACCAAACGTGCACCGTTTACTGCCAGGACTACCGGGGTATCTAATCCCGTTTGCTCCCCTGGCCTTCGTGCCTCAGTGTCAGGAACTGTCCAGAGACCCGCCTTCGCCACTGGTCTTCCTTACGATCTCTACGCATTTCACTGCTACACCGTAAATTCCAGTCTCCTCTCCAGTCCTCAAGCACGGCAGTATCGAATGCAGTTTCGAAGTTAAGCTCCGAAATTTCACACCCGACTTACCACGCCACCTACGCACCCTTTACGCCCAATGAATCCGAACAACGCTTGGGACCTCTGTATTACCGCGGCTGCTGGCACAGAGTTAGCCGTCCCTTCCTCTTCTGATACTATCAAGCTCCGCGCAGTTAACGCGTAGCCATTGTTCTCAAATGACAGGAGTTTACAACCCGAAAGCCTTCATCCTCCACGCGGCGTCGCTCCTTCAGGCTTTCGCCCATTGAGAAAAATTCTCGACTGCTGCCACCCGTAGGTGTCTGGACCGTGTCTCAGTTCCAGTGTGACTGGTCGTCCTCTCAGACCAGCTACCCGTCATAGCCTTGGTGGGCCGTTACCTCACCAACTAGCTGATAGGCCGCGGGGTCATCAAGAAGCGCCAGGTTGCCCCGGCTTTGATGTTGGAAAGATGTCTTCCCTGATCATATGCGGTATTAATTCGCCTTTCGACGAGCTATCCCCCACTTCTCGGCAGATTCCCCACGTGTTACGCACCCGTTCGCCACTAAACTTTTCCAGGTATTGCTACTCGGAAAAGTCCCGTTCGACTTGCATGTCTTATCCACGCCGCCAGCGTTCGTTCTGAGCCAGAATCAAACTCTCCGTAAAAATTTGGAGCCGGCATCATTGCTGATCCCGGACAAAGTTTGCGCCCCTCTTCGCTAACGAAGAGGGAGCTGAAATCTGACCATTCTAAACCGGCAACCACTCGTAAGTGGAAGCCGGTGTTCGTCCGATCTTATTCAAATTAAGATTCCCTCGCGGCTCCGAAGAACCGATTGGGAAAATTTTTAATCAAAGAAACTCGACGTATAACGCACAATTCAATTTTCGCTGACTTCTACCTTCTGGATTTCAAAAAAACTAAATCGTCGTGATGACGAAATCCAGAATTGCACTGTCAAAGATCAATCGCTCTTTTTCCACTCCACGACAAAGCCCGCCTGCTTGCTGAAATCCAACAACCGGCGGCTCGAAGTTGAGCCAAGAAGAACACCCCGGGGAACCCGGGACCGCCATCAGCGGACGAACAAGGTATCGCGGAGTGCTCGTCCGTCAACGCGGAATTTTCACTTTTCAGCGAGAATTTTTCGGACGCGGTTCACGGAGCGGGTGTCGAGTCCCCGGTGGCGCGGGGTCGCCCTGCCCGGACCCTGATGAATCGATATTTGCCCCGAATATTTCCGGCGATGAAACGCCCTTTCGATGGAGCCGCCATCAGGCCTTGATAAACATTCGACGGCACGTCGAGAAAACGATAAATGGCACCTCGGGTGAACTCGATCTCAAGTGCGCGCAGATGCCGGCTGTAACCCACGCTTGCGACGTTCGTCGACGTCACCGGGTCGCGTTTGATCCGCGAGCGGACGACTTCGTCCGGTTGAGCCGCCGCGATTGCCGTTGCAAGAGCGGCCAGGAGGAGAAAAACGGGGGAGCGATTGAGCTTCATCGCGCGCCTCTTTTAGGAAGAGGTCCGAATCGGGTCAAGCGGATTCTGTTCGGGACGTCCGGGGCGCCGGTAGTCGCGGAAATGATAAACAGATGACAAGATGCGGCGTGCGAGGGAAATCTTAACGCGTCCAATTTTTGTCGGCGCGCTTCTTTTGCTCGGCGGAGTGGCGCTGGCCAATTGGTTAGGCGTGCGGACCGAGCGACTGACGGTGCAGACTAGCGTGAGCAAATGGGAGCGCGGCTCGGTCCGCCAGCGCTACGCGATTAAGTCTCATGAGGTCGTGCCGGAGATCGTGACGAGCGATAGTGCTCGCGCCGTCTTCCTGGTCGAATCCAGTGCTCCGCGCGAGCTGCGATTTATCGCGCACCCGGAGGGCAGGGCTGAGTACCGGATAGCGGCCATCGGCGACGGTTACCGTCGGCTTGCTCGCGAAGAAAAAAATCATGCGGGAAACGAAACGGAGCGTGACCGTGCCAACCGGAAAACTTCGGCTGGAGATTTCGGTCACGGGCAGGATTGTCTGGAGCGATCCGCGCCTGGTGCGACCGTTTTTTCTTTGGCCCCTCTTCGCCGTGGGAGGATTCGTGCTCGCGCTCGCGGCCTGGTTTGCCCCACCGGGGCAGGGGACCGGCCTAACGAATATTCTGATATTGACCGTCTCGACCGGCATAGGTTTGCTGGGGATCGAGTTTGCGCTCCGCGCCGTTGGTCCGCGTCTCCCGCCGTTAATTGTTGCGGGGCGGCACGATCTTGGCTTGGTCGCGGCCGACAACCGCTGGGTCGAACCGAAACGTTATCGATTACGTCTCCCGCGGAATCTCGATTCCTACAACCAATGGCAATACGGCGGCATCGTGCAGCTTGGTTTTTTGCCGAAGCGGTTGAGCCCGCGTGTCACTTATCGTTATGCGCTGCGAACCGACGCGGAGGGATTCCGCAACGAGAAGGTGCGCGACCCGATCGATGTTGCGGCGCTGGGTGATTCGTTCACCGATGGCACGGCGTCGCCGCATGAGGAGATCTGGCCGACGCGGCTCGAAAAGCTCACCGGGCGCACGGTTCAGAACTACGGAACTTCGGGCTTTGGCCCTCAACAGGAGCTCTATGTGCTGCAGGACTACGCATTGCGTCATCATCCGCGCGTGGTAGTGCTTGCGTTCTTTGCCGGGAACGATTTGCTCGATGCGGACGCATTTGATCGCTGGGAACATTCCGGGATTCGCCCGGGGGAAGAGCGTTCCGGTTGGGTGGTGACTGATTCGTTTCGCCGCTACGAGACGCTCTACCTCTGGACGATCGGGCAGGTCGCGGTCGACCTGCTGCGGCAAGGCGGGAGGCTGAACCGCGTCGAGGGCAGGGAGGCTCGGAACGCAATGCCGGAGATTTCGCATCCTGAATTCCGACAAGGTTTGTTCAGCGTACCGGTGAACAATCGGACCCTGCATTTCGCATTTCTTCCGCCCTATCTGCAAAACATGGGCGAAGGCCGCGCGGCACTGGAGGCGAGCCGTGGGTGGGTGCTGGCGCGGTCGTCGTTAGGGAAAATGAACGCCGAATGCCGCGCCCACGGCAGCGAATTTATCGTGATGTTGATCCCTTCGAAACCGCAGGTCTACTGGCCGCTTTGCGAACGCGCTTTGAGCCGCGGAGAATTGCAGAAGGCGATTGATTTCCTCGGGCATTGGGACCCAAAACCGCTCTCTCCGGAGACGGTGAGCGAGAATCGCCTGGCACTCAATGCGCTCCTGCGCGACTTCTGCGCCGGCTCCAAAATTCCGCTGCTCGATCTTACCCCGGCACTGCAGCGAGCGGTTGGTGCTGGCCAACAGATGTATTTTCCCGACGATCCACACTGGAATGCCGCCGGTCACGATCTCGCAGCGCGCGAGCTGGCGAAGCTTCTCGATCAAAGACGGTAACGTCTTGTCGTTAGGTGAGATGGAAAGATCGATTGATGCAAACGACCAATTTTCGCAGCCCGTGCCGGGACCGGATCAGAATCAAGGGAGCCAGCCGCCGGTCGCCTGCACAGGAGCGAGTCCTCCACGTGCGGTGACCCAGACCGCGATCGCCTTTCGGACGCCCGACTCGGTGGTCGAACCGGTCGTGAGGCGAGCTCGCTCCAGGCCGGAGTCCGATTTCAGGTCCGCATGCTGGAGGTCGAGAACGACGAAGTCGTGGGCCAGCTTCCGGCCGCTGTTTTCGCCCGCCCGGACGTTGGTCGAGATGCCCGACCCGAGCAACGCCATGTGCGTCTCCCAGTCGGTTCCGCTCCCTTTCTCTGGGCGAAACTCGACTGCGAAGGTCTTGCCATCGTTCGTCACGACGCTCAGAGCGCCCGTCGGCTTTTCGTTAGACCGAGAGAGGCTGGCGCTCGACCAGCCGCGCTCCTCGCGCCCGTTCACCACCACTGCCGGCGTATAAATGGATTCGCTCCGCCAGAGCGCTGCATAACGGCTTTGACGTTCCGTCCATTGCTTCGACGAAAAACGGTCGCGCCAGCCGAGCCGGTCCCAGTAATCGACATGAAAGGCAATTGGCACGAATTGTTTCCAGAGCGCGGGATTCTCCTTCTGCTGGCTCAGCCAGGCCTCTGCCGGCGGACAACTGCTGCAACCTTCCGAAGTGTAAAGCTCGACCAGCGAGGTCTGCCGTGGACCGCTCTCGAAACGGGTCTCAGCCGCAGACACGAACATGCTGGCGCCTAACAAAAAGGCGAGAGCCAATAAACGTAGTCTCATTGAAAAATGTGAGGCGCAATCCCGGTTCGTTATTCCCGCCAAACGATCTCACACTGGAGATACGAACCCCCTAGCTAAGATTGAGAATGTGTTTGATCCCGCGGACTGGGATCAGGACCCAGTCCGGCCGATGATTTAATTCGTAGCCGACTTCGTAGACCGCTTTGTCGAGCAGATACGCTTCCAGCAAGACGGTGAGATCGCTTTCTTTTTGCGGGAGGAAGCTCGCGCCGGCCGTCGTTGCCAAGTAACTCTGGAGGAAAGTTGCGCTCATCTGCCGATACCAAAGATCGGCCCAGCGTTCGAGGAACGGCACGTCTTCGGTTCGCATCGAGGGCTGCCAGAGCGCGCTGTAGGCAGCGTATTGAAACGAGCGCATCATCCCGGCGACATCGCGCAGGGCGGAGCGCTTCAGCTTGCGTTCGCTTAGCGGCCGCGCCGGCTCGCCTTCGAAATCGAGAATCACGAAATCCTTTCCGGTATAGAGTGTCTGGCCGAGGTGATAATCGCCGTGAATGCGAATTTTCATCGCCGAGGCATGCCGCTCGAGCGTCTGCTGCTCGGCGGCCAGAATTTGCTGTTCCGCAGCCAGCACCTGGGCGGCTTCGGCGCGAAAGGCTTCCGGTAATTCCGGCAGCTTCTTTTGCAAAAGAGCGAAGGCCCGTCGGAGCGAAGCGCGCATCGATTGATAAACCGAGCGCTGCGCCATGGCGTTAAACGGTTCCGGGGCGAAGCGTTTGTCTGTGGTCTCCGCGGCAAGGGCGAGATGCATCTCACCGGTCCGCTGTCCAAGCAACTTCGCTTTTTCGGGATAGACGCCGCCGAGCAATTCCTCGAGCAGCGGGCCGGGCGCGGCGTCGTCCGCCTGCAAATCGCCTTTCTTTGCCAGGACGCGCTCGAAGTAGCGCCCGACGGCGCCGAGAGTCAGGGCCCAGGCGTCGCCTTCGCTAGGCACGGCTGCCTGGAGGAGCGCGACGACGGTTGGTTCGGAGCGCGATCGGCGGTACTCGATCGCGCCGACAAACGCGGGCACGTGCGTGAACTGCTGTTGCTCGCTCAGGAAACGAGTAAGTTCGACGTCGGGATTCATCCCGTCCTCGAGCTTGCGGTAGAGCTTAAGAAAAAAGCGGTTTTCGAAAAGAATCGAGGAATTGCTTTGTTCGGCGTTGAGCACCTGGGATGGGGGCGCCTTGTCGTCGGGTTCTTGCGCCAGCAGGTTGCTTCCGATGCCCACGAGATGACCGTTGCGGCCCTTTAGATCGGTGCCGCTCGCCATCAATTTAAAAATTTTCTCCCGGAATTCCGGATCCCAGAGCGCGTCGTAGAGAACGCCTTTGCCACCGACTCGGGCGATCACGGCCTGCGGTGTAGCGCGCGCCAGAGCCTCGGCGGCAGCTCCGCTTTCGAGCTGCACGGGCAACGAGTAAATGTCGGGCGCGCCATCGGTATAATCGACCTGAAGGAGCCACAATTGCCCGGCATCTTCGGCGACCGGGATCTGTTCGATGATTCGCATCTCGCGAATACTGCGGGCTTTCGCTCCAAACCAGCGGCAAGTCCGCAGATATGCCGGCAGAATTTCGCGCTCGAGCCGCGCGCGATGATTGTTTTGCAAGAGCGCCGGCAGGTTGGGCTCGGCCTCGATCACGGGTGCGACACGCTTTTTTGTCGCGCGTTTCGCAGCCTGCGATTGGAAGGCAAACCAATAGTGGCCGTGCGGACCGACCGTGAGAAAATAGGGCGCTTTCTTGATCGCAGGAAAAAAATTGCGGCTGAAAACTTCCATCGGCACGCAGCCCGCAAAGCGTGCGAGATCGATCTCCAGTGGTTGCGAAAAGCGGGAGAGGTTTACGACCACGAGGATCGTTTCGTCTTCGTAGCGCCGAAGAAAAACGAGCACCTTTGGATTGTCCGGATAGAGAAACTCGAGTGAGCCGCGCGAGAAGGCGCGGAAATTTTTGCGCATCGCGATCACGCGCCGCATCCACCAGAGAAGCGAGGAGAGGTTCTTTTGCTGATTCTCGACGTTGATGGCCTCGTAGTTGTACTCGGGATCGATTGTGACCGGCAGGTAAAGCTGCTGCGGATTCGCTTTCGAAAATCCGGCGTTGCGATCGCTGCTCCATTGCATCGGGGTGCGGCATCCGTTGCGATCGCCGAGGTAGAAATTGTCGCCCATCCCGATCTCGTCGCCGTAATAGAGGACCGGCGTGCCGGGCATCGAGAAGAGGAGAATGTTGAGTAGCTCGATCTTGCGCCGGCTGTTGGCGAGGAGCGGCGCGAGCCGGCGGCGGATGCCGAGATTGATTCGCGCCGTCGGGTCGGTCGCGTAGACGCGCCACATGTAATCGCGCTCTTCGTCGGTTACCATTTCGAGCGTGAGTTCGTCGTGGTTCCGCAGGAACATCGCCCACTGGCAATTGTCGGGAATGGCCGGCGTCTGCTCCATGATGTCGATGATCGGGAATCGATCCTCCATCTGCAGCGCCATGAACATCCGCGGCATGAGCGGGAAGTGGAAATTCATATGCGACTCGTCGCCATCGCCGAAATATTTAACCGCATCTTCAGGCCACTGGTTCGCCTCCGCGAGAAGCATGCGACCGGGGAATTTCGCCTCCATGTGGGCACGCAATTCCTTCAGGTATTGATGGGTCTCGGGAAGGTTTTCGCAGTTTGTTCCTTCCCGCTCGTAGAGGTAAGGGACGGCGTCGAGCCGGAGTCCGTCGACTCCCATGCTCAGCCAAAAATCGAGCACTTTCTGAACGACCTCGTGCACCGCCGGGTTATCGAAATTTAAATCCGGCTGATGCGAATAGAAGCGGTGCCAATAGTAGGCCTTCGCAACCGGGTCCCAAGACCAGTTCGAAGTCTCGAAATCCTTGAAAATGATCCGCGCGTCCTTGTATTTCTCCGGCGAATCGCTCCAGACGTAGAGTTCTCGCTCCGGCGAGCCAGGCGCGGCGCGACGCGAAGCCTGGAACCACGGGTTTTGATCTGAAGAGTGATTAATGACCAGCTCGGTAATCACCCGCAGCCCCCGCTCGTGGGCCGCGGCGAGGAACGCCTTGAAATCGGCCAGCGTTCCGAAGTTCGGATTAACGTCGAAATAGTCCGCAATGTCGTAGCCGTCATCGCGCATCGGCGAGGGATAGAATGGGAGCAGCCAAATCGCCGTCGCGCCCAGCTCCTGGAGGTAATCGAGCTTCTCGATCAGCCCGCCGAAGTCGCCAATCCCGTCGCCGTCGCTGTCGTGGAACGTCTTGACGTGCAGCTCGTAGATAACCGCGTCTTTGTACCAAAGAGGTTCGGGAGCGAGGAGTTCATCGAGCATCGGTTTATCTTACGCAGAAACGAAGCGACGCAATTTTTGCAATCCGCGCTTCGTCTATTAAGAAGCGCGATATCAGTGTTAACTCGCGTATGACGAAAGTTTCAGCTTCTGTTCTCTCTGACAAGTGAGACGCCTTTGCCTGATCACCCTGACCGCCACCGTGTTCGCGGGATTTCTGGTGCCGGTTCGTGCCCAGAATTCGCCTAGCCCAACAGCTTCCGTCTCGGCCACACCCACACCGGAGCCGACGCCCATTCCGTTGGCAGATGTGATCACGCAGGCGGATACCACCGAGGCCACTCTGCAGGAAATGCAGGCGGCGACTCCCTCTCCTGAAAGTGTGATGCTCGAGCGCGATTTGCCGTCGGTAACCCGGGAAATCAACGTGCAACTGGCGGAAACAACCCACTTGCTCAAGCCGGGAGTGCTCCTCGAAACGTTGCGCGATCTGGAAGCGCGTTGGGAAAAGGTAAGTAAGCAACTCGAGCTTTGGGCGCGCGACCTGGCGACCCGCGCCAACCTGATCGACAAGCGGATCGCGCTTCTGCCGGAGTTGCAGTCCAGTTGGGCGAAGACACGCGAGGCCGCGCAAAGTTCCGAGACACCGCCGGAGATTCGGCAGCGAATCGACAACATCCTGGCCGAGATCGCCAAAACCGAAGATGCCCTGCAGAAACGGCGCGCCGCCATTCTGACCAAGCAGAGTCGAGTGGCCGAACAGACGAAAAGAGTGACCGACGCTCTCGCTTCCATCCACGCCGCGCAGGACGCCGCCGTCAGCCAGCTCTCCGTGCGCGACAGCGCGCCAGTCTGGAGTCCGGAAGTGCGGAGCAATGCGGCCCGCGACCTGGTCGAGGGAAGCCAAAATTCCTTCAACGCGCAATTCCTCCAGCTCCGTTCCTATCTCGCACGGAACCGGGTGCAGTTTATTTATCTTGGTCTTGTTTTCAGCGTCCTAGCGACCGCGCTTTTCTGGGTCAAACGCCGGGCCGCGAAGTGGACGGATGAAGACCCGCTCCTGGAGCGCGCGAATCGCGTCCTACGATTGCCGATCGCGACCGCAGCGGTCCTGACCCTGTTGGTTAGCCGGCCGTTTTTTGAGGATGCGCCACGACTCTTCTGGGCTGCGGTCGCGGCGGTCACCCTGGCGCCAATCGTCATTATCCTGCGGCAGCTGTTGGACCGCCTTCTTTTCCCGATCCTGAACGCTCTCGTCGTCTTCTACATCATCGCGCAAATCCGACGCTTATCGGCCTCCTTGCCGGGCCTCTCTCGTCTCATTCTGCTTTTGGAAATGGTGGGCGGCGTAATTTTCCTTCTCTGGTTTATCCGCACGACGCGCCTGCCTGCGCTTGCCACTGGGACAACGTCGCACAAGGCGACTCGAGCCGGGGCGCGGATCGGCGTATTGCTCTTTGCGGTGGTCTTTTTGGCTGCTGCGCTGGGTTTTTTCCGGCTGGCGAATTACCTCGCATTGGGAGCGCTCGTCTCGGCCTATCTGGCGGTTTTGCTCTACGCGGCCGGCGGCGTGGTCGCGGGCTTGATCTCTTTTGGTCTCCACATCCGCCCGCTCTCTGGTCTCGCGGTGGTGCGGCGTCATCGCGCACTGCTCCAAAAACGGCTGACACGTGGCATTTTTTTCGCCGCCTTCGTGATCTGGCTGCTGATGAGTCTCGACGCTTTCTCGCTTCGCGAGCCGCTGCTCGCCCGGCTGACTTCGTGGGTGACGGCCGAATTCCGTTTCCAATCCTTCCACATTTCGTTAGGCGCGGTTCTCGCCTTCGCTCTCACGATTTGGGTCGCGGCGCTGCTCTCGCGCTTCATTCGCTTTCTGCTCGAGGAAGATATTTACGATCGGTTCCATTTTAACCGCGGCTCTTCCTACGCTATTTCGACGCTGCTTCACTACGTCGTTTTGTCCCTCGGATTTATTGTCGCGATCGCCGCCCTCGGGGTCGACATGACGAAGTTCACTGTCATCGCCGGCGCGCTCGGGGTCGGCATCGGTTTCGGTTTGCAAAACATCGTGAACAATTTCGTTTCCGGGCTCGTTCTGCTCTTCGAGCGCCCGGTGAACGTCGGCGACGTCGTCCAGGTGCAGGACGACATTGGAGTAATTCGCCGCATCGGGATTAGGGCTAGCATCATCCGGCTCTTCGACAGCTCGGAATTGATCGTGCCTAACGCCGAATTGATTTCCGAGAAGGTGACGAACTGGACCTTGTCGAATCGCCAGCGCCGGATCGAACTCAACGTCGGGGTCGCTTACGGGACCGATCCGAGACGCGTCATCGCACTCCTAACCGAAGTGGCTGGAACCCACCCGCTCGCGGCCAAGAAGCCGCCGCCGCAGACGCTCATGACCGAGTTTGGGACCGATTCGCTCAACTTCAGTGTCCGCCTTTGGACCGACGAATACGATCAATGGCTCCAGATCAAGAGCGATGTTGCGGTCGCAATTACCGAGGCTCTGGCGGCGGCGGAAATTACCATTCCCTTTCCGCAACGCGATCTCCATTTACAAAGTATCGACCCCTCGGTGGCCGAATTTCTCCGGCAGACGACAGGCACGATCCGAGATCAACCCGATACTTAGTAGACCAGATGCAGACCGGTCGGCGGCTTTGGCGGCCCGGGAGGATCGCCGCTTCCGTCACCGACATTAGCCAGGAGCTTAGCCCGTTCGACGGCGAGTACCGGTTGGGAGATTTCCGGAGTCAGGTCCTGTTCGTAGACCTCGACATATTTTCCTCCCAGCGAAACGGCGTGTTCCAAGGCGTCCTCGAGAGGTATGGGGTCGAGCGGCATCGGCACGGGATCGGGATCGAGATAGAGGCGCGCCGGATCGTCGACCGCCCGACAGACCATTTGAAAGCCCTTTGGATAATTCAGCGGTGCGGGCGGAGGAGCGTGGGGAGGCACCGTTGCGTAAAGAGCGGAAACCATCGTTCCAACGTGTCCTGGAAACGTGGCTTTGCCCCAGTCTGCCACCGTGTCCTGGAGAGTGATGCCGAGCTCGCCGGGAACGACCCGATAAAGCGTCATGAGCAGTGAAGTGGTAGGAAAATAGGTGCTATAATTCGTAATTACTCGCTGCGCCGCAGGGATGTAGGCGGCGCTGAAATCCGCGTATTTGGCGACCAGCCCCGGATAACCCTTGGGCGGATTTTTCGCCAGGCTTTGCATCGCGTTGAAGTCAGCGTCAATGCCCGCGATCGTCATGTTAAAGGTCTCCATGAAACCGCCCATCACCACGTAGGAGCAGGCCGGATTGTTTTCGTAGCGAGCGGCAAAGGCAGCCAGAAATGCCTCCCATTTGTCGAGATAGGCCGTGTCCCAGGGAAGCGGCTGGTTGCCGATCGAGAGCCCGGTGTCGGAATCCGTCTCGAGCATGGCGTATTTGTAAACCAGCGGCGGCGTCGTGTAGACCCAGTCCGGTACCGAAAGGCCGCCCGCGATGCTGATGCATAGTTTCTTGCCATGGGCGGCCGCAATCTCGATCGCGGAATCGATCGAATCCCATTTGAACGTGGCAGCGTCGTCAGGCTGGATCTTGGCCCAACCGACCTTGTAGCGGTAGCCGTCGATATTTGGGTTATCAAGCAAGGGGTTATCGGTCAGGTCGATCTTGCCAGTCACGGGGGCGCCGAAGAGCAGATCGTAAATGCCGCTCGGCTCCGGCTTCATTGTGGCAGAAGCGGCATTCACCGAAACGATTAGCGCAAACAGGATCAGAAACGCGCGCAGGTTTCTGAGTGAGCTGGCCCGGCGATTTTCGCGATTTTCTCCGCGGCGCTGGGTTCCGAAGCATTCATCAACGTTCGTGGATAAGGTTGGATTGATCATAAAAGGTTCTCTGCGCCAGCGGAAATATCCGCTGCTAAACTGAGGGACAGGCGAAGCCCGTGGAGATGCCCTTTCCCATTTATACAGCGAGCGCTGTGCCACACTTTCCTAAAAATTCGGTTTCTGAGACGCACTTCTAAAATAATCGCGTCGGGTTGAACCGGGAGACTACTTTTGCTCCAGACGGAAGCGGGATTACGCTGATCCGCAGGCGCTCATGGAATTCACACCGCCAAAGACCCGATTCACCCGCAACGGTGATGTTCACCTCGCTTACCAGGTGCTCGGCGATGGACCCCGCGATCTTGTCTATGTCCCCGGCTGGCTTTCGCATGTCGAGCTAGCCTGGGAAGAGCCGATCCTGGCTGCGTTTCTCCGCCGGCTCGCCTCCTTTTCACGGCTCATCCTCTTCGACAAACGGGGCACCGGTCTCTCCGACCGCGTCCCTAACGACCAACTGCCGACCTTGGAGGAACGGATGGATGACGTCCGCGCGGTGATGGACGCGGTCGGCTCGGAACGGGCCGCGGTCTTTGGTTTTTCCGAAGGCGGCAATATGAGTGCGCTTTTCGCCGCCACCTATCCCGAACGCACCACGGCGCTGATCACGTTCGGAACCTTCGCCAAGCGAGTCTGGAGTGCGGATTATCCCTGGGCGCCGAGACCGGAGGAGCGTGAGGAGACCTATCGGCTGATGGAACTAGAGTGGGGCGGCGAGATGGATGTCGCGCACTACGCCCCGAGCAAACTGGATGACCCGGCGTTCGCCGGACGTTTGGCTACATACCTCCGTCGTTCTGCCAGCCCGGGAGCGGCCGTCGCCCTCCTTCGGATGAACTCTCAGATCGATATTCGCCATCTCCTGCCGGCCATCCGGGTGCCGACCCTGATCTTGCATCGTACCGGTGATCGTGACGCCCATGTCGAGGAGGGGCGCTGGATCGCGTCGCAGATTCCGAGTGCGCGCTTCGTCGAGCTGGGCGGCGAAGATCATCTCCCGTGGGTGGGCGACCAGGAGGCGGTGCTCGACGAGATCGAGGAATTTCTCACCGGTGAACGCCGCACCTTCGAACCGAATCGAGTCCTCTCGACAGTCCTCTTCACCGACATTGTGGGCTCGACGGAGCGGGCGGCGAGCATGAGCGATCGCGCGTGGCTCGATTTACTGGGGGAGCATCACGCCCTCGTGCGGAACGAGCTGGCTCGCTTTCGTGGTCACGAAATCAAGACCGCGGGCGACGGATTCGTCGCGACTTTCGATGGGCCGGCCCGTGGGGTGCGGTGCGCCTGTGCGATTCGCGATGGGATGCGGGCTCTCGGGTTGACAATTCGGGCCGGGCTGCACACGGGAGAGATCGAGCTCACGGGGAAGGACATTGCGGGCATTGCGGTGCACATTGCCGCACGCGTCAGCGCGGCGGCTGGCCCTGACGAAGTCGTGGTTTCGAGCACGGTTAAGAATCTCGTCGCTGGATCAGGGCTGAACTTTACCGACCGCGGGCGGCAAACGCTCAAAGGCATCCCCGATGAGTGGCGGCTCTATCTGGCCGGTAGATCAGATCCCTTTCGCGACCGAAGCGCGAAGGCGTGACGAGTTGTTTCAAGGCTTCGGGCGAAAAAAAAAGAGCGCGCGATCGCATTGTTCCTTGCGCAAAACACTTTTTTGCGGAATCGGCGAGCAGTAGCGTTGAAGCTAAAATAGCAATTCGCAGGACAGAAATTTCACATGACAACCAAAATTCTCATCATGGGAGCAGCCGGGCGCGACTTCCACAATTTCAACGTCGCCTTTCGCGAAAATCCCGCTTGCGAAGTGGTCGCCTTCACCGCGACGCAAATCCCAAATATCGAAGGCCGCATCTACCCCGCCGCGCTCGCGGGCGCGCTCTACCCCAAGGGCATTCCGATTTTTCCCGAAAGTGAACTCACCGACCTGATTAAAAGATTTTCGGTTGACCAGGTCATCTTTGCCTACAGCGATGTCTCGCACGAAACGGTCATGCACAAAGCATCGATCGCCCTGGCTGCGGGAGTCGATTTCCGCCTCATGGGTCCAAAAGCGACGCTCCTCAAATCGAAAAAACCGGTGGTCGCGGTTTGCGCGGTCCGGACGGGGTCGGGCAAATCCCAGACGACACGGGCCGTCGTGGCTGCGCTCAAGAAGATGGGCAAACACATCGTCGTCGTGCGCCACCCCATGCCGTATGGCGAACTGGCGAAGCAGGCTGTGCAGAGGTTCGCGACGATGGATGACTTGACGAAAGCAGATGTGACGATTGAAGAGCGCGAAGAATATGAGCCGCATCTTGCCTGCGGGTCGATCGTCTACGCAGGCGCGGATTACGAAAAAATTCTGCGCCGCGCCGAAGAAGAAGCGGATATCGTCGTCTGGGACGGCGGTAATAACGACCTGCCGTTTTTTCAGCCCGACCTGTTGTTTGTCGTGGCTGATCCTCACCGCGCCGGACATGAACTGACTTTCTACCCCGGCGAAACGAATCTGCGCATGGCGGATGTCGTGGTCATCAACAAGATGGACACCGCGAGCGAAGAGAACATCGCGCGCGTGACGCAGAATATTCGCACGGCAAATCCAAACGCGGTCATCATCCGTGCCGCGTCGCCGATTACAGTCGACGATGCCGACCCGGAGACGATTCGTGGCAAACGCGTGCTCGCCGTCGAAGATGGCCCCACCCTCACCCACGGAGATATGTCCTTTGGCGCGGGAGTAATCTTGGCGAAGAATTTCGGCGCTGCCGAGATCATCGACCCGCGTCCCTACGCCGTTGGTTCGATCAAGGAAACGTTTGAGCGCTACCCGAAGACTGGGGCTTTGCTGCCCGCGATGGGCTATGGCGCAAAGCAAATCTCGGAACTCGAAGCGACGATCAATGCCACGCCCGTCGATTTGGTTTTGATTGCGACGCCGATTGATTTACGCCGCATCGTCAACCTCAAGCATCCGACGATGCGGGTGCGCTATGAGTTGGAGGAAATCGGTCCACCAACCGTGGCGGACATTCTCAAAGAGAGATTAGCGAATTGACCCGTCTCAGCTTGGCGATCGCGGCAGCGTGACTACGAGTAGAGATATTCATCGTGATATTCGCGCTGAGGCGCGAATTGAACGTTCTCGTTCCCAGTCTCGGGATACTCGAAGATCTTGCCCTCGTAATTCCGGATCACGATTTTCTCATTGTCGTGATAAAGGACGTAGCCGGGATTAATCGGCACCTTGCCGCCGCCGCCGGGAGCGTCGATGACGAATTGCGGAACGCCGTAACCGGTCGTGTGACCGCGCAGGCCTTCGATGATCTCGATGCCCTTCGCGACCGAGGCACGAAGGTGCGACGAGCCGTTGATCAGGTCGCACTGGTACAGGTAATAAGGCCGCACCCGGCAGATAAGAAGTTTGTGCACGAGGTTTTTCATCGTCTCGAGATCGTCGTTCACACCTGCGAGCAGGACGCTCTGGTTCCCTAACGGCACTCCGTGATTGGCCAGCATCTCGAGACCGACGCGCACTTCGCTCGTCAGCTCGCGCGGATGGTTGACGTGAATGCTCATCCAGAGCGGATGATACTTTTGCAGCATCCGGCAAAGCTCCGGCGTGATTCGTTGCGGGAGGAAAATCGGAACCCGCGTGCCGATACGTAGGAACTCGATGTGCGGAATCGCGCGTAGCCGGCTGAGTATTTTTTCGAGTTTCGCATCGCTGAAAAGGAGCGCGTCGCCGCCGGAGAGAAGGACATCACGCACTTCAGTGTGTTCTTCGAGATATTTAAAGGCGGCTTCGAACTCGGTGTGCAGCTCTTGTTCGCCGACTCCGCTGACGACGCGGGCACGCGTGCAATAGCGGCAGTAACTCGCGCACCGGTCAGTCACGAGAAACAGGACGCGATCGGGATAGCGATGGACGAGACCTGGCACCGGCATGTGAGAATCTTCACCGCACGGGTCCGCCATGTCGTAAGGCGACGCCCAGGTCTCCTCGATTCGCGGGATGACTTGGCGCCGGATCGGGCAGTCGGGATTGTCCCGCTCGATCAGGTTGAAAAAATGTGGAGTGACAGCGAGTGCGAGCTTGTCTCCAGAAAGGAGAACGCCCGCGCGTTCTTCTTCTGAAAGCACGAGATGCCGCTCGAGATGTGCCAGAGTGGTGACGCGGTTCTGCAGCTGCCATTTCCAGTCATTCCAGAGTTTCGGCGCCACATCCGGGAAATAACCAGGCGCCATGGAGATGAAGTCTTTTCCGTCCTTTTTGCCGTCGGCAAGAGTAAGCATTTTGATTTGTGGAGAAAAGGTTAAGGGGGCTAAATAATGTGTCAATGAAGGCACCTTTGGGTGCGAGGCGCTCGCCGAAGTTCGCCCTTTCCATTCGGAATCGGTGCAAACGGGCGACAGGTCGGGTTGCCGCTTCTAAGCTTCCCGCTAGTGTTTGAACGGCGCGTCACGCCCTCTGTCGAAAATCGCCATCCTATGCGTCGTCTTCTTTTCAGCTTTTTCCTCGCCGCAGTCGCCTGGCCGATCGGATTGCCGGCCCAATCTTCTCCCGGTCCCGCTCCCGCTGCACCGGCCGTCCAACCGACACCCACGATTCCGGCCGAAGCGGCCGCCCCGGGGAAAGATGTGGTTCATCAACTGAACAGCGCGTTCGCCAAGGTCTTCGAAACGGTCGCGCCCGCCGTCGTCATTATCGAGGTAACGAAAAAAAACGACGGGAGCGACACCTCGCTGGACGATCTGTTTTTTCAGGCGCCGGATGACAACAACCCGCACCAGGGGCGCGGCGCGCCCGAGCCGGTGCAGAGCGAGGGCTCCGGCTTCATCGTTAGGCCGGACGGATTTATCTACACCAATTTCCATGTCGTGGAGGGCGCCGATAAAGTGCAGGTTAAGCTGCAGGACGGGCGCGAGTTTCCCGGCAAAGTAGTCGGGACGGACGAGAAGACCGATATCGCGGTAATCAAAGTCGACGCCACCAACCTGCCGGTCGTGCAGTTGGCCGACAGCGACGCGGTCCGGGTCGGGCAGTTTGCCTTCGCCATCGGCGCGCCTTTCAAGCTCGATTACACCTTCACTTACGGCGTGATCAGCGGGAAAGGGCGGAGCAAATTGATGGCGACGAGCGGCTATAACATCGCGGATTATTTGCAGACCGATACCTCGATCAACCCCGGCAACAGCGGCGGACCGCTCTGCGATATCGACGGCAAGGTGGTCGGCATGAATACGCTCATCAACGGCCTCAACCGCGGTCTTGGCTTTGCCATCCCGAGCAATCTGGTGAACGAAATCGGCACCCAATTGATCGCCGGGAATAAGATCGTGAGGCCGTGGCTCGGAATTCGGATTGAAACGTTAGGCGATAATCCCTCGATTCGCGATCTCTTCAAAGGCGTCGATAAGGGAGTCGTTGTCCGGACGATCGAAGCCGACGCGCCGGCCTATAAAAGCGAGCTGCGCCCCTTTGACGTCATCACCCGGGTCGACGGCGCGCCGGTCACGACCGACACCCAGTTACAACATGAGATTTTGAAAAAGAAGGTCGGCCAAAACGTCGAACTCGATGTCTGGCGCAAGGGCCAAACGATGAAAATCGCGGTCACGACGGGCGAATTGCCTAACGAAATTGGTCGCGCCGCTGCCGTTCCGCCCGCCCCGCCGCCCGAGCAGCGCGAAGAGGACATCAATCGCTTCGGCCTCCAGGTGCAGGAGCTGACAAAAGAGGTCGCAACCCGGTTAAAACTGAGCGTGCAGCAGGGTGTGATCGTGACCGACGTGGCCGACAACAGCATGGCCGCAGCGCAGGACATCCAGCGCGAGGATGTGATCACCGAAGTGGACGGCAAACCGGTGACGAGCGTGGCCAGTTTCCGTGAAGCCCTGAGGAAAGGCGATCCGACCCGTGGCATTCTGCTCTATCTCGATCGCAAAGGCAGCCGCACCTTCGCCGTGCTGAAAGTTGGCGGCTAAATTTCGGGCGCAACAATCTCTAAGAAAGATTGCGCCTGCGGGTCTGAACCCTTAACGATGAACCCGCTCTTAAAAATTCAGCTGCCATTCGCGGCTTTGATGATCATGGCGTGTGCGACCGGCGCCGCGGCCGATACGGCTCTGACAATTTACAATCAGAACTTTGCCGTCGTACGCGATTCAGTCGCGCTCGACCTCAAACAGGGCCAGAACGACGTCCGCTTCACGAACACGACGGCGCATCTCGAGCCGAGCTCGGTCATTCTGCGCGACCCATCGGGCAAAACGAAATTGCAAATTCTCGAGCAGAATTACCGGAACGATCCGGTTTCGCAGGAGCTGCTCCTTTCCCTTTTTGAAGGGAAAACGATCGACTTTCTCGTTACCCAGCCGGACAAGCCGAGCATCATCGTCCCGGGAAAAATCGTGCGCAGCGGTTACGTCGCGCACAGCCAGGAAGCAATTCAGCGTTACGGACAAAGCTACGCCATGGCGCAGAACGCGATGAGCTACGGGAGCGGAAGCGCGCAGCCTATCATCGAAGTGGACGGCAAACTCCGCTTCAGCCTGCCGGGGCAACCGCTTTTCCCGCCGCTCGAGAACGACGCGATCCTGAAGCCGACGCTTGAGTGGCAGCTTCACGCCGACAGCGCGGCGAAGCTGAACGCAGAGCTCGCCTACATCACAGGCGGAATGAGCTGGAACGCGGATTACAACATCGTCGCGCCGGAGAACAGCGACGAACTGACTGTCGTCGGCTGGGTCACGATGGATAACCAGAGCGGCAAGACTTTTGACAAGGCCAGGACCAAACTCATGGCTGGTGACGTAAGCAAAATTCAACCGGGTGAAGCGTATGCCGGGGCGATGAGAGCGATGGATACCATGGCAAAATCGGAAGCTGCGCCCGTGACCGAAAAGTCGTTCGAAGATTATCATCTCTACTCGCTCCCGCGGGCCGTCACGCTGCACGATCGAGAGACGAAACAGGTCGAGTTTATCCGCGCCACCGGCGTGCATTCTGAGAAGCTCTACATCTACGACGGCCTGCAGATTCCATGGGGCCAGTATCGCGGTTACAACATGGAAAACATCCGTAACAACGAAAACCTCGGCGCCGAATCCGACACCAAGGTCGCAGCGGTGCGCGAGTTCAAAAACTCCGTCGCCAATCATCTTGGGATGCCGTTACCGAAAGGCCGGGTCCGTTTCTACAAACAGGATACCGACCAGCAGATGGAGTTCACGGGCGAAAACACGATCGATCACACGCCGAAGGATGAAACCCTGCGCATTTACACTGGGAACGCCTTCGATCTCGTGGGCGAACGAACCCGGACAAATTTCCATCGTACCGACCACACGATCGACGAGACCTACGAGATCACTCTGCGCAATCACAAGACCGAGGCGGCCGAGATCCGCGTCGTCGAGCACCTCTTTCGTTGGACGAACTGGGAGATTACGGCCAAGTCCGATGCCTTCACGAAAACGAATGCCCAGACAATTGAGTTTCGCGTCCCACTGAAACCGGATGAGGAAAAGAAGCTGAGCTACACTGTGCATTATTCATGGTGAAAGTGCGCTGGCGGTGGGGCGCCGCAGTTCTTGCGGTCGCTTTTTCTTTCTCCTTCCCGCCGGCGGCGTCCGCCGAGTGGGCGGTCAATTCGCTCGATCGCCACGCCGGGACCAGCGCCGCGCTCGAGTATCGCAGCTATTCGTTAGGCGAAGCGGATTCCGATCGCGAGGTCGAGGTCCAGTTGGCGTTGTTTTCAGCCGAAAGCGCGACCATGCGTGTGATCGACCAGCCTGCCTCCGACCGTCGTCTGGCCGAGATCATGAACAGCGAAAATTTTCTCGCCGGTGTGAACGGCGGCTATTTCGATCCGGAGGGAGCGCCAGTCGGATTGCTCATCAGCGACGGAATAACAATCGCGCCCTTCCGCAAGGCCCGTCTCCTCAGCGGAGTGCTGGCTTCGCGACCGGGGAGCGTGGAAATTTTTCGCGCCAGCGAATTCCCGCGCAAGCGTGCCTGGCGCGATGCGCTCCAGTGCGGCCCATTCCTCGTCGATCACGGAAAAGCGGTCGTCGGCTTGGACGATACGCGCTCGGCGCGACGAACTTTTGTTCTCACCACGACGAACGGTCGCGCCGCGATCGGCTACTGCTCGCCGGTCACCCTGGCGCGCCTGGCCAAAATTCTGACCGCGCTCGCGCCGCTCAAGGTATCGCGCGCGCTCAATCTCGACGGCGGATCCTCGAGCGCGTTCTGGTGCCGGACGAACGAAAAGACGATCTCGATCTCTGAGTTCAAGACCGTCCGCGATTTCGTTGCGATCGTGCCGCGGGATTGATCGTCAGGCCAAAGTTCCTCGTTCAACTCGGCTTGACGAGTCCACCCACCACGCCAAGAATCCGGAGCTCATGCGGACTTTCGGCGGCTTTCTTTCCGATAATGGACGCGTCTACGGCGAAGTGCGCGGGGACGAGGTCCATTTCCTCGCCCGCCCCTTCTGGCTTGGCCTCGAATTCAGCGGAGAAAAGCGTTCGTTAGGCCAGTTGACGATCGATCTCCCGGTCGCGCCGGGGAAGGTGATCGCGGTCGGCCTGAACTACCGCGACCACATCAAGGAAATGCGGCGAACCGAGATCGGTTCGCCCCTCATCTGGTTCAAGGCGCCCAGCTCGCTCCTCCCGCACGAGGGCACGATTCAGATCGCCTACCCGGAGCACAAAACCGATTTTGAAACCGAGCTTGCGGTCGTCATCGGCCGGCCGGCGAAGAACGTCGCGGTCGAGCGCGCGCTCGATTACGCTTTCGGTTACACGATCGCGGAGGACATCAGCGACCGCGACCTGCAGAAGTCCGAAAAACAATTTTCACGCTGCAAAAGTTTCGATACCTACACCCCGGTCGGGCCCTTTGTTTATGCCGAAGTGGAAACCGGTGATCTCGAAATTTCGCTGCGCCAAAATGGCGAAATCCGCCAGCGGGCACGCACCAGCCAGATGATCTATTCTGTCGCCGAGATTGTTTCTTTCGCGAGCCAGGAGTTGACACTTTTCCCGGGTGATTTGATCCTCACGGGGACGCCGTCAGGAGTGGGACCAATTCGTGCGGGCGATGAACTGGAAGCGCGGGTGGGGAACTGGGCTGCGCTACGCAACCGAGTCGACATCGCGCACCGATAAACAAAAAAATCTTGCGCAGATGCAATTTACTAGGCTTCCTCTACATCCCACTGTAAAAGTGAACCCGAAACTACAAATGACTCCGCATGAATCGCTGTCGCACAAATTTTCGAAAAAGTTTTTGCTCGACGTGTTCTCATCTGCTTTGTGATAACAACCGCAGCAACTCCGGAATTCCAGTGTCCACCAACAAACTGCTCATTATGAAAAAAACGCTAATCGTTAGTCTGTGCTCCGTCACACTTGCACTCACCAGCTTCGCGCAGGATCCAGCCGCCTCTCCGGCGACCTCTCCGGCCGACGCCACTTCCGCGGATATGAATGCCGCTCCTGACACTTCCCCGGCAGTGGACACTGCGCCGGGCGCTGCGGCCGACACCGCGCCGGGCGCTGCGGCCACGACCGCGCCTGACATGTCGCCGGTTGACGCAGCAGTGGCACCGGCTATGGCAACCACTCCCGCGGTCGCCACTACTCCGGCGGTCGCCGCGACCGCTGCTCCGGCCCCCGCCGCTGCCGCGGCCCCTGCGGTCGAAGAGGGCTCGAAGGAGAGCGACAATTTCTTCATTCGGAATTTCAAACAGGGCGGCCCGATCATGTGGCCGATTCTGATCATTTCGATCGTCGCCCTGACGGTCGTGATCGAGCGCTGCTTCTGGTGGGGCGCGCGTTACATGCGGCGCGATCCGAAGCGGGTCGAGAAAGTCTTCACCGCGATCGAGACCGGCGACGTCAGCGAAGCCTCCAAACTGGCGCGGGGTTCGCGCGATCCCGTGCTGCGGATGCTCTGGAACGGGTTGAATCACCAGCACGCCTCGCTTCAGGGCGCCCTTCAGGTTGCCGCCGGCATCGAGATTAAGCGCGCCGGTCGCTTCCTCATGGTGATGGATACGCTCGTCACCCTTGCGCCTTTGCTCGGTCTGCTCGGCACCATCACCGGTCTGATCCGTTCCTTCAGCTTCCTCGGAAACGAAGAGCTGGCGGTGCAGGCGGTTACCGGCGGTATCGCGGAAGCGCTCATCGCGACCGCCTGCGGTCTCGGTCTCGCTATTTTTGCGTTGATTCCGTTTAACTTTTTCACTTCCCGAGTGTCTAACTTGGAGTTCGAATTGCAGACCGCGGCGACGAACCTGGAAGTGATGTTAGGAGCTCAAAGTGCAGCCAAGGAAATGGATATCCACGGCAGTCCCGCCGCCTCTGGCAAAGGATCGTCGATCTAGAGGAAATTAAATGGAATTCACCTCGCCCATCCCGCACAAGAAGGCCCGGATCGAGATCATCCCGCTGATCGACATCATGTTCTTCTTACTCGCCAGCTTCATGATGGTGAGCCTGAGTCAGGTGCATATGAAGGGCATGAAGGTGAATCTGCCCACCGGCATCAGCGGCGACACGCAAAACAAGCGCGAATATGTCAGCCTCTCGGTCGATAAGGATGGCCAGATCTATTTCGACAAAATGCCAATGGAGCCGAATCAGATCTACGACTCGCTCGTCAAGGTCCACGCGACTAGCCCGGGCGCTAAGATCTTCATCCGGGGTGATCGCGACACTTTCCATGGCGACATCATCCGCCTGATCGAGCAGGTGCGATCGGCGGGCTTCTACAGGATCGCCTTCGAAATCAAGAGTCCCTCCGTCTCGAGCAGCATTGCAAACCAGGGGAACCAGTAGCCATGGCGCAACCGCAATACTATAAGCCGTCGCCGAAATGGCAGGTTTGGGCGGCCCTGGCTGGCGCGCTCGCGATTGAGTTTGCCGCCATCGGTGTAGCCAGCCTGCACAAAGAAGAAGAGATCCCAGTCGATCCTGGTTTTGTTTCCCAACAGCCGATCGACGCCATCATCACCGAGCTCCCGCCCGAGCCGACTCCGCCGCCCGATGAAGAGCCGCCACCACCACCTCCTCCTCCCGACGAACCGACCGAATTCACGATTGAAGAGCCGACGCCTCCGCCGCGGCCACCGGATGCACCCAAACCCAAACCCCGGGCTCGCGTTGCCTCGTCCCGACCAACATCTGCGGCCCCTTCTGGTCCGGTCAGTTTCGTTTCTGCCAGAGCCAACCTCATCAGTGCACCGCGACCGACCTACCCTTACGAGGCACGCCGCGCGCGGCAGACCGGCAGTGGCAAGTTCCTGCTCATTTTCGATTCGTCGGGCAGCGTGACCGACGTGCAGGTAACGCAGAGCACCGGGAGCGCGATCCTCGATCAAACTTCAAAGAGCACTTTCCGGCGCTGGCGCTGCAAGCCCGGCGTCTACAGCAAAGTCTACGTTCCGATCACTTACACGATGGAGGGCGCCCAGCTTTAGTCCCACGAATTACGCATGAGACTCTCCTCGCCACTTCCGCATAAAAAAGCCCGGATCGAGATTATTCCCTTGATCGACATTATGTTCTTCCTCCTCGCCAGCTTCATGATGGTGAGCCTGAGTCAGGTCCATATGAAAGGTATCCGCGTCAATCTGCCTTCATCGAAAGCGGTCGCGCAGCCCACCCCGCCCGGCCAGAAGGATTACATCAGCCTCCGGGTCGATGCCGACGGTCTTGTACATTTCGATCAGGAAGTCGTACCCGATGGCGACGTCATGCCTCGGCTGCTCAAGCTCTACCAGGCAAATCACGACACGAAGGTTTTCATCAGCGGCGACAAGGAAGCGCTCCACGGCGACGTCATAAAGCTGCTCGACCGCGTTCGCTCGGCCCACATCGACAAGGTGGGCTACGAGATCAAGGTGAAGGCCGGAACCGGTGGGGGTGCCGGCGCTCCCGGCGGCGCACCTCCCCCTCCTCCGCCTCCGCCGCCCTCACCTTAGCGCGGCGATTCGTCAGGGCTTTCTAGAAAACTCCGCAACTGCGCCGCGGCCACCGCCCGATGGCTGATCGCGTTTTTCTCCACAGCCGAAAGTTCGGAAAAACTCTTCTCGAATCCATCGGGTTGGAATAACGGATCGTATCCAAATCCACCCTCGCCGCGCTCGGCGTGCAGAATTTGACCGGCGACCACGCCATCGAAACTCGCGCGCACGCGGCCTCTTTCGGCCAGGACGAGAACGCAGCGAAAGCGCGCCGCTCGCGACGAATCGTCCGCGAGGCGATCGAGTTCTGCGAGCAGCTTGCGGCGGTTTGTTTCGTCCGTCGCGTCCTCACCCGCGTAGCGCGCCGAATAAATCCCGGGTGCTCCGCCTAACGCATCGACCTCCAGTCCCGAATCATCCGCCACCACCAGGTCCGGGATTTGTTGTGAGATCGTCACTGCCTTGAGCAGCGCATTTTCGAGAAAGGTCGCGCCATCCTCGACCACCTCGCCGATCTCAGGATGATTGCGCAAATCTTCCAGCGCGAAATCCGGACCCAGGATCTGGGCCAGTTCGCGCGTTTTATGGACGTTGCGCGAGGCAAGCAAAAACTGGTGCATTTGGCAGATCCCGCGGAGGCTCGCGATTCGTCTTACTCCTGCTTGCGGTGCGAACGTTCGCCGAAAATCGCCGTCCCCACCCGCACCAGAGTCGCTCCTTCCTCGATCGCGATCGCGTAATCACCGCTCATTCCCATCGAAAGCCGCGGCAGGCCGATGCTCAAATCCCCTTCCAGTTGATCGCGCAATTCCCGCAAGGCCACAAAATAACGGCGCGACGCTTCCGCTTCCGGCGCGAACGGTGGAATCGTCATCAGGCCTTCCACCGTCAATCGGCCTAACGACAGGATCGCTTCCAGGTCGCGCCGCACGGCCTCCGGCGAAAAACCATGTTTGCTCGCTTCGCCCGCCACGTTCACCTCGAGCAAAACGCGCGCTTGCCTTCCATCCTCGTCCGCGATGCGTTCCATCTCCTGAGCGAGTGCTAAGGAATCGACCCCGTGAAACATTTCGAAGAGCGGAAGGGCGTGGCGGATCTTGTTCTTCTGCAGGTGCCCGACGAAATGCCAGCGCAGGCGCGCGGGGAGGAGCGGTATCTTCGCTCGTGCTTCCTGCACGCGGCTTTCGCCAAAAAGCGTCTGGCCCGCTTCGCAGGCTAATTGCACTTTCTCGGCCGGATGCGTCTTTGAAATCGCGACCAACTCAATGTCAACGGGGTCGCGTCCGCTCTTTCTTACGGCTTCCGCGATTCGTTCCTGCACGCGGGCGAGATTGTGCGCGATATCTTGCATTTGTTTTTAGCGCAGCAATTCGACCAACTGGGTGGCGAGTCTGGGGCCGACGCCGCTCTCTTCATGCTTGAAGTAGACGAACGTCTCTTTCCACAAAGCGGATTGTTTCCTGACGAACTCGGCCCAGCGCTCGACGTCCGCCGCTGTGTAATCTTCGCGCCGCAGTCGGAGATAACCGTAATCCGCGGTCACCGCCGTCGGCGCGGACATCTTCTCCGTGTCAGCGAGGCAAAGCGCGATGTTGCGCGACTTGAGGAGCGCGAAAGTTTCCTCGTCAAGCCAGGACTCGTGCCGGAACTCGAAAGCCGCCCGCATCGCTGGCAATTCGCGCAAAAATGCGCTCAACACGTCCGTGTTTTTTTTGAAATTGGGCGGTAGTTGGAACAGCACCGGCCCAAGCCGATCGCCCAGCGCGGAAACCACCCGATAGAAGTAGGCGATCGTGTCCTGGCAATCGCGCAGCTTCGCGAAGTGAGTGATTTTCTGTGGCGCCTTGAGCGCGAAACGAAAATGTTCCGGTGTCTGGGCCAGCCAGTTGTCAATCGTCTTTGGAGAGGGGATGCGATGAAAAGTATAGTTGATCTCCGTGGTCGAAAGACGCTCCGCGAAATAGGGGAGCATCTTGCCCGTCGGCAAATCCTCCGGATAAAAGGTTCCTTTCCACTCCGTATATTGAAAGCCCGAGGTGCCGATCCAAGTCTTCATCGCGTCTTTCGATCATGCGCCCGGCCGGACGCGATGACAACCTGTAGTAACGGCGTCACGACAATCCCCTCGTTAGGCAATAATTTGGAAAAAGGAGAGCGTCTGCCGCCTCCGGCCGCGATAAAGTAGAAAGATGAAAGGCGAAAACAAACTGCGCGAGGCTCTCGTCGTCTTGAAGAACACCGGGATCGAATGGTGGAACGACAACATCTTTCGCCTCGCCGCCGCGCTCGCTTTTTACACCATCTTTTCCCTCGCCCCCATCCTCGTTATTGCGGTCGGGGCGGCGAGTTTGTTTTTCGCGCGCGAAAGGGCGGTCAACCAAGTCGCGACCGAATTGCAACGACTTATCGGAGAACAGGGAGCGGGCGCGATTCGCCAGGTCCTCGAATCGACGGCTGGCCTCGGCCAGGGCGCATTCGCGATCAGCGTCGGGATCGTCACTCTTATCCTCGGGTCCTCGGTCGTCTTTGCCGAGTTACAGTCCGCTCTCAACCAAATCTGGGGGGTCAGATCAGTAGTGCGTCGCGGTGTCATCCTCGACCTCGCGCTCGATCGCCTCCGTTCCTTTTCGATCGCTCTCGGGGTCGGTTTTCTCCTCCTCGTCTCGCTTGTCCTCAGCGCCGCGCTGAGCGCGGTGCAGGATTACCTGACGAACTGGATGCCTTCCGTGCCCGCTCTCTGGCAGACGGGCAACATTGTCATCTCCTTCTTCATCGTCGCTCTCCTCTTCGCGATGGTTTACAAGTTTTTGCCCGACGTTCAGATCGAGTGGCGCGACGTCTGGATCGGCGCGTTTGTGACCTCGCTCCTTTTCAACGGCGGGAAATATCTCATCAGCATTTATCTCGGTCACACCGCCCTCGGCAGCGCTTTCGGCGCCGCTGGTTCCTTCGCCGTCCTCCTTGTCTGGATATATTATTCAGCGTTGATCTGCTTTTTCGGCGCGGAGTTCACCCAGGTCTACGCCCGGCGGCACGGACGCCAAATTCAACCGGCGGAACACGCTCGCTCGGTCGGTAAACCCGTTCGTTAGGCGACTTCACCCGCGGCGTGCCCGCTCGCCCAGGCCCATTGGAAATTGTAGCCACCCAGCCAGCCGGTCACGTCCGCCACTTCGCCGATGAAATAGAGTCCGGGCACGCGGCGCGTCTCCATCGTTTTCGAAGACAACTCGCCGGTTTCGACGCCCCCGACCGTGACCTCGGCCTTGGGATAACCTTCCGTCCCTTCTGGCCGTACCGGCCACCGGTGAACGAGCTGCGCGACCTGCTCGAGCTCAGCCCTGCGCGTCTGCGGCAGCGCTTTTGGCGGTGCATTACGAGCACACCAGGCCGCGGCAAAACGCCCCGGCCATTCCCGCGCGAGCAGATCAGCAACGGTAATTTTTGTGTCGCGCTTCGCGAGAAGCCAGTCCGCACCGGGATGCTGCGGCAAGAGATCGAGGGTCACGTCCTCGGGCTCGCGCCAGTAGGAAGAAACCTGCAGGATGGCGGGACCGCTCAAGCCGCGATGCGTGATCAGCATTGCCTCCGGGAAGGAAGCGCCCTTGGCGTGCGCCACGACTGGGAGCGAAACGCCGCTCAGCGGCGCGAAGATTGCCCTCTCTTCCTCGGGGAAGGTGAGGGGAACCAAGCCCGGGCGTGTCCCAGTCAACTTGATCCCAAACTGTTCCGCGATCCGATAACCGAAATCGGAAGCGCCCAGCCGCGGGAGTGAAAGACCGCCGGTGGCGATGACGAGCGAGTCGCATTCCATTTCGCCGCGATTCGTGCCTATTGAAAATCGCTCCCGCTTTTCAACCGACTCGACCCGACTGCCGCATTGGATCGCGACTTCCGCGATGGCGCATTCGGCGAGCAGCATCTCGATGATCTGGCGGGAACTGGAATCGCAGAACAATTGTCCGAGTTTTTTCTCGTGATACGCGATGCGGTGTTTCTCCACCAGCGCGATGAAATCCTGCGGCTGATAGCGCGCGAGGGCCGAGGCGCAAAAGCGCGGGTTGTTGGAAAGATAATTTTCCGGCGCGGAGTGGATATTGGTGAAGTTGCAACGCCCGCCACCCGAGATCGCGATCTTGAGACCGACTCGGGCGTTGCATTCGAGGAGCGCGACGCGCCTGCCGCGCCGCCCGGCGGTGAAGGCGCACATCAGCCCGGCGGCACCGCCGCCAATCACGATCACATCGTAGCGTTGCATATTGGAGTCGGGGCGGTGCCCTCGGCCGGTCTAAACTGCGGCAGCCCTCACCGGCCGGGTCAACTCCCTCGGCTACAGTTCCCAGAGCAGCCAGTCGTCGTTAGGCACATACTTTTTCAGGCGATTGTCCCAGCGCTGCGGCAGCTCATGAGTGAGCTTTTCGAGAAAAGGCAGGAGCGGGTTTTCCGGCGGCTGCTCCTTCTCGCGCGCGTCCATCGGGATGTCCGGCCAGTCGAATTTTTCACGATACGCCGCAAACCCGAAACCATCGAAAAAATTCCCACTCCCGACCAACGGCAAGTACCAAAGACTTGGGATGCCGTTGGGATTTGGTTTGATTGGGACTTCGGAAGTCAGCCGGTCGAGCAGTTGCAAGGCGTGCAGATCTTTCTGCTGCTCGAGATGCGCGCGCAAGAGATCGAGCGCGGGAAAGGTGACCGGTGGACTAACGAAAAGGACCGGCTTCCATTGCAGGCGGGAGAGGACGATTTCGTGGACGGTACCGACGCTGTAAATATTTGTTGGGACGAAAGCGATCGTGAAATCACTCGTGTCCACCATCCGCAGATCGATGTGGAGGGTTTCCCAGAATTTTTCGGCGCAACGCGAGCGTTTCACGACACCGGCCTGACCTTGCTCGAAGGTCCACTCCCCGCGCACATCGATCGTGTTGATGTCTTCCAGGCCGTACTGCTTGGCGCCGCGCACACCCGGTTTGAACCAGGGATCGAAAACAATCGCCCCGTGCGCGCGAAGGAAATCACCGATCCGGTTGCGCCAGCCGAGCTTCTTTTCATCTGCCCGCGAGGCGACGAAATCCATCGGACCGGAAAGGTAAACGCGGGCCCCGCGCAGGAAATGGTGCTCTTTCATCGGGCGATCATAGTGTGGCCGGCTTCGGAAACGAAGCTGTCATTCGGGTGAGGTTGACTGACTTCGGCGCTCCGCTTATTCCTCCCTCTCGTGCGAAAATTCATCCTTCTTCCCGTTCTCTTTACCGCCTTTCTCGCCTGCAAGACCGCGCCCGGCGCAGTTGCCCTCAGCGCGCTCGACCAATACGTCGTCGCGCACGGGTATGCCGGCGCTCAGTTCATCCAACAGCAAAATAGTTATCGGCTCCCGGTCATTGCCAACGGCACGCCCGGCGATCTGACGATCGATACCGGCTCACCAAGCGCGGTCGTCTTCCAAGCCGTCATGAAAAAATTCAAGCTGACTCGCGAAGAGACCGATGTCGAGGTCCGCGGCGCTTTCGGAAAAGGGAAGGAAAGGATCGGGCGCACCAAAATTCATCAGCTCGCGATGGGGAATTGCACCCTCATGAATGTGCAGGCGGTGGTCATTTCCGATCCCGGCGGCGGCGGACTCTATCGCGCCTATGGCACGACCGATGGCCTCTTCGGTCTCGGCGAGATGCTCAAGTATGGCGCCATCCTTGATATTTCTAATCACCTTCTGCTGGTCAATCCGCGGGGGCAGACAAGAAGCATTTCCGCCGGGATTCGGTCTCTCCTAACGAAACAAGGATACACTCCGGTTGAGCTCTCGTTCTTGCGCGGTCATCTCCATGTCTCCGCGGTGATCAATGGAACGCCCTGCCGATTGGTTGTGGATACGGGCGCCTTTCTCACCGTTCTCGATGAGAAATTTGCGCGGCAAGCCCGCCTCGGCGGTTACAACACAAGCGCCTACGCACAGGGCTTTGGGACGAAGGCGCGTCGCATCCAGGTGAGTCAGTTTCCGGAATTGAAGGTGGGCGATTTCACGATCAGGAATGCGAGCGTCACCATCGCCAGCCTCGACTCCGAAATACTAGGAGGCGACGGAAAGACCCCGGCCGTGGGTCTGCTCGGCGCGGAATATCTCGGCATGCACGGTGCCGTCTTTGACTTCAATAGCGGTATTCTTTATCTGCGGCCGAAAAGGAAGGGTTGACGCCAGTTTTGTCCTTTAGGCGCACGATCGCGCACGGCTTTGGCTCGCCTTAGCCGCGATGCCTCGATCCCGACATGGGAGTCTGGGTCAATCGCGAAGACGTCGCCCTCGTCGAGCGCTTCGCCGACCGGGAGCACGGGACCAGCGACCCGCCTTAGTCGCACGGCGCGTTCCAGAGCGCGCTGCTGCAAAGAGATGAATCCGTTTCGCGAAGCCGAACGGAGAACTGCTCGATGCAGCTCAAATTACCAACTGCGCCCTCTGCTCGCCCAGGCTCCACTCGCGAAGTCGTCATCGTCGGTGCCGGTCCGGGCGGCCTCGCCGCCTCGATTCTGCTTGCGGCCGCCGGTCTGCGAGTGCGAATTCTGGAGCGACTCCCGATCATCGGCGGCCGCACCTCCACGATCGAAACGCAGGGTTTCAAATTCGATCTCGGTCCAACTTTCTTTCTTTATCCACGGATCCTCGACGAAATCCTGCGTACGGCCGGCACGTCGCTCCAGGCGGAGGTGGAAATGGTGCGGCTCGATCCACAATACCGCCTCACTTTCGGTGCCGGCGGCCAGATCGATTGCACTCCGGATCGCGCGGAGATGGAGCGGCAAATCGCTGCTCTCGCGCCTAACGACGTCCCGGGATTCGGCCGTTTCCTCGACGACAATCGGCGCAAGCTAGCGCTCATGCAGCCATGTCTCGAGAGTTCGTTTTCCAGTTGGAAAGACATCCTCGCGCCTCGTCTCCTCAAGTTGCTCCCCATGCTTCGGCCCCATCAATCGATCGACAGTTATCTGCGCCGATTCTTTTCCGACGAACGGATCCGGCTCGCCTTTTCCTTCCAGTCAAAATACCTCGGCATGTCGCCCTTCCGCTGTCCGAGCCTTTTCTCGATTCTTTCCTTTCTCGAATACGAATACGGAGTCTTCCATCCGATCGGCGGCTGCGGAGCGGTTATGACCGCTCTCGCCCGGGTGGCGCGGCGGATGGGAGTGGAAATTCAGCTCGATGAACCGGTCGAAGAAATCCTGCTCGAGGGGCGGCGCGCCACGGGCGTCCGCACTCGAGCAGGAATTTATCGAGCGGACGCGATCGTGCTCAATGCCGATTTTGCCCGGGCCATGGCGCGGCTTTTGCCTGATGAAAAGCTGCGACGCTGGAACGCGCGCCGGATCGCGAAGAAGAAATTCTCCTGTTCGACCTTCATGCTCTATCTCGGAATCGAGGGCCGTTACGACCTGCCGCACCACAACATTCATATCTCGGCCGATTACGCGCGGAACCTGGATGAAATCGAAAACCGGCACATCCTTTCGGAGGATCCGTCGTTCTATGTTCAGAATGCCTCGGTCACAGATTCGACCCTCGCTCCTGCGGGCATGAGCACGATCTATTTTCTCGCTCCGGTCACCCACCAGCATTCGAATGTCGATTGGTCGCGCGAACGGGAGCGTTACCGCGCCCTCGCTTTGCAAAAGGCGGCCCAGGCCGGCTTCACCAATCTTGAGAAGCGGATTCGCTTCGAACGTCTTCTCACTCCTGATGACTGGGAGAAGCAGTACGAGATTCATCGTGGCGCGACCTTTAACCTTGCCCACAATCTCCGGCAGCTTCTCCATCTCCGGCCGCATAACCGTTTCGAAGATGTCGACGGCGTTTATCTGGTCGGCGGTGGGACACATCCCGGGAGCGGGTTGCCGGTGATTTTTGAATCGGCTCGCATCAGCTCGCGCCTTTTGCTTGAAGACCTGGGCATGTCCGCGCCGGGTCTCCCGACGCCGATGGCAATGGAGGAAGCAGCTGCATGAAAAATTTGATTGCTGCAGCGCGCGTCGCGCAGCGGCGTTGGGCGACCGCCACCCTGCGGCAGCGCCTTGCCATCATCCCGCCGCTCCGGATCGCGATCGCGGAAAATGCGACGCAACTCGCGGGCCTGACGGCTTCGCCTAACGAACGTCCATCGGCCGAAAAACTGACTTCGGAAATTATCCCGTTGCTCGACGCCTGCCGTTTCCTGGAACGAAACGCAGCCCGCATTTTGCGCCCGGAAAAGTTTGGCCGGCGCGGCCGTCCGCTCTGGCTGCGCGGTCATTCCTTTGTCGTGGAACGCCGCCCGTTTGGTATCGTCCTGATCGTTGGTCCGGGTAACTACCCGCTTTTTCTTCCGGGCGTTCAGCTTTTGCAGTCCCTCGTCGCCGGGAATGCCGTCCTGCTCAAACCAGCGGAGGGCTGCAGTGCGCCGCTCCGTTGGCTGGTCGACCAACTGCTCGGCCGGCGTCTGGTTGGTCAAGATCTCGTGCAAGTCCTGCCGGAACCAGCGACTTCGGCACAAGAGGCGGTGAGGACGGGCGTCGACAAAGTTATCTTCACCGGTTCCTCGAAGAACGGCCGCGGATTCCTCGCTCTGCTCGCGGAACAAAATACGCCCGGGATTTTTGAGCTTTCGGGGGCAGATCTCGTTATCGTTAGGAAAGATGCCGATCTGGAGCGAGCGGCGAAAGCGATTGCTTTTGGAAGGCGCCTGAATGCGGGCGACACCTGTATGGCGCCCCAGGCCGTTCTCGTCCATGAAAACGCTCGCATCGGCCTAACGAGCCGGCTGCAGCAGCTTGGGTTGGGCGACTTGGAGTTGCGCGCCTTTGCCGACGATCATGCCGCGCTCCTTCTGGCCCGGGAGAATCAGTATGGACTTGGAGCCTCGATCTTTTCGGCCGACGAAGAGGCGGCTTTTGTGCTCGCCCGGCATATGCCGACCGGTTTCGTCACGATCAACGATCTTATCGCGCCGACGGCCGACCCGCGGTTTCCTTTCGGTGGTGTGCGGGAGAGCGGGTTTGGAACAACCCGCGGGGCGGAAGGCTTGCGCGAGCTGACTTATCCACACGTCATCGCGCTGCGTCGTGGCCGCTGGCTTCCGCATCTCGAGGACGCGAAAGAGGGCGACGAAAAATTTTTCTCCGCCTACATCAAACTGGCGTATGGCGGGGGCCGGGAGCGGTGGAAAGCGCTCCGCGCGTTCCTCCGCGTCGCGCGCCAGCGCGGTGTAGCGGCGGGCGTTTCGCCCGCAAACGCGCCCGTTAGCCGGATCACAACGCATCCTCATGCGGCCGACACGGCCGCCTCTACAAGATGAAACGCATTGGAATTATCGGTGGTGGTTTGGGCGGGCTTGCTTCCGCTTGCACGCTCGCGGCGCGCGGTTATTCGGTCGTCCTTTTCGAGCGTAACGAGTGGCTTGGCGGCAAGGCAGCGGTTCTCGAACAGGACGGCTTTCGCTTCGACATGGGACCGACAATTGTCACCCTCCCTTCGGTATTGCGCCGGATCTTTGCGGAAGCAGGACGCGACCTCGACGACTCGTTAGACCTCGTTAGGCTCGATCCGCAGTGGCGCTCCTTTTTTGCCGACGGGAGCACGCTCGATCTGCATTCCGATTCTTCGCGCATGGCGCAGGAGCTGACCCATTTTTCGCCCGAGACATCTTCCGCCCGGGGCTATGAGCGCTTTCTCCGGCTCTCCGAGCGCCTCCATCGCATCTCGCGCAATTGGTTTTTCTATCGCCCCGTCGGGGGCCTGCGCGACATGTTTAACGCCGGTAACATGGTCCAGGCAGGCACCCTCGGCGACGTCCTCGCAATGCGAATGGGACGCACGGTCGGCGGGACGGTGCGCAGTTTTATCTCGGACGCTCGCGTCGCGCAAATGGTCGATCACTTTACGCAATACGTCGGCTCCGCTCCCGACGCGTCACCCGCGGTGTTGTGCGGGATCGCGCACATGCAGACGAGCGAAGGTATTTCCTATCCGCGTGGCGGCACGGGCGAAATCCCGCGCGCCTTGGCAGAATTGGCGAGCGAACTGGGCGTCGACTTGCGCACCGGCAATGGAGTGCGGCGCATTACGCAGGCAGCGGGCGCGGTCACCGGAGTCGAGCTCGAATCGGGCGAACTCGTCAGGCTGGATGCCGTTGTTTCCAATTCCGACGCCGTCCGGACGCACCGAGAGCTGCTCGGGGGCGTAAAGAAATTCGAGCGCCGCCGCCGCTATGAAGCAGCTTGTTCCGGGGTGGTGCTTTATCTCGGGCTGAAACGGCGGCCGGTCTCGCTTCTGCACCACAATTTCGTCTTCTCGCGTGACCCGCACGAGGAGTTCGATTTCATCTATCGCCAGGGCGAACCCGCGCCCGACCCGACCTGCTACCTCTGCGCACCGGCCCGGAGCGATCCCTCTGTTGCACCTGCCGGGGGTGAAGCGCTTTATGTTTTGGTTCACACGCCTTACCTGCGGAAGCATCACGACTGGAAAAAAATGTTTCCGAGATACCGGCGGGTGATCTTGCGAAAGTTACGCCGCACGGCCGGGCTCGAGATTGAGTCCCAGATTGTAACCGAGAACGCGCTTACGCCGCAGGATATTCACGAGCGTTACGGCGTGCTCAACGGCGCCATCTATGGAATCGCGAGCCACGGCCGCTGGCTCGGGGCCTTCAAGCCGAACAATCGCAGCCCGGATCTGCGCGGGCTTTATCTCGCCGGCGGCGCGGCTCATCCCGGTCCGGGCATGCCGATGGTTTTGATGTCGGGCTGGATCGCGGCCGACGCGATCGATCTGGATTTCGGCGGCGCACCGCTCAATGCGCGGAGGCGGGAGACGAGCGCGCAGCTTGCCCCTGAACCGGAACCGGCGTGAGAACCCCTGGCCAGATTCCACAGATCTCGCAGCCGCTCCTCGCTCTTTTTTCTCGGTATGCAGCGTGGTACCTCGGGAAACATTTTCATGCCATCAGAGTCCTCATACCGGCTCCGCCACCCGACGACCCAGTGGGGCCAATGGTCATTTACCTGAATCACGCCGCCTGGTGGGACCCGCTTGTTTGCCTCGTTTTGCGGCGCGAATTCTTTCCCCGTCGCTCCGCATACGGCCCAATCGACGCCGCAGCCCTCGAGCGCTACCGCTTTCTGAAGCGGCTCGGTTTCTTCGCCGTCGAAGCCGGGACAACGCGCGGCGCGGCGCAGTTTCTCAAGACCTCCGGCGCGATTTTGGAGAAAGAGGCGAGCGGACTTTTTCTCACCCCGCAGGGAAAGTTCGCCGACGTGCGTGCGCCACTGATTCTCGCGCCGGGAATCGAGCGCCTCGCGGCGCGCGCGCCGGACGCGAATTATCTTCCGCTTGCGATCGAATATTCATTTTGGGAAGAACGCAAACCGGAGGTCCTGCTCGCTTTCGGTCAGGCTCGCCCGGTATCGGCTGGACCGTCGCTCGCTCATCGCCTGGCTGAGCTCCAGGCTCAGCTCGCCGCCGCGGCGGCGCGGCGGCAGCCTGGCGAGTGGAAAAGTCTGCAGAAAAGCCGGAGCGGGATAAATCTGCCCTATGATTTCTGGCGGGGGACGCGAGCCCGGTTGCGCGGAGAAGCATTCCGCACCGAACATGGGCGGATATGATATGGCTCGCGAGCTTGTCTCTCGTTTGCGCTGGCGTCCCCGCAGTTCTTTTTCTCGTTAACCTGCGCGCCTATCGGCCGCCTTCTCCGGCGGCTTCGTCGAGCAAAGAGATCGCTGTCCTTATCCCGGCACGCGATGAAGCGGAGAAAATAGAAATGGCAGTGCGCGCCGCGCTCGGGAGCGATGCCGCCGCAGTCATCGTGCTGGACGATGGTTCGGGCGACGAGACCGCCGAGATCGTCAGGCAAATCTCGCTCCAGGATAATCGTCTTCGTCTCCTCACCGGTAAACCGCTTTCCCCGGGCTGGTGTGGAAAAAATTTCGCCTGCGCTCAGTTGGCCGCGGCGGCGACAACGCCGGTTTTGGTTTTTGTAGATGCCGATGTGCAGCTCGCGCCGGGTTCCGCCCCGCGTCTGGCTGTATTTCTCGAGGAATCGGGCGCGCAGTTGGCGAGCGGTGTGCCGCGCGAGGTCGTGATCACGTTTTCCGAGCAGTTGCTGATCCCGCTCATTCACTTTCTTCTCCTCGGGTTTCTCCCGCTCCATCGCATGCGGCGCACCCGCCATCCGGCTTACGGAGCGGGTTGCGGACAGCTCTTTGTTGCCGACGCGGCGGCCTATCGGACGGTCGGCGGCCATGGCGCGATTCGCGATCGGATTCATGAAGGGCTTTGGTTGCCGAAGAAATTTCGCGAACACGGATTGGCGACTGATCTCTTCGATGCGACTGCGCTGGCAACCTGCCGGATGTATGAGCGTAACGGCGAAGTCTGGCGCGGCCTGGCAAAAAACACCCACGAAGGCCTGGGCGCGCCGACTGTGATTTTGCCGATGACGTTTCTTTTGCTCTGCGGACAGGTTCTTCCTTTTCTACTCCTCTTTGCACCAGTGGCGCCTATCGTTAGGGCGATGGCCGCGGCGGCCTGTGGTCTGGTTTTTCTTCCCCGACTGTTTGCAGCCTCGCGTTTTCAGCAGCCATGGGTGAGTGCGCTTCTGCATCCCTTCGCCATCGTGGCGCTTCTCGGAATTCAATGGTTTGGGTTTGTCAGGTTTCTGCTTGGGTGGCCGGCGGTCTGGAAAGGACGTGCCTACCCGGCGCCGCCGCCCCCGTCATCCTGTATCGTTAGGCAGGCGAGTCCATCCGCAGCCGAGACATTGCGTCTGGTTCAGCAGCTCTGGGATGAACTGGTCGGAATTTACCCAGAGCTCAACGCGCCCAGCGCGCCGCCCCCTGAGGTTGCTCGAGAAAGGGCCGGATTTGTCATCGCCTGGATCGACGGTGAGGCTGTCGGCTGTGGCGCCTTCAGTCCTCTCTCCGCGGAGGAGTCGGAAGTGGCGGAGATTCGGCGCATGTATGTCGAACCGCGCTCGCGTCGGCGGGGAGTTTCTCGATCTATCCTCGCCGAACTCGAACGAGAAGCGCGCGAATGCGGTTACGCGATCGTGCGCCTTGAGACCGGGATTCGTCAGCCCAACGCAATCCGGCTTTACGAAAATTCCGGTTATCGCCGGATCGAGCCGTACGGCCGGTACCGGGGCGATGCGCTCAGCGTTTGCTTTGAGAAACGGCTCTAGACGTCTGCAAGTCTTGTTGCACGAGGAACCGCATCGCTTTGGCGGCGTGAGCGCCGATTTCGGAAAGAAGCGGCATGATCCAGGACTGGCTTTCGCCTTTTTTGACCTTCTCGCCGCTCCTCGCTCTCAGCTCTTGTTTAGGGCCGCTTTCGCGACATGGCTGACGTAAACGGTGACAGCAATTGTGGCGAGGAGCCCAAGGCCGAGAAAGATCCATTCCAGCGGACTGTGGCCCTTTTTGCCGTCGGACAGTCCCGCCTGGCCAATTGCGCCGAGGTAGACGTAAAGAAGGGTGCCGGGAAACATCCCGACAAAGCTGGCCAGCAGATACGGCCAGAAACCGATCGCGGTCACGCCGTAAAAATAATTACTCACGTTGAACGGAATCAGCGGGCTCAAACGGAGCAGGCCTATGATCTTCCAGCCCTGCTTGCCGATCGCTTCATCGATAGCGCCGAATTTTTTCTTCCCCTCGGCCAGTTGCTTAATCCGTTCGCGAAAAAGATAGCGACCGGCGAGGAAGGCGAGACCCGCGCCTAACGTCGCCCCAGCGAGCGCCACGGCGGTCCCGCCGGCGATGCCGTAGACCAGGCCGGCGGCGATCGTAAAGATCGCGCCCGGTAAGAAAAAGAGCGCGGCGAGCGCATAGACTCCGATGAAAATGAAGGCGCCGGTCACCCCGAGGTCACGAATCCAGGTGGTGAACTGCTTGATCCATCCGCCGAGCGGCAGGAATGAAACCGCGACTGAGAGTGCGAACAGCCCAGCGACGAGCGCGATCCACTTCCAGTATTTCTTGAGCCAGTTCATGACCAAGACTTCACGCCCGCTCTCGCCGGTAGAGCCAGCCGGTGATCTTGCGCGCGCGGGGCGTGAGACGCTTCTTGTTCAGTTTCTCGGCTGACTTCAGGACGAGGCTGGCAAACGTCGGGTAGCCGTAAATGGTCGACGCGATTTTTTTCAAACCGATCCCGTGTTTCATGGCGAGGACAAATTCCTGGATCAGCTCGCCGGCGTGCTCCCCGACGATGGTGGCGCCGATTACCTCGTCGCTTCCTCGCCCAACGAGGACGCGGGCGAAGCCCGTCTCGGTCCGTTCCATGACCGCGCGATCGACCGCTTTCATTTCCTGCTCGATCAAGTCGTATTCGACGCCTTTTTCCTTTGCTCTGTTTTCCGTTAGGCCAACGGTCGCGACTTCGGGATCGAGATAGGTGCACCAGGGAACGACGGAATAATCGATTTTCTGCCGCAGAAACGAAAACGGAACGAGCGTGTTTCGGATTGCGATCCGGGCGTGGTAATCGGCCACATGGGTGAACTGAAGTTGCCCGACAATGTCACCAACTGCGTAGATCCCAGGTTGCGTCGTTTCGAGGTGGTCATCGACCGTCACGCCGTTTTTCGTAAAAGCGATGTTCGCATTCTCGAGGTTGAGATTTTCCACGTTCGGCTGGCGCCCGGCCGCGACTAGGAGCGCCGCGCCGGAGATTGTCTCTCCGCCACTGCGCAGGGAAACGCCTGCGCCGGATTCCTGCACATCCTCGATCCCCGCCTCCGTCAGAACGCGAACTCCTTCGGCTTCCAGAATTTCCCGGACAAGTTTGCTCACCGCCGTGTCTTCCTTCTCGAGAAGGCGTTTTCCGCGTTGGAGAAGTGTTACCTTCACTCCGAGCCGGTTGAACGTTTGCCCCAGTTCGCAGCCGATCGGCCCGCCGCCGATGATGAGAAGGCTTTCCGGTTTTGCCTTTAGCTCATCAAAAATCGTTTCGTTCGTGAACCAGGAGACCTGACTTGTTCCGATGGCCGCCGGGATCGCAGCCCGCGAGCCGGTCGCGATGATGAAATTCCGCGCCCGCAATTTTTGTTCACCGACCACGATTTCGCGCGGCGAAAGAAAGGTCGCTTCCCCGCGAAATACATCCACCCCTAACGACTCGAAGCGTTCCTCCGAATCGAGCGGCGCGAGCTCGGCCCGCTGCGCGCGCATGCTGGCGAAGACTTTTCGAAAATCGAATTCCGGCTCGACCTTCGGCAGGCCCCATTTCTCAGCGTGGCGCATGCGATCGAGCAGACGCGCGGAAGAAATCAGCGCCTTGCTCGGAACACAGCCGAAGTTAAGGCAGTCGCCTCCCATTCGGTTGCGTTCGATCAGGGCAACGCGCGCCCCGAGCGCGACGGAACCGGCGGCCGTAACGAGGCCGGCTGTCCCGGCCCCGATCACTACGAGATTATAGATGCCCTCTCCCTTTCTCACCAATGGGTAGGAGCGCGGGCGAGGGTTGCTATTCCACTGTGGACCTCGCCCTCTCGGCGACGCGGTGGCGGCGTCATTTCCCTGACGAACAACGCTTTCTCCCGCGCTTCGCAGAGCGAAGCGTCTACATCAGAAGGCGATTGCGTGGCGGCGGCAGACTCCGGAAAGGAGTTCCCAAAGGGCGGCCAGAATCCGGTCGGCGGCTTTCTGAACCGCGGCGGAATTTTCCGGACGCACGTGGCTCTCGAGCAGCGCGCGCTCGGTCGCGGCATGTTCGCGGTCGGCTTCGATATGAACGGTGAAATAGCGATAGCCTTCCGGGTCGTCGAATCCGTAATGCTTTTGCAGCCCGTCGATCTTCGACTCCGAGATGGCCGGGATCTGGCTTTCGTAGGCGTAGAGCGCGGCCAGGCCCCCGGCGATCTCACCCTCGCGGCAGACATTCCGGAAAGTCGCGATCAATTCCGCGGTTTCTGGCCAGGCCTTCGTCTCGTCGAGTTCGTTAGGCGAAACGCCCAGGGCGGCCGCGAAATTCTTCCAGAGCTGCGGGTGATTTGGTTCGCTCGCTTCCTCGTCGATCAGGTTGGCGAGAATCTGGCGGCGAGTCGGCTGGTCGTCGCAGCGCGCGTGGACGGCGGAGAGATAAGTCGGGAAAGCGGCGACGTGCTGGTAATACTGGCAGGCGTAATCGGCCAGCGTTTCCCTGCTCAACTCGCCCCGGGTCCAGGCGAGATAGAAGGGATGAGTGAGGAGATGGCGGGCGGCGATTTGTGCGTCAAGACGATCAAGATATGCGTTCATAAGCTTGCAGAGCTTTTAGGCGATCCGAGGGCGCTTGGCAAAGATCATTCGGGTCCGTCCCCAACAAATATTTCCGCGTCAAAAGCAGATCCTCCCAGGTCGTGCGGAGCGGACCGCGGGCAATGAAGCGCCGGGCCGAGGAAGAGACCGGAGGCGTAAGGGTGATGGTTCGGCCGAGGCGCCGCAGGCGGCGCGAGAAGTCGAGGTCCTCGAAGATCGGGATATCGCGATAGCCGCCGAGCTGTTCGAAGAGATCGCGCCTAACGAAAAGCGCCTGGTCGCCGAGATGCCAGCCCATCAGCCGGGTGCGCAGGCCGGCGAGGCGGGAGGTGAAAGCGAGGGTGGGTGAACGTGAACGGTAGCGGCGGGCAAATCCTCCGCCGAGGGCGCCTTGTTCATCGATCGCCGACCTGATCCGATCGAGCGCCCCGGCCGGGAGCCAGGTGTCGGCATGCAGGAAAACTAGAATCCGGCCACACGCCTGGGCGGCGCCGCAATTCATCTGCCGAGCGCGGTGTGGTTCGGGGAGCGAGATGACACGGCAACCCGCTTCCACGGCGATCGCCGTGGAAGCGTCATCGCTTCCCCCATCCACGACCACGATCTCGCTCCTTCTGCGATCGATTCTCCGGAGGCACTCGGGGAGCGCGGCGGCCTCGTTGGCGACCGGGATGACGATCGAAATCTCAGGGTTTTGTTTTTTCGCCATCGTTTTGGGCCGGCGATTGGGCCGCTGGCCTAACGACCAAGCGGAGTGGTGACGTCCGTCCCAGACGGCGGCGCAAATTCAAAGGTGGAAGGGGCGATCGGAGCGCGCGATTCGTTCGAATATTTCGTCACGATGTGGTCTCCATTTGGCTGAACCATTTCCGTTCGTTGCACCTGGAGATCGGCGTTCATCTCGATCTTGAATGTTTGGAGCAGTCGTTTGAGCGACGGGTTCCGCGGGACGAGCTGCAGCTCGTAGCCGGAGTCCTGTTTGCTGGCTGTGATGTGGTAGCTGTTCTCGACGTTCTCGAGATTGAGGGCGGCGGTGAGGGCGGCTATCCCGGCGTCGAGCGGAGAATGTTTGCCTAACGAATAGTGCTCGGCCGACTTGAATTTCGGGTAGTAAATCCAAAGCTGCCTGCCGTTGCTGATTGTGATGCTGGGCGAGTTGCCCTGCACTTCGCGGCGGAATTCATCCGGTTTCTGAAACCAGACTTTGCCTGTGCTGCTGATCGGCTTGCTCATCAGGTGAACGGTTTTCTCCTCCTGGAAATCGGCCTGCACCTGCGGGGCGCCAGCACGTTTTGCGCGGATGCGGTCGAGCAGAGCTTTGACGTCCGGCGGCGCGAGCGGGTTGGCCTGGAGGCCGGTGCAAGCGATCAGGGTGACGGAGAGAAAGAGTGAGAATTTGGAAATCATGTGCCGGCCAGAAGTTTGCGTGCCTCTACAGACATCGGTTCTGCGAGGGCCGCTGCGGGGAGGGTGAAAAAGATAGTGGCAAACAAGCTCCAGGCCAGTCCGATAGCGCAGGCGATGCCGAGCCCGCTCAAGGTCGGATTATTAGCCAGGCCTAACGACCCGAAACCGGCGATCGCGGTCAAGCCGGCGAGCAGGACCGGCTTGAGAACACCGGCCACGTCGTGCTCGATCTCGCGCGCGCGTTGCCAGACGAGGAGGACGTAAATGCCGTAGTCGACTCCAATCGCAAGAACAAGACGGAAGGCGAGAACGTTGAGCAGGTTGAGCGGGATGTGGGCGAGTTTCATGGTCGCGATCATGGCTCCGATGGCGAGAGCGAGAGTAGCGATCTGGATCAGCCAGAGCCGCCAGTCGCGATAGAGCACGGCGAGGAGGAAGGCGTCGAAGAATGCCATCAGGGTGCTGATGAGGATCAATTGGCGATGCGACCATGGGATGAGATCGGTGAGGGTGAAGCTCCAGCCAGAAAGGGTCATCGGGACTCCGGCGACGGGTAATTCGCGCATCAGCATTTCCTTTTGGTCGTGGGTTTCGACCGGTTTGTTCGTGGTCACGAAGCCGACCGTGAGGAGCGGATCAGCCGCGAAATAGCGGTCGACCAGAAACCACCAACTCGAAGAAGGAGGCAGCGCCTTGCGCCAATCGGGGATCGCCATCGTGCCGCGGGCGATGGCTTGGAGTTGATCGAGGAGTTTGAAGCCAGAAGCGAAACTCTCGCGGTTGAACCCTTCGCGCGCGATCGCTTCATCGAGTGCGCGCCGCGCGCCGGCGAAATCGATCACGTTCAGCCGTTCTCGATTCTGTTCCATGAGGCGCGGGGAAAGTGCGAGCGCGGCGGGAGTGGAAAAACTCTTGATCGCGCCGGTCTGTTCGAGCGAACGCCAACGGGTCTCGATTTTCTGCCAATCCTCATGCAGTTGTTCCTCGTTAGGCGCGCGAACAATCCCCAGGACCGGCTCCCAGCGGGTCGGCATTTTCCCCATGATCTGGGCAAGCGCGTAGCCGGCTTCGCTCGACTTCGGTTCCATCGAGCGGGTGCTGGCGTCGAAGATGAGCGGCAATTGCGGGAGGAGCGCGAGTGCGAAAAGAATGACCAGAATCGGGAGCGCAATCCAAAGGATGAGCTTGGGCGTGCGCAAGGTGCTTCGGACGTAAAGCCTAACGAGCGCAAGGATCCAATCGCTCCGCGGCGGACTCGAGTGCTCGTGGGTAAACAAGAAGAATACGCTCGTCATGAAAAGAGCGGCGACGAGAATCCCGATAGCGATCAACACTCCGAGCTGGGTAAAGCCGCCGGAATTGGCGAGGAGGAGGGCCATGAAGCCAACCGCGGTCGTGAGCGCGCCGAAGAAAATGGCCTGTCCCAGTTTTCCAACCGCGGCCTCGATCGCCGGCGCATGCTCGGCGCCTTCGTTTCGAGCCTGTTGGTAGCGGCCGAAAATGAGGATCGCAAAATCGACCCCGAGCCCAATCAGGATGGCGCACATCCCGATCGTCACCATGTTGAGTTCGCGAAAAATGAGGAGCCCGGCGGCGAGCGCGACGAGGCAGCAGAGGAGAAGTGAAAAACCCATCCCGATGAGCGGAAGCCAGCGCCGAAAACCGGCATAGAAAACTCCACCGACGAGAAAAATCGAGCCGAGCAACGTGACGACGATATCGTGCCGCATGCTGAGAGAAATTTCGGCTACGTAAGCGGATCGCCCGGTGACGAGCACCTCAAGCGCCCCGGCGCCGTCCCAGCCCTCACTCGCGCGGACGCGGAAGGCATTCACCTTTTTCATCAGGGCCTGGCAATCAAAAGCGCTGATCGACGGTTGATTCGTGACGACAAGGAGGACACGCATCGTGCGATCGGGGGAAGTGAGCGGCTGATCCTGCTCGAGGGCGGCATTCCCCGAAAAGGGTTTTAAGGCGGGACTGACCACACCTAACGGATCGAGCTGCAGCTCAAACTCCGGCCGCGGCGAACCGGCCTCGATTTCGTGATGAAGGCGGGCGAGACGCGCCTGGAGTTTACCTGGTTGCAGGATGGCGACGGTGTCGGTGAAAGCTTTTGGCTCGAGGTTGAGCAGGAGTGGGACGGCAAGCCCCTGCAAATCCGCAATTGCCTCCGGTGACTCCATCGGCGAACCGGCGAGAACGCGCGTGCTCCAAGGCTGTTCGCGCAGGCGTTGCGCGAAAATGGGAGCGAATTCCTCCAGTTTGTCGACGTCGTTAGGCTGACAGGCGAGGGCGAAAGTCAGTTCGCGAGTCTGGGCAAAATCGTTGTTGTAGACCTTGAGGCCTTGGACCGATTCGAATTTCGCCGGGAGAAGGTTGAGCACCTCGGTGTCGAGGGTTAGCCGGGTGATGAGAATGAAGAGGCTGAGCGCCGCGACGAGCGCGACCCCGCACCAGACGAGGGCGCGGTGCTGCGTGACGAGACGGGCGATAAACTTCGAGTACGACATCGGCGACCGCGACGGTCAGAAGGCGAAAGTGAAGCGGTCGGAACCGATGGCCTGACGGATAAGCGGCTGGTCCTTGCTCTGGAGGAGTACTGCGCGGAGTGAAACCCAGCCACGGAGACGGGCCGGAGCTTCGTTAGGCGCACCCGACCATGAACCGCGGGCGAGGGGACCGCTCACCCGGACAAACTTTTCGTCCTGCCGCACGGTGAGCAGGATGACACCCGGGCCCTTGCTAAAGGTGAGCTCGAAGTCGCCTTGCCTGGAATAGCGGACCAGGACTTCGCCGATGAGCGAGGTTTTGGGTCCGCGATACTGGAGCTGGCCGATCTTCGATTGCCAATCGGGCTCGGGAGAAACGAACTGATGGCGAAGAGTTTGGCAGCTCGTTAGGCAGAGAAAGGAAAGCGCCGCCGCCGTCGTGCAAAGGAAACGCATGAGGTGTTAGGCAGCGGAGCGGAGCGCGGGTTGCGCCGCCGGTTTGGGGGCGATGAGAGTGCGGCGCGGGCAGAGCGGCAGGTAGCGTTGCAGCCAGACGATGAGATAGAAGACCGACATTCGCCAACGAATGGCGAAGGCGCCGCTGATGTTCCCGCCGAGAACGGCGTTTACGGCCGGCGGGATCTGGAGGACGTCCTGCGGGTAGAGAAAGACCTCGATGAATTCCTTCGAATACCAGGCATCGACGAAACGCAGATAACCCTTCATGACTCGCCGGAGCAGGCGCTCGTAGGCGGCAAAGAGCCGCGGCGCTTTCCGCGGATGATCGAGCACGACGTTGAGAATATCGGCGCATTGCTCGCCCGCGAGAAGAGCGAGAAAGACGCCGCTGCTGAAAACCGGATCGATGAATCCGGCGGCGTCACCAGCCAGCATCCAGCGATCGCCGGTTAGGCGGGTCTGTCGGTAGGAAAAATCGGCGCTTGCGTAGACCTGGGTGACGCGGCGGGCGTGAGTCATGCGGCGGGCGAGAAAAGGCTGCTCGGCGAGGGATTCCTCGAGGAACTGCTCGGGCGATTTCTTGGTCCGTTTGTAGAGTGCGGTGTCGAGCACGACGCCGATGCTCGCCCGGTCGTTAGGCAAAGGGACATACCAGAACCAGCGATCGGCTGCACGCAGTTGGCGGGTTAGCGTTCCGTCGCGGCCTTCGTCCGCTTCCACCCCTTCATAGTGGGCAAAGATCGAGATTTTCTGAAGATGCGGATAAGTCTCCTTGAGTTTGAAATGATTCCCGAGAACGGAATGGCGGCCACTGGCATCAATCACATAGCGCGCGCTGATCTTTTCGTCTTCGAGCCGCAGCTCGACATGGTCGTCGAAAAACTCGATCTTCTTGACCGGAGTCTCCTCACGCACTTCGGCGCCATTCTCGGCCGCATGATCGAGGAGCACCTTGTCGAACTCCGCACGCGGGACCTGGTAGGAGGTTTCGGTTTGGGAACGGTAACCGTCCTTGAAGTAGAACTTTACTCCCTTTTCGGAGCAGGCGCCGGCCATTTCTCCGCCGTACTTTCGGAGAAAACCAGCCCGCTCGAATTTCTCGTGCACGCCGAGCCGGGTGAAAGTCTGCATGCTGATCGGGAGGAGCGATTCGCCAATGTGGAAGCGTGGGAATTTGTCCCGCTCGCAAACGACGACCCGCCGGCCGGCCCGGGCGAGCAGGATGGCCGCGGTACTGCCCGCGGGTCCCCCGCCGATAATGGCCACGTCGTAGATTGCTTCCGGCATTCGGCGATCAAGTTAGCAAGCTTGCGCCGGAAGCAAACTGCCGAGGGCCGTCGTCCCCGTCTCTTTTACAGGTTGGAAATGGTCGCGATCGAGCCGTCGATCTTCGTCAGATTGACCGTGAACTTCTCCGCGTAGGTCGCGACCCGATCCTGCAGCATGCTGATCGCGACGGCCTCGCCCAATTGAATGGATGAGCTGGTGTCGGTGCGCCAGTGGATGCCGGCGTGGATGCCGTGGCCGAAGGAGACGTTATTGGCGAGCTTGTTGAGTTCACCATTGAGCGTGATCTGTCCCGCGTCGTTTCCGGTGTAAGGAATAAGCGATAGTCCGTCGTCCGTCGGGATCCTCGGATTTGGAATCACATAGTTCCCATCGAAGAAGAACTTCAGCACGGTGATGCATGCGCCGGCGACCGCGCCGTGTCCGGTCGGGTAGGCCGGATGAGTGGGCGAGCCTTCGGGGAAGGATTGTGAGAGGAAATAATCGCCATATTTGTCAAAACTGGCCTGGACTGCCTGTGAATTGAGGACGTTGTCGTTCACCTGGCCCTGCAGCGTGCCGCCGTTTCCGGTGAGGATCTGGCGCACGATGGCGCCGCCCGATTCCGGACGGTGGCGGAGGTGAATCCACCATTTCTGGTACCAGACGCTGTTGAGCGCGTGACGCGCGACGGCGGCGAGCGTGGCTGCAGCGTCGGGACCGCCGAAGGTGCCAAAGCCATTTTGCTTCGTGGCGCCGTCGTACGGATTCCCAGGATTTGCCGGCGCCTGGACTGTGCCCAGTACCAGCAAGGCCACGAGGTACGCCTGAAAGAGCACATCCTGGCGTGTGAACGTAGCGAGATCGCGGCCCGCGGCGATGTAGCGCGATATGGTATCCGTCACCACAACTTCGCCGCTGTCGATGCCATTCTGCACCGCCTGGAAGGTGATGGCATCGTACATGAAATCCTGCCCGGGGAGGTAGGAATTTAGCTGCTGGCTGATGGCCTGCGCGCCTAGGAAAGTGGGCAGAATCTGGAACTGCGAGCCGTACGGCCCAACCGTGTCGCCGGGGAATGTGCCGCGGAAAAGCAGATTCGGCGTCACGTTACCCGAGCTGTCGCGTGGCCCGAGATAATCCGGCATCGCGCTCAGCTCCGCCGCGGCCAGATTTGCGGTCGGATTCGTCGCGTAATCGCTGAACGCGACATCGCGCAGGAGCGAAGCCCAGTAGAGCTCCACCAGCTCCGTGCCATAGGTGGCACTGGCGAGCGTTGGCGCCGGCGGAACCACGATCTGGTTAATCTGATTGGCTGGCGATGAGGCGTTGCCAAACTGCACATCATCACTTCCCTCCAGGGCAAACGCGCGCCCGCCGAGCGGTCCGTTCTGCGTGCGGGGCCCGCCCGTGATCACATTCTCGAACGCCTCAAAAGTGCCCGCATCAATCGCGGCCCGGAAAGTTTGGAAAGCGGCCAGGTTCACCAACCCGATCCCATCCTGCAGGATCCCCTTCGAGTAAGTGCCCGACTTGTCGGAATAAAGCTGCTCGTCGCCATTCGTCGTGTGCGGTGGGACTGGGATATGGCCTTCCGTCTGCGCTGCCGCCTTCCGGATGTTGTACGATTGCTTGACCCGCGGGTCGAAGGCGGTCGGCTGCGCAATGCCATCCCCGATGACGCCGTGGCTGGTTTCCCCTGAGGCAGCGGTGGCTTTCGCCAGCGCAACGCCCCCGGCGAGGGCCGCGCCAACCTGGCCAATGAATTTTCGTCGACTGGTCCCGTTATTGCCGGAGAACTGGGGCGACCCAGGGGGAGCAGTAACAATCCTGCCTTTATTGTTTTCCATGTTGCTCCTAGTTGTTGCCGGTGGGTAGCGGCGTTTTGACCGATTTATGCAAACACGAGAAAAAAGGGCAACCCATTTCGCGATAAATTCGGGAATATTTTTTCGATTCGCGCCTCTTAGCGAATTTTCCGGGCCGCTACTCCCTCGCGCGCGACAGCCGGCGTGGATCGTTAGGGCCCGAGGCAGCCCAAAAGCAGCGAGTTTCTCTTTTCCCTCCTAAGCCTATTGGCCGCCAGAAACTCTGTTGCTCACTTCGACGCTCGCGGGCGACCGTCTGGTCCCTGATACGGAATCCCGCACTGGACAACCCAATCGAGTCGAAGCAATGAAGGCCTGCGTGCCACTATGAAATTGATCGATCGCTTCGTCGGCCGTGAGCTGATCGTGAATGTGCTCTTCGCGATCGCGGTCCTGAGCCTCGTCCTGGTGGTGGGCAATATCTTCCGCAAGCTTCTCCCCCTCCTCGTGAATCACGACGTGCCGCCGGAGTTCCTCCTTACCTTCATCGCTTACGTCCTCCCGTTTTCGCTCATCTTCACCATTCCGTGGGGACTGCTCACCGCCATCCTTCTCGTCTTCGGCCGGCTTTCCGCGGATAACGAATTGATCGCTCTCCGCGCCAACGGCGTAAGCGTGACGCGGGTCTGCCTTCCGCTCGCTCTTCTCGCCGTCTTCAGCACCGTCATTTGTCTCTGGCTCAACGTTAGCGTCGCGCCCGCCGCGCAGGAAAAATTGCGGAGCAGCATCTTCGATCTCGCAACCCAGAACCCGATCGCGCTCTTCGGAGGCGACCAGGTGATTGACCAGTTCCCCGGCCGAAAGATTTACGTCGGCAAGAAAGAAGGCAACAAACTGGAGAACATCCTCGTTTTCCAAATGGACGAACACGATCTGCCCGTCCGGGTGACGCATGCCCGAACCGGGATGCTGGAAACGGATTTGCCTAACAAACGTCTCCTGCTCCATCTCTACGATGCGCGCTACCAGGAGCGCGACGCGAAGGACCCCTATGACCTGCGCAGGATCAGGGACGGGATCAGCCTGGCGGAAGGAACGCTCCCGATCAGCCTGGAGGAACTTTACGAGCGGGAAAAGAAACGCCCGAGTCGCTCCGCGCTTTCTCTCTCGCAATTGATGGACCAGTTGAAATACGGCGCGCAACGCGATCGAAGCGCGACCCGAACCGAGATCAACAAGCGATTTTCGTTTCCCTTTTCCTGTATCGCCTTCGCGCTCATCGGGGTGCCGTTAGGCATCACCACCCATCGACGCGAAACCTCGGTCGGCTTCGCGACCGGGCTGATTGTGGCGATCTTTTATTTCCTCTTCATTATCATCGCGGACACGATGCGGGGGAATGCCAAGATTCATCCCGAGTTGCTGGTTTGGGTTCCGAACGTTCTCTTCATTGTGATCGGCGCGTTTCTCTTTCGGCGCCTGAGCAAGCAGTAGGAGAAGAGCGGTAGTCCTTACGTGGAAGCGTCATTGGGAGGCAAGAAACCCAGCGCCAGCGGATCCATTTGGCAGCCAGAATGAGCCTCCGCTTCTGTGAAAGTTGTGCACCTCGGGTAGCAGCGTAAATTTCTGCGCGAAATTGACGAAACTCCTCCTTCGTCCTCCAAGGATGCCGGTTACAAGGGATCGCGCTGCATCCTTTTCCAGGCGTGCCAGTTGGAGGCGAGCGATTCTTCGTTTAGATAACTCTTGCAGGGCAACATTGTCAGATCCGACGCGAGGAGATAAAAGTGTGGATCCAATTTGCCTCGTTTCGCCGTCCCCATCTCGCCACCAAATCCCGCCCGCACCAGCCGGGAGAAATGCTCGGCATGTTCATAGCCGTAGCTCTTGAATCTTGAGTCGAGGAACCCACACTCAGCAGTAAAATGTGGGTAAGGCTGGGGCCGGCCGCCGACCGGTATCTGTTTCGCCGTCTGAGCAGGCGGTAGTTGTAGAGCTTGCACGGGTTGAGAGAATCGGGGCAACCGAAGCGATCGTTCTACAAAATCGCAGCCTTCTCTTCCGGCACTTCGTCGCTGATCACGAAAAACTTCCTCAAGGTCGCGCTCCCGAAGTTGGTCGTAAGAGCGACGTCTGCCGCGTCGCGTCCGACCGCCATCACGATCCGCCCGATCCGCGGGATGTTGTGGCGGGCGTCAAAAGTGTGCCAGCGATCACCCAGATAAACTTCGAACCAGCCGCTGAAATCCATCGGCAAGACGACCGGGACGCCGATGTCGCCCATGTAGCCGGTGACATAACGCGCCGGGATGTTCATGCAGCGGCAAAAAGTGAGTGCGAGATGGCTGAAATCGCGGCAAACGCCCTCTCCACTCGTGTAAACATCAAAAGCCGACTTCGAAGGATTGGCGAAGTGATAACCAAAGGTGATGTGATCGTGCACCCAGGTGCAGATGGCCTGGACACGCGCCCATCCCGGCGGCGTTTGGTCGAAAAGTTTCCACGCGATGTCGGAGAGTTTGTCCACTTCGCAATAACGGCTCGGCATGAGGAAAGTGAGCGTTTCGTCCGGCAGATCCTCGATCTTGTGCTGGACCACATCTGGCGACTGGGGATCGAGTTCGCCGCTGTCTTCGATCAACGTTTGGAGCGCGAGACGAATCGGACCGGGCGGCGCCAGGAGACGCGCGCAACGGTTGCCGAAGAGATCGGTGTAATAGGAAACCGGAACCGCGGGTTCGACCTGCAACTCTTCCGGTTCGCGCAGATCGCCCTGGCGCGAAGGATGCACGAAGAGCATCAGCACCATCGGGGTCGGGCCACGAAGCTCAAACTCAATCTCAAATCCAATTTTGATCAGCATTTCGTTAGGCGAATTACTTCCTCCTCGTGGCGGAGTAATTGTCCATCACACTTACCTTGCTCGGGCGCGGTCGCATTATTTTTCCGGGCTTAGCCGAAGCGCTGGAAATGTTTCCAAAACTCCGACCACGATTTTTTGAAGCCGCGACAGACGAAAATATCGGGATGATCTTTCGTTTCCTCGTTTCGGACTCCGTAAGGATTGGTGACGTGGCCCGCCAGTTCAACCTCATCGGCGAAGCGCTCCGCTGCCTCGCGCGGGAATCCAACCAGAATGACAACCTCGGGCGGCTGCGATCCATAGCCGCGCCACCAGTAGGTGTTGATCCCGCTGATCACCTCCGGCAAGCCGCGCGGTTGGCCGTAAAGATTGATCGCGCCGGCCTCGCCGTAATTCCCGGCCAGGATGGCGGTGCTCGGCCTCTCCTCCTCGGGCAGGCGGAAGTAGATATCGGCGACGGTTTTCGCAAGTTCTGGCCAGCCGATTTGCTCGGTGAAATTATCGTGAATTTTGCTCGTTCGACGCCAAACACCGGAATTAATCGGCGCGATTGGCATCATCGTGACCGCACTGAAGGCTGCGCCCGCTCCAAGAGCCGCCCAGGTCGCGCCGCGGCCGATTCGCGCCGCAATCTTGCTTCGCCGCTCCAGCCAAATTTCCCAGACCACCGCGCCCGCCGCGAAGAGCATCGGGTAAGCCGGCGCCATGTAATAGAAGCGTCCCTTGGCCAGGAAAAACAGAATGAGTGGCACGAAAAACATCCACCCGAGCGTGCGATAGCGCACTCTCACCACGAAAAACCAGAGCCCGGCCAGCCAGAGGGGCAGGGTGAAAAGATTCGCGCTCGCAAAGAGTTGCTGTACGAAAAAGCCGCCGGTTCGCCCGATCTCGACATCGCGTTCGTGAATGTGCTGCAAAAAGGTGAGCGAGATAAAATCGTGCCGCATCTGCCAGATTAGATTCGGCAGGAAGATCACGATCGAGAGTGTCGCGCCCGCCCAGAGCCACGGGCTCTTCAAATAACGGCGGGCCGGTGTGAAGAGGACCCCGGCGACAATTCCAGCGATGAAAAAGATCATCGTGTATTTCGTCATCATCCCGAGACCGAGGGCCGCGCCGATCATCAGCCAGTAGCGCGGATTCTCCGTCCGCAGGAGCCGGATCACGCCATAAGCCGCCAGCACCCACCAGAGATAATCGAGCGCGATATATTGCAGCATCGTTCCCATGCAGACCGACATCGGCGCCACCGCCGCGGCCAAAGCCGCGACCACCTGTGCCCAGCGCCGTCCGCCCAACTCGCGCGCCATCAACCCGGTCAAAACCATCGCAACGCTTTGCGCGAGCGCGGCAAATACGCGCACTCCAACGAGCGAGGGCCCGAAGAGGATGAGCGCGATCCGTCCGAGGAAGGCCGTGAACGGCGGGTAGGAGACATAACCCCAGTCGAGATAACGCGCGTCATCGAGCAGCCCTAGCTCGTCCCGATGAAATCCATACTGCCAGTTAGTCGCGCAATGCACGATCAAGCGCGCGGCTGCGAGGATCAGAAGCAGGCCCAGAGCGCGGGGCGGCGGAGAGGGCGATGGGATGCTCGAATCCATTAGTTTTTTTTGGTTAGTGAAAACCAACCGGAGAGATCGCAGAGGACGCAGAGTTTTGTAAACTCCAAAAAGTCCTTCTTCTCTGCGCTCTCTGCGTCCCCGGCGGTAATTTCCCCGCCGTTAGGCAAGATGCCCAAATTGCGCCGTCACTCGCAGCTCGCGTCCGGCCGCGATCCGGATGTCGCGCAGCTTCACTTCTCCCAGCGGCAGCGCCAGGAGGGAGAACTCGCGCTCGTTGAAGCGCGCGAGATGCGGCGCAATGAACCCGCAGGCCAGCGTCCCGAGGGTTCCCTCGCCGGCGCACTCCAGACCGGAGAGATGCGCCGTCAGTTGTTCGTCGATCGCCACGCTTCCGCTGATCCGGACCGCGGCCGTGAGGAAGAGTTTCCTCGCCCGAACGTGCGCGATCACGTCAAGCGCGCGCTCGGAACGGGCCCGCAACTCGATCCGAACATCCTCCACCGTCACGCCCTGCTTGGCCGCTTCCACTTTTGCCCCGGCGAGGACGAGCGCCTCGAGATCAGCCAAGGCGAGCGCCACCTCGATCTTTCCATCCACCGCGTCCTGGAAGAGAAGGAGCACGTTTCCATCCCGGTCGCGTCCTCGGCTGAGTCGAACGTCGCGCGCTCTGCAAATGAGTTCCACTCTTGCCCGCTGCACGATGAGAGGCCGGCCGCTGATTTCGAAATTTTCGACCCGCAACCCCGGCTCAACCGGGCCCTCCGGCGGGAGCGGTCGCGGCGGCGGACGATCTCCCGCATTCGCGTCGTCAAGTGAGACGCGGATCGCGGCCAGCATCGGATAGCCACCGTCCTCCACCGTTACCATCGGGCCGGCTGGCCTAACGAATCGGCGCAGGCTTTCCTCGAGCGCGGCGCGCAAGGCCTCGGCATCCGCCGGAAAAAATTTGTCTGGTAATGGAAACATCTCGCCAAGCTACGAAGTTCGGAGCCTGTCCGGATGTCCCCAATACTGGAACGAGTGTCCTCTTGCCCGAGTAAGCTTGACCACTTTCCCCAGGGGGAGTTAAACCGGGACATGAAAACGAACCGCCAGTCCGATCGATTTCAAAACAGGTTTCCGTTCGCTCTCAAGGTTCTCCCTTTCATCGTGCTCCTCGTCTGCTCTTCGCCCTGGCGTGCGGATGCGGCGAAGCTGGAGGAAGCCCGCATCACCCAGGTCATCAAAGACGTAAGACTCCTCCCCAAAGCCGCCGCGCCCCGGCCGGCCGCAGTCAGCGACGAGGTCCGTGAAGGCTCCGCGGTACGAACCGGTTTGGAATCGCGCGCCGAACTGATTTTCACCGACCAGACCCTGGCCCGGCTGGGAGCGAACACGATTTTCAGTTTCGACCAGGGCACTCGCAACCTCGAGCTCGGCGGCGGCGCGATGCTGCTGCGGGTTCCGAAGGATGCCGGCGGTGCGCAGATTAACACGTCTGCGATTACCGCGGCCATTACCGGCACGACGATGCTGCTCGAGTACCACCCCGAGGCCTGGTGCAAATTCGTCATGCTGGAAGGGGTCGCGCGAATTTTTCGCAATAATCGCGCGGGCGAATCAGTCCTCCTGCATGCCGGGCAAATGTTGATCGTTAACCCCAACGGCGAGGGGCTGCCCGAGCCGGTTGACGTGGATCTCGATCGCCTCATGAAGACCTCGCTCTTGATCATCGGCTTTGGGCCGCTCCCGAGCGAGGATCTGATCGCGCGGGCCAGCCGCGCTCAACTCGCTCAAATGACGGATGGCGAATTGATCGAAACCAACCTTGTCATCTACGGCGGCGGCACGGCGGTTTCGTTACTCGATCCCACCTACAGCGACATACTGGACCAGGCCAACGACAACGATCTCCGGCGACCCAGCGAAACGCCCACCCCGACGGCGACCCCGACACCGACGGTGACTCCAACCATCACGCCTACTCCGACGGCGACCATGACCCCCACGCCAACCGCCACGCCGACTCCCGGTAAATTCGGGGCCCTGTCGGTCATCGCCTCCGCCACTCCCTACGAGATCGGAAGCGACACGACGATTGTGACCGATCCCACGGTTACAACCAATGGCACGACCGACTTCGGCAAGATATATCGAGGCCCTACTGAGGATGGGAATCCATCGAACTACCTCTTCGGCGCCACGGGCTTCGACAGCTTCGGTGGCTTCGACCAATATTTCAGCGATCCGGCCAACCTGCCGATGGCGGTTTTCAAGTTCGATTCATTTAGCCTAACGGGTGACCCGGCCATCGTGATCGGTGAGGGGGGCCCGACCAGACTCGCACTCATCAGCGTCGGCGACATTATTTCGGGAACACCGGGTGGCACACTCAATTTCAGCGGGCTCGATTCTCTGCTCCTCGCCTCCCAGGATGGATCGATCACGCTCAGCGCTGATCTCGCTTTCGAGAACATCCCGACGCTTTATGTCTACGCGCGCGGGACAGATTCGACGCTCACTTTCGATTCCACCATCTCCGGTTCGACTAATTTCGTTCTTCTCTCCCAGGGCAACATCCAAATGGACAACACGCTTAGCGTGACCGAGAGCCAGGCTGGCGCGGGCGACCTCTTGAATGTGTCATTCAACGCCTTGGGCGATATCTTCGCCGCCGACGGTCTCAGCGTGACGCTCGATACTTCCGACTCGGGCGATCTTACTGGCAGCTCCGAAGTCACCTTGACGAGCGGGGCAAACATCGAAGCGAACGGCGAGACGGGTCTCAGCCTAACGATTGCCAACAATGATGGCGGCCACATTGGCGGCGATGCCACGATCAGTGTCGTTGCGGATAGTCTGGGCGCGAGTTCGGTCAATCTCCTGCTCAACAATCGGAGTGGCGGAATAATTGACGGCGGCGGGACAGTCGTCCTCAGTCTTTCCGGCGCCCTCGACAGTGCGGGCGATGTCAGTCTCGTCCTCTCGAATCGAGATGATGGCGGCGGTGGAGGCGTTGCCGCCGCTGGCGATATCAGCCTAACTGCTGGAAGCGCCAACATCCTCGGACTTTTGAACGAAGGGATTGGTATCAGCGCCGACGACCTCGGGCTAAGTAGCCTCACCCAGGCCAGCGCTATTATCGGCATCTCGTCGGACCTGACCGCAGCGGGTGGAATCGATTTCTCGGTTCAGAACGGCGGCCTCTCAGAGTTCGGCGCCACCAGCGGCGGAGTGATCGATAATGATGTCCTGCTTTCTCTCAACGCGGGCGGCAACGTTTCCAGCGGCGATTTCCTTACCGCTCTCATCACCAATCTCGATGGCGGCCAAATTGGCGGTAATGCGACGCTTGTCTTTGGTGTCGTCGGCGACATCAGCATCGAGACTGACGGGCTCTGGCAAATTATCGACGTCACTTCCATGGGCGAGAGCACGTCTCTGATCGGGTCCGATGCCTCCATCGCCGTCACCGCCAGCAATATCACGGGCGGCTCACTTTTCAGCCAGATCTCAAATGCCGGCGGCGGCACGATCGGTGGCAATGCGAGCGTCGCTTTTGGCGCAACGGGCGCGATCGATACCTCCGGCGCTGCCACCTTCCGGATAGTAAACTTCGACGATGGCAACGGCTATGGGGGTGGCACGATCAACGGTGACGCCACCGTCAGCATCGCCGCGCAGTCGCTCTCCGCTTCCACCCTTCTCGTGCGGATCAACAATCTCGGCGGCACGATTGGCGGTGATGCGAGCGTCGATGTCACCCTCGGCGATGCACTCACCACCGCCGGGAACGCGACTTTTGACATCCTGAACGATTTGACCTTCGGTGAAGGCTCCGTCGCTGGCGGCACCTCTGTCACCGTCAACGCCGCCTCGCTCGCCATCGGTGGCTCACTCATCGCTCGCATCACCGACCTGGAGACCCCGGTTGCTTTCGACAACGTTAATGTCGGCGCGACCGGTGACATCACCGTCGGTAATCAGCTTCTCGTCGACGGTAATGTCACCGCCGGTGGAAATATCAGCGCGACGAATGGCATGATCCTTACGGGCGGCTCATTGATTGCCGGCGGCGACATCACGGCGACGGTCGGTGCCATCACGATGAACGTCAGCTCCGGCGGAGAGATCGGCAACATCTCGGCCGGTGGCGACATCTTTGCCGCCGGCGCAGTCGACGCCTTCTACTTCGACACCTCGGTCACCGCGGGCGGTTCGATCACGGCGTTCGATCTCGGGGCAGTCACGATCAGCGCTGGGGGCGGTATCACCGTCGGTGAAGCGACCGGCTCGGCGCACTCCATTTTCACAAACTCGCTCGTCGCGGGCGCCGCGATCAGTCTGGTCAACGTCGGCACTGTTCATAGCATCACGCTCACTTCTTCTGGCGGGATCGGCTACACCCCGGATCCCTTCACGCTCAGTGCCGCGTCGATCAGCGGCGCGGGTCCGACCCTCGCGGACTTTTTGTTCAACGGCGACCCTCCCGATCCAACCCTCGGCAATAACAACCCCGGCAACGGCGGACTCGTTACTCTCAACCTGACAGGCGACGGCCTAACGATCGGCTCGAGCGGGGATATTGCTTCGATCGAGGCGAGCGGAGGCGACTTCGCGACCGATTCCACCGCGGGTGGTAGCGGCGGCACGGTCAACATCACCGCGACCGGCGACGTTACGCTCGATGACGGCGACATCATCGCGACGAGCGGCGCCTTTCCCAGCTTTACTCCCGGCACGCTCGGTAACGGCGGCACGGTCAATATCACAACGGCGGGCACGATTACTGTCAACTCCACCATCCAAGTCTCTTCCATCGATGACGAATCGATTCCCATCCGCAAAAGCGCGAGCGGCGGTAACATTAGCCTAACGAGTAGCCGGGCGACCGGCCTCGCAATCGACGTTGGCAATAGTGGGCAATTGCTCGCCCTGCTCGATTCCGGGGCGCCGGGCCCCGGCGGCCAAATCACGATTCTGGCGACCGGCGCAAGCAGCGAGGCGGACGTGAAAGGAACGGTGCTGGCCGATCGCGGAACGATCGATATTCGCCACACCGGCGCGAACGGCGAAGTCTATCTCGGCGGCTCGGTTGATAGCCTTTTCGCGCATGCCGACGTGCTCAAAGTGGGCGCGTTAGGCACCAATGGCGTGCTCACCATTGGATCGGGAACCCTGACCGCCGATACCACCCTCAAGCTCTACGCGCCGGCCAGTAATGGCCGGATCGACTTCATCTCGAACGTTACGCTTGGGGGTTTGAGCGCGAAGATCATTGCCGCTGATACGGTCAGCATTTTCGACGGCGTTGTCGTCACTATCGGCGGTGAACTTCCGGCCGATGTCTATACCGGCTTCATCGGTGGCGAGACGCCAAAGGCGAATTACACCGGATTTGGCGGTAATGGTTCGACCACCGGCACGTTTGGCGGCGCCGGAGCGAACAACCCGCAACCGATCGCAGACGCACCGCCGTTTGATGATTCGTCCTCGCCCGAGATTCCGTCGACCAGCAGCAGTTCGACCACCGGCGACAGGAGCCAGGTTGCGTCCGATCGCAATGCGGGCGGCGGGAAGCGAGGCCCTGTGATCAATGTCAACAACACGGGCGAGTTGCTCGCGCTACTCGATGGTGCCCCGACCGGCCCCGACGGAAAAATCACGCTGCCGGCGACGAAAGATCCAAGCGGAAACTCGGCTCGATTGAATCCAGGGGGTCGCTTGCCGCCGGATCGGGACGCATTTCGGCTTCGGAAGCCCTCTTCCGTGTCCGAGAAACACCTTCCCTAACGAGTCAATTATTCTCGCGCAACCGCTCTTCGACGTAGCCGGTGCCGAGCGCGATCCCGGCGATGAGCAAGGCCCCGGCCGTGGCGAGCGGGATCGGATCGAACGGAGCGCGCGGCAGCGCTACGACGCCGGCTTCACTCACTTCCGCCGCGGCCCCGACATAACGCCCGTGGCGCGGCAGCCGAAAGCGATCTGCAAAGTGTTTCAGACGATCCGGCAGGCCGCTGTCCTGCATCGGAATCCCGTGCCCGCAACCGACCACGTGCGGCCGCAGGTCGGCTAATTTTTTGATCGATTCCCGCGTCGCCGCCCAATTCATCGTGAAAGGCGCGACCGCTCCAGCCAGCTCCTTTTTCCCACTCGCCAGCCCGATCCAGGAATCCATGTTCATGGTCGCGAATGCGTCGCCCGCCAGCAGGACGCGATCGGCCTCCCGGAAAAATGAGACATGCCCGGGGGAATGGCCCGGTGTTGCGATCCAGCTCCAGCCGGCCAAACCCGGCAAGGCATCGTTAGGCAATTCCCGCACCCGTTCGCCCAGGTCGCGCGTTCGATAGGGCGTAAAGCGGGAGAGGAACGCCATCGCGCCACCGATCGTCGGATCCGGCGGCGGGTAATCGGACCGACCGGTCAGATATGGCAGCTCCATCCGGTGCGCAAAAATCGGCACTTCCCAGCGCTCCGCCAATCGGCGTGCCGAACCCGCATGATCGAAATGGCCATGCGTCAGGTAAATCGCCTCCGGCCGCGAACCCGCGCCGAAACGCGCTTCCGCTGCCATGAAAATTTGCTCAGCGCGCCCCGGCAATCCCGAATCGATCAGGGCCCAGGCTTCGCCCGGATGACCAACCAGATAGGCGTTGACGAAACTGATCGGCTGCCAGCCAACATCAGGCGCAATTCGTTCGATCGCTTTCATGGGAATAAGGTGCCTGCCAAGTTAAAACGAAATCAAGCCGCGATCTTGCTCTAAATGGCGGAAAGCCTTCTAAGGGATCACGAGCGTCTGTCCCGGTTTCAGATCGGCCGGCTTGGTCAAAACATCCGAATTGGCATCGAGAATCCGCTGCCAGCGGGCCGAACTCTTGTAAAACTTGCGCGAGATCGAAGCCAGGGTATCACCCCGCTGGACCGTGTAACTGCGCTCTTTTCCGGTCCGCTTTATCTTCTCGTTAGGCGAGCGTTTTCCACGCCTTGCTTTGTCAGCTGCGGTTGCTGCCTTTTGCTGCGCCCAGCCTTCGCTGATCTGTTTGCGGAGGTTGAGATTTTCGTTATTCAGCCGCACCAGCTCCGCGCGCGGAACCATCGAGTCGCCGGTCAGGTTCGTTTGCAAGGTCAGCTCGTCGCGTTTCATGAAGTTCTTCACCTCCTGGGCCCGTTTCCCGGTCGGCTCGAGGGTGAGGAAGCGCTTGAAATGATGGAGCGCGTTAAGCGGATCATTCATCTTGTCGTCGTAGATGAGCGCCAGTTTGTAGTGCACGTCGGCTGAGGCCACGCTTCCATCGAGAGCCGCTTCGTAGAGATTAATCGCCTCGGCGTAGCTGCCTTCGGCCGCTTTCGCATCCGCATCCTTCCCCAGTTGCACCTGGCGCGGGAGGATCATGCGATTACATCCAGCGAGCAGGCCTAGCGAAACCAGGACGAGCAGCAACCGGGCACGATTACGATGGAGCGAGTTAGTAGCGCGGAACATTCGGATCAATTTCCTCCGACCAGGCGTCGATCCCGCCCGCGACATTCGCCACCTTGGCAAATCCCGCCGAACGCAAAAACTCCGCCGCCCGTTCGCTCCGCACTCCGCTGTGACAAAAGACCAAAATTTCCTTCTCCCGGTCCAGTTCGCCGATTCGGGCCGGCAGTTCGCCTAACGGAATCAAATTCGCTCCCTCTATCCGGGCCATTTCAAATTCAAACGGTTCCCGCACATCGAGGAGGACGAAAGGCTGACCCGAGTGCATCCGCTCTTCCAACTCGCGCACCTGGATTTGCGGCACAGCTTTTGTCAGATCGGGCGCGCCCTGGCAAAACGTCTCGTAATCGATCGGTTCGGTGATCGTCGGCTGCTCGCCGCAAACCGGACAATCCGGATCCCGCTTCAGGTTAAACTCGCGAAACTTCATCTTCAGGGCGTCGAAATGGACGAGGCGGCCGATGAGCGGTTCGCCGATTCCAAGAATCAGCTTGAGCGCTTCGGTTGCCTGCATCGTGCCGACGATCCCCGGTAGGACACCGAGCACGCCCGCCTCCGCGCAACTCGGGACTTCACCGGGCGGCGGCGGCTCGGGAAACAGACAGCGATAGCACGGCCCGCCGAGGTGGGGCGCGAAAACGGTCGTCTGTCCGTCGAAACGGAAGATCGAGCCGTAAACGTTAGGCTTGCGCGCAAAGACGGCGGCGTCGTTGGAAAGGTAGCGGGTCGCGAAATTATCGGTGCCGTCCACGATCAAATCGTAGTCGCGCAATATCTCCTCTGCGTTCGCGCTCTCAAAGCGGCAGGCGTGCAGCCGGACATCGATCTCCGTATTCACATCGCGCAAGCGCTCGCCCGCCGATTCGGTTTTCAGGCGGCCGACATCTTTTGTCCCATGGAGGAGCTGGCGATGGAGATTGGAGAGCGCGACCCGGTCGTCATCGACCAGCCCGATCGTGCCAACTCCCGCCGCTGCCAGGTAGAGCGCGGCCGGCGATCCGAGCCCTCCTGCGCCCAGGCAAAGAACGCGTGCCGCTTTCAAGCGCTCCTGACCGGCGGCGCCGATCTCCGGCAACATGATGTGCCGCGAATAACGTCGGCGTTCCTCGTCGCTCAGGTGTGCGGACGCCTGTTCGTTAGGCAAAGGCGTTGCTATTTTTTGACCAGCTCCCATTTCATTCCCACGATCCGCTGATCCGCGAAACGCTTCAAGGATTTCGGGAAAACGAGATACAACGCGCCCTTGCGCGCGATGAATCCAACGCAGCCAAAGTCACTCCCGCTTTCCGATTTCTGGATCGTCATGATGTGCGCCTGCCGAATCTGCGTCTGTAAGCGACGGTCTTTTTTCGGAGATTGCCAGGGGACGTAAACTTGCGGCGCGCCACAGGTTTCGACGACGAGAGTAAAGCGGATCGTTTTGGTCGTGAGGATTTTCAAGCTGCCAGGCGAACAAAAAGACCGCCAGAGGACTACGGCAAAGAGGATCAGACTACCGTTGCTGCATTCCTGCCCTGGCGGGGTTCGTTAGCCCTCAGTCCATAGCCCCTGACGGAACCCGAACTTTCCGCGAAGCAAGGGGGACGCGCAATCGGTTTTCTTGCCTGCGTTGACAGGCCGGAACCGATCTGATTCGATCCCGGCGTGAAATCACTTCTTCTGCTTTGCCTCCTCGCGGTCGGCGCGGCCTCCTGCACCACTTTGTCGAACCGGCGCGACCTCTATGGCCCGAGCGAAGACGCCGGCCCGTATAACGCGATGCAGCAGAAGAGGACGGCTCCCCCCACGACCGCGGCACCGGAAGGCCCGCCGCCGCAATAGAGCCTAACGAATCAGAGCCCGAGCAGGTCGCGCTGCCATTGCACGAGCAACGTCTGGCTCCGATTCGGGTCGGCGGCGATGCCTTCGAGCGTACTGCGCGGGGCGATGAAAGCCGGGTCGAGCGCGAGCTCCTTCGCGTGGTGATCGCGTCGCCGGCGCAGCTCGTCCACTTTTTTGTCGAAGCCAGGCGTCCGCGTTCTCACTCCGCGCGGCGGCCGTTGCGGCCAGGCGGATTCCGGCAAGGCCAGCGCTTCGCGCGCCGCGTCCAGAAAACCGCGCCGCCGACGCTCTGACAAATGCCGGAACTCCGGCGTCTCGCCAGCGGTGAACTGTTTAGCCGCTTCGATCATGGCGCTGTTTTGCAAGATGTGGAAAGAAGGCCGATCGGCCTGCTGGGCTTCGCGGTCGCGCCAGTACCAGATGGCGCGTAGGACGGCGCCGGTTTGCGGCGGTAACGTGCCGCTGCCGGTGATCCGCCAGGCGTCATCGGGATCGCGTTCCCGCGAGACAAGCGTCAGCTCGAGGGCGCGCTGACAGGATTGCCGAAACCATTTCAGGCGTCCGAGCGCCTGCATCTGTTCTTCCATCTTCGCCGCCAGCGGGAGGAGAAAGTGGGTGTCGTTTTTCGCATACGCCGCCATCGCCGGGGGCAGAGGACGGCGCGCCCAATTCGCTTTCTGGGACCCCTTGGCGAGGGTGACGTCGAAATATTGCTGCACGAGTGCGGCGAGACTGAATTCCTTCAAGCCGAGCATGCGGGCCGCGATCACGGTGTCGAAGACCTGGCGCACCGGAAGCTCAAACGCGCGCCGGAGGAGGCGCAGATCGAAATCCATTCCTTGCAGGACAATCTCGCGCTCGGCTAGCGCGGTACAGAGCGGCTGCAGATCGAGCTGGGCGAGGGGATCAACCAGGATGTCTTCGCCGTCGAAAGTGAGCTGGATCAGACACAACTTCTCGAAATAGCAGTGCAAACTGTCGGCCTCGGTATCGACCGCGACGCGCTCGAATTGCCGGAGCCGTGGGAGGATTTCCGTGAGTTGTGAATCGGATGCGATCACCGGAGTCCAGCGAGTAAGAGTTCAGCGTTGGATTTGGTCGCGTGCAGATTTTTGATCAATTGCTCCATCGCTTCCAAGGGCGGGAGGGCGGCCATCTCTTTGCGGAGCACCTGCACGCGGGCCCATTCCTCGGGATGATAAAGCAGATCCTCGCGCCGGGTGCCCGATTGCTGGATGTGGATTGCGGGATAAAGCCGTTTCTCGACCAGCGAACGATCGAGATGCAGCTCCATGTTGCCCGTCCCTTTGAATTCTTCGAAAATCACTTCGTCCATCCGGCTCCCCGTCTCGATCAGAGCGGTTGCAAGAATTGTCAGGCTCCCGCCTTCCTCGACGTTGCGGGCCGCGCCGAAGAAGCGTTTTGGCTTGAGCAAGGCTTTCGATTCCACCCCGCCCGACATGGTCCGCCCCTTGCCTTTGACGAGGGAATTATAGCCGCGTGCCAGTCGCGTAATGCTGTCAAGGAGGAGGACGACATCTTTTTTCTGTTCGACGAGGCGCTTGGCCCGTTCGCTCACCAGTTCGGCCACCTGGACGTGACGAGTCGGTGGCTCGTCAAAGGTCGAGCTGTAAATCTGGCAATCCACTTCGCGCTCCAGATCGGTCACTTCCTCCGGCCGTTCATCGACAAGCAGGATGATGAGCACGATCTCTGGATGATTGATCCGGATCGCTTTTGCGATCTGCTTGAGCAGAATTGTTTTCCCGACCCGCGGCGGAGCGACGATCAAACCGCGCTGGCCGCGTCCGAGCGGTGTGAGCAGATCGACCGCGCGGACGCAGGCCGAATCTTCCGTGTCGTTTTCGAGCATGATCCGGCCGTCGGGATACAGAGGCGTCAGGCTATCGAATGCGGTCGGCACCTTCCACTCGTCGGTCGGCTGCTCCTCGATCGAGATGACGTGATCGAGCATGAGCGATTTCTCGCGGTCGCGCGGAAGGCGGATCGTGCCGGCGAGCGATTGCCCGGGCCGGAGGCCGAAGTGGCGGATGAGATGATGCGGCACCCCGATGTCTTCGGGGAGGGGGAGAAAATTCAAACGCGGCGAGCGCAGCATCGCCGGGCCATCGTTAGGCAGTTCGAGAAAGCCATTCGTCCGCACGATCTGGCCACGCGAGATCAGGTGGCGCATGAGATCGACCAGCATTTGGTGCCGTGTCCGGCCCGAGTGGGGATGAAGCTCGAAGCGGGCAAATAATTCCTGGAGCGCGGCTGGGCTGAGATCCTGGAGAACTGGCAGGTCGAACACTTCCGGCACGAATTCGTTAGGCTCGGCGGTCATGGCGGCAGGAGCGCCGTTGTCGGGGGCGGTGAGAGTCTGATCGTCCATTTCGTCTAGCTCCAGCATCGCGCGAGGATTCCGGCTTGCGCTTCGAGAGCGGTGAGCGGCCCATTATTCCAGATCAGGTGATCGGCACGGGAGATTTTTTGTGGGAGCGGCATTTGCGATTCAATCATTTTAAGGGCGGCGGCGGGTGGGAGGTGGGCGCGAGCCATCAGGCGTTCCTGCTGGATTTCACGGGAGCAGGCGACGACGACGACGCGGTCGCATAACAATTCACCTTCGGTTTCATAAAGAAGTGGGATATCGGCCAGGAAAAGGTTGCCAGATTGGCGGCTTTCCTCCGCCGCAGTGGACCACTGCCGGCGGATGCGCGGATGGAGGATTTGCTCGAGCGCGCGCTTCTTTTCCGAGTCGGAGAAGACTATCGCTCGAAGTGCGGTGCGATTCAACACGCCGTCCGCAGAAAAAATCGCCTCCCCAAATTCCTCACGCAAAAGGCGACGGACTTCCGGGTCGTTATCCGTTAAGCTGCGCGCCGCGCGGTCGGCATCAAAAAGCGGCGCACCCGTCTGCTCGTGCAAGAGACGGGAAAAAGTAGATTTACCAGTGGAAATGCCACCGGTGATGCCGATGACGGTTGCGGGTTTGGGCATGAAAAAGTGAGTCGCTTGTATCGGAAAGCCGGGGTGGAGGCAACCCCATTTCCGATAGGAAATCGAAGCCCGCCTCGCGTAACGGGGAAGTGCGCCGTGGCCTGCGCAATTGGCGCACGATACAAGCGCTGACCCTGCGAATCCCGCCCGTGCGGAGGCTGTAATGGCGGGTGCGCAAAATGGCGCGTCCCTGATCGAGCGATTTGAACTTGGCACGCCCAATCGGCTCCGGGCATACTCTCGAGCATGATTTCGTTTTACCCCGGGCTTCACCCCGTAAGCAACCGAAATAGGCGAAACTCCCTTTCGTATAATCTCTGTTAGATCTAAATGCGCGCTGATCTCGCAAAGCATTTGATTCACTTTACGAAGGGCCGCGACCGCGAAGAGGCATACCAGACGCTAAAGCTTATTCTACAGCAGCGGCGCCTTTTGGGTTCAGCGCGGCTTGTTCGTGGCGCCATTCCTTGCGTCTGTTTCTCGGAAGCGCCGCTTACTTCTCTTGAGCACGGCCTAATAAACGACGCAGGTTTCAGCCGGTATTCGCCTTTCGGGCTGCTATTCTTGAAGAGCATTATATTCGGTCGCGGCGGTCGCCCTGTCATTTATCAGCCGGAAGGGGAGTTCGGTTTGCTCCCAGAGGCATTGCGCTGGCGACACGTTCGATTTGAACCGACCGGTGACTCACCTATCGACTTTACGTGGGAGCGAGAGTGGCGTCTTCCAGTTGACGAGCTTCGATTTCAGTTCGACGACGTCGAAGTTGTTCTGCCTGGCAAGGCTTTTCGCGACCGGTTTATTGCCGAAGCGGAGTCCGATAGTTATCACGCTGCTTGGGCATACACCCAAGTTCTCGGTGAGATAGCTTTGGGCATATGATACCGGAAATCCCTGGAGAACGGTTCCGTTGCACGAGATCTACCGTGCGATGGAGCCAACGCCGCCCGCTTCTTTTCGTTAGGCTGACATACATTATGCGTCTGCAAATATGTTATTTTGCGTGGGCGATACTCGCTGCTTTTCCCCATTCCGTTTGTCACGCGGAAACAGAAGGAGAGTCGAAGCCGGCGCTGGAGTCGCCCTCGCCCGACGGGCGATTTGCCTTTCGCTACACGGCGGAATCAGACGTCGCAGGGGGTGGCTACGATCTCGTCAGCCGGCAGTCGGGTAAGGTCCTGGCTCGTGTTGCCGAGTCCGCAGTCGACATGGGGCCCAGTGCACGGTTCCACATGACGGTGCTGTGGAAATCGGATTCAAAGGCGTTTGCGCGCACGACCACGCTGTCGAAGCGGGGGAGCTATGTCGCGGTTTTCTCGCGAGAGGGCGATACATTTCGCGAGATCAAATTGCCGGAGCTCCTGGCCGAGATTCCGGAGAAGGTAAAGAAGGGCAAAACGTTCCCGCACATTGTGGAGTTGAATTCGCAGAGCGCAAAGCGATGGCAAAAGGATGGTTCACTGGTGGTTGAGATCGAGAACATTCAGGATGGCGCGGGCGTCTCGATCACGGCAAATCGCACCGTGGTTTTGAGCTTCGCGCCGTCCGGCCAAGCCAGGGTTGTAAAATCCGCCATCAAGTTCACGACCGAAACGCAATGATCCAGATGAAGCAATTGCTTCGCCTGCGCTTCTTCCACCGTCGTTAGCTCAGGCTCGCCGGCAAACAGAAACGTTCCTGCCAGAGCGAACGTCATCAACGCCCCAGGACGCATCGATCCTAACGATCCAAGCTCAGCGACGGCGGCCACGGGGCGCGCTGATTGCAACCGCGACGGCTCGCCGCGGTTCCCTGCAGCGCGTGGCTAGCGTTGCGGTCATAGCTAAAAGCAGGCGCGAACAACACCACCGTCCACCCGCAGCGCCGCGCCAGTAATGGCCGAAGCCAATGGGCTGCAGACGAACGTCACCAGGCTCGCAATCTCCTCCGGTGTCTCAAATCGCTTGATGAGCGAACTCGGACGAACGCTCGTGAAAAACTCCTTCTCAAACGCCTCGAACGGCTGGCCCGCGCTGAGTTGTTGAACAAATTCCTCGACGCCCGCCGAGCGGGTCGGCCCCGGCAGCACCGCGTTCACCGTGACACCCGTCCCGGCGCAGGATTCCGCCAGCCCGCGCGACAGCGCGAGCTGGGCCGTCTTGGTCGTGCCGTAGTGAATCATCTCTACGGGAATCTGGATGCCACTCTCGCTGCCGATGAAAACAATGCGCCCCCATTGGCGCTGCTTCATGCCGACGACATACGCTCGGCTGAGGCGCACGCCACTAAGCACGTTCACTTCGAAAAAGCGCCGCCAATCCTCATCGGGAATCTCCTCGAAAGGCTTCGGCTCAAAGATGCCCAGACTGTTCACGAGGATGTCCACAGCAGGGAAACGCGTGAGCAAGGCCGTGACCGCCTCGGACGTAGAAAGGTCGCCCACGAAGCTCTCGACCTTGGCGGTTGGGGTGGCCTGTCGAATCTGCTCCAAGGCGGTGCTCACCGCCTCCTCCGAACGACCGTTCACGATGACGCGAGCACCCTCCGCTGCAAGTTGGCTTGCAATAGCAAAGCCGATTCCTTTGGAGGAGCCGGAGACGAGGGCGGTCTTATCAGTCAGTTTCAGGTTCATAATTGTGGATTGCGGGAGCGACGCCTAACGAAAGAAAGATCAGCCGCGGCTACCGGGAGCGCGGCTGATCATATCTGAAACGGTTTTAGTCATAAAAAAGCTGCACGCGCAGCGGGTAGCCGTTGGCTGGAGCGATTGGTTAGGGCTGCGGAAGTGAGTACACATATGACAGCGAGTCGCCGCGCGGAGTGATGAAATCTTGAAGCCGCCAGCACTCGTGTTCTCGCTTGCGCAATATCAAGTGCACCATGTGCCGTTCGGGCGGGTGCTTGGAGTCAAGCACGAACGGATATGACATGGAGACAATTGCCGTATCCGGCGACTCCGTTTCGACGGAGAAGCGAACCGGCTTGCCAATTTTTCCGTCCTGGCCTCCAAGCCAGGGGTCGTAATCCAGATGCCCGACCTCTCCCTTCGAATATGCCCATTCCCTCTTGAGCAGCACTCCAAACTCTGGCGTGGTGAACTGCAAGACACGATCTGACGGGTCGGCATAAAAGGAATAGTGCTCGGAGTAGAAGGCTCGGGCCCAATCTGCAGTCTTCGGGCAATCAGCGGGAACTGCGCCCGCGTTGATTAGCGCTAATACGGCCAAGAGTAAGGTCATACGCAGCCCTAACGAGACGGAGCTGAGGCACCGCTGGCGGGGGCGAGCGTGGGAAACCTCGGAAACTGTTTCATAAAATCAAATCTGGACTTCACGCCGGCCAGCGGTTGCTCGAGCGATTTGTTAGGCCTATTCGAGTGCACTGATCGTGAGATAGTATCCATCAGGGTCCCTGAGTGAGAACTCCCTTGTTTGAGTGTTCGGGTTCAAGTGGGGGTTCTCTTCGAGCCGGGTGACGAGGGCGCGTGCCCTCTTCAGTGCCCTGTCGAAATCGTCGACGCGGAAGAACAAGAGGAGCCCGTTGCCAGGTGGTGCCTTGCTCGAACTCATCAAGGAGGCATGCTCGTGCGCGCCCCACTTGTGGAGGCAGAGCAAGACGGTTCCATCCGTATCCAGGATCTGGCCAAAGTACTCATGGCCCGGAGACGTCTCGGGCTGGCCAAAGAGCGACTGGTACCATTTGAAACTGCTCGGGACGTCGCTTACGCCGATGATCGTCCATATGCGTTTCATCGCATTTCCGCTTTAGGCCTAACGAAACAAAGCTGAGCTGCGGCGAGCGAGAGCGCGCGCGGCGGCGGGTGGACGGTTTTAATCACGCGAAAAAGGGTCGGACGACGGCTCGCCTTCAGCTGCGGGGCATGGTTAGGCGGGGCGGGTCTCATTTCTTGGGTGTGATTCTGAGGTTCGCCAACACGCCGAAATTGGTGCACCAAAGGCCGACTGACCCACCGGTTCGGTCGGAAAGCTCGTCCACCACGAGGCTCGGCTCGGCGGCCCCGTTGACGAACACACTGATTTTTGGTCGTTCGATAACGATGCGGGCGTGAACCCAGGCGTCGCCATCCGGGGCGGGTTCAATGCCCTTCTCGTATTGGCCCGGCTTCTCCGTTCGGAGACGGCGCCAGGGAAAAGCCGGGAGGGAAATATATTGGACAGCGTGTGCCCTGTTGACCGGGTCCGCTGCACGATAATTGAAGGGGCGGAAATACACCACATCGTATGTCTTGGCGTCGACCACTCGGAAGGCAACACCGACAAAGCTGCTTTGGGGCGGGGCGCTGCGCCCGCGGACATCGAACTCGATCACACCGTTGGTGAAGGAAAAGCCGTCGAGCCAGACGATTTGTTCGTTGTCTTTGGCGGGTTTGAACTCGACTGCGGGAGAACCGTCCATGGTCGAAACGGTGACTCCCGCAACGTCGCCCTTCCAGCCTTTATTAATGGGAATGGCCGCGAGGTCAGGTGAAATAACGTCCTGGGCGAGAAGAGACGGCGCGAGAGCCGCCGCGAGTAGCAATAGGAGTTTGTTCATGTTGGATTGGAGCGATGCAAGGAAACGCCTAACGAGACGAAGCTGAGCTCGCCGCGAGCGAAAGGGTGCGAGTCATAAAAAACGAGATCGTACGGCGGGTCGCAGTCAGTTCGATCACTGTGGTTAGGCCTTCGGTGTCGCAGTTTCATCGTCGTAAGGATAAAATTCCGGCGTGCCTTCCGCCGGAAGCTTCAATCCGGCATCTCGCCACTTCTTTATCGTAATGTATCGTAATGTATGCGTTCACTTTCCTGTTTGTGAACATAGCGAGCTGAAGCAGGAAGTAACGTTCGAGTGCTGCATCCAAAAGAGCCTGCGCAAACGGGCTGCGGTTTGGGTCCCCAGACAAGGTATCAATCGTCGCTCCGATCCGTTCCGGACCATCGCTGATAATCTCTTGGATCTTTGTTTGGCCAATTGCTTGTTGCGGAAAATACAATGGCTGGGTAAAACGTGCATACCCACCGACACTCTTCAAACCTGCGCGATACAGTGCTCCGTCAATGGTCATGTACAAACTAAAGAGCACGCCGTATTCGAGCGGTAACGCTGCTAACCACCATGGCCAATGTATCACGCCGATAAGCTTGAGTATGGCTAGGAGTACTCCCAACCAGCCAATCCAGCCGCCAAATGTGAATGCGACTACTGCGAAAATAAATCTGACTGGTAGATCAATGAGCGATTTCACGTTGCAGGCCTAACGGTCTGATCCACTGGAAAACTCACTGGCACTCGGAATTTGATTCGCTGAACCCGCGTGTGATCCAGTCCGCTCTCCAGCTTGCCGCCTCCGAAGTCAAAACCAAGCACTTCCAGCTTAGCGCCGGCCTCACCGGCGATTTGGGACCGGACGACGACGGACAGATCGAAGTCGACGAAAACGACGAGTCTGCCTGTGCCGATCTCAACGAGGTGGTCACCGGCAGTATTGCTAGGATCATCCCGCATGTATGGAGAAGGCGAAATGGTAATACCTGGCTTTCCGTGAGCCTTCGCGATACCAGCGCCGAGCTGCTCCAGCGCTTCTGAGACGAAGTTTTCAATATTCATGCGACGTGGAGTCCGGGCCTAACGAGAACAAGAGGAGCCACCAGTGGCGAGAGCGCGCGTGGCAGCGGGATGTGAGGTTGGAGTCATGGAAAACTTAGGCGTACGCCGGCCAGTGGTTGGCTGCATCCGCCTGGTTAGACCTACGCGTCATAATCTCACAAGAATGCTATCCGGTCTTCTGTCGTGTCTAGTGATGGAGCCTCGTGTGGAGCAGCGCGGGCGAGCAGTCCAACTCAGCCACATGCCCCAGATCCCTTGCCCATTGTTCTCGATTCTGCAAATCTCTTTACTGCCGGCCTAAAAGATATGGTCGCTTTGGTAGTTCACTTGACCGATGCCTTGAGAAACGAGGGACGATCCTGTCGAACTTCCACTTTTGCATCCTTGCATCGAGAGTCACCATCCCATGCCCTTTGCTCGAGGGGACAACGTGCCGCTCGCCATTTTTGAATTCCATCACACAATTGGTACAGGAAAACTTGAATTCCTCGTAAAAATAGGGCCTCTGGATATCAACGCTGGTGACCTTGGCCACCGCACCAGGGTTTTTTGCCTTGACCGCTTGGTTGACAGCAGCCTCGATCTGCTGTGCGGACGGCTCTCCGTTGTGACTACAGCCAGCAAGAAAGACGCAGAGAGCGATTCTGCGCGACTTTTTCGTGAAGAGGGATGCCAGCATCTTCTAAGAAACAGTTGCCACTTTAGGCTCTTGCGGAGTGAGATGGAAGCCAAAAGCGGCGGCTTGTTTTTGGAGGCGGCGGAGAAGGTGGTGTTGGTATTTTTCTTCGTAATAGCGTTCGCCGGCGTCGCGGTAAGCCTGGCCGTATTTGAGCATCCGGCAAACGATTCGGGCCAGCTTGTGCGCGACCGCTTTGATCGCCTTGGGCGCATCGAGCCGGGCGCGCAGGCGGCGACCGAAGGCCCCCAAGGCGCTTTTGCTTTTGAGGACGGGGGACGCTTGGTCGCTTGGGGCGCTTGGGGTCGATCCTTGACACCTTGGGGCGCTTGGGGTCGATCCTTGACACTTGACGATTCATTCGAAGTTCATGGGAAGCTCGTTGTCTGGCGCAATTGAAGCATTCGGCTCCGCAGTTTCTTGTCCTGCTCTGCCCTCTGGTTCAAGCGCTGCACCACCCGATGCACTCCGCTCCCGTCTCGATATCCAAGCTCCCGCCCCACTGCCACCATCTTTTCGCCGCCCAGCTCTACCCGGATCCAGACCTTGATCCGCTCGTCCGGTTCCTTCACCACCAGTTTGGCCACCTTCTGCCTTCTGGCCTTCCCGCCTGCCTGGCGGACCCAATAGACGCTTTCTTTGGCATCATTTCTTCCGACCACTTCCTTGGCTTTTTGCCACAGCTTCTCACTCCCAAGCACCACTCCCCCCTGCAGCTTGTCCAGCGGCCTTTCCACTTCCCGACCAAAGGCTGCTCGGATGAATTTGTGATATTCCCGCCGCGCTTTCCTCCTCTCTCCAGCCCAAAAAAAGAGCCAGTCGGTCGCTACCTGCACCACCGGCGTCCGGCGCCGGCCCAGATAATCCTGATGGCTGCTCCACTCATAGGCGTCCAGCGAACCCATCCGCTCGATCGCGATCGGATCGCTCTTTTTCCGCGGCCGCACCGGATTGAGGTGAATATAGCGAACCAACTCCACCGCATATTCATCGGCTTCCACCAGATGCGCTTTGTACCTCCCCTGAAACAGATGCCCGCAACGGCGGTATTTGCGGTTAAAGCGGATCGTGTAGGTGGTTTGCAGCCAGGCCATGCCCCGGGCAAGATTGCCCAGCGGAGTTTCCACTACCAGATGAAAATGGTTCGGCATTAAACAGAAACAATGCAGGATGATCCCGAAGCGGACGCGCATCTGCTCCAGGGTCTCAAGGAAGAGCTTTCGATCTTCGTCCGAGCGATAAATCGCCCGGCGTTCATTGCCCCGGGCCGTGACATGATAGACCGCCCCCTCAAACTCAATCCGTGGTGCCCGTGCCATGCCCAAAAACCAAACCGGTTCAATTTGCTATGTCAAGTGTCAAGGATCGACCCCGCGCGGCCCCCGCGTTGTAGAGGCTGCGCCGGGCGCTCGCAAGGGAAAAGACTCCTTGAGCTGATGCGCGAAACGGAGGCGAGCCGCCCTACTTTTTGAGAGTGAAAGCAGGGTCGCGTTAGACGCGACCCCAAGAAAGCCCCCTCGAGTCGTTCTGGAGCAGCCTCAAATACGAACTGGTCTATCATCACCGCTTCGCCACCCGCACCGAGGCCCGCACCGCCATCTTTGATTACACCGAGACCTTCTTTAACCGCACTCGGCTGCACAGCGCGCTCGGCTTTCACTCACCACTGCAATTTGAACAACTGTTCCCCTCGAACTAACAATGCAATCAGCTAACTCAAATTACCCTTGCCAGACTGTCCGAAAAAATAATGCAATCCCAGACCGACCCCTTTTCCAATACTATTCAAGTTCAATTAAGAGCCGCATATTCCGTAAAACGTTTGATTGATACACCGTTTTTCCGGACACCTTTTTCGAACGGATCAAAAGCGAACAAAATATCGATTACCACATAATGATTGTTCCTCATCGCAACCTTAAAGAAGACGGGGTCATTTCGTCCAAATGAACCCTTCGACTTGTGAACAAACTGGTCAACTCGGTATGTGGCAACGGCTGACTCATAACCAACTCGACGAACAACGCATCTCCATGAGTGGTTTCCGCCAAGGAACAGAATTCCTCGCTGCATCCACCACATATCAGCAGGATCTATTTCTGCGATTTCCAAATTCATATACCTGTCAATGTCGGCGAAAAGAGCAGGCTCAATAAGCTTTTTGAAAACTGACCTGAACTGTGGCCAAGCTTTTGGATTTCCTCTACCAGCCGAGAAAGCATAGACATTATTGAGCTGAACAAACGTTGCCGCAGTTTGGTCAGATATTCCAAGTCCACCATCGTTCTTGGAACTTTTGACAGACAGTATATTGCTTGCACAACCACATAGAAGCAATGCGCACACGAGACTAATGAGCACTTTCATTGATTCGTTCCTGGATTCTTGGTGCTTATAAAAGACGCTGTTGGTGCAGCCTCTGTTGAAAGCCTACTGATGACAACATTCCAACCCGAGGGAATAAGCTTTTATTTTATCCAGGGACCGCCTCGCGCATTGTTCTGACTCCAATATTCCCCATTGCCAGCATAGATTCCGGTGTGATTTCCTGTCCCGGCCGAGGCCTCCTCATTCGGATATTTGTCCCCATCCCAGCCTGTCGCAATGACTGTTCCCGGTCGAATGTCGTTATCAACAGGCAGCCCTCGTCTCCAAGTCTTTGCTAGCGGAACATCTCCTGTGCCACCTCCAGACAGACCCTTGCCTGCAGCAAACTGGGCTCCAACTGCACAGTGGCCTGCAAGACCAGGATCAGGATGTGATATCCATTTTCCGTTCAGATGGGCCATGAGCTTTTCGAAGGAAGTGAACCCGTGAGATTCAGGAACAACAACGAACATATTGTATCCGTTACCAATCGGAAAAGCATCAAGCCCCAACGGATCAATCAAATTCGCTGGATTATTGGAGACATACCCATAGAGGTTGACTCCCCCAGCTTCCCCGATGGGATCTCTGGATAGCCATCTACCCAGATCGGGATCGTAGAAGCGATACATCGCCATATCCAGTCCACTTTTCGCGTGCTGGTACAGGTCAGTGAAGTTGAGATCTGGTTTGTTTGTGCCAATCATAGTCGTAGGGCGTCCCCAGGGATCATAATCATAGCGAGCAACGACCGTGCCGTTCGCGTCGGTCATTTCGCGAATCGACCCCAGATGGTCGCGCATGTAATAGTACCCGTTGGAACCGCCCTGGTATTGCCCGTGGTTGAAGAACTGGAGCTGGACGGCGCCATTGGCATTGTGATACTCGCATCTCTCTGTCCCGCAGAAGACGAACCTCCGGGTCGAGTTCACCGTGCTGCCCGCTTTTTCCACGATCTTCACACAGCGATTGAGCCCGTCGTAGGTAAACTCGCTCCGCAGATTGCTCCCGGTGTAATTGATCGCCACGAGCCGGTTGGCTCCATCCCACTCGAAAGTGCGTGTGCCGCCATCGCTCGTTAGGCTGCCGTTGAGATCGTAGGCGAGGGTACGGTTCGTGCCGCCGCTTTGCCCGGTAATTTCGTTGACGTTGTTGGGCGTGGAGTTGGTCGTCGTATTGCCTACCTGCTCCGAGGTTCGATTGGAAGCCGGGTCGTAGCCGTAGGTGTATTGGCGAATCAAGTAGTTGTTTGTCGTCTTCTTGAGCGGCGCAGTCAGCAGTTGATCGGCATTGTCGTAGCTCAGATCATAACGCTGCGGCGTCGCCAGTCCCGGGTAGTTCTTCGTCAGGGTCAGGATTTGGCCCTCGGTGTCGTAGGTATAGTCAAACTGCGAGAGGAGCACGCTCCCGCTCGTTTGGTTCTTGATCTGCTGAAGCCGCTTATCCTGCAGGTTGGGAAAGTAAGCATAATTTGCCGTCATTCCTCCAGGGTAGGTGAGCTTTTGGAGTCGCTCGGTTACGCCGACGTAGGTGTAGCTGAACGTACCGATCTTGGTCGCGTCGCTGCTGAGTCGCCCGAGGCTGTCGAATGTCCAAGTCTCGGAGTTGGCGCTGCCGTTGATCTGTCGGTTACTCACCCGGCCAAGCTCGTCGTAGCTGAAAGTGATGGTGTCGTTCGGCAGCGCGCCGTCGATGCTGGTGAGGCGATTTGCGCCTAGGACGGGCGGTACGGCCACGGGATTGTAGCCGTAGACGGTCGTTCCACTGCCATCCACCATCGTCAAGACTCGATTGTAATTCGAATCGTAGGTGTAGGTGACCGATGGCGTCGGCGGATTGAGAGGCTGACCGTTCGAGTCGGTGTAGGTGATTTGCGCCACGTTGTCGTCAACAAAGTAGCTGTAGTTGGTACGCTGGTTCTTGGCATCGGTAAACGACCGCAGCCGGCTCGTGGCCCCGGCGGTGTTCGGCGCAGCCTGCCCCTCGTATAGGTAATTGATCGTCGTACCATCATTGAACACCTTTTGGTAAACACGGCTCTGGATATCCCGATTAAAGGTTGTGACCTGAAGCTTCGAATCGGTGATGGATTCAAGCGCACCGCAATTGCACCAGCCATAGAGTGTAGTCCGGTTGGCGGGATCGGTGATCAACTCCATCTGCCGGTTGGCGTTGTAATGGCGGTAGGTCCAGAGCCCGCGCCGATCCCGGCTTCCGGTCAGGTCGAGTGTCATCACACTCGTGACGTTGTCGGTGTATTGGAATTGCTCGAAAGTCGTGTCGGGATAGGTCACTTTGGTTTTGCGATCCAGGTTATCGTAATCGGTGGTCACGGCGTAGCCGTCCGAATCGCTCACCGTCCGAACGCGGTTGAAGCTGTCGTAGGCAAAAGTGGTGACAGCGGAGTTGCCGTTGAATACTGGACTGGTGATCGAGGCGAGGTGTCCATCGGGAACTGTTCCCCCGTAGGAAAAGGCAGTGGTTTCGCCTCTCGCATTCTGGTGCGTCAACATCTGGCCATACGCGTTGTAAGTGAAGACGGTTGTCTGCCCGGAGGCGTCGGTATCGGTGAGCTGCTCGTGCTGCGAATTGTAAGTGAATGGGCGCAGAAGATCGTTATTTGTGCCCGTGGTTTGCCGGACCTCAAGCAAATCGACGTCATTCGTGTCGTAGGTCGAGCTCACGACACGGCCTAACGGATCAGTCGCTTTCGTCGGTTTGCCGATCGCGTTGTATTCGAACTGCGAAAGTTGTGTGCTGCCGTCGCCGAGGGCCCGAGCGACTTGCGAAGGGTTTGCGGTTGGGCCGACATGGGTGGCGTCCGGTTGTCCGGTATAGGTGTACCAGACGCGATTTTCCAAGGGGGACTTTTCGCTCGATGGAATTCCGGAGAGCGATCCATCCCCAGCGTATAGCCAGTGGGTGATTTTCGCTTTGGTGTAATCGCCCGGTGCCTCAGCCATCGCCTTCTTGTCCCAGTAAAACGTGTTGGCGAAATCCAAGCCAGAGTTGCTGATTCCGTTGATGTTTGGGGCCACGGGGTCGCTCGACCCGATCCCAGGCGCATTATCCCGATACTCCACCCGCTCTTTCCCGCCGCGGGGATCGGTCATTTCGATCCAGTGATTGGTGCCGTTCTCGCCACGGGTGAAATTGGTCGTTCCGTAAGGCGTGGTAAGCGAATCGATCGAATCGGTGCCGCTCACGTAGGTGAATTGCGATTGAATCCCGATCTCGTCTGTGATCCGTGTGAGCATGCCGCCCGAGTATTCAAAAGTGGCGAATCGACCAAAAGGGTCTGTCACCTTTGTGATCTTGAGCGCTTCCCCTGGCTGCCCGTAGGCAAACGTGGTCACCAGCCCGAGAGCGTCCGTCAATGTGCTTATGCGAGCGCCCTCATCATAGCCGACCGTGACGGCGTTGCCCGCTGGATCGATCATTTGTGTCATAAAGATCCTTCGCGGATACGAGATCGCCCCGTCGCTCCGCGCGAAGACTTGTTTGGAGCCGTTGGGCAGTCGGCGCTCGTAAGTCGCCGACCCGATCTTGACAAGGGCGGCGTGACTTTGTGGGTGAGGCAGAAAAGACTGCGAGCCCTGATCGAACGAGTAGACTTCCGCACCACCGTTGGGCACGTAAACCGACAACTGCGGCAACTGCGCGGTCGGATCATCGCTTACATATGAGAGCCAATTAAAGGTCCACTTCGGGCCGAGATTGCTGTAGGAAAACGCGGCTGGCTGCTGCGCCTCCTTTTGATTGTAGGTGACGATGAAATCGAGGGCGGGGCCGCGCGGCGGAGTGTAGCGCAGCGGGCGATCATTGATATTCAGACTGACCAGCATCGAGTGGACGCTGTACTGCGCCATTGGCGGGGGATCCGAAGAGGTCCAGGGGCATTGATTTCCGCCGTTCTTCTTATCTTCGTCTGTCAGGTTGGTCCCCGGGGTTGGACTCGGGGTTGGTGTCGGAGTCGGGTTGCCAATATTCACTCGCACACTACCGTGCGCGAGCCCTCCGCTTCCTTCGCAATATGTGCCTATGATCGAAACTACATCCGGGTCAATCGTGGCCGGACCTGGCGGTAAATCAAACCCCCACGTCCACTGGATGACATTCGGCGCCCAGCCGGACCAGAAGTCACCAGTAACCGTATAATTTCCATCGACCTCAACGTTTATATACATCCGCTGCCAGTACTCTCCCAATCTCGCGGCCTGGGCCACATAGGTGCCGGGGACGAAGTCAGGTCCGATGTTGACTGAAAGATTGTCGTAGATGACCGAATCAAAGTCGCAGACTTCAGGTTGCAGTCTCCGCTGAAGACGTTGTGACAGTGATACGCCAGACAAAAAACGGTCCCACCAGCCTGCGAGGAAGTGCGTGAAGCAATAAGCAGCAGGCATGCTGCCAGGGCCTGCTTAAAAACGACCGACATCAATCGCCAACGCGGAAATCGCTTCTTGGCGAGGGAATGGGAACCAAAAACCGATCGACGATCTGTGTGAGCGCTGGCCGAAACGAGCAGCCCGGTTGGACTGAGGGAAACCTTCATACGTTTCGTTAAATCGGGCTCACAAATTTTTCGCAAGAACTAATTTCAACAATCTTTGGTCAGAAAGATCGGGCGAGTTTTCGCAGAACGGCGAAGTCGAATACGGTCGGTGGCGGACACCGGAGCTTGCGTCGTACAGAAATGTTACCGGCCGACTGTAAGGGTCAGCTCGTTCCGTCGTCGCCTTCGTAGCTGGATTGTCGGTTGTTGTCGATCACTTTCCATGGGCTTGGCAGACCCCTTATTTCTTGTAATACGGAACCTGCGGCAGCACTGGCTGCTCGATCTGGTTGACCGTTTCGGTCTCCTCGTCTTCCTCGGTCGAATTGATCGGCTGACCGGCCGGATTCACAAGGCGTGCCGTGACGAAGATGACCAGGTTGCGCTTGATGTGCTGTTCGCTGTTGGAACGGAAGAGTCGGCCGACAATCGGGATGTCGCCGATGATCGGGGTGCGGTCCTCGGTCTTTTGCACGTCTTCCCGCATGAGACCGCCGAGGACGACGGTCTGGCCGTCCCAGACGCTCACGCTGGTCGTGACTTTGCGGGAGTTGAAGATCGGCTGGTTAATGACGTTAGGCGTGAGGGTGAAGCTCGACGAAATGCCAAGGGCGTTGACCGAGACGGACTGAATCGGGCTGCCGTAGTTGATGAAGCCCTCGAACTCGACCACTTGCGGAACGAGATTGAGATCGATCGTGACGCCATCGGGGCCAACGACCGGTTCGACCTCGAGCGTGACGCCGGTGTTGCGGGTCTCGAAGCCGGTCGGTGTGGTAGGAGTGACCGGGAATGCGCCCGTGCTGGCGCCGGTTATGCCGCCCGTGCTGATGACGGAGGCGTCGGTCCGATCCGGAATTTTCGGCGGGTCGAACTGCGTCGGGTAACGGAATTCACGTACGATCTCGATCACCGCCCGCTGGCCGCTCTTGGTCGTGACGCGCGGGGCGGAGAGAAGATCGACGCCTTTTTTCTGATTCAGCGCCCTCACGACGACCTGAAATTGCGGATCGGTGAAAACACCGCTCAAGCCGAAGAAACCCGGGGCGAGCGCGCTGGCACCGGGAATACCGAAGAGGAGGGCATCGAGAGCATTGGCCGTGATGGCGACATTGCCGCTCCGGTTGCCGGCGGTGACCGGGTACTGCCCGACCGGCACACCGTTCGGGGCGACAAACGGGAAATCGTTCGGGTTCACCGGGAGGTTGGTCCCAGAGGTGCCGCCGCTGCCGAAGACGCGCTGGTTACCGATGTTGAACTGTCCCAGCAACCAATCAAAACCAAGCTCCTTCAGGTTGTTCTGCGTGATCTCGACAAACTTCGCCTCGATCTCGACCTGTTTCGGACCGGCGACGTTTGCCTGTTCCACGAGCGCATCGACCAGCTCGAGGTTCTCTTCTGTGTTGCGCACGATCAGGCGGCTGCTTTGGGGAAGGAAATTCGCGCTCGCTCCCTGAGGGAAGGGAACGCCCTGGTCTTTCAAAAAATCGAGCGCGGTCTGGCGGTTGACGAGTTGCTGGCCGCCGGTCGATTCCTGGGTGTCCTTGCCAGTGCCGGTGGCACCGACCCGAGTCGGTCCTTGATTGAGGGAATTCGAACCGACATTAACCGAGCTGCTGATGAAACCGGGCGGGACCCGATATTCCTTCGTGAAAAGATCGCTGCTCTGTTCGTTGATCGGGATAACGGAGACGGCATAGGGTTCCACTTTGACTTTCAGCCCCGCCTGGCTGGCGATATAGCGAAGCGCTTCGCCTAACGGAATCTGGTTGAGGGTGATCGTGATCCGCGCGTCGCTCGGCGCAATCGAGGGCGTGGCGGGCAAGGGCACGGGAGTGGGCTCGATCCCGGCCGCTTCCGGCGGAGCGCCGGGCAGCGGAGGTGTGGTTTCCTGGACTGGCGCCGGGGCTGGTGCCTCGGCCCGTCCTAATTGCGTCGTCCGCAGGACAATATCGACTCCCCGTTTTCCCTCAGTCGAAGGATCGTTCGCGGCCGCCTGCTGGCGAAGGAAATCAATCGCTTCCCGGATACTGGCGTCGCGGAATTCAATCTTCGGAATGATGATGCTGTTGAGTTTGTTCGTGATGCGCGCGGTCCCGCCTGCGTCGCGGGCGAAAGCGTCGGTGATTGGGGCGACGGACTCGCCATATTTGCGGACTGGTTCTTCCCAGCCTTTCTGCACCTGCCAGAGTGAGCGAGCGCGGGTTTCGTTGTAGGCCTCCTCGCCGTAGCGGATTTTGGTGTTGTCGATCCGCTCTTCACCGCGGCGGGCAGCCACGTTGTAAGGATCGAGATTGAGGACCTGCTCGTATTTCTTGAAAGCGAGATCGTAGCGACCGGAGTTGTAGTAGCCTTCGGCATCGCTCAGGAGCTTCTTCACGTCCTCGACCTTGGTGATGAATTTCGGGCCCATCGTTTTATTGTAATAACCGGGCTCGGAAAGGTGAGCGAGGAGGTTGAGGGCATCGCGACAATTGGGCGCGTACCGATCGCTTACGACGTCGCGCACGATGACCTCGGCTTCGCCGTATTTGCCCTCGGCAATGCGTTGCTCGGCCAGCTTCACCCCGCTCTCGCAAAAACCGGCGACCGCGGCGTCGTGTTCACCGGCGGTGGTGAGAGCATCGGGTAGATACGCAACGGCGGTACGGAATTCCTCGTGCGCCTTGGCGAAATCCTTCGCCGCGAGCGCGATCTGGCCACGGGCGAGAGCAGCCTGCCCCTGGGAGACGGCGCTCTGGCGCCGCGCCACTTCGCGCTCCGCGATCGTCCGCACATTCTGTGCGACCGCCTGCCAGCCCGGTAGAGCCAGAAGAGAAAGAATGATGAACAATCGCACGCCCTGAGAGGAGGCTTTCATGAGAAGTGGTCGCGGTTGTAGCCGCGGGCGATCAACCCGGCAAGGAAATAAAGCGGGGAAAATGACGAATTTCGAAAGCCGAGGCGGGACCGTTTCGCCTTCGTCATTGGTCATTGGTCATTGTTTAGTCGGTCCGATCTCGATCTTTTCGTTAGGCTTTTGCGTGTCGATGATGATCGCTTTCTCCGGCTGGACATCGATGAGCTTGTATTGGATTTCTTCAAGCGGCTTGAGCGTAAATTCCTGGTCCTTCTTCACCGCGAAGGTCTCTTCCGCGCCGTTCCAGGTGTAGAGGAAGTTCGCCACCGACTCCGGAGAGGTGGCCCGTTTCTCTTTCACGAGCGTGACCTGGTCGTGGGTGTCTACCTGTTCGAGGGCCAATTCGGAAACGTCGATCGTGGTTCCGTATTTGTCGGTGTCGAATTTCTCGGTGTAGCCGGTAAGTTTGTATTTCGTGCCGGCGACGATCTCGCCGATGTGGAGGAATTGGGTTGGCTTGGTCGGGTCGACGTTGTTAATGGCGTAGGTCTCGGCGACCGAGGAGGAGAAAATGAGCGGGAATGCCTCCTGGGCGAAGGAGCGGAGCTTGAGCTTAAAGGTGTAAGGCGGGTGGGACTGTTTGTCGGTCGGGTTGGTATGGCTTTCCCATTCGTCGAGGTTGGTGAAGCCATCCGTATCCGCGTCCTGAGTGAGGAGGTCGGCCTCCGTGATAGGGAGGCCAAATTCCTCCAGCCATTCGTTAGGCACGGGCGGATGGAGGAGGGTGTTTTGGAGGGTGGTGGGCTGGCCGTCGGCTCCGATGAAATGTTTTTCCGGAACGAAGAGGCCGGAGCGTCCGCTCGAGATCCACTGCGAAGGAGCCTTCAATTTCTCCATCGCCTCGACAATCTCGGGCGCCTTTCCGGCCGGGATTTGGTTGTTCTGGGCCGGAACGTTTTGCAGGGGGCTGAATTTCTCGCTAAAACCGGAGGCGCTGAGAAAAATAAAGAGCGCGCAAAGAATGAGAAAGAGAGCGGCGGCGAGGACGACCGCGCGATCGTAATTGGCCCGGAGCCAGTCCATCGCCTAACGAACCTCCTTTTCCGGAATGTTGAAGCGCACAATTTCGATCCTAACCGAGACGTTCACATGCTCGGTCCCGACGATGAAGCTGATGCCTGGTTCGCCCGGCTTGACTGAGCCATCGGGTTGGGCAGCCGGAGCAGGAGGCGCCAAGGATTCGATGGGCGCGCCGCGTTTCGGTCCTTTATCAGTCTGGTTTCGTATCTGAAGAGTGCGGATGACGTAGGTCTGCTCTTTCGCGGCCGCGATTTGGTTAAAGACGCGCCGGGCAGCGGCCGGGCTACCCGAAAAAGCGAGATCGACCGGGGTCCAGTCGACGATTGGGAGGCTGTCGCCGGCTGCTTTCGGGGTCTGGGCCGCGCGCCCCTTCCCGCCCGGTGCCGGAGTGGGAGCCGCGCGCTCTTCCGGGAGAGGGCTGCGAGTCAGGCTCTGGAGGGCATCGACGTGCGCGTCGATGGCCGTATTGGCGAGCCACTCGATTGCTCGCAACTGGCGCCCGAGGCGCGGCGCCGCCACGCCGTTTGGGAGCGAAGTCGCGTACTCGTCGAAGCCGAGGTTAAAATTTTCGGGCAACTGCACCTTGCTTGCCCGTGCCCGGTCGATCACACTCGTCGCGGCCTGGCGGAGGAGCGCCTGGAATTCGTTAGGCTGGAGCGGCGGCTTGGGAAAGATGCGGCTTTTCAATTCCCCTTCGAGGGCGAGAAGCGAGTTACGGTAGCTATCGGTTTGCGTCTTCGTCTTGCGCAAGTTTTCGTTGCTCGGGAAGGGAGCGCTCCCGCGGAGCCGGTTCAATTCGGCGATCGTGGCTTCGAGCCGGGCCTCGGCTTCTTCTGCCGTGCCCTTCTCATGGAGCAGGAAGTAGACGCTTACGATTGTCGCGAGGGCGAGCGCGGCGAGAAAGACGCCGAGAAAACGGTTCTGGCGAAACCAGTTCATGGCAGGGCAAAAGGTTTTCTCAATTTTAAGCGCAGCTCGTAGGGATAAGCCCACTCTGTGCTCGTCGGCGTGCTCGGCCTGATCACTTCCGACTGTCTGTTGGGATCGACGTCGAAAACGGTCGAGCTAAGCAGGTTTCGGAAATAATCGACCACGATTTCCTGCTGCTTTGGATTGGAAAGATAAAGTCCCCTAACGAAAACGCCGTCGATCATCGGGAGCGTATTTGCTCCCGGTGCGGCTACCCCACGGGCGGGCGCCGGTGCCGGGTTAGAGCCGGGGGCGCTGGCTCCGGCCGCTCCCACTTCGCCGATGATCTTTCCACTGGAAGTGGGCGCGAGTTCCGTGATCCAGATATTCTCTTTCGGAAGCCGAGCATTGAGGTCGTCGAGAATGCGCAGCCAGACGCCGCGATCGTAGATCACGCTAAGCAAAGGCGTCGTGATCGCGTCGAGCGCGGCGGTTTCCTTCCGCAGGCTGGCGATCCGGTTTTCCATCCCGCGCATCTGGTCGACCTCGACCTGGAGCTTATCCGCAACCTGCGTTTGGACTTGCGCGACGCGCAGAAAATAAAAAGCCCAGCCGAGCAGGCCGAGAATGAAACAAGTGCCGGCCAGGACGAAAAACGGGCGGCGCCGGGCGAGTCGCTGCCGGCGGACCACGCTGGCGGGGCGCAGGTTGAATTCCATCGGGCAGGTCATGGTGCTGCGGAGGGCAAGCCCAACCAGTTCGCCTAACAAATGGGCGCTGTGTGCGATCTGCTCGATCGGGACGGACTCCCCTACCGTGACATTGCGCAGCGGATTGAAGAACTCGATCGGCCACTGGAGTTTCTCGTGAAAAAACTCGCGCGTATAAGGCGTGCTGACCATGCCGCCGCAAAGAAAAACGCGTTGCGGCTGGCTGCCCTGCTGTTGGGTGCGATAAAAACTGATCGAGCGTGTGACCTCGGCGTGGAGGCGGGTCATGGTGTTGCGGACAAGTTTCGAGACGCGCGCCACTTCCGGGTCGGAAGCTTCCGCATAGGCCCCGCCCAGACTAACGAATCCGTCGTGCTTCTTGCGCAGCTCGGCTGCGCCGATGGGCTCGTTGAATTCCTTCGCGATCGCCGAGGTGATCGAGCCGCCACCAATCGGGATGCTGCGGCTGAAAACTTTGCCGGGCTCGACGAAAATCAGGTTGGTGGTGCGCGCGCCGATATCGATCAAGAGCGAGCAGCCGGTCAGCTCGCTGTAGTTGAAACGAAAGGCGTTATAGAGTGCCATCGTCGCGACGTCGACCCGCGTGGTTTGGAGTCCGACCGACTCGACTGCGGTGTTGATCCCTTCAAGAAGGTCGGCTTTGATCGCGACCAGCACGACCTCGATCTTTTCCGCGTCGCCACTTCCGACCAGTTGGTAATCCCAGACCACTTCCTCGATCGGGAAGGGGACGTTTTGCTGCGCCTCGAAGGTGATGATGCGCTCAATCTTGTCCGGGTCGACTTGGGGAAGCTTGACGAAGCGGGCGAAAACGGATTGTCCCGAGACGGCGTAATCGACCGGGCCGGTCTTAATCCCGAGCTCGCGCATCATGGGGGGGAGCGCCTCGCTGATCTGCCGGTTCCGATCGGTTTCCGCGGCCGGGTCAGCCGGAATCTCGTGCAGGCGATAGCCGTTCAGGACGAGGCCGCCATGAGGCTGGGCCTGAAATTCTGCCAGCCCTAACGATTGGGAGCCGAGGTTGAGGCTAACGATGCGAGGAGGGGCCGGCATGGATCGCGACGCGACTAACGGCCGGCCGGCTTTATCTGCTCGTAGCGGTCCCAATAAAGAGGCGCGAACGGCGTTTCGTTCTTGTTCAAGGCAAGGCCGGCGACCGCCGGGAGACCGCTATACCACTGGGGCCGGGCGCGGGTCAGGTTCTGTTCATCCTTGACCGTGCCGCCCTGGAGGAGCTGAACCGCGACATTTTCCACGGCGTTGGCGGTCAGCGGGCGATTCCCCATGATGTGGGCGAGGGCGCGCGGCGGGACGTAGATGACGGAGCGAAGTTCTTTGCCGCCCAGGATGTTCACGTGCGTCACTTCGCCGGTGAGCAGTCTGCCGTTGAGGAGGATTAAATACTTCAGAGTCAACTCTTCGGTAAACTCCAGAGCGGAAGAGAATTCCACCTCCACTTCGAGCCAGCGATCGCGCGAATTGGTGCGGAAGGTTTCCGCGCCGCTGTAGTTATATTCCGGCGAGGAGATGAGGTTGCGGGTGATTTTCGTTATCTGAAAATCGGCCGCGCGATTCTGGGCGAAAAGGGAGCTGGTGCTGGCCGCGAGCAGGATCGTCAGGGCAATTTTTCGCTGCATGGATTTGGCATTTGAGAGGAAGCGGGGTCAGAAAGCGAGCATTTTGAAAAGGACACGAATAGCAGGATTTCCAGGATTAAGGGGGCGTTGCGCGGCCATTTGAGGCCCGGTCTTTTCTCCTCCTAAATCCAGCAAATCCCGCTGATCCAGTCCAAAAAATGGATTATCGCTGGCTCGCCCGTTCCAGCCATTGGCGGAAGTAATCGATCGTGCGCACGATCCCTTCTTCGAATTCCACCTTTGGTTCCCAGCCAAGGATCTTCTTCGCCCGTCCGATATCGGGCTGGCGTACCTTCGGGTCGTCCACCGGCAGCGGCCTGTATTCGATCCCCGATTTCGTCCCGGTGATGCGAATGATTTCCTCGGCGAATTGTTTGATCGTCATTTCGCGCGGGTTGCCGATGTTGACCGGCTCGTGGAAATCGGATTGGGAGAGACGGAAGATGCCGTCGATCAAATCCGAGACGTAACAAAAGGAGCGGGTCTGGCTGCCGTCGCCGAAGATGGTGAGGGGATCGCCGGCGAGGGCCTGGCCGATGAACGCCGGGACGACGCGCCCGTCGCGCAGACGCATGCGCGGGCCGTAGGTGTTGAAGATGCGGACGATTTTGGTGTCGATGCCGTGATAGCGGTGGTAAGCCATCGTGATCGCCTCCGCGAAGCGCTTGGCTTCGTCGTAAACGCCGCGCGGCCCGATCGGGTTCACGTTGCCCCAGTAATCTTCCTTTTGTGGATGGACGAGCGGATCGCCGTAGCACTCGGAGGTGGAAGCGAGGAGGAAGGTGGCCTTCTTCGCCTTCGCGAGGCCGAGCGTGTTGTGCGTCCCAAGCGCGCCCACTTTCAAGGTGGGAATCGGGAGTTCGAGGTAATCGATCGGGCTGGCGGGCGAGGCGAAATGGAAAACGTAATCGATCTCGTCCGGGACGAAGAGGTACCGGGTCACGTCCTGTTTGATAAACCGGTAATTCTCGTTCCCGGCGAGATGCTCGATGTTCGTGAGGTGGCCGGTGATGAGGTTATCGATCGCGATCACGCGATGGCCTTCCGCGAGCAACCGATCGGTCAGGTGCGAGCCGAGGAAGCCGGCGCCGCCGGTGACGACGGTGACGGGCTGTTTGCCAGAATGCGCGGCCATGGCGCGTTATCTAAATGCAGCGGTCGCCCTTGGCGAGCAGAAACGCGCGCTCAGGTCGCCGCCTGTCGCAGATCCCGGCGCGTCCTCAGGCTTCGAACAGGCGCCTGCTTCTCGCCCCTGCCGCGCTCGATCCATTCCTCCGTGCCCTCGACCGGTGAATCGGGCTCCCAAAGCGGCGCCCGTTCCGGGTGAAAGCGCGAGCCGATCGGGATTGAGTAATCCTCTGCGTCGTATTCTCGGGTGCGTTTGAGGAGCGTGCGGAAGGAGAGGAGCATCGCGGCGGATGGGCGCTCGGATTCGTAAATCCGGCCGGCAAACGCGTCGGTCATCTCGTCGGGGTAGCGGGCCTGGATAAAAGCCGAGAAGGCAAAAGGTTGTTCCCAGAAGAGATCGATCATGTCTTCCAGGTTATCGATCCCCTTCTCGCAGGCCAGTTGATGCTCGGCGAAAGGATTTTCCCTGCCGTTCAGCTTGCCCTCGAGATATTCGCGGACGAGCGGCGCTGCGAACTCCGCCTCCCGCATCGTGACAGTGAGCCCGAAGGAGAAAATCGGATCGATGAAGCGATGCGCATCGCCGATGCAGATGAAGCCTTTTCCGCAAAATCGGCGCACTTGATAGGAGTAGTTCGGAATGACGTGCACCTTCTCGACCAGATCGAGCTTTGGCAGGCGGCGCGCAATCTCGGGATTGATCGCGTGCAATTCGCTCCGGTAATATTCTTCCGGTGTTTGTTGTTTTTCGGTGAACGTGGCCCGCGGCGCCACAATCCCCACGCTCACGATGTCTTTGTCGATCGGGATGAACCACGCCCAATGAAATTTCCGGGCGTAGAAGATAAGGGTATTGTCGGGCGCGGTTTCGCCCTCCGTCCCGGTGTCGCGCAGCGCGCCGCGGAGATGGGAAAAGAAAGCGACTTGTTTGTCGTAGCTGCCCATGTATTTCGGCCCCGTCACCTTCTGGTTAGCGAGAAATGTCGCCTGCCCTGAACAGTCGAGCACGATCCTGGTCTCGATCTTCTCCTCGCGGCCATCGGGCCAGCGCACCTTGACCCCGCGGAGTGAGCCATCTTCGTTTCTCAGCGCTTTGGTCGCGGTGCCGCGCATGACTTTCGCGCCCCGCGCCTGCGCTTCGTCGAGCATCATCTTGTCAAATTCACTCCGGCGCACTTGCCAGGTGGTCGCAGCGGAAAGATTCCAATTCTCATCGCGTTGCGAGACTTTCACATACCAGCTCTTGGTCGCATTGCTGCCGTAGACGCGCACACCGTGCTTCACCGGATGATTCATCGCATTCATCTTCTCCTCGAGTCCGAGCCGGCCGAGCAATTGCGCGGCTGCGGCGGTCAGTGATTCGCCGATGTGGAACCGCGGAAATTCCTCCTGTTCCAGAATGACTGGAGTGATTCCTTCGCGAAGCAGAAACATGGCGGCAGAGGCGCCGCCAGGTCCGCCGCCAATAATCAGGACCCCTATCTTCATGGAATATCAGGTGAGCAGGCTGCGGAAATGACGAGATCGCCGGCATGCAGGCGGGATCGGCGTGGAGAACCAAAAAAAGGAGCCGCAATCCCGGCAGTTTGTTGAGCGGGACGATCGGCCAAGCGGAAGCCAGGGAAGCCGGCGGCCGCGGTGACAACTGTCACGGGCTGTGTCCTAAAACGCGCGAACATGGCGCGTTTCTAAAGGCACCATTCGCGCTTGGCGAGCAGAAACCGATCTGGTTTCGGACCGCCTGGCGCCAGCGCTGGTCGAGAAGCCGGCCCCGCGGCTAAGCTTGGGTCAGCTGGCGCGTTCCCTGGCCGCGCTCGACCCAGTCCTCGGTTCCCGGTACCGGTGACTCCGGTTCCCAGAGAGGCGCCCGCTCCGGGTGATAGCGCGAACCGATCGGAATCGAGTAGTCGTCGGCGTCGTATTCGCGGGTCCGCTTGAGCAGCTTGCGGAAGGAAAGGATGGAGGTCGACGGCTGATGTTCGTGCTCGTAGATCCGGCCGGCAAAGGCGTCGGTCATCTGTTCCGTGTAACGGAAATGGACGAAGGTCGAAAAGGCGAACGGCTGCTCCCAGAAGAGGTCGATCATGTCTTCCAGATTGTCGATGCCCTTCTCGCACGCCATCTGGTGCTCGGCGAACGGGTTCTCCTGACCGTCCAGTTTGCCTTCCAGATATTGCCTGACGATCGGGGCGGCAAACTCCGCCTCCCGCATCGTGACAGTGAGCCCGAAGGAGAAGATCGGATCGATGAAGCGATGCGAATCTCCGATGCAGATGTAGCCTTTCCCGCAGAAACCCCGCACCTGATACGAGTAATTCGGGATGACGTGCACTTTCTCGACCAGGTCGAGTTTCTTGATCCGGCGCGGCAACTCCGGATTGATCGAGAAAAGCTCGCTCCGGTAATACTCGTCGGGCGTTTGCTTTTTCGCGACGAAATTGGCCCTCGGCGTCACCATGCCCACGCTTACGACGTCTTTGTCGATGGGAATAAACCAGGCCCAGTGAAATTTCCGGGCGTAGAAGATAAGGGTGTTGTCGGGCGCAGTTTCGCCCTGCGTCCCGCTGTCACGGATCGCGCCGCGGATGTGGGAAAAGAAAGCGACCTGCTTGTCGTAGCTGCCCATGTACTTCGGGCCAGTGATTTTTTGGTTGGCGAGAAAAGTCGCCTGGCCCGAGCAATCGAGCACCACTTTGGTTTCGATCTCTTCCTCGGTTCCATCGGAACGTCGCATCAGGATGCCGCGAAGCGATTCATCAGTATTTCGGAGCGCCTTGATCGCGGTGCCGCGAACGAGTTTCGCGCCGCGGTCCTGGGCTTCTTTCAACATCATGGCGTCGAACTCGCTCCGCCGGACCTGCCAGGTGGTGGAATCGGAGAGGTTCCAATTCTGATCGCGCTCCGAGACCTTCACATACCAGCTATTGGTTGCGTTCGTGCCGTAAACGCGCACCCCGTGCTTTACCGGGTTATTCATCGCGTTCATTTTCTCTTCCAGCCCGAGACGGCGGAGCACCTGTGCGGCTTCGCCCGTGAGGGATTCGCCGATGTGAAAACGCGGGAATTCTTCCTGTTCGAGAATCACCGGAGTGATCCCTTCGCGGAGCAGGAACATGGCCGCGGCGGAACCTCCAGGACCACCGCCGATGATGAGTGCGTCGATTTTCATGAATTACTCCTAGCGTCGAACAACCGCCCCCTCTGACAAGGTGGGAAACGGGCCGGGGAGGAATCGTAACTTCTCGTTAATTTTCGTGAAAGGAGGTCGTCTGTCCTCGGGACTCGACTTTTAGTCGATTTGGCGTTTCCTGATGAAGCACGAACGAAGGAGGTTTTATGTGTCGAAATATCAAAAGGCTGCACAATTTTCAGCCGCCGGCGACGGAAGAAGAAATTCGCGCTTCCGCCATTCAATACGTCAGGAAACTAAGCGGCTTTGCCCGTCCCTCGAAGGCGAATGAAGAGCCGTTCGCGCGCGCTGTTGATCAAATTGCGCGAGCTTCGCGTGAGCTTCTCGACTCCCTCATCACGACCGCGCCGCCGCTCGATCGCGACGCCGAAGCCGCGAAGGCCGCGGCCAGGATGCGCCTCCGATACGGGAGCGGTCAACGCGCCGCCTAGACCTGGAGTCCGATGAAAAAGATCAACGCCAGTCAATTGGAGGAATTCTCCTGGAGTTCGCCGAAAGGGAAGTTTGGCGGGATGGGCAAGGACTTGTCGGAAGCCCTCGGCTGGGATCCGCAAAGTCCAGATGCGCGACACCGGCATCCCTTCGCCGTCGAGATCATGCGTCTCGCTCCCGGGCAAACCCCTTGCCCATATCACTCTCACGCCGCGCAATGGGAGTTCTATCATGTCATCTCCGGCCGCGGCCTGGCCCGGGATGAGAGCGGCCGGACGCCGATCGAGGCGGGCGATGCCTTCATCTACGGGCCGGGTGAGGCGCACCAACTCATCAACGATAGTGCCGAAGACTTGGTCATCTATGTCATCGCAGATAATCCGGTCGGGGAATCCTGTTATTATCCGGATAGTCAGAAATGGCTCGTCCGTTCTCCGGAACGAACCCTCTTGCGGAGCGAAGCGCTCGATTACTTCGATGGCGAAGAATGAAATAGTCGACCCAAAACTGATCATCGGGCGGTGGTCGCACTCGACGGGCGGCGGACGCGTTTGCGCGCGATCGACAGCGCCAATGCGATCAATCCCGACTCCATCTGCTCGTAGCGCATCTCTTCTTCTCGCTTACTTTCCTGCCATTCCATGAAAACTTTATTTGCCTTTCTCGCTCTCATCCTGGTCGCCGGCGGCGTGATGCTCGGCGTCGCGCATCACGACACGACGGCGCGCGCCAACGTCTCTTACAAAAGTCTTGCGCCCGTGACAGCCTCCTTCAGCCGCTTTCGGGGCGACAAGGAACATCTGCTGTCGGTGTATTGGCGCCTCCATTTTACCGGCAAGGCGCCCCGGATGCCGGAAAATATCGCCTATTGGTCGCTGCGCCCTTTTCGCCACGTCACGTTCGTGACCAAGGCGCGCTAAGGAACGGGCTCGCCTGGCGCCCAGTGGCGAGCCGGGCGAAATGCGAGTAATGAAGCGTTAGGCAAACGACGATGGCGTACGCTTCATTTTCTCATTTTATCGAGGCTCTCGAAAGAGCCGGCGAGCTAAAGCGCGTCGCGACGCCAGTCGAGACGGATCTTGTGGTTTCGGAATGGGCTGATCGCGAAATGAAATTGCCCGGGGGCGGCAAGGCGCTCCTCTTCGAACAGCCGCTGATTGATGGAAAGGTTTCGAAGTTTCCGGTCGCGATCAACACGATGGGTTCGGAGAAGCGGATGGCGCTGGCGTTGCAGGTCGAGAGCATCAGCGATCTGGCTCAGGAGATTTCGCTCATTCTAAAAGCGAAACCGCCGACTGATCTACGCGAGGGATGGACCCTCTTGAAGCAAGGAATGAATCTGCTCCATGCCCGCCCGAAGCATGTGAAATCCGCGGTCTGCCAGGAAGTGGTCCACCGCTTCGCGGAACGTTCAACGTCCAACGCTCAACGCTCAACGTTGAATGAAGAGGCGGCATTCTCACTTCGCGATCTGCCGATCCTGAAATGCTGGCCAAAGGATGGCGGGCGCTTCATTACTTTGCCTAACGTGCACACGCGCGATCCGGAAACGGGGGCGCGTAATCTCGGGATGTACCGGATGCAGGTTTACGACGACCTGACGACTGGGATGCATTGGCAGGTGCACAAGGTCGGGGCGCGACATGGCAAGCTTTACTACGAACGGAATGAGCGGATGCCGGTTGCGGTCACGATTGGGGGCGATCCGGCTTACACCTTCGCTGCGACGGCGCCGTTGCCCGATGGGCTCGATGAGATTCTTTTCGCCGGCTTCGTGCGCAAAAAATCGGTCGAACTGGTCAAGTGCCTAACGAACGACTTGGAGGTGCCGGCGGATGTCGATTTTGTCCTCGAGGGCTATGTGCAGCCGGGCGAAATGCGGCCAGAGGGGCCGTTCGGCGATCACACCGGTTTTTACACCGCGGTCGAGGATTACCCGGTCTTTCATCTCACCGCGATTACGCATCGGCGAGAGGCAGTTTACCCGACTACGATCGTGGGCATCCCGCCGATGGAGGACTTCTATCTCGGCTCGGCCAGCGTGCGGATTTTCCTGCCCGTCTTCAAAATGAACTTCCCGGAAATCGTCGACATGGCGCTTCCGGCGGAGGGTGTTTTCCACAACCTGGTTTTCGTCAGCATCCGCAAGCAGTACGCCTATCAGGCTTTCAAGGTAATGCACGGGCTGTGGGGGATGGGACAGATGATGTTCAGCAAATACATCGTGGTGGTCGATGAAGATTGCGACGTGCAGAACACGAGCGAAGTCCTCTTCCGGATGTGCGCCAACACGGATCCGAAACGCGACAGCACCATCATCACGAATCCAAGCGATTCCCTCGATCATGCGCCGAGCGTGCAGAATGTCGGTTCGCACATGGGCCTCGACGCAACGCGGAAATTGCCGGGGGAAGGTTACACCCGCGGCTGGCCCGAACTGGTGCGGATGGACGATGAGACGCGAAGAATCGTGGACGCGCTGCAAAAGAAAACGGGTTGATCCCGCGGTCGCGAAATCAACCCGTCGTTTCGAACTTTGTCAGGCCAGGTGCTCGTCAGGGCTTGCGGAAAATTCCGCCCGTCGAAGGATCACGGACGAGCGCGCCAGGCGGTACGCCGCGGACATCGATAACGTTGTGGTTTCCGTACGGGCTGTAGACGTAACCCGGCGTGCCGGTGCGTTGCGCATACGGATAGCCCCCCGGAGGCGCGTGATAATAGCGGGCTTGATCGTCGGCGACGGCGGCGCCGAGCAGCGCTCCCGCCAAGGCGCCCGCGCCCGCGCCGATCCCCGCACCCCGACCAGTCCCAGTAGCGGCCGCGCCAATCAGCGCGCCGGTGGCAGCGCCAGCCACGGCGCCAAAGCCCGCCCCCTGGCCGGCGGGCGTTTCACACGAGGCGAGGCCCATTGCTAAAAAAACGGCAGCCGAGACCGCTGGGATAAAATACTTTTTCATAGTGTTTTGGATTCGAACTCTGCGTGTAAGACGGATGCTTGCGCTTTCTATTCAGTGAAGCTTCAGCAACTCCCGGCCGACGTGCAAGAATTTAGCCGGTTTGCTTAACCGATAGTGACGCTCGAAAACGCGGAAACGGTCCCGCTCCATCTGGCGCAGGAGCGCGTGATAAATCGAAGACATGATCCGGGCCCCGATCATGGAACGCCGGTCTTCGCGCGGGAGAAGCGCGTTGGCTTTGCCGAAATATTCGTTGGCCCGCGTCGCTTCGAACTGCATCAGCCGAACGAACCGGTCGTCATGGACGTGTCTGGCCAAATCGTCTTCGCGATAATCGAAGCGCGCCATGTCCTCCCGCGGCAAATAAATCCGGCCATTCGCAAGATCTTTCGCCACGTCGCGCAGGATGTTGGTGATCTGGAGGGCGAGCCCGAGTTCGATCGCGTACTCGCGACAGGCCGGGTTTTGATAGCCAAAAATTTCGATGCTAACAAGCCCGACCGCACTCGCCACCCGGTAACAATATTGGCGCAGGGCCGCGAAAGTTTCGTAGCGCGCGATGGTCAGATCCATCTCCACGCCATCCATGATTTCCTCCAGCATCGCTGGAGTGATCGCGTAGCGTTCAGTCAAGCCGCGCACTTCGGGCGCAAGCGGCGACTCCTGTGCGACCGGGCCGTGAAGCGCGGCGCGCCAGACTTTTAGCTGACGTGCTTTCTCCTCCGCGGGCAGCGAGGTCGAATCGGCGATGTCGTCGACCAGCCGGCAGAAAGCGTAGAAGATCGTGATGTCGCGGCGCCGTTCTTTGCCTAACGAAATGAAGGCGAAAGCCAGGTTGGACTGGCTGGCCCGGGTGATTTCCTCGGCGCTGGTTGGTTCACTCGGCATGGCGCTAATATTGAATCCAGGTTTCGCGGTTGACCTGCCCAATTTCGCACTGGCGAAAAAGAGAAACCCAGCTCGCCAGGAGCCAGCCCGTGACAAAGGCCCGCGCCAGAACGTAGCAGATTTTCCAGAGAAGAAGGGCAAGCAAGCGCTCAGCCGCAGCCGCGCGAATGACGGTGTCGGGGAGGGAGAGGAACCAGTAATGGAGACCGCAAATGATGAGGAACCAGAGCAGCCGATAAAAATGGCGCCTGACGAATCGCCAGTGGGAGCGGAAGGCTTCCTCGAGCGTTTCATTATGAAGAACGAGCGAGATCTGCATCGCGGCAAAAGAAATGATGAGCGCGGCCATCACACAACGGCCGATCGGCAAATAATCGAGCACGCCGGGAACGTCGCGGAAATAGGCCACGAGGAGCGGAAGGCGGAGAAGAAGCGTGCTCGCGAGCAGAATGAGCCCCAGCCATTTCATGACAAAGCTGAAACGCCGCATCGCAAAGCGAAGCAATTCGCCTTCGCGGAAATGGAGCCCCTTGATCCAGGCGAGGCAAACTGCGATCAGATATACTTGGAGATAAACCGCGCAGAGATATTCGAAAACGAAGGCCACGGTATCGACCGCAGCCGAGGTCTGGAGCAAGTGTGCCGGCGAAAGAAAATGCGCGCGACCGGGGAATTGCCAATAGATGAGCGGCTTGAGGAGTGAAGCGAACGCACTGATCAGGATGCCGAGATAAATCAGCCAGCCAACAAGTCCGAATTGCTTGTGCAGCGCGCGCACCAGGCTCCCGTGCAGACCGCGCCAATTCAGAATGAGGAGGAGAGCAGCGAGAATCGAGAGCGGATAGGTCGTGGCCGCGGCATCAAAAAGTCCGGCGACCGATTCGGCGGTGTGGAGGAGGCTTTCGCGCCAGACGTGGGAGAAAAGGGGCCAGTGCCATGACTCCCAAAAGACGAACTGCTCGAGCTGCAGGTCGGCCGCCGACTGCAACGGACTAAAGACGACAAACTGAAAGGCGGAATAGGCGAGGGAGAGAAGCGCGAAGAGGAGCCAGATGCGTGTGAAGCGCAGGCTGCAGCGGAAACCGTCGCGGAGCGCGACCCGCACGGGATTCATCAGCATGACCAGCGCGTAGCCCGCCAGCATCCCGAGCAGCGGGAAGACACGCGGCACGGCGGAGAACATCGAGAAATCTCGGCCTAACGAATCAGACCCCAGTGCCGAGTGAAGGGCCAGTAAACGAAAAGTCCGCGACCGACGAGGTTTTCCTCCGGGACCGTGCCCCAGTAGCGGCTGTCGTAGCTGTTATAGCTGTTGTCGCCCATCGCGAAATAGCCCTTCGGCGGGATGACAAAGGTGCGGGTGGGCGTGCCGAGGTACGCCTGGCCTGGCGCGTAGCCTTTGTAGAGGCCCTGCGCTTCCATCACGCGGCGAATGCCGAAGCTCTTCGCCAGTTCGCCATTGACGTAAAGCTTCGGCGAATCGATCCGCAGCTCGTCGCCCGGAGTTCCGGTCAGGCGCTTGATGTAAAACGGCGCGCCGGCTTGCGGATCTTCCCGGATGCCGAGGATGTGATTGGTGCGGAAAACAAAGACGTCGCCCCGATGGGGGTGGATGAAATTGTAGCTGAATTTATCGACGAAAACCTGATCGCCGGTATCGACCGCGCCGCGCGCGATGACCTGCTTGGGATGATAAACATTGCCGGGAAAGACCTGGAAATCCTGCCGCAAAATCTCGGGCGGCGCATAAACGGTGAAGGATTGGTGATCGCAGGTGATGCGCGAGAGGGTAAAGAAAAAGAGGAACTTCCGCGGCGTGATATCCATGACCGTGTTCTCTGCGCCCGAGACGACATCGATGTAGTTACGACCGAAGGCGAGGAAATCGAAAGCCTGTATGAAGACGTTCGGCGCTGGCGCGGTCATGGGATGGCCGATGATGCCGTTGAGTGTCGGCTGCATCGAGCCGGTGGGGATTTTGAAAGGCTGGATGAAATAAGAACGAATGCCGATCGCGACTACGATTGCGACGAGGATGACCTCGACATTCTCACGCCAGACGGAGTCCTTGTGCGGCGGGGTGTGCTCGGTCAGGAGGGCGTCGAGTCGCTCCGATTCTTCATGGGTCGCGCGGTTGTCGCGCGCTTTCATGGCGGCGCGCACTTTCTCGATCTGGGCACGGAGCTCGGCGATAACCGGTTCGCTCAGGCGATCGCGCCGGTAGCGAATCAACTTCTCGGCATGACGGATGAGAAGGTGACTGTGTTTGATGTAGCGCGGCTCGAACATTGGGCGAAACGCTAGCTGAGGAACGAGGTTTGCAAAATCGCTTGTGAAGAATTTCGCTTCCTCACTGTGACGACTTCAGGACCTGAATGAAGGCTTCCTGCGGGATATTGATTTTCCCGATGCTCTTCATCCGCTTTTTACCTTCCTTCTGTTTCTCGAGCAGCTTGCGTTTGCGAGAGATGTCGCCGCCGTAGCATTTTGCCGTCACGTTTTTGCGCAGCGCAGAGATGGTCTCGCGAGCGACGATCTTGCCGCCGATCGCGGCCTGGATTGCGACCTGGTAAAGCTGGCTCGGGATCACTTCCTTGAGTTTGGAAGCGAGCTGCCGGCCGCGTGACTCGGCGCGATCGCGGTGCACGATAGTGGAGAAGGCATCGACCGGTTCGCCGTTCACGAGAAGGTCGAGCTTAACCAGATTCGAGGCGCGATAGCCGGCGTGCTCGTAATCCATCGAGGCGTAGCCGCGGCTGATGCTCTTAATCTTGTCATTAAAGTCGACCAGGATTTCATTCAACGGCAGCTCGCAATGGAGCATGACGCGCTTGGTGTCGAGCGACTCAGTGTGATCCATCACTCCGCGCTTCTCGAGAATGAGCTGGAGGATGTCGCCGATCGACTCGTTAGGGCAAAGGATGTAGGCGCGCACAATCGGTTCGCGGATTTCCTCGATCACACTCGGGTCGGGGAGGTGGGCCGGGTTATCGACCTGCACGACTTCGTTGCGGGTGGTCAGGACCTCGTAGATCACGCTCGGGGAGGTGGCGATGATATCCATGTCGTACTCGCGCCGGAGCCGTTCCTGGATGATCTCCATGTGGAGCAGCCCAAGGAAACCGCACCGATAACCGAAACCGAGCGCAACCGAGCTTTCCGGCTGGTAGACGAAGGCGGAGTCGTTCATCCGCAGCTTGCCGATGGCGGTTTTCAGGTGCTCGAAATCGGCCGTGTTGATCGGATAAATTCCGCTGAAAACCATTGGGTGAATTTCCTGGAAACCGGGAAGTGGTTCCTTCGCCGGATGACGCAAGTCGGTAATCGTGTCGCCGATCTTTAGCTCCGAAGTGGTCTTGATGTTGGCGATGATGTAGCCGACGTCGCCTGCATTGAGAGTCGGTTGCGCGTTCATCTTCGGGGTGAAGACGCCAACCTCCTTCACCTCATAGCGCGTATCGGTGCTCATCACCTTGATCTGTTGATCAGCCACGACTCTTCCCGAAAAGACGCGCACGTAGGCGACCACGCCCCGATAAATGTCGAAGACAGAATCGAAGACGAGCGCGCGCAGAATGTCGTCCTTCGGTTCGGGCGGCGGCGGGATGCGATGCACCACCGCTTCCAGAATTTCCTCAATCCCGATGCCCATCTTGGCGCTGCAATCGATCGCTTCCTCCGCCGGGATCGCGAGGATTTCCTCGAGTTGCCGATGCACACTGGGAAGGTCCGCATTCGGCAGGTCGATTTTGTTGATCACCGGCACGATCGTTAGGCCTTGCTTGTGCGCGAGGTGGACATTCGCGACGGTCTGCGCCTCGACGCCCTGTGCTGCATCGATGATCAGGAGCGCGCCTTCGCAAGCGGCAAGCGAGCGCGAAACTTCATAAGCAAAATCGACATGTCCCGGGGTGTCGGAAAGATTGAGAGCGTATTCTTTCCCATCTTTCGCGGTGTAACGCATCGCTACCGGGTGCGCCTTGATTGTGATTCCGCGCTCGCGCTCGAGATCCATCGAATCGAGGAGCTGATCCTGCTTTTCGCGGGCGTGGATCGTCCCCGTGCGCTCGAGCAGTCGATCCGACAAAGTCGTTTTGCCGTGATCGATGTGCGCGATGATGCAGAAGTTGCGGGTCAGCTCGATCGACATGAAGGGGCACACTATGCGGGCGTGCCGCAGGGCGGTCAATCGGAGGGGACGGACAAGAATTCTCTGCGGTCTCAGCGGTTAATCTTAAGCAGCGATCGCGGCCTGGTAGACGGCCAATGTTTCGTCCGCTCCCCCAGACGGTGACGTTGAGGTCGCGCAGGAGTCCGTCTTGCAGGCCGTAGATCCAACCGTGCACCGCCAGTTCCTGGCCGCGTTCCCAGGCGTCGAGCGCGATGGTGGTCTGGCAGACGTTCGCGACCTGCTCGATGACGTTCAGCTCGCAGAGCCGGTTTGCAGACTCAGTCCCCGCCGCCGCCACGACGGTCTTATGCTTTTGCCGCACGTCCTGGACGTGGCGCAGCCAGTTGTCACTCAAGCCGAGCCGATCGCGCCGGAGCGCCGCGAGCACGCCGCTGCAACCGTAATGCCCGCAGACGATGATGTGGCGCACTTTCAGGAGATCGACTGCGAATTGCATGACGGACAGACAGTTCAGATCCGTGTGGACGACGAGGTTGGCGACGTTGCGGTGCACGAAAAGTTCTCCGGGCAACAGATCGACGATTTCGTTTGCCGGGACGCGGCTGTCGGCGCAGCCGATCCAGAGATACTGCGGCGATTGTTGGCGGGAAAGTTCGAGAAAGAAATCCGGCTCCTGCCGCCGAATCCGTTCTGACCAGACTTTATTTTTCTCGAAGAGGTGGTGGAGCGTTGACATGTCAAACTGCGGTGGGTTTTCGGGGAACTAAGGTCATTTCAGATGTCGCACAAATCGAGTCCGATGAACGGGCTGAAAATGGTTGCGCTCATAAAGCGGGATGACGCGGCCGTGATTGGAATCGACCTCCAAATCGAGCGCCGCCCAACCGCGCTCTTTTGCGCCCGAGACGACGGCTGCGAGCAAGGCCGATCCCGCTCCGCTCTCTCGCCACGCCGGGAGCACGTAAAGTTCATCCAGCCAGCCGCTCTTGCCGCCGTGTTCCAGGCTCAGGATGCAGGCGCCGTAGGCGACGCCGATAGGTTGGCCATCCGCCAAGGCGACGACGACAAAGCCGCGCGCCGGCTCTGCCAGCAATGTCTTCAAACCCGCGACCAATTCGGTCTGGGAGCGTTGCACGTGATGCTCCGCGAGCTGCTTTTCGAACAGGGCCGCAACCGCTTCGATCTGATCGGCCGCGAGCGGCTGAATGTCGTGCTCGCTCATGAAATCGGCAGCGACCATCGCCAGATCAACCCATCCTCGGGATGGTCGATGGTTCCCTCTTTTTGGAAACCACATTTCTGTAGGATCCGGGTCGAGGCGTTCTCTTCGGGTGCGGTATGAGCGCGCACCGTCCGGACCGCGCCGCTCGCGAGAGCGTAGGCGATAAGCAACCGTGCCGCAGCGGTGGCCAAACCACGACTCGTATAGCCAGGCGCGATGGCGTAGGAAATTTCCACGACGCCTTCGGCATCCGGCTGACCATTGAAACTGGCGAGGCCGATGACTCGCTTTTCCTCGACAAGCAGGACGCCGAAACCGTCGCGCCAGGGATCGCTCGCCGTGGACTCGCGGAGATATTCACGGAAGCTCTCCGAGACTTCCGGGCCCCCGAGAAATTCTCGGACGCCCCCCGCGACCGCGACGCCGAACTGCGCTTCGTAATTTTCCGGACCCGCGAGGAGAGCCCGGAGATGATTGGGAGTGTGCGGCAGCAGACTGACGTTCACTTTTTCGCGGGCTGCATCAGCAGGTATTGCAGCAACGTCTGGTTATAATCGTTGGCATAGGCGCGTGCGCGAAGGTTCCAGCTGAAGTTTTGGGAGCGGGTAGTGAAAATCCTGAAGCGTTGCCGGATGATCTTGGTTCCATACACCTCTTTCAGGCGCGCATAACGATCAGCGCCGGGCGTGGTCTTGTGGCGATCGGTTGCGACGAAACGAAAATCGCGCTGCTTGATCGCGGCGAGGGCGTCTTCGTGCGGATGCGCAAACTCCGGATAAAGAAGATCCACCCCTTCAAACGAATCCTGGCTCTGGAGAGGCGAAGCGAGAGCTATCCCGACGAAGAGAAGAATGCACGCGGTCCAAAATCGATTCATCAGCGCGGGCAACATACGATTTGGAGAGCGCCCCGGCCAGCGATCCCGGCTACAAAAAGAGGCGCGCCCTTTGCGCGGCGCGCCTCTTGCGAGTTCCAGCGTTGAGTTCTGGCGGCTACTTCTCGTAGCGCTTCGAAACCTCGGCCCAGTTGACCGTGTTCCACCACGCCTTGAGATAGTCGGGCCGGCGATTCTGATAATTCAAATAGTAAGCGTGTTCCCAGACGTCGACCCCGAGGATCGGCGTGTTGCCATCCATCAGCGGGCTGTCCTGGTTCGCGGTCGAGACGATCTCCAGTTTGCCGGCCTTGTTCTTGATCAGCCAGGCCCAGCCGCTTCCAAAACGTTTTGCGCCGGCGTCGGCCAGCTTTTCCCTGAAAGCGTCGAAGCTGCCAAAGGTCGACTTTATGTCGTCGGCCAGTTTGCCGCTCGGTTCGCCACCGCCGTTCGGGCCCATGATTTGCCAGAACATCGAATGGTTGGCATGACCGCCGCCGTTGTTCCGCACTGCGGTGCGAATGTCTTCCGGGACGGCGCTGAGATTGCCGATCAGATCCTCGATCGACTTGCCTTCGAGGTCGGGTTTGCCTTCGATCGCCTTGTTCAGGTTGGTGATGTAAGCCTGATGATGTTTGTCGTGGTGAATCTCCATCGTCTTCGCATCGATGTGCGGTTCGAGGGCGTCGTTCGGGTAGGGTAATTTCGGTAGTTCGTATGCCATAGAGTGAAATGTCGGGCGAGTTTGCGCGCTTGGGTAGCGCTTTTTTTCCCGCATCTTGCCGGTCGCGCGACTTGCGCAGAACGAGCGCAGAGGTTACTTCCAGCGAGTTTCACCATGGAAAATATCTCCGTCCGCCGGCTGGCTCATCTGTTTCTCACGCTGGCCCTGGTCTGCATTTCCTTCGTTGCCTGCCAGAAGAAAACCGAGACCGCTGCTCCCGCCACGCCCGCTCCTTCGGCTGCCGGGACGCCCGCTTTCCAGGCCGCGCCAGCCATCAAGGGTCCAGTGACACCCGCGCTGGTGAAGCAGGAAGCGGATTCCATCACGCACTATCTCCATTTCCCGAAAGATGCCGCGGCCGCGAAGCTCGATGGCGCGGTCCAATTTTATTGCGACATCACAGAGGAGGGGATCGTCGAGACGACCCACGCCCTGGTCGCGAACAACGATGTTTTTAAGAACGCCGTGCAGAAGGCGCTCGACTGGGGCCGCTTCACACCGGCGACCGTGAATGGCAAACCAGTGCGGGTTTATCTCGGCGGCACGGTTCTCTTCATCCATCAGAATGGCGAGCCGGTCATCGTGGTTTCGCTCGCGACGCACGATCGCGATCGGGTGGGCAAGCTGGCCAACTACATTCAACCGCAACTGGTCGGTGGTCTGCGGTTCAGCGCTCCAGAAAGAGATCAGCACGCTGACCCAGGGCGTGCTCGTCTCGGGCCAAGCGGAGGCGGTTGTGAATGTCGACGCCAAAGGCATGGTCACCGGCACCTCCGGGATTTCGGAGAATCCAAAAGGAAGCGGCCTGGGAGTGCTGCTCGATAACGCGGTCAAGAAAGCGCAGTTCACGCCCGCCTACGAAAACGGAACCCCGACCGCGGGCGGGATCAACGTGGTAGCGAATTTCAACAGGTTCTAGGCGTTGCGAATCCCGCCTCAGTTGACGCGAGTTTTCGTAGCGTGCGCTCTCTCAGCGCATCAAGGAATGCTCCTGCATGCGGAGCCGCGCAGAATCCGCTGAGACAGCCGACGCGACAACTTACTCCGTCTGGCCGTCGTCATCGGCCATCTTCTTGAAATGAAGCTGGCCAACGCGCCGCCCGTCGGTCTGGGAGACGGTCACGATGTAATCCTCGATCGGCACCTGCTCACCCTGCTTGGGGAGATGGCCTAACAAGTGAGTGACATAGCCGCCGACCGTGCTCACATCAGAATTCTCCAGCTCGATATCGGCCAGGTCGCGCAGTTCGTAGAGTCCGAGCCCGCCATCGACCATAAACTCCAGGTCGTTGATCTTGCGAAACTCGGCTTTCTCCGCGTCGAACTCGTCTTGGATGTCGCCGACCAGTTCCTCGAGGATGTTTTCCATCGTCACCATTCCGACTGTGCCGCCGTATTCGTCGACCACGATCGCGAGGTGCGCGTGCCTGACGAGGAACAGATTGAGCAGCTTCTCGAGCGACATCATTTCCGGCACCGGGATGAGCTCGCGCTTGATCTTCATCAGATCGGGTGCCGGGTCGCGCATCATCGGAACCAGCTCCTTGATGTGGATGAGACCGATCGCGTGATCGAGATGGCCGCGGCAGAGCGGAAAACGGGTATGGCGCGATTCAAGCGCTCTTTTCACGTTGTCGTCGAAGGTTTGCTCGATATCGAGATAAACCACCTCGCCGCGCGGAGTCATGATATCGCGTACCACCCTGCGCCGCATGTCGAGAGCGTTAACCAGGATGTCGCGCCCGATCGAAGAGACCTCGTCGGACTTTTCGCTCTCATCGAGAATGAGCCGCAACTCTTCTTCGCTGTGTGCCAGCTCGCCTTCCTTCACCGGCTCGGTCCGGAGGACATGTTTCAAGACCCAGTTGGAGGAGGCGTTGAGAAACCAAATTGCCGGTTTGAAGACGATGTAGAACAGCCGAAGCGGCCCACTGATAATTAAAGTCGTCGGGACCGCCTTGCGGATGGCGAGAATCTTCGGCGCCTGTTCACCGAGCACGATGTGGAGAAAAGTGATGACGGAGAAGGCGAGAAGAAACGAGATCGAGGTGATGATCGCCGGTGAGCTGATTCCCACGAGCGCAAAGGCCGGCTGCAGGATTTGGGCGAGGAACGGTTCCCCGACCCAGCCCAGCCCGAGGCTCGCGAGCGTGATCCCAAGCTGACAAGCCGAAAGGTAGGCATCGAGGTCGCCCGCCACGCCCTGGGCCTTGGCCGCGCGTGTGTTGCCTTCGTCGGCCAACGCCTCGAGCTGGCTCATCCGGATTTTGACGAGGGCAAACTCGGCCGCGACGAAAAAGCCGTTCAGGAAGACAAGCGCGCCGATTGCCGCCAGCTTGCCGATAACAAGCCCGGGCGAGTCCCAATGCTGGGCGACGCCCTCGGTGAGTGTCGCGAGGGCCGGAAATGGAAGTGTAAAATTCATGGAGCGGATGCGGAGGAAGCACCCGAGAGCCGCGCTCGGCGGGCTACCAGCTCGACTTCGTCACACCGGGAATGAGACCGGCGGAAGCGAGCTCGCGGAAGGTCAGGCGGGAAAGCTTGAAACGGCGAATGAAGGCGCGCCGACGGCCGGTCACCTGGCAGCGGTTCACCACCCGGGTCGGGCTGGCGTCGCGGGGCAGCTGGGAGAGGCCGATGTAATCCTTCTTCGCCTTCAGCTCAGCGCGGAGGGCAGCGTATTTCGCCACCGTCTTGCGCTTGCGTTCGTTGCGATTGAGCCAGGAAGTTTTCGCCATAAGGAACGCGGAAGTTAGCGGGGAACACCGTCTATGCAACCGATTTTCTCGCTTCTGGGGGGAGCGCGCTGTCGTTTCAAGGGTGGTCCCACGCCCAACGTCACGGCATCGACGGTGCGATGCCCTCCTGAGCGGAGACTGGAACGATTCTACCCTGACGGTCCTGTCGTGTAGATTCTGGCCGGTTTCCAGCTGTTTTCGACAGCGCGTCAGTTGACCGCTCTGGGAGCGACGGGGGCTCGATTGGCTGCCTCGCTGCGATGGCTGTCCGGAGTCCTCGGCTGATTATCGCGCCCTTTCCCGCCCGCAGGCTGATTTGCGGACGTGCGCGGCTGGGCGGCGGTTCTGCGGCTCGCGACGGGTTTCGCGGTCACGATCACTTTGCCATTTGCCGTCGTGGCGCCGGATCCCTCGAGCAAATCAAGGAGTTGATCCGAATTTTTCAGTTTGATCGCGACCATACGGGCCCGGGCTCGGGCAACCGCAGTTTTTCTTTGGGAGGCAGCAGTCGGGGAAGCCACGGTAGGAGCGTCTGTGGCGGACGGATCGGCGGCCAGTGCAGTGTTCACGGCGACGCTCGGCGTCGCCGGACCGACGACTGGCTTGTTCATGGCGTCACCATCGGAATTCTTTGTCTTGGCGCCCTTCCCGGCGGGCGCGATGACTGATCTGCTGGAGGCGGTTGCGCTCGATGACGCGGGAGTATCGCCGGAGGGCTGGAAATCGGACAGGATGACGGTCGTGCCATCATAAGTGACAAGGAAAGTGCCGGAGTTATCGGTGGCGGCGAGGCGGCTGCCGGAGGGGACGTTGGTAAAGGCGCCGGAGAGTGAAGTGGAACTGAGAACGGTGAAGTTATCGTTGTTGCCGGCCTGGAATGGATCGACGAACGAGACAACGAGGTTGCCGTTGAGGGCAACGGTGCCGTTGACGTTGAGGAAGCCGTATTGGTTGCCCTGGGTGAGGCCAGCAAGTTGGAAGGTGAGTTGCGAGGAGCTGAGGAGGGTGACGTTGCCATTAACGACGAGGCCGGCGCCGCCGAGGGCGGGCTGGAGGTTGGCGCTGTTGGTGATCGCGGCGTTGATCGTGCCGCGGGCGTCAATCAAGCCGCCGTTGAAAACCAGTGCTGTCGAGGAGGTCACGCTCCCGCCCGCGAGACGGAAGGTGCCGGCGCTCTGCGTGTAAGTGCCGCTGCCGGTAATTGAAAGTGAGTCGGCTCCGACATCGACTGTTCCTGAGGACGTGAGCGCGCCGGTCGATTGCAGGGTGCCGCCGGTCGCCTTGATCGTGCCGCTGTTAGTGAAGGTGCCTCCGCCGTTGCCGTTCAAGAGAAGGATGCCGCCGTTGATGGCCTGCATCGTGCCTTGATTGACGAGGCCGTTGGCGAGGTTCGGATCCACGTTTAGAGTCAGCCCGGAGACGTTCGCCGAGATGAGGCCGCCGGCTTGGTTAACGATCCCGATCACGTTCGTCCCGAAACTGCCGCTATTACTCGTTTCACCCTGAATGGTGTTGTTCGTATTGGTCAGGATGCCGCTGCCCAGAACGCGGTCCGCGTTGGAGAGGGCGAGAAGGCCACCCCCGGTCAGCGTGACGCTGCTGCCTAACGAAAGATCGGTGAAGGAGCCGGTGGAACCGATCGTGATGCTGCCGCTATTGACGATGCCGCCGTTGATGGTGGTGGTGCTCGCGTTGTTGGCGATGAAGCTGCCGGCGAGAGTCAGTGAGTTGAGCGTGGAGCTTCCGAGATTGCGGAAAAGTCCGGTGCCGACGGTGCTGAGAGTTCCGCCCGTGATGGACGCGCCGTTGCTGAGTTGTACCTCGGACCCGGTCTGGGCGATGATGGTGCCGCCGGTGTTGGTGAAGGCGCCGCCGCCGTTGCCATTGAGCAGAAGGTGACCGCCATTGCTGGCCTGCATCAAGCCCAGGTTGACGAGCCCGTTTGCGGAGTTCGGATCGACGTTCAGGTTCAGACCCGCGACGTTTGCGCTGATGACTCCGCCGGCTTGATTCACGATCCCGATCAGGTTCGTGCCCAGGCTGCCGGCGTTGTTCGTCTCGCCCTGGATGGTGTTGTTGACGTTGGTGAGAATTCCCGCGCCGTTGATGCGATCTGCGTTCGACAAGGTAAGAGTACCAGCGCCAGTGAGCGTGACGGGGCTGCCGAGGCTAAGATCGGTAAAGGAACCCGTTGAGTTGATCACGATGCTGCCGGTGTTGGTAATCGCGCCGTTGATGGTGGTGGTGCTCGCGTTGTTGGCGATGAAGCTGCCGGAGAGGGTTAGCGTGGTAAGCGTCGCGGTCCCGAGATTCCGGATCACGCCAGTGCCAATGCTGCTCAGCGTTCCGCCGGTAATTGAGGCGCCGTTGCTCAATTGGACTTCCGATCCGGTCAATGCCGAGACTGTTGCGCCGGTGTTAGTAAAGGCGCCTCCGCCGTTCCCGTTCAACAGAAGAATGCCGCCGTTGCTCGCGCGCATCGTGCCTTGGTTGACGAGACCGTTGCCGGAGTTGGGATCGACGTTGAGCGAAAGGCCGGCGACGTTGGCATCGATAAGCGATTGATTGACGATCCCGATCAGGTTTGTGCCAAGGCTGCCGGAATTGCTCGTTTCGCCCTGGATGGTGTTATTGACGTTGGTGAGAATCCCGGCGCCGTTGACGCGGTCGGCATTCGATAAGGTAAGGACGCCACCGCCGTTCAGGGTGACGTTGCCGCTCAGACTGAGATCTGTGAAACTCCCGGTGGAGCTAATGACAATGCTTCCGGTGTTGGTGATTGTGCCCGCCACGGTGGTCGTGGAGGCATTGTTAGCGATGAAGGAACCTGCGTTCGTTAGGCCGGTAAGCGTGGCCGTGCCCAGATTGTGGAAAGTGCCGGTGCCGGCCGTGGACAGCGTCCCACCCGTGATGCTCGCGCCGGCGGTCAGCTGGACCTGTGAGCCATCGAGCGCTTCGATCGTGCCCCCGGTGTTGAAAAAGGCGCCACCGCCATTACCGGTGAGCAGCAGAACGCCGCCCCCGGAGGCGCGCATCGCTCCGAGATTGATCAGGCCATCGACGGCACGGGGATCAATCACCAGAGCAAGGCCGTTCGTCCCATTGAAGACATTGGCGTCGATCAATCCGCCGATGCGATTAACGATCGCCAGTTCGTTATTGCCGAGGCTGCCGGAGTTGCTTGTTTCGCCTTGGATAGTGAAGGCCTCGCCGCTGGTCCCGCCGTTGAAAAGAGTACCCGTCCCGCGGACGCGGTCGGCGTTTTGCAAGGTGAGCGTGCTTCCTCCAGTCAAGGTGACATCGCCATTAATTAGGAGGTCGGTGAAACTGCCGGTGGAGTTAAGTAGAATGCTGCCCGTGTTATTGATCGTGCCGACAAGAGTGGTGGTGGAGGCGTTGTTTCCGATAAAGGAGCCCGAGTTAGTCACGCCGTTGAGGGTGGCGGTGCCGAGATTGCGGATAACGCCGCTTCCGACCGTGGTCAGGATACCGCCGTTGATGGTCGCGCCGCTGATGAGACTGACTTCCGAGCCGTCGAGCGCTTGGATCACGCCGTTGTTGGTAAACTCGCCTCCGCCATTGCCGTTCAGGCGCAGAAGGCCTCCTCCGCTCGCCTGCATTGTGCCGTTATTCGTTAGGCCAGAACCGCTGTTCGGATCGACGTTCAGGAAAAGGCCGGCCACGTTCGCGTCGATCAGTCCGCTGGCTTGATTAATGATGCCGATTACGTTGTTCCCGAGGCTTCCGGAGTTAGTCGTCTCTCCTTCAATCACGTTGTCAAAGTTAGTCAGGATGCCGCTCCCCCGGATCCGATCGGCATTGATCAAAGTCAGAACGCCCCCGCCATTCAGGCCGACATCGCCGTTTAGCACCAGATCGGTGAAACTGCCGCTGGAATTAATCAGGATGGACCCGGTGTTGGTGATCGTGCCGGCGATCGTTGTCGCGCTGGCGTTGTTCCCGATGAGTGTGCCGCTGTTGATCAGGGAAGTCAGGGTGGCCGAGTTGGTGACGTGGATTTCTCCGCTGCCAACGGTTGCGAGCGTGCCGCCCGTGACCGCGGCGGTATCGGTGAATTGCACTTGGGACCCGTCGAAGGCCAGGATGACGCCGCCGGTGTTGTCGAAGGCGCCGCCGCCATTGCCATTGAGTCGCAGGATACCGCCATTGGTCGCTTCCAGGGTTCCTTGATTCGCTAGGCCGACGGCTGCATTCGGATCGACGTTCAGGGTCAGACCCGCGATATTCGCCTCGATCACGGCGCCGGCTTGATTGATGATTCCGATCGCATTGTTCCCAAAACTTCCGGAGTTATTCGTCTCCCCGTTAATCGTGTTGCCGGCGTTGATGAAAATGCCGCTGCCGCGGATGCGATCGGCATTGGCCAGAGTCAGGACGCCGGAACCGGTGAACGTGACATCATCGCTCAGCACAAAATCGGTAAAGCTGCCGGTGGAGTTGATCCGGACGGCGCCATTATTTGTGATCGTGCCGGAGAGGGTGGTGGTGGTGGCGTTGTTGAATTGAACGAGGCCGCCGCCGCCGAACTGGGCGCCATCGACGATGGTGAAAGCGCTCCCGAATTGCAAAACCGCTCCGGCGGCGGCGGCGGCGGTGCCGGAGATGGTGCCGCCGCTAACGAGAACGAGGGTGCCGCTTTCGGCGGAGACGGTGCCGGCATTACTGAGCGGGATATTGAAGTTGACCGATCCCTCCCCAAGGCTGGCGGTGAGGTTGCCGGAGTTATTAAAGATGGAGCCGCCGCCGCTGAAGGCGTTTCCGCCGGTGAGGGTGATGTCGTAGTGGCCCGAGTTATTGATCGTGGTGTTGTTCACCGTTAAGACGGCCGATTGGATGCTGTCGCCCGCGGTGTTCAGCGTGCCCGAGGTGATCGAGCCGCCGCTGAATTTGAGTCCGTAGTTGAGCGTGAGCGGATTGGCCAGGACGAGGGTGCCGCCGCTCATGAAGAGCTGGTTGATTGTGACCCCGGCCACGATGTCCTGCGTGAGCGTGCCGGTGGAAAAAGTCACGTCATAGTCAACGCCGTTGTTGCCGTTATTGGGCACCACGCTTGGCGTCCAGTTGTTGGGATCGCTCCAGTTCCCAGTGCCGCCGTTGTAGGTCGCATTGTCGGCCGGTGGCGGGGTAATGGTCGGGGTCGGCGTCGGCGTGATCGTTGGGGTGGGGGTAGGTGTCAGCGTTGGAGTAGGGGTAATTGTCGGGGTAGGCGTGATTGTGGGAGTGGGCGTGATCGTCGGAGTGGGCGTGATCGTCGGAGTAGGTGTAACGGTAGGAGTTGGTGTGACGGTCGGCGTCGGTGTGACAGTCGGAGTCGGCGTCACTGTCGGTGTCGGTGTGACGGTGGGAGTGGGCGTGACCGTCGGCGTGGGTGTGACTGTGACTGTCGGAGTTGGCGTTACCGTCGGGGTTGGGGTGCCGGTCGGCGTCGCTGTCGGAGTGGGCGTAGGCTGGTTGGATCCACCGTTTCCAGTCGTTTCCATCACCGCCGCCCGTTGGTCGACCGCGTCTATCGCGCTGGTCAAAGTCACCGCCGTGCCGCCGCCGAAGATAACCAGGTTGGTATCAAGAAGCGCTTGTTCGGCTTTCGCCTGTTCCTGCACCTTGACCTCCTTCGCGATGAGATTCAGGCTCGGGAGCGGTGCGAAATCGCCCGATAAAAGAGCGGAGGTCTTGATCAGGCGATCGAGATCGACATCCACCGGATCAGGCAGAGTGGTTCCTTTCGGACTAACGATCAGCATCTGCCCGGCGTGCAGAAGAACGGATTCCCCGACGCGATTGTTCCGAAAAATCCGGCCCGTGCCTTCGAGGACCACGAACTTTATATACGCGTCGGGGTGATACTCGAGCATGATGGTGGTCCCGGTAATCGCCGCCGTAACCGCCGAGGTATTTATCTGCGCGCCGCCGGCGTTTTTCGGGACGCGCAGGAGCATGGCGCCGCCACCCAGTTCGAGATTGCGTGTGCCCTGGTCGAAACTGAAAATCGTGTTCGCGCCGAGCCGGGCGATGGTCTCATCGGTAAAGGTAAGTTCCGCGCGGGATTCGATACCAGTGCGGACGGCCGTTCCTTCCCGCACCTCGTCACGAATCGCCGCCGGCCGAGGGGCGGCCTGCTGAGGGAGAAGTTTGACGTCATGAATGACCTGACTGACCTGCGCTTCTTTGAGTTGGGCCGCCGGAGAATCGGCGAGGGCCAGACAAAGCTGGAGGATGACGATCGCCAGGATAGAGCGGCGGACAGGATCTTCGAGCGACCGTCGATACGAGTTTGTGAAGGGACGAGAAAAAGGATGAGCGGGTGCGGGTATTTTCACGATTTTGAAGTGGGAAGCCGCGAATCCTACACAGCCCTTGCCTGTAATTGCGAGAAAATTCCCTCAAAAGGGACATCAGAAATTATGTGGAGCGAAACTCGGCTGCCAAAATCGCTCTCAGCTCGATTCCTTGCTTCAGAGGAAAGGAGGGTTCGTGGCAATGCCGGTCGAGTGATTCTCGACCCGCGGATTTGGGTTTAGCCGCCGGGCGGGAGACCGAGAGCGGGGGCGTTACCGAGAGGCTGGGGAGAGTTGGCACCGGAACCGCCGAAAGTGCCGGTGGTGTTACCGTTGCCGCCAAAGCCACTGTAATTGGCTTTCGGGATGTTGTTCTGGCTGTTCACGTAAACGCTCGCTTTGGGGCCGTTGACCGTGACGACAACGCCGCTTTTGATCGTGACGCTGTCGCCCGCGATGCTCTTGGTCGAGCTGCCGTTGAGACTGACGTTGCCGATGAAAACGACCTGGCCGTTCCCGTTCGGAGCGTAAAGTTGCAGGGTGGTGTCGGCGGAAAGGCTGCCGCCGCCGACTTGCAGGACGCCGTTGTTGCCGAGAGCGGCGACTTTGAGGGTGTCGGCACGGAGGTCGGCGTTGGTGAGGTTGACCTGGCCGCTGGCGCCGGAGTTGCGGACATCGATCGTGCCGCGGTCGGCCTGCACTTTGCCGTTGATGTTGACCTGGCTGCTGCCGGTTGAAGCGATCGCCTGGATGACCACCTTGCCGCCGGGGCCGGGCGCGGCTGCGTCGAGGAGCGAAAGGAGCTGGCCGGTATTCGCCACGTTGATTGCGACTCCGGAGGTTTTGCCGCTCTTGAGGGTGATGTCGCCACCGGTCGAGCTACGCCGGTTGGCGGTGTTATGCGAGACTTGGATCCGATTGTTGACACTGACCGCGCCGCTTTCGGACGTGAGTGAGACCGAGCCGCCTTTCCCGCCGGTGACATCCTTCCCATTGGCGCCGCTGGAGGCTTCGATGTCGCTGTTCACGGTCACATTGCCAGTGGTCGCGATCGCCGTGAAGCTGCCGCCATCGCCACCAAGGAAGTCGGTGCCCGCCGCGGCATTACCTCCATTAAAGGAAGCGCCGTCGAACTGGCCAATGCTGTCTCCAAAGGTAATGGCGGCCGCGCTCAGGCTCAGGCTGCGCCCGTTTCCACCTCCGCCGGTTGCTGAGTCGAGCCCGGCAAAGTCCAGGAATCCGCCACTATTCGAGACGAAGTTGGAAAGGACGATTCGTGTCGCGTCGTAATCAACCTGGAAGGAGCCAAAGCCGTCGCTGGTCTCGAGCCGCTCGCCCGGCGCGACATTCGTAAAGTCGCCACCAAGTCCCACGCTCGAAGCGTTCAAGAGGGTGAATTCATCGCGGCTGCTCACGACATTCTGAAAACCGCTCACAAAGCCAAGACCGAGTTGGCCGCCGATGGTGAGGTTTCCATTGACGTCGAGGTGTCCATACTGGTTGCCCTGGCTGAAGCCGCCTAACTGAAAGCTAAGCTGCGAGGCGGTGAGCAAGGTGATGTTGCCATTCACGGTCAGGCCATTTCCGCCCAGGGCGGGCTGAAGAATGGCGTTGTTCGCGATCTCGCCGTTGATTGTTCCCCGCGCATTGACCAGTCCCCCCGCGAAATTGAGGACAGGGGTGGAAGTGACCGTTCCACCGGTAAGAAGAAAGGTTCCCGCGTTCTGGGTGTAGCTCCCGGTCACATTCAGTGTGCCACCCGCGACATCCACGGTGCCGGTCGAGGTAACTGCGCCATCAAACTCGAGGGTGCCATTGGTCGTCCGGATGGAGCCACTGTTGCTAAAGGCGCCGCCGCCGTTTCCGTTGAGGAGCAGGATTCCGCCGTCGAGAGCCAGCATCGTGCCTCGATTGATGAGCCCGTTAATCGGATCCGGATCCAGGTTCAAAGTGAGCCCGGTGACGTTCGCGGAGATCACTCCACCGGCTTGGTTGATAATTCCGATCTGGTTATTGCCGAAGCTGCCGAAGTTGCTCGTCTCGCCGTCGATGGTGGTGCCAGCGTTTGTAAAAATGCCGCTGCCGCGGATGAGATCAGCGTCGACCAGGGAGAGAGTGCCCGTGCCGGTGAAGGTGACGTTTCCGTTCAAGACGAAATCCGCAAAACTGCCCGTCGCCTTGAGCACGACATGAGCGTTGTTCGTGATCGTGCCGGAAAGAGTTGTGATGCTCGGCTTGTTAAACTGGATCGTGCCCGGGCCAATGAATTGAGTGCCGTCGGTAATCGTGAAGTCGTTCCCGAATTGGAGAATCGCGCCGGCCGCCGCGGAGGCTACCCCGGAAAAGGTGCCACCACCGAGCAGGGCGAGAGTCCCGGTTTCGGCGGAAACTGTCCCGGTGTTGTGGAGAGGGATGTTGAAGGTCACTTTGCCGTCTGTCGCGTGAGACGTCAGGGTGCCGGAGTTATTGAAAGCGGAGCCCTCTCCGCTGAAAGCGTTGCCATCCAGGACCAGGTCAAAACTGCCGGAGTTGTTGATTGTCGTGTTGCCGACGGTAAGAAGCACTGCTTGAGTGCTGCTGCCGGCCACATTCAACGTGCCGGAGAGGATCGAGCCGCCGGTGAAGTTCAGACCCACTTCGAGAGTCAGCGGATTGGCCAGGATGAGTGTGCCGCCACTCATGAAAAGCTGGTTGATGGTTACCCCTTTCACAATGTCCTGTGTCAATGTCCCGTTGGAAAAGGTCACATCGTAGTTGGCGCCGTTATTGCCATTGTCAGGTACAGCCTGCGGCGCCCAACTGGCGGGGTCGCTCCAATTGCCCGTCCCGCCGTTGTAGACCGCGGAAACGACAGGTGTCGGTGTGACGCTCGGAGTTGGCGTGGGTGTAATTGTCGGTGTGGGAGTCGCGGTCGGGGTGGGTGTGATGGTGGGAGTGGGCGTGGCTGTGGGAGTCGGGGTGGCGGTCGCACTCGGGGTGGGTGACGCCGTGGGCGTGGGAGTGCTGGTCGGGCTCACCGTCGGAGTGGGCGTGGGCGTAAGAGGCGGCGTTGCGGTCGGGGAGGGGGTGGGAAAAGGGGTCGGCGCACTCACGGCAGCCACAGTCCGGCTCGCATCTACCCGCTGGTCAATGGTATTGAGAAGCGTAACCTCAGTTCCCCCGCCAAAGATGACAAGGTTGGTATCGAGCAGTTCGTTCTGCGCTTTGAGCTGCTCCTGCGTCTTGATTTCGTCCGCGATCAAATCCTGGCTTGGGATGGGCTTGAATTTGCCGGACAAAAGCGCGGAGGTTTTCTTCAGTCGCTCTATATCGACATCGACTGGCTCGGGAATGCTCCTGCCTTTCGGGTTAGCGATAATCATCTGCCCGGCATGAAGCAGAACCGATTCACCGGCTCGGTCATTGCGAAAGATACGGCCGGTGCCTTCGAGAATAATGAACTTGATGTAGGCGTTGGCGTGATACTCCAGCATGATCGTGGTGCCGGTGATCGCCGCCGTCACGACCGCGGTCTTGATCTTGGCCCCACCCGCGGTCTTCGGGACTTGCAGGAGCATCGCGCCGCCGCCGAGTTCGAGATCGCGGGTGCCTTCATTGAAGGTGAAGATCGTATTCGCTCCCAATCGCGCCAGAGTCTGGTCGGTAAAGGTGAGCTCGGCTCTCGATTCCACTCCGGTACGCACCGCCGTGCCGTCCTTCACTTCGTCGCTGATTCGCGCCGGACGCGCTGCGGATTGTTTGGGCAGGAGTTTTACATCGCTGATCACCTGGCTGACCCGGGCCTCGGTCAAATTCGCGGCTTGGGCGCAGAAAAACGGGAGAGCGAGCGATAACACGAAAACGATCCAGCGACCGATGCGCGGGCAGGCCGAGGCCGGTTGGCGCGAAGTGCAGCCTGAACGATCTCTTTGAAGATGAAGATCCGCCGAATGAGCGAGCATCTGGAATTATTGCCGAGCGTGCACCTGAAGACCGTGCGCAGTAGGCAACGACTCCCCTTGTTTATCAGAAACTGGTGGCGGAAGTCAAGTCTCGTCCGGGGATAAATTTGTTTGAATGAGGCCTTTGCCGGGCCCTCCCGGCTTGGAATTTCGGCTCTAGAATTTCCAGGCCAGCGTGATTCCGCCGCCGCCGTTGAAAACTTGGTAAGCGAAGGCTCCTTGATTGGATTGATTGGCGACGAAGGTGGTGAGGGCGCTGAGGGTGAGCCAATCGCGGATGCGATAGTTGGCGCTCAGGGCGAGGATTTCGCTCACATCGGTGCGTCCGCCGCTGTCGTACGGCCTCACGACGAGCCGACCGGCGGCATTGAGCGAGAAATTGCGGCTCAGATTGACCGTGTAGCCGACGTAAGCGCCAAGGTCATTGCGCTGCGGGGGAGAGGGTGTGGCGTAGAGGCTGATAAAGGCGTCGACGCCAAACGAAATCTGCTGTGCCCGTCCGATCTGGATGGGAAGCTCGGCGCCCAGGCCAAGGCCGTAATTGGAGAAGAAAGAGTCGAAGTTATCGGTCCCCGTGAGGCGATTGTAATCGATGCCTGCGCGCAGGACCAGGTTGTGCATTTGTGGCAGGTAATAAACGAGCCCGGCAATCGCATCGAAGCTGGCAAAATTGAAGGTAGTAACATCCTGGTAATAGAAAAATTGCTGTCGAAGGGTGAATTCAGCGTAAAGAGTTTTCGAGATCTTCGGCGAATACGTGATCCCGATAACAGGCGCGATGATCGTGTCGCCGACCCGACCGTTATCAACGAGCGCGACGTTCGAGGTGTAATAAATCGGCACACCCGTCTCGAGCGTGAACGGCTGGTATGTTTCCACCCGCTTTAGGATGGCCTGCTCGCCCAGATCACTGTCGTTAGGGCTGGCGGCTGCGTAGCCAAGTTCGACGCCGTTGTCCGTCGGGCTTGCCGGCGACTGGACCGGGCTTTGGCTGGTTTGGAGCCGCGCGCGATCGGCGGCGCTTGTTTGAGCGTCTACCGGGTGGGCGCAGCAGAAGGCGAGAAAAACGAGGAGAGAGAAACGAAAGGGCGCGGGTTTCATGGAAGCGTCCCTTTTAGAGAGCACAAGTCTCCGGCGTCAAGACTTTCTCTGCAAAGAGCGCAGGTTGGCAGTTAGGCGAAGGGCAGGTTTGCCTTGACCCGCTGCACGTCCGTCTTGTGCACGAGAGCCGACTTGGCAAGCTGGCGTTTGCGCTTGGCGTTCTTGGTCGCCATGAGGTGCCGGCGCGTGGCATGGGAGCGCAGCACCTTTCCGGTTCCGGTGATCTTGAACCGCTTGGCGACTGCTTTCCTCGTCTTGCTGCGCGCGATGGACTTCGGCATAAGGCGCGGAAGATAAGCACAGTGACCGGAGCTGACAACCGATTTTCTGTTTACCCTCCGTCTATTCCGGCGATCATTTGCCGATGGAAACGCAAACATCGTCCGAGCCGTGCGTCGTCATCATCGGCGCGGGGTTCGGAGGCTTGGAGGCGGCGAAACATCTCGGCGGCAAGCCGGTCTCCGTGACGGTGCTCGACCGCACCAATTACCATCTCTTTCAGCCGCTCCTCTACCAGGTCGCGACCGCAGCCCTTTCTCCGGCCGATATTGCGGCGCCGATCCGCGCCATTCTGGGGAAATATGAGAACATTGAAGTAATTCTGTCTGAAGCCCAGGCGGTCGATGTCGAAGCGCGCATCGTTCGCACGACGGATCGAGAGGTTCATTACGATTATCTCGTCCTTGCGACCGGCTCGCGGCATTCCTATTTCGGACATCCCGAGTGGGAGAAACTCGCGCCCGGTTTGAAAAGCCTCGAGGACGGGGTTGAGATTCGGCGCCGCATTTTGATGGCGTTCGAGTTTGCCGAAAAAACGGAGGACCCCGAGGCCCGGAAAGCGGCGATGAATTTTGTCATCGTGGGGGGCGGTCCGACCGGTGTGGAAATGGCGGGCGCCATTGCCGAGATCTCACGCCAGACGCTGGCGAAAGATTTTCGTCACATCAACCCAGCGGCGGCGCGCGTAATATTGGTCGAGGGCGACAAGCGAGTGCTGTCGGCGTTTCCCGAGGATCTTTCGGCCAGCGCTCTCGCGCAGTTGAAGCAACTCGGCGTCGAGGTCATCACCGGCACTCACGCGACGAACCTGACGGAGAGCGGCCTCGAGGTGGACGGCAAATTTATCCCCTGTCGAGTGAAAATCTGGGCGGCGGGCAACACCGCTTCGTTTGTCGGAAAGACGTTAGGTGTGCCGGTCGATAAGGTTGGTCGCGTCATCGTGCAGGATGACCTGACGATTCCCGGCCATCCCGAAGTGCAGGTGATCGGCGATCTGGCTAACTACACCTCAGCCAAGGATGGCAAGCCGCTCCCGGGCGTCTCGCCCGTCGCGATTCAAGAAGGACGACATGCCGCGCACAACATTCAGCACATGATCGAGGGCGCAAAGCCGCAGCGTTTTTATTATTGGGACAAGGGCAGCATGGCCACCATTGGCCGCAACCGCGCGGTGGCTGATCTCAATGTCGTGCATTTCAGCGGCTTTCCGGCCTGGATGGCGTGGTTGTTTGTCCACATCATTTATCTGGTTGGTTTTCGAAATCGGATTCTGGTCTTGATCCAATGGGCGTGGGCCTACCTCACGTTCAACAAAGGGGCGCGGCTCATCACCCGCAATTTCCAATCGGAGCACCGGCCGGTCGGATAGGAATTACGCTCCTTCCAAATGCGATCCCGGCACGTCTTACCAAATTTCCGGATCGCGATCGTCGGCGCGGGCGCGATCGGACTTTACTACGGCGGGAAGCTGGCGCACTTCGGCCGGGACGTGCATTTCCTTTTGCGGAGCGATTTCGACGCTGTCCGCAAACGCGGGCTGCGCATTCGGAGCACGACCGAAAACATTCACGTCGCGAAAGTGAACGCGGCGCGGTCGAGCAGCGAGATCGGGCCGTGCGATCTCGTGATCGTGGCCGTGAAAACAACCGCCAACCCCGAGCTGCCCGCCCTCGTCGGGCCGTTGCTAGGAGAGAAAACGCTCATCCTCACTTTGCAAAACGGACTCGGGAACGAGGAATTCCTCGCTCGACATTTTGGAGCCGAACGAATCCTGGGCGGCATTTGTTTCATCTGCCTGAGCCGGACCGAGCCGGGGGTGGTCGAGCGGTCCGATGCTGGCCGGCTCGCGATTGGAGAATTTCGCGGTTATCCGCGGCCCGTCCTGCACGACATTACCTGGGAATTTAAACGTGCCGGTGTCGTCTGCCGAGTGGTGGCTGATCTCGCGCTGGAGCGCTGGCGCAAACTGGTCTGGAACATTCCCTTCAACGGTCTCGCGGTGACAACCGGCGCCGACACAGCCGGCATTCTGGACGATGAAGCCCTCCGCGCGCGTGCCCTCGCGCTGATGGACGAGACGATCGCGATCGCAAACGCGTGTGGACAGTGTTTGCCGACTGCGGCCGCCTTGGAGCAAATGAAGAACACGGAAAAGATGGGCCGCTACAAACCCTCGACGCTGCTCGACTACCGATCGGGGCGTCCGCTGGAGATCGAAGCGATCTGGGGGGAAGCGCTCCGCGCTGCGCAAGCAGCGAAGGTGAAGGCGCCGCACCTCGAGAAGCTGTATCACGATCTCGTCGCACTCGATCGCGGAGAGAGAAAATGAAGACAGGTTCCTTGCCCCGGATTTCGGTCTCTAACCGGCAGCGCAAGGTGCCGCTCGACCGCGCGGCGCTGGAAGAGTTTGGAACCCGTGCGCTGCCCTTGTGCGCCCGCCGGCGCGGGACCGGCCTAACGAGTTTGTCGCAAGTCGATGTCGTCCTCATTTCCGATCGCAAAATCAGCGAACTGCATCGTCGCTTCATGCAGATCGATGGGCCCACGGATGTGATCACCTTCCACCACGGCGAGATTTTCATCAGCGTCGAAACGGCACGGCGGCAAATGGAGACTTACGGGAGTTCGCTCGCGCACGAGTTACGCCTTTACCTGGTTCACGGCCTCTTGCACCTGCAGGGCTACGACGATTCGCTGCCGGCCAGTCGTCGCCGGATGTCGGCTCTTCAGGAACGTATTGTCGATTTGCTCTCCGGTTAAGAACTTAAATGCCACTCCCCTGGGTCGCGAAGGAGGAACACGCCTAACGAGAGGGCGCCGATCCCTGCTCCCATCCCGGCCGTGAGCGGCCAGCCTCCCGCTTCGAGACTGGCTGAACCGATGACCGAACCGCTCGCGCCGATGACAAACAACGTGGTCATATAGATCGAGTTCATTCGGCCGCGCGCCTCGCTTGAGAGGTCGAAGATGATCTTCTGACTGGTGACGTGGTTGAGCTGGACCGCGCCATCGATCAGGAGAGCGCTGCAAAAAAATGCGACCACGCTCCCAACGGCGACCGCCGCGTCGGCCCCGAGAAAACAAAAGACGAGAAAAAGGTGGGCAACCAGTGTCGCCAGGCGAGTCCTGCCGCGATCCGCCAGTGCACCGGCCAGCCAAGCGGCAAAAGCGCCCCCGGCGCCGGCCATTGCGAAAAGCGCGACCCCGTTTTGAGTAAAATGGAATTTGCGCAGCAAAACCAGGGGTGCTGCCGTCCAGAAGACGTTAAAAGCGGTGAAGAGCGCGGCCTGGTAAAAGGCGCGCAACCGCAGTTGGCGATAATTTTTCGCCATCGAGACCATCGACGCCAGGATCGCGCCATAGCCTTTCTGTGCCGGTGGCATTCGGCGGGGCAGAGTGAGAGCGAGTGCGAGGCCGATCAGCGCCACCAGCCCTGAAGAAATAAAGTAGACCGCGCGCCAGCCCAGCATCTCGGTTATGAAACTGGCCAGGGGGCGTGCGAGCATGATTCCGGCGAGGAGCCCGCTCATGATCTGGCCGATGATCCGACCCTGGCGTTCAGGGGGAGTCAGGTGCGACGCGAGCGGGAGCAGCACTTGTGCGCCCGTTGCGCAGACCCCGGTGCAGAGCGAAGCGGTCAGAAAAGTCGCGGGCCCGTCCGAGAACGCGATCGCGAGGCTGCCGAGAGCGGTGCCTCCCGTCATCAGTAACGCGAGCCGCCGATTCTCAAGTAAATCTCCCAGCGGCACGAGCAGGAACAGGCCGATGCCGTAGCCAAGCTGCGTCAACGTTACGACCACTCCGGCCAATGGCTTTGATAAGCCGATCTCCGGCCCGATCTCTTCGACCAATGTCTGTGCGTAATAGATATTGGCGACCATCGCGCCACAGGCGAAAGCCATGAGGGCGATCAAACCGGTCGAAAGCCGATTCGCCGGCGGAGTCTCATCGTTGGTCATGGCGCTCATTCTCGCGGCAGGCGTGCGGACGACAAGCAACAGAAGTCAGCTTCCGCCGAGTCGTTGGACAGGCTTTCGGCTTGGGCATCTCTTGCATCAGTGGCGCGCGCCATTGCTTCGCGCAAAACGAAGTTCGTGCCGTCTCGCTGACAAGCCGGGTCCGGCGTTGCTTCACGCGCCTCGCGTGTTATTGTTTTCGTTATGCTTCGGCGGGCGGTTATCTCTTCCTATCCCGGTCACGCGGTTCCGATTAGAGGAGCATTTTAGTTCGTTCTCATGCAGGTTTTTCCGGAGATCAAGAACGCTGTCGAGACTCCCGACGTGAGGCAGGAAACGGAAACCAAAGAGTCCCTCGACCTCCCCTGGAATGTGGTCGTGCATAACGATCCGGTGAACCTGATGACTTACGTCACGATGGTCTTCCAAAGGGTCTTCGGTTACCCAAAGGAAAAAGCCGAGATGCACATGATGGAAGTGCACCGCAACGGGCGCTCCATTCTCTGGAGCGGAGTGCGGGAGAGGGCCGAACTTTTTGTCCAGCAACTGCATGGATACCTGCTTTTGGCGACGATCGAGCGGGTAAATTGAAATGGAAGTCTCGCGCAACAACGGCAGTCTCGAAATCAGCGAAATCGATCCTTTCCTGGCCGAGCTTTTGCGCCAGATCCCGGTGAGCACGAATCCCGATTCGGTTCCCGCGGCCGAGCAACGTCTCTACAGCTCGCCATCCGGGCCTAACGACAAAGAATTTTGCGCGGAGTGGAAGATTTATGTCGAACCGGAATTGCGGCGGCTCTTCCAGAGCGCGACCGAGACGGTGGAATCGGATCTACGCCAGCTGGGGGAGAACGAAAAGCCTTTCGCCAACAGCACCCTCCGCATCCCGTGCGAGCATTCCGAAGCCTGGCTCAACGCTCTCAATCAGGCCCGCCTCGCGATCGCCGCCAAATATGATTTCAACGAGTCGGAACTCTGCGACCATTATCGCTCTCCGATCGGTTCCCGACGCGATTTGAGTCTTTTTCAGGTCAACTTCTACGGGTTCCTGCAGGAGTTCATCCTGCGCGAGATGGAATGCGACCCCGGAGCGGCTTCGCCTAACGAAGTGTAGGGGCGGGCGTGTCGCCCGCAATCTTGGAGCGATTTAGCGGGAGCCATTCCAGATCGGCCGACACGGCCGCCTCTACATTTGCAGCGAGACCGCCTAACCGGCGCCGCTCTGCTTGCGCTCGTGCACCATTTTCATAAGCCGCTCCTTGAGAGCGTCGGAGGACTTGGCCGGCTTCAAACTAAGGGCGAAAGCTTCATGGAGCCGATAACATTCAGTGATGAAATCTTCCGCCTCCTGGCCAAACTTGCGGCGGGCTTCTTCAAATTCACGGACCTCGCCGTTTTCCAGCGCGCCGATCACGTAAAGCCGTGCCCGGTTCTGGAATTCTTCAAAGCTCATCTCTTAGTTCCTTAAGGCCGTCGTAGATTTTTTTCAGGCCTAATTCGAGACGCGTTTTCACGGTCCCTAATGGTGTATTCGTTTTTGCGGCGATTTCACGCTGACTCATTCCGCGAAAAAATGCCAAATCGATCGCCTGCTGTTGCGCAGGGGGCAGGCTGTTGATGACTTTACGAATAAGAACGCGGGTATCGGAAAAATTAATTTCCTCTTCCGTGGCATTGTGCACCCAGGCATCGGGCTGTTGTTCGGTCTCATTTTGCAGCCGCTCGCCGGCCCGCATGTAAGCCTGCTTTTTGCGCAATCCGTCGATCGCTCGGCGCCGGGCGAGGGTCACCATCCAGCCCAGCGGTTTTCCTTTTTGAGCGGAAAAATTCTTCGCCTGGTTCCACAGCTCCATGAAAATCTCTTGTAGCAGATCGTCTGCCTCGGCTTCGTTGTGCACGACGCGCAGGATGAGCGCCTTGATGATCCCGTTGTAGCGATCGTAAAGTTTGGAAAGCGCTTCCGGGTCCTCCTGCTGGATGCCCTGCATCAATTCGAGGTCGGTCGGTTCGCCAGGTTCGAGCTGCGGGGTAACTGCGGGCAAGCGGGGCCCGGATTCGTCTGGGTCGGCGTCGAGTGGGATTTTTGGTCGGCGGGGCATGGGCTGGCAAAAGGAAGAAGAAGTAAAGCGGGAGCGTGATGCCGTCCAATTCGATTTCACGCAAAGCGCGAAAAACGCTGCGCACCCATTCAGAATGAGAAGACTACGTCAAGCCCGGCCGTCACCATATCGAGGTCGGAGGAGTCGTTAAACGGATGGGTCCCGTTGAGCGAGCGATCATAGCGGATTTCCGGGCGAATCAAGAGTCCCGTCAGTGGTTTCGGCACCGGCGGCTTGAAACTCAACCCGAGAGTGAGTGCACCGTAAGTCGTGCGCCCGCCGCCGACTGTGCGCGGGTCGAAGTTCGTCGGGTCGCCGCGCAGGAAATGGATGAAGTCGTTGCTGGAAGCAAATTGGGCGACGTAGAAGCCGTCGGCATCGCGCCAGACCTCCCCGCGAATGCCGGCGGTGAGCCAGTCGTTGACGGCGTAGGTGAAATATTGCGCGGCACCGTATCCAGTCGCATTGAAGCCGTGGTCGTAAATGTAGTTGAGGTCGGTGATCGACGTCAGCTTGTCGGTCGCCTTCCAAGTCAGCGTGATGGCGTTGAGATAACGGTAATCGTGGTTGTCGCCCGCGTTTTCCGGTCCGATGTGGGTCATCGCCATGTAGCTAAAGCGCCCGTCATTTAAGCCCCCACCGAATCCGCCGTAAAACGCCACGGAGTCATTTGGATCGTCGATTGTGATGTTCACACCGCGATCAATTCCGGCGTAGACATCCAGCCAGGTTTGGGCGTGCAGGGTGGCAAGCAGGCCGGTGGAGTTGAAGGGTGCTCCAAAATTAAAGATGTAGCTGTGCGAGTAAAAAGGATTTACGCGCGCATCGGTACCTTCCGCGCCAATGCAGGTGCCATATTTTCCGACCCGAAACTCGACCCCGCCAGCCGTGCCGATGATCGGAAAATGGGCAACGAACCAAGCCTCGGGGATATCAGGCTGGACGATATCGTTAGTCGTGAGATCGAGCAGTCCGGTCGAGTGAATGAAGCGCGCGTCGCTCCCGTAAAGGAATTGCGCTCTGAAGCCCCAGTCGAAGCGATCTGCGGCGGCGGGATCGAGGGTGCGTTCGGCCATCAGGACAAACTGGTTAAGGAGCGGTTCGTTGGACCGATCGTCGAAAAGGCGACCGAAGTTTTGGTTATCGCTTGGCGAGGCAAAGTTCCCGGTGAAGCCTGCCTCCAACCAACCGGAAAACTCTATCCGGGAGTGCGGCGGTTGGTTGGTGGCGGTCGTTTTGGAAATGTCGAGCGCGGGCTCGCCCGCGAAAGTGGATGCGCCAAACAGCAGCAGGATCGCTCCGCCGACAGCAAAGATATTTTTCATGAGGTGGACGCGTGTTGAGTTGGCGGCCGAATGGCTTCTCTGAGTCTTGTCCGCGAATGGCAGAGCTGGCTAGCTCTTATTGCCGGCCATCGGTTGCCCGGCGAAATGGAGCGTCTCGAGGATGTCGCCCCGGAGGCTGAGAAAATCCTCGCTGCTCCGGTCGCGTGGCCGGTCGAGATCGACCGGGATGATCTGCTCGATCTTGCCCGGACGTTGCGTCATGATGACGATCCGATCGCTCATGTAGATCGCTTCGTCGATGTCGTGAGTGACGAAAAGCATCGTCGTGCCGTGCGTTTGCCAAAGACGCAGCACTTCATCCTGCATCCGCATACGGGTAAAGGCATCGAGCGCGCCTAACGGTTCGTCGAGTAAAAGAACTCGCGGATGATTGATCAGCGCACGGGCGAGCGAGACGCGCTGCGCCATGCCGCCGGAAAGATGATGCGGGAAGGAATTGGCGAACGCTTCGAGCCCGACCAGGCGCATGAACTCGTCGACGTCGGCGCGCTTTTCCCGCAACTTGCCGCGTGCAATCAGCCCTACCTCGATGTTGCGCCGCACCGTCAGCCAGGGAAAAAGATTCGGGTCCTGAAAGACCAGACCGCGCTCCGCGCTCGGGGCGGAGATCGGTTCCGCGCCGATCGCCAGTTCGCCTGACGTCGGCGTGGTCAGGCCCGCGATCATGCGCAGAAGAGTCGATTTCCCGCACCCGCTCGGGCCGACGATAGAAACGAGCTCGCCGGCCGCGATCGAGAGCGAGACGTCGTCCAGCGCGAGGGCACCGGGAGTCACGCCGCCATCGGGCGAATCAAATTGCTTCGTGACATGCCAGACGCGCAAGGAAGCCGCGTCCTCGTGCGTCGCCGCCGCCGGGGCTACCATTTGATGACTCCCTTCTGCCAGACGAGCACCCGATCGCGCACCTTGAAGAGCACTGTCATGATCGTCGAGAAGAAGGCCGCCATGATTATCAGCGCCCCATACACCTTGCCGTACTCCGCCCAGCCTTGGGCCCACGCGACATACCAGCCGAGGCCCGACTTTACTCCGACGGTCTCCGCGACCACCAGGGTAAGGAACGAAGTGCCCAGTCCCATGAAGAGGCCGATGAAAATATTCGGCAACGCCGCCGGAATCGCGACCCGGAAGATGAGGTAAGCTCGCCCCGCGCCTAACGTCCGCGCCACATCCAGATAAGAAGCTCGCGTGTTGGAAATACCCGAAGCAGTCAGCATCGTGACCGGAAACCAGACCGCGAGTGCGACCAGGCCGACGGCGGAAAAGATGGCCGACGGCGCGACCACCATGGCGAGCGGGATCCAGGCCGTGGCGGGAATCGGGCCGACCACTTTTAAGAGCGGCATTCCCCAATAGCGGGCATGTGGGAACCAGCCAATCGTCACCCCGGTGATGAGTGCGAGCAAAGTGCCGATCGCGTAGCCGCTCAGGAGGAGGATAAGCGAATGCCACGTGCTGTCGAAAAGCAGTGCCCGGTCACCCACCAAGGCAGCCATCACGCCCTCGGGTCCGGGAAAATACGGCATCGGGAGCAGCCCCAGGCAGGTCGTCAGAAACTGCCAGACAGCCATCGTAAAAACGGCCACGCCGATGATCGGGCACATCCGCACCATCCAATTGCGCAGCCTGGGAGAAAACGCCTGCGCGCCCGCCGCCAGCAACCCGAGTACGAGCGCGATGCCGAGCAGGGTCGGATAATAGCGAGTCGTAGGTATCACTCCCGCCCGCGGTCCAAAAAAATGAAGCGCCAGCCCGATCGTAGCCGCGACCGGGACCACAAGCAGAGTCTGCGGACGAGTCCTGAGCAAGCCCTTGGGCCGGGTCGGGCTTTGCTTTGGAGAGTCGGTCTCCGCGGGGGCGCTTCGGAGGGGTACGGTCAATTCCATCGATGAAGCCTCCATTGATTCTTGGCTAAGCCTTGGTTTCCGGTAGCAGTTTTCATGTCGACGGATGCGTTGCCGGCCATTCCGGGTCGCCTGGGCCGTAGCAGGTAATTCTAGAATAGAACAATAAGCGTCGCTTATGGAAGTAATTTTTTTGTCACGGCGTTGTTAGGTGACCGTCGAGATCCGACCTGGATTAGCCGACCAGGCAGCGATCGTTAGGCTGGGGCGGCCTCGCCGACGCGCAAGCTCATTCCCATGAGATGGAAGATCAGGTCGCGCTTCTTCAGATATTGCGGCGAATCGAGGTTCCGTGGGCGCGGCAAATCGATTACTACCTCTTTTTGCACCGTCGCCGGGCGGCGGCTCATCACGATCACCCGGTCGGCCACTTGGACCGCTTCCTCGATGTCGTGGGTGACGAAAAGGATGGTCTTCTTTTCCGTCTGCCAAATCCGCGCCAGGTCGTTGCGCATCTTGATGCGAGTGATGAAATCAAGCGCTCCAAATGGCTCATCCATGTAAATGATCTGCGAATTGGCGGCGAGAGCGCGGGCGATTTCGACTCGCTGACGCATCCCGCCGGAGAGCTCGCGCGGGTAGGAGCCCTCAAAGCCTGTTAGCCCGACCATCTCGGTGTAATGAGCCACGATCCTGGCGCGCTCGTCCGGTTTTTTGTGCTGCAATCCGAAACCGATGTTGTCGCGAACGGTGAGCCAGGGGAAGACGCCGTTCTCCTGAAAGACGAAAATGCGGCGCGGATCCGGTCCGTTGACCGGCTCGCTCTCGACCAGCGCCTCGCCGTCGGTCGCCTCGAGGAAACCACCAATGATGTTGAGGAGGGTCGATTTTCCGCAGCCGCTCGGGCCGACGATACAGACGAACTCCCCGTGCTCGACCTGCAGGCTGACGTTCTCCAGGACGCGAATTTCTTCGCCCGACCCTTTGCCGGGAAAAATCATCGAGACGTCTCGGACGTCGATGGCGAGATTTGGCGCGTTCATCGGTTGGCGTAGCCCCAGCGCACTTCGTCGAATTTTTCCAGTTGCCTAACGAGCAGGTCCAGGATCAAGCCGATGACCCCGATCATGATCATGCCGGCCACGACCAGGTCGTAGCGTTTGCCGGCGTTGCGCGCGTCGATGATGAGGTAGCCGAGCCCGCTGTTGACCGCGATCATTTCCGCCGCCACCACCACCAGCCAGGCGACGCCGAGCGCGATGCGGATCCCGGTCAGGATCTGCGGGAGGCTGGCGCGCAGGATGACCTGACGAAAAAGCTGCCCGCGGCCTAGGCCGAAGTTTTGCGCGGCCCGCAAATAGACCGGCTGCATGTTTTGCACGGCGGCGATGGATGAAACCGTGATCGGAAAAACGCTCGCCAGGAAAATCAGGAAAACCGGTGCGGCATCACTCACGCCGAACCAGAGGATCGCGATTGGGATCCAGGCGATCGGTGAAATCGGCCGCAGCACTTGCAGCACCGGATTGAACGCCTGGAAGGCGGTTCCATACCACCCGAGCACAAGGCCGGCCGGGATTCCCATCAGCATCGCAAGAGCAAAGCCCCAAGAGACCCGGAAGAGCGATGCGGAGATGTATTTCAAGAGCAACCCCTTTTGCGCCAGTTCGATAAAGCCACGTCCAACTTCGACCGGTGTCGGAAACAGATCGCTTCCCGACAACCGGACGCCGACGTGCCATGCGATGAGAAGCGCCAGCGGCACAATTAGCGGCAGGACCAGTTTGGTGGAATGCGCCGGGGAGCGGCGGCGGCGGCGTGGAGCGGCCGTAAAGAGTGGCGTAGCGGTTGCGGTAGCGTTCATTTTGGAGCGTTAAAGGCGTACGGTTTTAGTTGTTCGGTTTTTTCGGCAAACGAGTCATCGACGTAATCCTCAAAGTGCGCAGTGCCTTTCAGGATGCCCGACTCCTTGCCGAGTTCTTCGATCTCCTCGAAATCCTTTTTCAACGGCAAAAGGTTGGTGTATTTGACCCGATCGGGCGGCTTGCTCAGGACGAAGGTGAGGAGGCGCGGGTTTTGGTTGTAGTAGTTCTTGCTCACGAACTGCGCCGCCTCCATCCGGTGATCCATGTTTTGGTCGAGCCACTTCCCGCTCCGAGCGATCCCGTCGACCAGTTGTTGGATGGCAGGCCGATTGTTTTTGATCGCGTCCTCGCGGACTGCCAGCACGCAGGAGATAAAGTTGGGCCAGACGTCTTTAGTTAACCAAAGAACTCGTCCATAACCATCGAGCTCGCACTGACCCATGAAAGGTTCCCCGCAGCAGACTGCATCGACCGCTTTGGCGTAAAGCGCCGCCGGCATGTCGGGGGGCGGCATTTCGATCAACTCGATGTCGTCGATCGTCATGTGTGCCTGCTTCAGCGCGCGGAAGAATAGGAGGCGCTGATTAGAAAACCGGTTGGGCACTGCGATGCGTTTGCCGCGCAGATCCTGCATGTTGTGGATGTTCGAATCTTTCTGCACGCACACTGCAGTGCCATCCCGATGACCGAGGTAAACGATCTTCAGCGGGATACCTTGTTCGCGCAGCGCGATCGCCATCGGCGCGAGGATGAACGTCGCCGGGGTTTGTCCGGCGAGGAACGCTTCTTTCAACTCCGGCCAGCTATTGAACCGGAGCGGCTCGAAGATGTTCTCGCCGGTCGTGCTGCGATTGATGAAATCGGTCACCGGACAGGTGAGGTGACACGTCACCGGGAGAAAACCGACCCGGAACTTGGTCGCGCTGCCCGGTTTTTTACGCTCGAAGAGGTGCAGATTCAATCCGCCGTGGAGCAGAGTGATAACTATCAGCCACCCGATCCCGACGATAATCAATGTCCGAAACAGCTTCATAGGAGTTTCAATTGCAGGAGTGAGGCAACGGATTCGGTTGGATGAGCAGTCAGTTCTGTTATTGAATCCAGCCGGGGGGCGAGAGCGGACTGGCTGGGGAGAGCCATTTTTCTACACAAAGTTTCATTGATATACAGATTGCCTGGACCGATTAATGGTTTTGACAATACTATAATAAGTCGCACTTATGGAAGGAAAATCTGCGCAAATTTTTACAGTGTTGCCAGAACCATCTTCTCTCCCCAATCTCTTCCGGATGACGCACGATCCGCTCGAGATTCGGCATCTTCGCTACTTTCTGGCGGTGGCCGAGGCGGGCAGTTTTAGCCGCGCCGCCAGCCGGCTCTCCATTTCGCAGCCCAACATTTCGCAGCAAATGCGCGACCTCGAAACGACCCTCCGGGTCGACCTGTTTCAGCGGCGCGGGAAGCGAATTCTCCTCACCCCGGCGGGCAAAATCCTCGAAGCGCATGCCCGTTCGATCTTGCGCGAGATCGAAAATTTTTTGCAGGAACTGAGCAGCGAGCCCGGGCAAATGCGGGGTGCCCTTCATCTCGGCGTCGTGCCGATTCTCAATGTCGCTTTCATGCCCCAGTTACTCGGCGATTTTGCCGCCTCCCATCCGGGCGTGCGCCTCAACGTGGAGGAAATTTCCTCGACCGAAATCGAGACGGCACTGGAAGAGGGTCGGATGGATCTCGGCCTCGGGTTTCTCACCCGCCACTCGCCAAACCTGCAATACGAACGGCTCTGCACCGATCAATTCGCCCTTATCGTCCACCGCACCCACAAATGGGCACGTCGGCGGACGGTCGAGGTCTCCGAACTGCATCAGGAGCGCGTTCTCCAGCTGCCCGATACCTTCGTCATGCGACGCATGTCGGATGCGATCTGCCGCGAGCACCAGGTCCGGCCGCGTAACGTCGCCGAGATCAATGCCATCGAGACCCTGCTCCGTTCGCTCGCTCCCTTGAAGGCGGCGGCCCTCATGCCAAAGATCGCGCTCCGCGGCACGACGGGGCTTATCGCCATTCGCTTGAAAGGGAAAAATCTTGCCCTCGAAATCGGGCTCCTTCGCCTGATTGGCTCCGGTGCAAGCGATGTGGTGAGTGAGTTCGCCAAGCTGGCTCGCGCCACCCTTCCAAAGATTGTGCGGGGCTGAGCTGCGCCCTTTCTCATCTCGTTAGGTGAGAGCCGCTCGGCTCTCCGCAGAGGTGCGCAAAAAACGACCAATAAATCCCAATCAGTGGCAAGAACGCTCTTCGGGAGGCCGTTAGGCTGGACATATGAAAACACCGGTCGCGGAAAAACCCGCGACCGGACGAATACAACAATCGCCTAACGAAATATGGATTATCTAGTCGTCTTTCTGGCCGCCTCCTTTGTTGCGAGCGTCGCATTGGTCGTCGGCCGAATCGTTTTTCAAAGCAAGTAATCTGCTCGCCCGGGCGCGGGAGGTGCGCCATCCTCTCGCATCCCGGTGCGCAAACCAAAACCTCGGCCAGCTCCTGGCGTCGACTTCGCTTTTCGTGCCGACGAATTTGTCGTCGCCGCCGGTGAACCAGCCAATTTCCAGGTCGAGACCGACGACGATCCGCTTAGGATCGATCATGTTTGGATCGCAATCCGCGCCGGACGTTTCGGTCGGCTCCGGATCTCGATCAGCACTTGGTCGCTCAGGCATGCGGCTGATGGTTTCGATCCGCGGATCCGAGTCGGCGCGGTTGTGGCGCCGTGGACGCAATTGCCGGAGAGCGGTGTCTTCCCGGCTCGCGGTCTCGACTACGCCGAGTTGGAACGCGCGCACCCGATCGTCTATCGGGAAACGGAACGGCCAGCCCTTGAAAAGATGCTCCGCGCCCGGACCGATCGGGCGATCTGCGTGGAGGCGTGGGGCGCGCTTTATCTGCGCGATCGCCTTGGAATTCATCAGGTCCACAGCCGCCGCGCCAGTTGCAGTGTGCGGACAGACTACGTTGGTCGCGACGGCGCTGTTCGGTTTTATTTTCCGGAAAAGACGGCTGAGATGGTCCTCTTCAAGTATTGCGGCCAGGCCTGATCCGGAGCAGACGCAGGCCGTTCAGGACCACGACGACGGTACTGCCTTCGTGGCCGACACCCCGAGCGAGAGCTTGATCTTCTGCGCGAGGGCGAAGGTGACCAGAACCGCGACCGTGCCTAACGAGGTGAGCAAGTTTTGCCGGATGAGGCGCCGGGCGCGCCGGCTCAGGCGAAGCGCCGTCGGCACATTTTCGATCCGGTCGTGCATCAGGATGACGTCCGCCTGGAAGCTGGCAGCGTTTCGCGCTTCCATTCCGAAGCCCGGAATGTTTGTCACATCGTCCGCCGCAACCGGAGCCAGGCCGCGCCGTTCCGCTTCCCGGACGACCGCGCGGGAGAGGGGATGAGTCGAGTTCTCCGCCACCGCGGCGGCGGCGAGCGCTCATCCGCGCTCGTTAGGCTAGCGGTTTTGATCCGCGCGACCTCCAGCTCGCCTGTCTTGAGAGTGCCGGTTTTGTCGAAGGCGAAATGATTTACTCTTGCAAGCGTTTCGACCGCTGCCCCGCCGCTCACCGGATCGCCGGTCCGCTTTGAGACCGGCAACGCCTCGCCCGTGAGGGCAGATTCATCGGCCGAGGTCGCGCCTTCCACCCAGGCGCCAGTCGCGGCCGCCCCGAGCGCGACAACGATTATAAGAAGGTTGATGTTGAAAACGCCGTGGGCCCAGTTCGCCAGCCAGATCGCGTGCCGGAAACCACCCGCCGCTTAGATAAGCGGCGATGAAAAAGAGGAGCGCCGCCAGCGGGCCCCGCCCAGTTTCGGCAGGGAAAAGCCATCCAGCGCGCAACCCCGCAGAACGCGCAGGCCAGCATCACGCGATGTCGCGGCCGGCCTTTCATCATTCGCTAGCCCCGCCATGTTGCGCACTTCAAGCGGAAGTCCGTTTCTTCTCTCCGTGGGCGCGCAATAACTGGAGGCGCGCGTTTTGCAGGCGCTCGATCATGACCACGCTCATTCTTTTGAAAAGCTCGTAACCTAACGACGGTTCGCGTTCGCAATATTCACGCAGGATTGTGCCGTAGAAAAAGATCGCTTCCGTGGTCTGGGTGGCCCGCGCATCGAAATGCCAGACATAGGGCGGAAAGAGCCAGGACCAGCCAACCAGTTTCCCGGGCCCGACCTTTTCCACGATCATCCGTTCGCCTTCACTGTCGAGCGACTCGAGCACGACTTCACCCTGCTCGATGAGGTAAAAGCGGTTCGCGAATTCGCCCTGCCGGAAAAGACACTCCCCGGGCTCAAACTTCTTCGCCATCGCACAATCGGCCAGGAGTTTGATGTGATGCGGGCGCAGCCCAACAAGAAATGGATGCAACTCCACCCGAATTTCGAGCGGCTCACGTTCCGGTCCGGGTTTTGATTTCATCGGGTGAGCTCGTGTTGTTTCTCGCGCACGACAAAAACCGGGCAGGGCGCGGTCCGCACCACGCGCTCGGTCGTGCTGCCGATGCAGAAATGTTTCCAGCCGGTGTAGCCGTGAGTCGCGATCACGATCAGGTCGGAATCGAGTTCGCGTGCCGCTTCCACGATCTCGTGCGCCGCCAGGCCGGTGCGGACAACCGTCTGGACGGTGAAGGGCTTGAGCAACGCGCGGGCGGCCACGACCTGGAGCGCTCGCTCCGCGTTCTGCAGTTCATCATCGGTGATGTCGAGATAAGGGACCACGTCCGGGTAGGGTGCAAAGGCCGGCTGCACGATGTGGAGCAGAGTAATCTCGCCGCCGAGCTCCCCGGCAAAGCGGACCGCCTGGCGGAGCGCCACTTCGGAAGGATCGGAGAAATCCAGCGGCACAAGAATCCTCTTGAGATCAAGCGCCGGAGGAGTTGAACTGCGAAGGGTGGTTGTTACCATGACAGTCGTAAATCTCTCTCAGGCGCCGCGCTTCCGCTGCGCGTGGCTTGCGAATTGTCGTTCATTTTTTGGCTCCGGGAAGTTTATTGCTCTCTTGGTGCCAGCCTGGCGTACTCGTCGGGATGCGGCGTTCCGAGATCGCGGCGACGCCGTTAGGCGAAGTCGTCGGACGGACGAAGCAACTCGACCTGGAGATCTTCCGGCTTGCCCAGAGCCTTGCACGATAATGTTCCTAGCGAGTCAAGCTTCCCGGAATCATTTGCCACCTTCGGCGGAAGCGCGGAAGTTTGTCCTGCCGTGACGGAAGCAACCGAGAACGATATCCGTGCCCGGGCTAATCGGGAAATGATCGATACCCTGCGTCGCTCGAAATTATTTCGCGATTACGAGCGAGTTTTCGCGCAGGCCACTGGGCTCCCGCTCGCCATTCGCCCGTTGGAATACTGGCACCTGGCGCATCACGGGAAGCGGAAAGAGAATCCCTTCTGCGCCATTCTCACTGAGAATCCAAAGACGCTCGCCGTCTGCCTCCAGGCGCACGAGGAGATGATCCGCCATACCGGCGCCGTGCCGATGACCGTGACCTGCCCATTCGGTCTCACCGAGACGGCCGTCCCGCTCCGGCTCGGTCAGGAAACGATCGGCTATCTGCGCATCGGCCAGGTCCTGCGGCGCTCACCCAGCCAGGCCGACACAAAGAAATCCCGGCGCACCATCGAACAGGCCGGCGTTACCTTCACTCCCGCGCACCGCCGGGCCTGGGAAAAGAATCCTTTCATCCCAGGCGAGCGCTACGGTGCGATTGTTAGGCTGCTGACCTTCTTTGCCGATCAGCTCTCCAATTTGAGCAATCAGCTCCTGGTCGAGACTCAAAACCAGGAACCCGATCTGGTGGGTCGGGCGCGCCGCTACATCGAGGAGCACAAAGTGGAAAAAATCTCACTCACGGCCGTCGCCGCTGCCGCCGGCGCCAGCGTCTTCCATTTCTGCAAGGTTTTTCACAAGAGCACGGGCCTGAAATTTACCGATTACCTCGCCCGTCTTCGGGCGGAGGAGGCGCGCAGCCAGTTGCTCAATCCCAACCGGCGAATCAGTGAGATCGCCTACGACGTCGGCTTTCAATCGCTCACCCAGTTCAACCGCACTTTCCGGCGCATCTACGGACAATCTCCGACCCAGTTTCGGGATCAGCTTCATCCCGAGACCGCCGTTCCCCGGGCGCGCGGCCGGAAGTGAGCCGGGGTCAAGAAACGCTCCTTTTTTGCCAATAAACGCCGGGTGGCCGTTCGGCGGCCGTTTATTTTTCCCTAACGGAAAGGCGAAAAATGAAAGGCAAACTGATTCTTCTGGTGGATGCGGACGCGGATTGCGGCGGGATAGTATTGGAAGCTTCCGCCCGTAGCGGTCATGGCGTGCGCCTGAGCCGCGACAGCGCAGAGGCTTTCCGGGTTCTATCCCACGAATTTGACCGGATCGACACGCTCATTGTCGACGTCGACTCAGGCAGCCGTGGATTGGCTTTGCTGAAGGCGATCAGCGCCCTTCATCGCCGACCGCCGATCATTGTTCTGACCGCGCTGGAGGAGAGTCACATGGAACCGGTCGTGGTCCGGCACGGCGCCGCCGCCTGCCTCGGTAAACCGCTCTCGATCGAACGGCTCCAGGCTGTGATCGACTTCATCAGCGGTCGCGACACCGGCCAGGAGGTGTCATCCGATCCGTGGGGACATCCGCGCGACCAAGGGAAGGAAGTGGAAAATGGCGCTCACGCCTAGGCGTTGGTGGCTGGGCCTGGCGCTCCTCGCCTTCGGCTGCGCGTCGCCTCCGGTATCCGCGCCCGCCGGCGCGCCGCGCCCGCTCACCTTCACTAATGTCCGCTCCTACTTTTCCGATACGCTCCGGTTTCGACCGACCGAGGTGCAGAAGCGCTGCGTCATCTTTTACGAGGGCGAATGGATCAACCCGAAGCTTTACAATTACTGCGTCATCATCGTCGAGAACTCGGATGAAGATTTGCAGGTCACCTTTTACATCACCGACGACCAGGAAATGAATTGGGTAAACGAATTTCTCGACAGTCCGTTTTTCACCCAACAGGAAACGGAGAATCTCTATCGCCTCCTCTATCGGGAAAAGCACGCGCGCGGCGAGCGCATTGGTCGTTTTCGGGTCGATCTTAACCATTGGGAACCGAAGCATGCCGAGATCGTCGTCGTCAGCTTCACGCCGGTGCGGTCGTGATGGTCTGAGAATTTGTTTGACCGGCGCCCGGGATTGATTGAATCGCGTCCATTATTCGCCGGTAGGCCGAGCGCGTTGCAGAGATCCAGTTCAAACCTTCAACTCATGAACGAAATCCTCGCCCAACCCGCTGCCACGCTTCACTCCGTTCTTTCGACCCAAAGCGGCCTATCGCGGACGATCGCTACCTGTCTTGAATCTGGAACCCGGCGACGCCCGGTAGGGCGCAAGACGCCGCCGGTGTGCTCTCGGCTACCTTCAGTCCTAGCAAATGTTGCACTACAAAGTTGAGCCTAGGGGAGACGTTGCAGCAGCCAAGACGTGGAACAATCCGCTTCGAAACGCCCTCAGGCGTCGCTGCTGCCGACCCGAAAAAGGAAAGGTGTGAGACGGTGCGCCTAAAGAGGTAGGCGCTCCTGTAAACAGGATTGTGGCCGAAGCCGTTCTGACGCCCCGGAACAAAGACCTCGAATCCGGAACTTGAACCCAGGCTGCACCGCTCACGAACCGAAAATACCACAGCGTGTCGAATGGCCAAGAATAAAACGAACACGCAAAAACCGACGAGCCGCGATCTCAAACGAGCGGGCAAAGCCCTCTAGACCTTATGGCTGAGCGCGGGGAGTGAGCGCGCGCGGTTTGGATTGAAAAGGAGAGTGTGTTTGCGGTTCATATTTTTCCGCGGGTTACCTCCGGCGCGGGTGCGCCGGGGCAGAGCCGCACCAACGCTCCGCCACCCGAGGGCGGCGGAGCGTTGCAGTTTTAACAACAAAGAACGAGCAAACACACCAATGAAAAAAGAACTCTATCTCGGACTGGATGTCCATCAGGAAACGATCATTACGGCGAGCGCGGAAGCGGGCCGCCGCGGGGAAGTGCGCCAAGGCGGCGGGCTGAGCAATGATCTGCAGGCGGTCGAGAAATGGATCACGCGGCTGCGCAAAGCCCATGGCAAGGAGGTGCGCCTGCGCGCCTGTTACGAGGCGGGGCCGTGCGGCTTTGGGCTGGCCCGGCGCTTGCGTCAGCTGGGGGTCGACTGTGCGGTGGTGGCCCCTTCGCTCATCCCCATCCGGGCGGGCGAAGGGATCAAGACCGACCGGCGCGATGCCGGCAAGCTGGCCCGGCTCCTGCGCGCCGGGGAACTGACTCCCGTCTACATCCCCGAGCCGACCGACGAAGCCATCCGCGATCTCTGCCGGGCCCGGACCGATGCGGTCGATGACCGGCGCCGGGCACGTCATCGTCTCAAAGGCTTCCTTCTGCGCCACGGTTACCGCTATAAGGGTAAGAGCCACTGGACGGCGGCGCACGAACGTTACCTGCGCGAGCTCGTGCTGCCCCATCCGGCCATGAAAGTCATCCTGGAAGAGTATCTCCAGGGGATCGACGCGGCCACGGAGCGGATCGCGCGTTGTGAAGCCGGGATGCGCGAGCTCTTGGAACAATGGCGGCTCCAGCCGGCGGTGCGCGCTTTGATGGCCTTCAAAGGCTTCCGCACCGTTGCCGCCATGATCGTGGTCAGCGAGTTGGGCGAAGTCCATCGCTTCGCGCATCCGCGCCAGGTCATGGCCTACCTCGGGCTGGTCCCGACCGAGCACCCTTCCAGTGACCGGCGCCGCCAGGGACGCATCACCAAGTGCGGGAACTCCCATCTGCGCTGGTTACTGGTGGAGTGCGCCCAGCATTACGCCACTCCGCCCAAAGTATCCGCCCACCTCAGTCGCCGCCAGGAAGGACAACCCCGGGCGGTTCGCACCCTCAGCTGGAAAGTGCAGCATCGGTTACACAGCCGTTACACCGCACTCGCTCGCCCGGCGGCTGCACCGCAATAAAGCCATCGTCGCGATCGCGCGCGAGCTCTGCGGCTTTATCTGGGAACTGCTCCGCACCCAGCCCTGCTACCAGGCGCACCCCCAGGAGGAGCGACAATCATGTGAGTAGTTCGAGGGGAACAGTTTTGAACCAACCAAAGGAGGGAACAGAAGAAGAGCAACCAGAGCTTAACTGCAAAAGCAGGAGCGGATCTGAGGCGGCCGGGTCACGGTAGCCAACCCACGATGTCTCGTTGCGTTAGGGCGGGAGCAAGTCGCCGAAGCCCGAGTACGCGTCACCTAGACTGTTGGAAGAAGGCTGCGGTGAACCAAAAGAATGCGGATAGGTCCGAAACCGGACAGCCCGCGCATCTCAGCATAACCAACCGCCGGGAAACTCATCACCCCGACTGACCCGCCGCCTCACACCCGCTCCTGCTTCCAATCCTCCCACCCAAAATGCAAACACAGACTCACTACGCCCACTTGACAGATCCACAGCCATATCAACGAGAACAAGATG